>JAJFLH010000010.1 GCA_021772775.1 Mariprofundus sp. | reverse complement strand
TGCCAACATCAACATGCCAATTGCGGCTCACCCTATTGCTGCAATTTGGGATCGCGTATTCCCAGGCGGTAGCCCTAAGAATGTACTGTATGATATGCAGACATATGGCATTGCAGTTGCATCCGCTGCAGCTCTGGACATCGTTTCTCCAAAAGGAAAAACAACAGCGAATGCGATTGTGGATCACACCATGAGTGCTGCTTTACGTGGTGCTATTACTGTACTTATCAACAGTAAAGATGCTCCTGATGATGCTGGTAAAGGCGACAATATCTTACCTCGTTAATCGTCACTATGCTTAAGAAATCAGGGCGAGATGAAAATTTCGCCCTGTTTTTATTTATACAAGCAGCTCTTCTCATGAGGCAGAAACCTGCAATATTTAAAAAGTTGGAAAATTAAAGTACAATGGCACATGAGCTTACCACCTTTCTCTGATCTTATTCACATAAAAGCCACACCGGCCAGTCATACCGAGAAACTTATATCCGGTATTGGTGCCTTTTTGGCGATTTATGCAATCTATAACATCAGTCAGATGATACTTGGTGAACATGCTTTTTTTATTGTAGCCTCAATGGGCGCGGCGGCAGTGTTGTTGTTCGCAGTTCCTCATAGTCCGCTTTCACAGCCCTGGCCACTATTCGGTGGAAACCTGTTAGCTGCATTTATTGGTGTAGCTTGCGCTCATCTCATTCCCGAGACTATTGTGGCGGCTGCCGCTGCCGTTGGTATCTCGATTACAGCCATGTATTATCTTAAATGCCTGCATCCACCAGCTGGAGCCACAGCACTGGCCGCCGTAGTCAGTGGACCCGCTGTAACGGCATTGGGCTTCCAATACATCATTACGCCTATCTTGATTAATCTACTGGTGATTTTCTTCATCGCTGTAATTTTTAATTATAGTTTCAAATGGCGCAGATATCCTGCAAGCCTTACTAAGGCAGAATTGATTACACCTATTTCAGAAGCTCCACAAACCATGCTTTCACATCAGGGCATTGAATCTGCTCTTCAACAGATGGATTCGTTCATCGATATTAACGAAGAGGATTTAAAGCAGATCTATCGCTTGGCAAGTGAGTTTGATCAAAAAAACCGGCCACCCGAAATAGACAAAGACGCAGCAAAATAACTTAGATTCCGCCGCCTAAAAAGCGTTCCAGCTTCTCCTGCTCAGACATGCGGTCTTTATTCAGCTCATCCACCGCTTCGGCCTGTTTGCCTTCGGGTTTTGGATGAAAAGTATCAATACGCGCATTCACATCATCAATCATTTTCAACACATGACCCAAAGCTTCAGATACCGGGTTGGCCAACAGATGATGATCCAGATTAATTTTACCATCTTGAATCAATGATTCGGTGGTTGCCACCACAGTACCTGGTATACCCACCACGGTTGAATGCTCAGGCACATCCCGAAACACTACGGAATTGGCTCCAATGCGTGACTGCTCTCCAATGGTGATTGCACCGAGTACTTTCGCACCAGCACCAACAATCACGCCATCTTGCAAGGTTGGATGGCGCTTTTTCTTTTCCCAAGTTGTACCACCCAGCGTCACACCATGATAGAGAGTGACATCATCACCAATCTCAGTCGTCTCCCCAATCACGATGCCCATACCGTGATCAATAAAGAATCGGCACCCAATCGTTGCGCCGGGATGAATTTCAATACCGGTAAACCAGCGCGCCAAATGCATCACAAAACGAGCCAACCAACGCCAGCCATTGCGCCATAACACGTTTGCCACACGAAACATCCAGATAGCATGCAGTCCAGGATAGCAGGTCAGCACCTCCCATGAGGAGCGTGCCGCAGGATCACGGTCAAAAGCCGTACAAATATCTTCTTTAATCATCTTAATCATTTTCTACCTAACATGGACGAATTTTATCACAAATCTGGGTAAGTGCCTGCTCTGGTGCTGCCACACTCCACAATGCAGGCGCTGCAAACTGCGTTGAAGCCCACAAACGCACCTCTTCTACATCCACAGAGAGAACCTTGTCCAGCCATTGCATGGGTGAAAGAAGCCTATCTTCATCCAGTCGCGAACCCAAATAGAGCATCTGGCCCTCCACCGAATCCAATCCCATACGAAACTGCACCTGCAGCTGACGCTTGGAGCGTTCAACCTCATCAGCACTAATCTGCGCTGCAAAACTATGCAATAACTCAGACAACAAATCGACACATTCTGCGGCCCTGTTCGGCTCGCTTCCACAGGTAATACTCCATGTACCTGTGTCACTCAATGTATTAAGATGCGAGCCCACACTATATGCAAGTCCTCGTTTTTCTCTGATTTCACGGAACAGACATGAGCTCATACCACCACCCAGTACCTGGTTGGCTAACCATGCCCTAGGCCGTTGCTTCGATGCTGCAGAGATACCGGGAAATGAAGCAACAATCTGAGCCTGTTCACCGGCCCGTGGCAAAGCTTGCACTCCTGACGTAAGCAAAGGGCTCGGCAAACGTGCCCCAGATTCAGAAGAAGCTCCCCACGCAACACGCCCAACTTCGGTAATCAAAGCATCGTGATCTATCTTGCCTGCTGCCACAATCAACAAACGCGGTGGTCGATACCAATGCTGCAGATAATCCGACAAATCGGTCGCTGAAATTGATGATAGTGACTCATGCGTACCCAATACAGGGCGACCCAGCACATGATCTGGAAATAGTGCCTCCAGATGCTGATCCATCACCCACTCTTCTGGTGTATCCTCAACCATGGCCATTTCCGCAAAAACCACTTCACGCTCACGTTCCCATTCAGCTTGTGGCAAAGCGGGTTCACGCACCATTTGCATGAGAATATCCAAAGCCTCGCGCCAATTCTCATGCAAAACATGCAGATGAAAACAGGTGCGTTCTCGAGAGGTGTATGCATTAGCATTGCCACCCAAATCATCCAGTTTTTCTGCTAACTGATGTACATCAAGCTGGCTGGTGCCCTTAAACAGCATATGCTCCAAAGCATGCGTAATACCAGACAGACGCTGCACTTCATCTCGACTACCAACATCGATAAAGATACCCAGCGCTACACTCTGGCTATGCGGCATAGCATGACTCAATACTAAAGGCCCATCGGCTAGCTGCGTTTCACGATAAAATAAAGGGTTCATTAGCGCCCCATTCAATCACATTCCTTGCATGAGGAACATAGCCCGAACTATTCATAAACAGCGCCGCACCCTCACTTGTTCCTTTGCCCGCAACAAATTCCTCATGCCCCAGGCCACCCGCTCTACATAAAAATGCATTCACCTTGTCAATTATCCGTATGCATCGCTACGCACTTTTGCTTCGGAATCCACTGCAACCAAAGCCGCAGCGCGATCATCACTGCGATTCATGAATTATCCGGGCTAGATTAGAGATAGACAGGCCTATTCGAGGAGATACCCTTCGCTACAATGAATATTCAGGCCAATATTAGACGCAAAAACAAGCTCCGTGAAACTTGCGAGCATAAAAAAACCGGACACATGAGGTCCGGTTTAATAAATGGTGGAGCCAGACGGGATCGAACCGTCGACCTCTACGCTGCCAGCGTAGCGCTCTCCCAGCTGAGCTATGGCCCCGTGACTTTGGCGAAGGCTTCATTGCCTGTCCCGAAGGCGGCGCATTTCGCCATAGTAGGATAATATTGTCAACATGAGTTCATCAAATACTTCACCCCACACTCCCGCCACTCACAACAGGGTACAGCTATTTCGCCGTACCCTGTCGGCAGATTGCCTTACTCCGCCAGCAGTGTTTGCCCGCCTGGTCAATCGCGGCGACTGCTTTATGTTTGAATCTGCCGAAGGCGGTGAACAGTGGGGCCGCTACAGTATTTTGGGCATCAGCCCCGCTTGCCGTGCTACAGCCAATGGGTCACAAACAGCCCTGCACTTTCGTGATGGCCACGAAGAGACCTTTGATGGCGGCATTCTGGACTGGCTGCGTGAGTACATTATTACACAGGATTATATTGCCGCCGATGACCTCCCCTTTGCCGGTGGTGCAGTTGGCTACTTTGGTTACCAGCTGGTATCCCATTTCGAGGATATCCCGGCCGATCTGCCTGATCCAGTCAACGCACCCGAATCGGCATTTCTGCTGGTCGACCGTTTTATGGTGTTCGATAACCTTAAAGGCACATTGACCTGTTGTGTACGCCTGCCATCCGATCAGCAACAGGAAGCCGAAGATGTATTGAACAGTATGGAAGCCAGCCTGTCTGAAGGTGAAATGGCCAAAGTACTAAACCTGGATGCCGATACCACCTTAACCGATGCACCCATAGCTCAAACGACGCAGGCCGATTATGAAGCGGCGGTATGTAAAGCACGCGAATATATTCTCTCCGGTGATATTTTTCAGGTGGTTCTAAGCCAGCGTTTCTCAAAACCGCTGAGCTGCGCTCCTTTTGATATCTACCGCGCAGTTCGCCATATCAACCCATCCCCCTACCTGTTCTATCTGCATGTTGGAGAGACCATTCTGGTTGGTTCGTCACCTGAAATTCTAGTGCGCCGTGAAATGGATAAAGCCGTGGTTCGCCCCATTGCCGGCACCCGTCCACGCGGAAAAACTGTCGAAGAAGACAGAGCGCTGGAAGAAGACCTACTGGCTGATGCCAAGGAGTTGGCCGAACACGTCATGCTGGTCGATTTGGGCCGTAATGATTTGGGCCGCGTATGCCAATATGGCAGCGTTAAACTCACTGAATCGATGATGATCGAACGCTATTCCCATGTTATGCACATCGTTTCACAGGTTGAGGGTAACCTGCAGCCAGATTCCGATTCACTGGATCTATTGGCCGCAACCTTCCCCGCCGGCACAGTATCCGGTGCACCCAAAGTGCGTGCGATGGAAATCATTCATGAACTGGAGCCTGTTGCTCGCGGCCCCTACGCTGGCACTGTCGGCTATATCGGCTTTGGCGGTCAGCGCATGGACACAGCTATCGCCATTCGCACGGCTGTCATTCACGATGGGCAGGTACATATTCAAGCTGGTGCCGGTATTGTGGCAGACTCCATACCTGAAAAAGAACATCAGGAGTGCGTCAACAAAGCCACAGCGATGTTTCGCGCAGTAGCTCTGGCTGAAGCACAAGCCCAAGGAAAAACATCATGATTTTGGTCATTGATAACTACGACTCATTCACCTTCAATCTGGTCCAATATTTAGGTGAGCTGGGAGAAACGCCTCAAATCTTCCGTAACGATAAAATCACCCTAGATGAAATTGCAGATATGCAGCCTGACAATATTTTGATCTCCCCCGGCCCGCGCACACCTTTTGAGGCAGGCATTTCGATGCAGGTGATAAGTCAGTTTTCTGGCCAAATCCCTATTCTTGGTGTCTGCCTTGGTCATCAATCTATTTCGGCAGTATTTGGCGGCCAGGTCATTCGTGCACCGCGTTTGATGCATGGCAAAACCAGCTTAATTCATCATGATGGGACTGGTGTCTTTGCAGATTTACCATCACCTTTCACTGCCACACGCTATCATTCATTAATCGTGCCCGAGCCACTGCCTGATTGCCTTGAGCGCACGGCTTGGACAGACGAAGGAGAACTGATGGGATTAAGGCATCGTGAGCACCCAACCTTTGGGCTGCAATTTCACCCTGAATCTATTCTGACAGAACATGGCCATCAGATGCTAAAAAGTTTCCTGGAAATCAAAGTATGAGTATTGCACCGCAGAGTGACGCAGAGTTTTTTTTTAATAGAGAATCGGCTGATCATTCAGCGCTCAATTCTCAACGCTCTTTAGACTTTACTCCGCGCTACTCTGCGGTTCAAAAAAGGGGCATGCAATGAGCGAACACGTGATTCAAATGATCAGGGATTTGCTGCTGGGCAATGCAATTACAGGCGAAGCAACAGAGGCTGTATTTGGCTCTATCATGAAAGGAGAAGTCAGCCCCTCTCAAATTTCTGCAATCTTGATGGGACTATCTATCCGTGGAGAGAGCGCCGATATTATTGCCGGCGCAGCCAAAGCAATGCGTGCTGCCTCGACCAGAATCAGCCCTAAAGCAACTGGCCTTATTGATACCTGTGGCACTGGCGGCGATGGTGCAAAAACATTTAACATCTCTACAGCTGTCTCTATCGTAGTTGCGGCTTGCGGCCTGCCGGTCGCCAAACATGGCAATCGTGCCATGTCCTCCAAATCGGGTGCTGCTGATGTCTTAGAAGCTCTCGGCGTTAAGCTGGATATAACGCCTAAGCAAGTCGCTGATTGCATTGATACAACGGGCATTGGCTTTCTCTTTGCCCAACACCTTCACCCGGCCATGCGTCATGCAGGCCCTGTTCGCCGTGAGTTAGGCATACGTACCATATTCAATATTCTCGGCCCCCTAACCAATCCTGCCGGTGCTGATTACCAAGTATTGGGAGTCTACAGCAAAGAGAAACTGGACCTGGTCGCCAACGCACTGCTTCAGCTCGGCAGCAAACGCGCTCTGATTGTACACGGCCGCGATGGTTTGGATGAAATCACCACAACTGACATCACCGATGCCATCCTTATTCAGGCTGGGCAAGCCCCCATTCACTTTGAAATCGATCCTGCCGCATTCGGCATGCCATATGCCACGCCAGAAGCATTGGGCGGTGATGATGCCGCTACCAACGCTGAAATTCTCAAACACATCTTTGCCGGTCAGCCCGGAGCCGGGCGCGACATCGTGTTGCTCAATGCCGCCGCAGCGCTATGGGTTGCAGGTAAGGTCAATGGCATAGGCGAAGGCATCTCTTTCGCAGCTCACGCCTTAGACTCCGGAAAAGTGCAACAGACACTCGATGCACTGATTAATTTCACACAACAGGCTTCTACTTGAACCGCAAAGGACGCCAAGTTTCGCAAAGAAAAAAAGGCAAGAAGGTTTCTTTTTTGTCTTTTTTCTACATGCATTAACGAGATCGCATGCCTTCCAATCAAAGCGATAATGAAGCGCAACAAATCAATGTATTAAATCGAAAGGTCTTGGATGCAGCGATGATTGTTCATACCGCATTGATATATTAATCGAAAATAGGATTATTGTGGAATTGAAAGTAGTCGAACGGCTATTGCCCGTGCATGAAGCCCAACTACTCTCCTACCTTAAATTAGCGGATAAGCGTTTGGGGTTACTCATAAATTTTAATGTTAGCCAATTACGACATGGCATCAAAAGGATGGTCAATGATTTCTGATTTAAACTTTGCGTACCTTAGCGTCCTCTGTGACGTGCAGGATGCACAAATGCCGCAGGCGCATGGATGCGCAGGCGCGGCCGGTGAAAGCTCATGAGCTCAATTTTAAATGAAATCGCTGCATATAAACGTGAGTGGGTTGCCAGCTGTAAGGCACGACGCTCTGAAGCTGAATTACTGACATTGGCTAAGCAAGCCACCCCTTTGGACTTTGCTGGGGCATTAACAAACAGGATCTCCAGCAAACAAAACGCTGTCATTGCTGAAGTTAAAAAGGCCAGTCCGTCAAAAGGAATTATTCGAGCAGATTTTGATCCGGTCGCCATTGCCAAATCGTATGAGGCTGGTGGGGCAAGCTGCCTATCCGTACTTACCGATGTGAAATATTTCCAGGGCGACGATGCTTATGTCACTGTAATTCGCAAAGCTGTTGATCTACCCATTCTGCGCAAAGACTTTATGCTTGAGCCGTATCAAATCATTGAAGCCAAAGCCATGGGTGCTGATGCTATCCTGATCATTCTAGCCATGTTGGATGATGTACAGACATCCGAGTTAACGGCATGCGCGCATGAGATAGGGCTTTCAGTGCTACCGGAAGTGCATAACGCAGCAGAGTTAGAGCGCGCATTGCTACTCAACACTCAGCTCATGGGCATCAACAACCGCAATCTGCACAATTTTGAAATAACGTTACAAACAACTATCGAATTGCTGAATCAAATTAGTGATGATAAAACGATCATCACCGAATCTGGTATCTTTAATCAAAGTGATATTCAACTTATGAATGAAAATGGTGTTTATGGATTCCTGATTGGAGAGTCTTTAATGCGCCAAAGCGACGTGGAACTGGCCTTACAACAGTTAATGATGAACAAATGAGCCATCTATAGAACTCAATGTAATTGCTGCTCTTCCGCCAGTGGAGCATTCGCTTGCATCCGCGTTAACTGCTCCTCAATTGAACTAAACAACTCTAATGTAACCTTACGCTTCGGTGGTTTGTTTACCCAATGTTTTGCAATAAACTCTTGCAATAACACACGAATCTCTAGCTTAGTCGACACCTTTTCACCACTCTTCATACGAAATACGCGTACAACATAACGGTGCTGTACCATATTGCTTCCGCCTACCCCTACAATGCCACCTAAAACTGTAGCGACACTCGAAGAGTTTGAACCCTTACGAACCCAATCTGTTGTAATGATACCACTGCGCGAGTCTACTGAGCTCACTGGAAAGTTTAGCGATGTCATTGCATCAACAACGGCAGAGAACACCTTGTCTGCTGTAGCTGGATAAACACGCGCATCCAACGAGACATGCTTACCTGCTACAGCCTTAGCATAAGCTTTAGGCAACAGCTTATTGTCTGCATGTGTTGCCACCTCATTTGCGGCGGGCAGTTCCATTTCAGCCCGTAAGTCGGGAGGAATATCCAATGGGGCACGTTTTTCAGCACCTTTCTCTATGACGCTGCTACTGCGAGGGGATTTTTCATCACCATCATCCCAAAACATTTGTGGCATAGCACCACCACAGGAAGTCAGTGAAAGTGCAGCAAGAGAGAGAATTAGAGCTATTGATTTTTTCATGGACGGGATTCAAGCGGTACAGCCCATGCGGGTCAATCATTTATTTAAAATCACGTAGATCCTTGTATAAGTCGCACCATGGATTCCGGCTAAAACCATACCGGAATGACGAACTTGAGGAACAGAATCACTCACCGCAGAGTTACCCCAGGGCAATCGCATTAAAATGCTTTTAACTGAGCAGTCACGAAATTTAAACCAAAAAAAAGGGGCTCCGAAGAGCCCCTTTCCATAAATCCCGAAGGATTTGATTTTACATTACAGCTTCAACCTGCAACATAGTTGTTTTGACTTTAGAAGTATCGCCAGCAACGTTACCGTTGTTGTTGATGCTCTGAATCTGATGAGTCAGTGCAACTTCAAAGTTCTGGTAGATAGAGTAGCTGATACCAGTAGTTACCCAAGTAGTGTTCTGATCAGGAGATGCTGCAACAGCAATAGTCTGGCTACCATAACCCAGTGACATGATTACGCCATGTACAGGCTCAATAGATGTACGTACTGAATAACCATCATATTTCTGACCAGCAGTTAGACTATTCAAGCTAATCAAGCCAACTGCAGCTGTTGCTTTAGCAGTTGCATAATCAGCAAAGATACCAACACTCATGTCGCCAACTTCACCCATTGCCTGGAAATCGACAAATGTGTTGTTTGCTTGAACAGTTGTGGTCGCAGCGCCAGTACCAGTAGCAGCTACAGCTTTACTACCTTTAATTACACCAACACCCATACCCAAGTTCCAGCCAGCAACTTCAGGAGTGAACCAAACACGCAAACCAGGGATAAGAGTAGTCAGTGCGTTAGCACCATTAAGACCGTTACCACCATCAGTAGTCAATACAACTGAAGCAGCGATCAAATCATTAGCAATATATGCAGTTACACCTTGGTTGCCGTTAGCAGCAGCCATTACCTGCTCTTCAGCAGCGATGTTTTTACCCTGATGCATACCACCATGCTGAGAGTAGACGTTAGATGTTTCCAGACCCCAAGTCCAACCGAAACCACCGTTAAACATGTTCAGACCAACTTTGTAGTCACCAGCATCGAAGCTGTTGAACAACTGCCAACCACCAGCAACGCCACCAGTGTATTCAAAGAATGCACCAGTGTTTGTGCCGATACGACCACCGATGAAGACTGGAGTCTCATCAGGCATCTGTAACATATTCAGAGTTGCAGATGCATTAACGCCACCAGTTACAGTTGTAGTCTGCTCTTTGATGAAACGGATACGGCTGTTGATAGACATATTCAATACTGAAGTGATAGACAGACCGTCATCTTCAGTTAGAGCCTGCTCACCAACATCAGTGAATGCGCCATGTTTAAATGCAGCACCGAAAGATGTCAAAGTTGGGAATGCCTGGAAATGGCAAGAAGCACAAGCAGCGCCAGTCTGACGTGCGAATGCTGGAACAGCTTCAGAAGTGGTTGGTGCAACTACAGCAGTAGATACAGCTACAACAGCGAAAGCAGCAGCAGAAAAAATGATTTTTTTCATGTTGTTAGATTCCTATTAATCAATAAATTTGACTCCGTAGAGTCAGTGCAAATACCTCTCTGTCATCACCAGTAAGTTCAAAGAAACTCACTCGTTATCCAGACGGGATGGCTGAACACTAATGTGATCCACATCACTGGGTCAATGCGCCACACTTAGACGTGTGTCTTTTTAACACACATGCTCAAAAACCTATTTTTTCAGTTTTTTCGTTCTAGGATGATAAACTCATGGGGATATACACTCTTCTCATCCACCACACCGCTTTGGCGTGAGGCTTCTTGCCAGTCGCTACGATCAAATTCAGGGAACCAGGCATCACCTTCGAATTCAGCATCGATTTGTGTAATATACAGACGATCAGCCTGATCTAATGATAGAGCATAGATTTCAGCCCCCCCCATCACCATGATTTCACCTGCATCGAGCACGGCCGCTTGAGCTTCTGCAAGCGAATGCACAACGATACAGCCATCAATCTTCAAATCAGTCTGGCGGCTTAATATAAGGTTTACACGACCGGGCAGTGGTCGTCCGATGGATTCATAGGTTTTGCGCCCCATCAAAATGGGTTTAGCCATGGTATTCCTCTTAAACCATGCCATGTCAGCAGGCAGCTTCCATGGTAAAGCGTTATCGCAACCAATCAGGCGATTCCTGTCCATCGCCCAAATCAAAGATATTTTCATGATCCTCACCAACTTATAAACTATTTACCGCAATCCCCCAGGGGAGTCTCTCTTGTGTGAACACAATTCACCTTCAGTACGCAGAGTAAATCAAATGCATTTCATTGAGATTATTCATTATGGATGCAAGAGAGTGGCGAAAGAAACGCGATCTAGTTCTTTTATTGCTTGCTTTTACCTTGCGTAACTCTGCGGTAAAAATATTTTGACTTTACCCTACCTTACTCTGCGAGCTCTGTGGTAAAATGCCTTTGACTTTACTCTGACGCCAACTGACGCAGGACATAATGCAAAATACCACCGTGCTGGTAGTACTCCACTTCCTTAGGCGTATCGATGCGAACATCAACGGTGAAAGATTTCACAGAACCATCAGATGCCGTTGCTGTTACAGCCAACTCTTTAGCAGCACCTTCGTTGACACCTGCGAAGTCGTAAGACTCCTGACCTGTCAGACCCAGTGTTTCGGCAGATTCCCCTGCTTTGAACTGCAGTGGCAGAATACCCATGCCAACAAGGTTGGAGCGATGGATACGCTCATAGGTTTCAGCAATGACTGCCTGAACCCCCTGTAGTCTTGGACCTTTGGCTGCCCAGTCTCGCGATGAACCGGAACCATACTCTTTACCTGCCAGAATAATGCTGGCGACGCTCTCGTCTTTGTATTTCATGGCTGCATCATAGATGCTCATCTGCAGACCCGATGGCTGGTGAATAGTTACACCACCTTCAGTACCTGGAGCCAGAAGGTTACGCAGGCGGATGTTTGCGAAAGTGCCGCGCATCATGATCTGGTGATTACCACGACGGGAGCCGTAGGAGTTGAAGTCTTTGGCTTCAACTCCGTTCTCTTTCAGATAACGACCCGCTGGAGAGTCAGCCTTGATCGCACCAGCTGGGGAGATGTGGTCTGTAGTCACCGAATCACCTAACAGCGCCAAAACACGTGCGCCTTTGATATCGGTGATTGGATCAAGATCAAAGGTCATGCCTTCAAAGTATGGTGGATGCTGGATGTAGGTAGAGTTATCATCCCAGTCGAAACGATCACCTGTTGGTGCTTCAAGGTTCTGCCAGCTTTCATCACCTGCATAGACATTGCCATAAGAGGCTTCGAACTGCTCAGCAGTCACACAAGAAGCCACTACATCAGCAACTTCTTTCTGTGTTGGCCAGATATCTTTCAGGAAGACATCGTTGCCATTGCTGTCCTGACCAATGGCATCGTTATAGAGATCAATATTCATCGTGCCGGCAATGGCATAAGCCACAACCAGAGGTGGAGATGCCAGATAGTTCATGCGTACTTCTGCGTGAACACGGCCTTCAAAGTTACGGTTACCTGATAGTACCGAAGTTACTGCCAGATCACCTTCGCTAATGGCTGCGGATACTTCAGCACGAAGTGGGCCTGAGTTACCAATACATGTTGTGCAACCATAACCGACGGTATTAAAACCAAGCGCATCCAGATCATTGGAAAGGCCTGCTTTGTTCAAATACTCTGTCACTACCTTTGAGCCGGGGCCGAGAGATGTTTTCACCCAAGGAGCGGCGTTAAGACCAAGGGCTGCTGCTTTACGAGCCACAAGACCCGCGCCAAGCATGACCGATGGGTTAGAGGTATTGGTGCATGAGGTGATCGCTGCAATGACAACGGCACCATCATCAATGGTCACTTCCTTACCTTTAATGGTTGTGGTTACTGCTTTGGAGCTAAGACCTGCTTCTGCTTTTACAGCGGCTACAGTCTCTGCATATTTCACTTTGGATTCAGTCAAAGCAATACGGTCCTGCGGACGTTTGTGACCAGCCAGTGATGGCACGATAGTCGACATGTCCAGTTCAACGTTTTCGCTGTAGATCGCTTCCACGCTGTCTGCTGTACGGAACATGCCCTGTGCTTTGGCATAAGCTTCAACCAGTGCGACATTCTCTTCAGAGCGGTTAGAGAGGCGCAGGAAGTTCAAAGTCTCTTCATCAATTGGGAAGATGCCGCAGGTTGCGCCATATTCAGGCGCCATATTGGCAATCGTTGCACGATCTGCCAGCGGCAGGCTGTTCAGGCCTTCACCATGAAACTCAACGAATTTTCCTACCACACCGTGTTTGCGCAGCATCTCAACAATGGTCAGAACCAGATCAGTTGCAGTTGCGCCCTCAGGCAGTTCTCCAGTCAGTTTGAAACCAACTACTTTTGGCACCAGCATTGAAACAGGCTGACCCAGCATCGCAGCTTCTGCTTCGATACCACCAACACCCCAACCCAATACGCCAAGGCCATTGATCATTGTAGTGTGAGAGTCAGTACCAACCAGTGTATCCGGATAGGCCACGCCTCCATCATTAACGAATACAGTGCGGGCCAGGAACTCTAGATTTACCTGATGCACAATGCCGCAACCAGGAGGTACTGCTTTGAATGTCTCAAATGCATTCTGTCCCCATTTCAGAAAGTTATAACGCTCACGATTACGCTGGAACTCAATCGCAGTATTTTTGGAGGCTGCATCAGCACTGCCGAAATTGTCTACCTGCACCGAGTGGTCGATCACCAGCTCAGCCGGAGCCAGAGGTTCAATCTTTTTGGTATCCCCACCAAGAGCTGCCATCGCATCACGCATTGCAGCCAGATCAACAACAGCAGGCACCCCTGTGAAGTCCTGCATCAATACACGTGCAGGCATATAAGCGATCTCATGATTGGGCTCAGCTTTCTCATCCCAGTTAGCCAGCGCCTTGATGTCGTCGGCGGTGACATTCACACCATCTTCACGGCGAAGTTGGTTTTCCAACAACACTTTCATCGCGTAAGGAAGACGAGATACATCTCCTGCGGCATCCAGCTGGTAATATGTGTAGACCTTGTCGCCGACCTGAAGGCTTTGCTTGGCGTTAAAACTATTGCTCATACTATCAGTCATATAGGGCTCCTGTTGCAGAAAAGAGGCCGCAAGCTAGCCATACTCAGGTCATTTCTAAAGCCTCAGCATCAAAGCAATGTTTATATACTATATATAGACTTAAAGTTTTTCTGTATTCCTTAGCAATATAGCAAGTTAGAGTTGCTCCATGTCCACCTCCTTATCCCCACGTTTGAGTTTTGATGATCTACCTACCTGGTTCGCTGAAGGCTGTAAGCCTCGCGATAGCTGGCGCATTGGCACCGAACACGAAAAAATTGGTTTCTGCATGGATTCATTCAGACCTATTCCCTATGCAGGCCAACGTAGCATTAAAGGTCTACTGGATATGCTGGCTGGTCATGGCTGGGAGCCTGTTCTTGAATCAAAAAATATCATTGCACTTAAGCGCGGTCTGGCTTCCATCACTCTGGAGCCTGGCGGACAGTTAGAACTTTCCGGCGCACCTTTGCAGACCATCCATCAGACCTGCAGCGAAACCACCGAATATCATAAGCTGGTTCGCAGCATCTCGGATGAGTTACGCATTGGTTTTCTCACACTTGGCTTTCAGCCCAAATGGAAACGTGATGATATCCCATGGATGCCAAAATCGCGTTATGCTGTCATGCGCAATTATATGCCGCGTGTTGGCAGTGGCGGCCTCGACATGATGCTCCGCACCACAACGGTGCAGGCCAATCTCGATTTTGCATCGGAAGCCGACATGGCCAGAAAGATGCGCATATCGCTATGCTTACAACCATTGATCACCGCCATGTATGCCGCAAGCCCCTTTGAAGAGGGTAAACCGAGCGGCTATCTCTCCCGCCGTGCAGCCTGCTGGCTTGATACCGATCCGCATCGTACCGGCATCCTAAAATGTGCATTCGACGATGATTTCGGTTTTGACTCTTATACCCAGTGGGCACTCGATGCGCCGATGTATTTCATCATGCGTAATGGCGCCTTTATCGATTGCGCCGGAAGTAGCTTCCGGGATTTCATGCATGGCAAATTGCCACAACTGCCCGGTGAGCTTCCTGACATGGATGATTGGGAGCTGCACCTTTCCACTCTGTTTCCTGATGTACGATTGAAACAATATCTAGAAATGCGTGGTGCCGATGCCGGTGCATGGCCGTGGATCTGCTCCCTGCCCGCCCTGTGGAAAGGGCTGTTATATGATGAACAGGCAGAATCTGCGGCCTTTGATCTCATTGCTGACTGGTCTTTTGATGAAGTGAATGCACTGCGCCAGGCGGTACCCCGTACGGCTCTACAGACACCATTTCGGCAGACTTCTGTTATTAAATTATGCGAACAGTTTTTAGAGATTGCCAAATCAGGACTAGAGCGTTTAAACCAGCGAAATAAAGCCGGTGAAGATGAGAGTAAATTCTTAACACCTGTCATTCAAGCTGTCGAATCAGGTCAGACGCAAGCCGATCACTGGCTCAAGCAATATCACCATGAATGGAACGAAGATATTGATCGAGCATTTCTTGAGGCTATGCACTAAAAAAACATTCTAAACATTTTCACCGCAGAGTTTCGCAGAGTATAGTCAAAGGCTTTTTAACGCTGGGGACGCAAAGGTCGCAGGGAAAATCGAAGGCTTTGATCTATTTATAAATAATGAGGACTGAATGACGATTATCTGTTTTTCCTCTGCGTCAAGGAGAATTGCGCTAGCGCAAGAGAAGGCACCCTAGGGTGAACTCCGCGTCCTGAAAGTGAATTGTCGAGCTTGCGAGAGAGAAGGCACCCTGGGGGACTGCGGTGAATGCTTTTGAGTTTAGCTACCAGCCCTTGCCAAACGTCCCAGCAAATCCGCCACAAAATCTTTAGCCTTCATATACTCCATCAAATAAGAGGATACCTTACGCGCCCGTTTCGATAGATATGATGGCCGCGCATGATAACTAACGACATTATATTGATTGATACGCTCTCGTACCCAGTAGGCATGGTCAGAGGAGACCGCCGCTGCTTTTGCTTCATCACATTTTTTAAACAGCATGTGAATGTCCGGGTCATTGTCGCCTGAAAAACATTGCACCAACTCAAAACCACACTGTTCCACGGTTGCCTGCAACGTTTGCGGTGAAAAGTTATAAATATGAGCATAATGAAACATACGATCATAGGTCGCAAAAGGGCCTGTAATATTAGGGCACTCGACATAAAACAGACCATCATCATGGATCAACTCACGAATATGGCGCAGCGCTCTTTGCGGTGATGAAAAATGCTCTATGACATGAATCAATAACAACAGGTCTGTCCGAGGTGTGGTTTCCAAACTGAATAGATTAACATTATCGACATGAGCAAACAGGCTCTGCTTCGTAAATGCATTAAAATCATAATTCGGTTCAATACCAGATGCTTTAAAGCCTTCTGTTTCAAACAGCTTAACCGTACAGCCAATGCCAGCACCAACTTCAAAAACAGTCTCTACACCCGACAATGCAGGCTCAAGCTGCTTATGAATACGCTCTGCATTTTTCCAGGCCCGCATAATACGCCGCTCGGATGGCTGACACTCGCCATGATAATCCTGCCGGTATCTTGAGGCATAATATTCAGTCACCTCAGCTTCACTCGGCACCGGCACATGCATCACCAAACCACAGCCTAAACAGAGGCCGGTATTCAAGGCTTGCCGATGTCGATCGGCTTGAGAAATAATTTCGATATTATCGCAACCACAAAGGTCACAGCACTGTGTCGGACTTTTCATAGCCAAAACACTAATCAATTGATCATCTCGCTGCCAGTTGCAGACTGCATTTCATACAACAGACTGATACAAATATTGTTTTTGCTACCCTAATAACAATGAATAACACTACTTAATCCATGTCTGAGTAATCATCTCACCATGCAATATCTCTGCAGCATCAATCAAAATAGACAACACAGGTCCACACATAACAGAAATATCAAACCAACTATTGCACTCACACATATGAGGTGATGGAGTCCCCTTATGAATAGACACTATGACATGGTTGTAATTGGCGCCGGCATTAGCGGACTGGCAATGGCATTTGAAGCCAAACAAGCCGGAAAAAATGTACTGGTACTGGAAAAAGAAGCACGCAGTGGCGGATGCTTCCACTCCGCAAGCGTGCCTGACAGTGAGCAGAACTTCTGGCTCGAAATGGGTACACACACCTGCTTTAACTCATACGCTCGCCTGATAAAGGTTTTGCATCAACTTGGCATGATTGATCAACTGCAGCCGCGTAAAAAACTGCGCTACCGCCTGTTCGCTGAGCGTTCGATATGCTCAATTCCTTCACAACTTCACTTTCTTGAACTATTCACCCGTGCATGGCGTATTTTTTCATTAAGCAAAAAAGATCAGTCTATTGCCGCTTATTATAGCGCTCTAGTAGGCCCAAAAAATTACAACGATGTGTTTAAACACGCTTTTGCTGCGGTTATCTGTCAGCCGGCCAGCAATGTGCCCGCTGATATGCTGTTTAGAAAACGGCCACGAAATAAATCTATCACTCGTAGCTACACCTTCCCCGGCGGCCTAAGCGATATTATTCAAGCCCTGGAAGCGCAACTGCTCGTAAAAACAGATCAGTGCATCCAGTCTGTTCGCTACAACTATGAGCTGTATGCAGTTCAAACCGACGAAACCACATATCACTGCGACACACTGGTTTGTGCGACTCCCGCCTTGGCTGCTTCGCGCTTGCTTATGGATGCCCATCCTGAAATTGCCGAACAGTTAAACTGGGTGAATGAAGTGGAGATTGAGTCGGTCGGTGTGGTCATCAATAAAGAAGATCTATTGCTGGACAGCATTGCCGGAGTAATTGCTGTCGATGGTGATTTTTATTCGGCGGTCTCGCGTGACTATATTGATCACCCTGATTTACGTGCATTTACCTTTCATTTCAAACCAGGTCTGCTCAATCATGATGAGAAAATGCTGCGTATTTGTGATGTTCTCAATGTATCTCTTTCAGACTTTAAACACGTTTTTCACAAGACCAACCGCTTGCCCGCACCGGACATGGGCCACCTCCAGCTTATTGAAGCACTTGATTCAGCCCTGACAGACAGATCGCTGGCATTGGTCGGCAACTATTTCAATGGAGTCGCCGTGGAAGATTGTCTGGAACGTGTCGAAAAAGAGTTCATCCGCATCTCCCAGTCCGCATGAGGATTCTGTTGCTCGCCGCAATAGCGCTACTCACGGCATGTAGCTCCAATGAAAAAATCGATGTGATGTTTGAATGCCCCTCACCTTCCGGTTCAAAGCTCGCAACTTTTTACCGCGTATCGCATGGTGACAATCCGATCAATCACGAAATGAAAATCAATATTCGTCATACGAACAGTGCTTTTGATGATGACATGTCCAGCTTCACATTTAAAGATGGCTTTGATGCCATTATTCACTGGGACACCGATCAAGCCATGCGCATTATATATCCGCTGGACTCCACACTCACACATCAGGAAACCGTAGTTTTTGGCACCAGCCAAAGCTTCGATTCAACAAAGCCTATTCAGGTCACTTATCAACAACTGCCTTCCACCCACGGCTACTTGATGGTCGAGCAACGCTGCTTTACTGCAAAGCCCCCCTCTCAATAGAAACCACAAAACAAGAATGGGAACCTACTAAGCCACTTCAAAATATTTTCTAAAAAAACAATGGCAAAGTCATCCCTGCTAGTACAACATCCCTGCTGCATTTCAGAGTGGAGAGGGAGGGCATGTTATGCCTTATACAACCAAACAGATCAGTGAAGAATTAGCCATGAGCCACCTGGGTTTAAAAAACCTTGAGGATGTATTCTGGAACATGCCTACACCAAGACTTTATGAACACGCTCTGCGTAACCATGAAGGACAGATGGCGCATCAGGGCGCTTTAGTGGTGCGCAATGGTCATTTTAGCGGCCAAACAGTGAAAGATAAATATATTGTAGATAACTCGGGTAGTTACCATGGTGAATTCGACCGTCCCCTATCCGAGCAACAGTTTGAGGCTCTGTTCAATCGTGTCCGTGGTTACCTTGAAGGACGACAGCTCTATGTTGAAGACTGCCTCGTTGCAGCCGAGTCAGGTTACGACAAACCGATAAGAATCATCACTCAAGATGCCTGGCATTGTCTGTTCGCCAAAACCATGTTTGTTCGCCCCTCCGACCTTGGCCAAAAAACAGATTTCAAAGAGCCGGAATTCACCATCATCCACGCGCCTCATTTTCATGCCGTACCAAGTCGTGATGGCACCCATGCAGAGACATTCGTGGTATTGCATTTGGGCCTGCGCATTGCCTTAATAGGTGGTACGGCCTACGCTGGTGAAATCAAAAATACCGTTTTCGCGATTATGAACCATCTGCTGATCAAATCAGATGTGCTGCCTCTGCATGCCGCCATCAACAGCGGCGAGAATGACGACACGGTCCTGTTCCTTGGCCCCGATGGCAGCGGCAAAACCACATTGGCATCTGATCCAGCACGCCGATTACTTGGTGATGATATCCATGGCTGGAACGACAAACAGGTATTCAACTTTGAAGCAGGCTGTTACGCCAGAGTAAATCATCTGGATCAGGACAAAGAGCCCGTTATACACAATGCATGTCAATCTTTTGGCTCAATTTTAGAAAATGTAGCCATGGATACACGAGGCCGACATATTGATTTTGATAATATAACGCTGACGGATAACACCCGTGCTGCTTACCCTGTTCGCGCAATATCTGACGCTGAACTACCCCGCATGATAAGCAGCCCTAAACACCTTATCATACTGGCATCCGATGCTTTTGGTGTATTACCCGCCATTTCAAAATTATCACCTGAACAGGTCATGTACTATTATCTACTCGGTTATGGCTCATCTATTACTGATGTTGATGGTGAAAACATTGCACCCGAAGCGACATTCAAGCCCTGCTGTGGCATGCCATTGATGGCACATCATCCATCGCTTTATGCAAAAATCCTGGGCGCAAAAGTTCGCAAAGGAAAAGTACAGTGCTGGTTGCTCAATACTGGCTGGAGTGGTGGCCCTGCAGGCACCGGTGATCGTATGAAGATCGAATTAACACGCACACTTCTGTCTGCTGCATTAAATGGTAACCTGGATGACCTGAGCTATCAGGCACACCCCATTCTTGGTATGCAAATGCCTGACCAACTCGATCCCATAGCAACATGGCACGATCAAGAGAACCCAGACAGCTATACCGCTGCCGCCAAAGATTTAGCCGCAAAATTCAAACAAGCCTTCGCCGCATTTGAAGAACACGTCCCAGCTGCTGTATTAAGCTCAGGACCGCGCTAATGGCTATTCAATACCTAAAACAAACAGATTCGAATGAACATAAACCATTAATACGCCGTGGTTTCCAGCTTGGCTGGGTAAGCGAAGATAAACGCCCTGCCATGCCCGCACATGCAGATATTGTATCCCTCTGGCAACAGGACAAGGCCTGTATGCTGCCTGCCCTGCTATCCGTCAAAGAGTGGCAGGCCGACATCGAGCAATCGCACCAATTGATGCAATCGACTCTCTCATCCGGCGAGATCACGCCCAGTCTTGATCTACCACCCTATACAGACCGTTTAGCTGATCAGTTTCCGCTCGTAGCGTCGTCGATGGAAGAACACGATGAGCAGGCCATCGAAAAAGTTTATTTTGATGCTGTTGCTGTCGACTCTGATGGTGCTGCTTTAGCCCAAAATGATCAGGCCCTAGCCGAAGATTTATGGTGCAAAGCTTCATGGCTCTCATTCCTTGAAGATGATGCATCACTGCGGTTCCGTTTCTCCTTTGGCATGGAATGTTTGGAAGATGTCGCCGCTGATCCAGTGCGCCAGTTATGGGCTGGAAAGTTATGTGATGCGCTGTTTCCAGAATCAGCCGCCTTGACTCAAAATGCCCAACTGCAGCCACTACTGCACGATATGCTCGATGGCGCAGCTGCCTTTGTAGAACGTATCGTCTATTTCAATGCTCCCGGTGGTGGTGCACAGATGCACCACGATGTTGAACGCGGCCATGATGGCGTAGTCTATGCTCAACTTTCAGGTAGCACCTTCTGGCTAGCCTTGACTAAACCTACCCTAATGGATGAACTGATTAATTTTGCCAATAATCCTGAACACACAGCGGATATTGCATCAGTGATCCCAAGCCAGAGCGACCAGGCTTCTTTGCATCAACTGTTGCAAGATCAAACGCGTTTGGCTGACTACCTGGATGAAAACGACCATGAGCTTGTCGAAGCCATCATGGATAGATGCCCTGCTTTTATCGAATATTTAATTACGCAGGGCTTTGCTTATATCCTGCATGCCGGAGATGTGCTGCTCATGCCACAACGCGATCTCGAAACCTGTGTTTGGCATTCGGTCTGTTGTCTGGGAGATGAGCCGGGTGAAGCAGTATCTTTTGCAATTCGAAAAGAGGCGCATGCTTAAAGCTATATTATCATGCCTGATCTCAGGCATGATAATTTCTACAGCACATAGTCAGGAGGCCAGCGTGAATGATCATCATGCATACACCAATGCCCTGATTCACGAATCCAGCCCCTATCTACAGCAGCATGCTCACAATCCCGTCAACTGGTTACCATGGGGTGAAGATGCTTTTGCCTTAGCACGCTTACAGAACAAACCAGTACTTCTATCCATCGGCTACTCAACCTGTCACTGGTGTCATGTGATGGAGAATGAATCCTTCGAAGATCCTGATGTTGCAGAAGTACTCAACCGCTATTTTATCAGCATCAAAGTGGACCGAGAGGAACGCCCGGACATCGATGCAGTCTATATGCGTGCCGCTCAGCTGATGAATGGCAGCGGTGGCTGGCCGTTAAACCTATTACTCACAGCCGATAAAAAGCCTTTTTATGCAGCCACCTATTTACCCAAACATGGACGTTTTGGACGCCTGGGGCTGATTGAGCTAGCCGAGAGGGTGGGAACGATGTGGCAGCAGGATCGCCAGAAAATCGAAGCATCAGCCGAATCCATACAGGCCGCACTCAAACGCAGTATTCTTGTGAGCAGCTCTTCGATTTCACCAAATGGAGAGAGTGGTGAAATGAATATGGGGCTGATTGATCAAGCCTATATTGCAACCGCCAAAGAGTTTGATGTCAGCTATGGTGGTTTTGGAGCTGCACCCAAATTCCCTTCTGCCCAACGCTTACTATTTCTGCTGCGTTATGCTGTTCTCAAAGAGGAACCCGAAGCCTTCTCCATGGTTGAAAAAACGCTGTTAGCGATGCAACGCGGCGGTATTCACGATCAATTAGGCGGTGGCTTCCATCGTTACTCCACTGATGAAAAGTGGTTACTGCCGCACTTTGAGAAAATGCTCTATGACCAGGCCATGTTGATGATGGCCTATAGCGAAGCGTTTGCAGCCACGCGCAACAGCGATCTTGGTGATACGGCCCGTGACATTGCCGATTATCTATTGCGCGATATGCGCCATGCCAATGGTGGACTCTATTCTGCTGAAGATGCCGATTCAGAAGGCGTGGAAGGCAAGTTTTATGTTTGGAGTGCAGCAGAGATAAAAGTGCTTTTGGGTAAACGTGCAGATGCATTCATGCAGGCCTATGGCGTTGAAAAGGACGGCAATTTCATTGATGAAACCAGTCACAACAAAACAGGCGACAATATCCTACATCGTCCAGGCTCGGCCGATATAGAACGCTTTGCAGCGGACAGGACGAAGTTGTTTGCCCTGCGCGAGAAACGTATTCGCCCATTTCTTGATGATAAAGTATTAACCGACTGGAACGGCTTAAGCATTGCAGCACTCGCCATGACCGGACGCATTTTGAATGAGCCGCGTTATATCGAAGCAGCAGCACAAGCTGCGGATTTCATCCTTAATAATCTGCACAATGATGGCCTCTTACTGCATCGCTGGCGGCTTGGCAAAGCAGCCATCAATGGGCAACTGGAAGATTACAGCTCTATGGTTTGGGGCTTAACAGAGCTCTATGAAGCCAGCTTTGAATCGCGCTGGCTTGAGTCTGCTCTCCTGTTAAACAACACCATGCTCAAAAAGTTTAAGGGTAAAGGCGGTGGTTTTTATCTGGTTGAAGAGAGTGATGAGCTAATTGCACGTCCGATGGAGATCTTCGATGCAGCACTACCCTCCGGCAATGGCGTTGCCATGCACAATCTGCTGCGCCTCTCGCGCCTGACCGGTAACGCAGAGTTGGAAAAAGAAGCTGCCGATCTGGCCAATCATTTTAGCTCGACCGCCAAAGCGGCGCCAAGTGGCGTGTTGCATATGCTTTCTGCTGTGCTATTGGCTGAAAGCAGCGGACGGGAGATCGTTTTAGCTGGAGACCGTAATTCCGCCGCTGCCACCAGCATGTTAGAGATTATCGAACAACACTATCGCCCCAACACCGTAGTACTATGGCATGATAAAGAGATCGAAAAACTGGCCCCTTTCACGCAAGGTCAAACAGCTATTGATGGCAAAGTTACTGCTTACGTCTGCGAAAACTTCCAATGCAATCGCCCCACCAACGATCTCGATGAGTTGAAAAAATATTTGGAATAATGAACTCAAGTAGTGAGCCTTACAGAAAAGAAATGTGGGCGATTACTCTATCCTACGCACAACCAGCAAAGCCATTTAGCTGCTTTAAAACTTTCCTCTGAAACCTTCAGGCTGTTACTCACTCGGTTGATTATCACCATATTGTTTGGCAATTGAGCAAAATACAACCTCAGCAGCAATAAAGGCATCTACAATATCCGGATCGAAATGCGTTCCTCTACCTTCCATAATAATTTCCCGTGCTTTCTCATGTGAGAATGCGGGTTTATAGACCCGTTTTGAGATCAGCGCATCATAGACATCAGCAACAGCCATAAGTCGCCCCGAACACGGGATCGTTTCTCCACTCAACCCGGACGGATAACCACTACCGTCCCACTTTTCATGATGAGTGAGCGAAATCTCCTGAGCGATAAGCAAAAATGAACTGCCACCCAACTCATCTTCTGCAATGGCAAGCGCATCTGCACCGATTTGGGCATGGGCCTTCATAATCACAAACTCTTCAAAACTCAGTTTGCCGGGCTTTAGCAGTATTGCGTCGGGGATACCCACTTTACCGACATCATGCAGTGGTGCTGATTTATATAAAAGATCAATGGTTTCATCATCAAGATATGCCGAAAATCGAGGATGACTCTTTAACTGCAATGCCAGTGCCCGAACATAACGTTGGGTACGTAAAATATGTGCACCGGTCTCGTTATCGCGAGTTTCAGCCAACGTTGCAAGGGCCAGAATACTCACATCTCGGGTACGCCGTAGCTCCTCGGTTCGATCACGAATCGTTTTGACCACTTCATTGCTCTGTTTGGCCATGATACCAAATTCATCGGTAGAACTGACAGCGATAGAGCCTGAGTAATCGCCACCACAGGCTTGAGTCAGTAAAATGTTCTGAGCATCAAAAGCCGCTCGTATATTACGCGAATAGGAAAAAATGATATTTAACATATGAGGAAGAATCACCGCCATAACAAACAAAAACTCTTTGAGAATAGAAAGGCGCCCTTCAGCCAGAGTAATGCTGCTACCCACTTGAACCAACCAATCCAAATCTTTGATCACCAGCAGAATAAAGATGCCGACCACCAGCACCACACTCGCCGTAGCAAACAGAACCATTTTGGATGTCATCGGAAAATAACCCTGCGTCGGATCAATGCTGATCCCCTGTGTCATCACAGTATCAGCCACACTGCGCTCTGCCTCGAGCGCCAGATCAATTGCAGCAAAGAAACCAAGCCCTGCAAAACCAACGATAATCTTAAACCCACTCATCAGTGGAAAGTCGTATAGCAGAGTATTGAACAGCGCCAACAAAATACCGGCAGAGACAAACAGACTCATCTCCAGCACAAATGCTAAGCGCACCTGTTTTGACAGTGTTTGTTGTTTTACAAAGCGTGCCCACAATGGAATGCCAATGCCGTATTGCAGCACAAACAGCATAACAGTAGGCATCACCACCCAGAGCGGCGATAGCCCTTCAATAAAGGGGCAAACCTGAACCCCATAGATAGGAATAATCGCCATCGCAATAGCGTAATGGATAATTCTTCGCATTCTTGCACCTCAATCGAGTAGTCGCCCCAGAAACGATTCCGCTACAGTGAAGCAAGATTGCCTCCAAACGATGGAAATATTGATGATGCGAAACAAATTATAGGCTATAAAGTATCGCATTAGTGACTGCTTCCGACCCAAAGCGAACTTTGGCAGTATGCTGTTGCCAATAACTTATGGCATGACTCTCAGGTGAATATATGGAAGTTAAACTTCGAAAATGGGGTGGACTACCCTCAAAACAGTAGACACAAATCTAGCTCCAAAGTGGAATGACATGAGAGGTGTTTATGAGACGGAGATTTACGGAAGAATTTAAGGTTGAAGCAGTAAAGCAGGTGACCGAACGAGGTTATTCAGTTGCCGATGTTTAGGGCGCTTGGGCGTGTTGTGTACTACCCTGTACAATTGTGGACTAGCTTTAGCTAACCCGCAGGGTGAGAGCTATGGATAGCTCGAATCAACATAAGCGTTCCCTTGATTAGGGCTGTCTAGCCCTCAGTGTTTCACCCCGCCTTTCCAGGCGTCTAATTCAGCTATCCTGATGAATTATCTTTCGTTCTTTTCCGTCAAAGAAAGAACAAGCCCTCGATCACTAACATAGCAACTCTCTGCAACAGTTCAGCCAAGCAAGACATGAACAAAACACTCAAAGCCTATGCCATTGAGCTACTTAAACCCAAGAACACACTATTTAGTTACACACTAAGTAATGAGTATCCGATGCTGAGGTCATTGGTCAATGAATCAAACCAGCCCAGATTCTTTGGCGCTTTGTAGGGCTCTTTTATAGGCCAGAGCAATCATCTTTTTACTGTACTGGGTCTTTGGTGGCTTGATGCCGTACTGCTCTATTATCATGTCGATGCCTGTTGGATCGGGATCGCCATCAACCAGCTCACTCAAAGCTGCTTTAGAGAATCGTTTTCGCCTGGTCAGCTCAAAGATGCGCACAGCTCGGGCCAGAGATATATGATGTTTAATCTGCATTCAAGGTGCATCCACAACCACAGAAGAAAATTATTTGCCTCGCAACTTCAGGCCTTGAAATACTTCATCGGCATGGAAAGAGGAACGCACCAACGGGCCAGACGCAACCATACCAAAACCTTTTTTCTCGGCGATGTATTTGAAATCGTCAAACTCTTCCGGCGTCCAGTATTTCATCACCGGATGATGTTTTTCACTGGGACGTAGATATTGGCCAATGGTGAGGATATCGATATTCGCTTCACGCATATCATCCAAGACCTGTAATACTTCATCACGCTCTTCACCCAAGCCAAGCATAATGCCCGATTTAGTGACCACTGTTGGATCAATCTCTTTGGCACGCTGCAACAGACGTAAACTGGTGAAATAACGTGCTCCGGGGCGAACGGAACGATACAGACGAGGCACGGTTTCAAGATTGTGATTAAAGATATCCGGTTTGGCATCCATGATCGTATTCAAACATGAATCCGCTTTACGCTGAAAATCAGGAGTAAGAATTTCAATCGTCACTTCGGGCTGACGCGCCTTTAACTCACGAATCACTGTCGCATAGTGGCCAGCGCCACCATCTTTGAGATCATCACGATCTACCGATGTGATCACCACATGTTTCAAGCCAATCTTCGCCACAGCTTTGGCCAGATTGATCGGTTCAGCAGCGTCAACGGGATCAGGACGACCTGTTTCAACATCACAAAAAGCACAGGTGCGCGTACACACCCGACCTAAAATCATGAACGTGGCCGAACCCTGTTTCCAGCAGCCGCCAATATTAGGGCAGGATGCCTCTTCACAAACCGTGTTCAGCTTCAATTCGCGCATCATGCTAACAATGTCTTTGTACTCTTTGGACATCGGCGCGCGTACTTTCAGCCATGATGGTTTACCCACCATCGGTTTGCCTTGTGATTCTGTTTGGATAGGGATAATTTTACGGCTCATGTCGCCCATTCTATGAGATGCTGATTTTATTGCATCCTACAATAAATAAGGGCAAAACAAGTAAATCAAGCACTGTTTCTTTTAACAATTTATATTCACGCGGTGATCTCATGGATAAGCCGTGCTTTTCATCAACATTCTTGGCATTCTTCGCTCTTGAAGCTGCGTCTTTCTGCAGCAGGGAGAGATAGTATGACAAGTTCTTGTTTTATAAAATTATTGGCCGTGTCCACAGCTGTTGCATTAGTGGGTTACTTTCTAGGTAACAGCTTTGGTTTTACAGGTGTACCTGCAGGCTCCGTCTTGGCAACAGGTCTATTCATTGGCTCTGTATTCGGCGGTTTATTGGTTGCTCTGGTGCCAAAATCAGGGGCAAAAGCAGCAGGATCAGATGCTAGCAGTGGAGAGAGCAGCAATATCTACGTGGGCAATTTACCGTTTAATGCAGGTGAAGATGATGTAAAAAACATTTTCTCACCATACGGCGATGTACTCGATATTCGTCTGGTTAAAGATCGTCGCAGCAAACGCTTTAAAGGTTATGGTTTTGTTGAAATGAACAGCGCCGGAGCCAAAGCAGCCATTGAGCATCTTGATGGTACTGATTACGCCGGGCGCACACTGCGTATCAACGAAGCTAAAAAGAAAGACGACCAAGATTCATAAGTAAGCTGTAAGCTTAGCAGTCAGTGGATTATCCCACCTGACTGCTAAGCTTACTATTATCTTTCGCGACGTTTGCGTACAGCCTCTGCCAATGTATTTAACAAGGCTTCAGTATCATCCCAACCCAAACATGCATCCGTAACGCTGATACCAAAAGCAGGTTTTTCACCAACCACAATATCCTGTCTGCCTTCATTCAAATGAGACTCAATCATCACACCTGTGATCGCACGGTTACCTGCTGAAACTTGGTCTGCCAAGTCTTCGCCCACTTCTATCTGACGCTTGAACTGTTTGCGTGAATTAGCATGGCTACAATCTACCATTAAATTGCCGGACAGACTGGCCGCTTCCAATTCAGCCGAAGCCCGAGCGATACTCGCAGCATCGTAATTAGGCTCATCGTTACCACCACGTAAAATAATATGGCAATCTTCATTACCAGCAGTAGAGAAGATGGCTGATTTTCCTGATTTGGTTAACGACAAAAACACATGTGGATGGCGAGCAGCATGAATCGCATCAATCGCAATGCGGAAGCCACCATTGGTACCATTTTTGAAACCAACCGGGCAAGAGAGGCCACTGGCTAACTCACGATGCCCCTGAGACTCAGTCGTACGCGCTCCAATAGCCCCCCAACTGACCAGATCAGCGACATATTGCGGGCTAATCAGATCAAGGAATTCGGTACCGGCTGGCACGCCCATCTCATTGACATCTAATAACAGCTTCCGCGCCAATCGAATGCCTTTATTGATTTCAAAGGAGTTATCCAGATTAGGATCATTGATCAGGCCTTTCCAACCGACTGTGGTACGCGGCTTCTCAAAATAGACCCGCATCACGATCAATAAATCCCGCCCCAGTTCATTGCGCATACGATGAATATGTTTGGCATATTCAAGTGCAGCATCCGGATTATGAATCGAACACGGCCCAACAATGACCAAAAGGCGATCATCTTCACCCTGCAAAATATCATGAATTGCAACACGCGTATCATGCGTAGTGCGTGCAGCAGCATCGGTAATCTGGTGTTCAGCATGCACCTGTTCGGGTGCTGCGATTTCACTCATACCACTAATGCGGATGTCGTCAGTGTTATATTTCATTGCCATGATTCTTGATACCTTCCTGAACCTTAATCACCACCAGCTCGCGCCAGCGGCGCGCAGTATCGCAGAAAACGATAAAAACTGTTAGTCCTTGAAACAGACCGCTATTTTAAGCCGCCCTGATTCAGGAGTTTTGCACGCAATCAGGCTGTGAAAGCGAAAGCGTCATTTTACTTTGACTTACAAACTAGCCACTTACATTCCAGCTTTGGCAGCCCGCCCATGGACTGCTCGGAAGTGCTGAATAAATCAGCCCTTCCTTATCAAAACAATCAGCTCATTTTTCCAAGTCCTGACTATGCAGATTAACAGCCAGCAGCGCATGCATATCTGGTTTTACTGGCATAGGTATTTTCACCTGATGACCACTTCCTGGTGCCACATCCATCGGACGGCCATAACGAGCGTCATTGATCGACTCGACAATGAACGTGACGTTCCCACCCGGATTAACCAGTTCAATGGAATCACCCACTGAAAATTTATTTTTCACGATAATCTCGGCCAGTTTCGTCTCTTCATCATAAGCCACGACTTCACCGACAAAACGCTGCACATCAAACTTTGAATTGCCTGTTTCATAGTTCTGCGTGGCTGAGCTGCGTTTACGGGTATAAAAACCATCGGTGTAACCACGATTAGCCAAAGCATCGAGCTGGAACATAAGTGATTCATCAAACGGTCTTCCTGCCACCGCATCATCAATGGCTTTGCGATAAGCTTGTGCTGTGCGAGCGACATAATAGTGGGATTTGGTGCGCCCCTCGATCTTCAGCGAATCAACTCCGATATTTACGAGTCGCTCTACATGTTGCACCGCACGCAGATCTTTCGAGTTCATGATATAAGTGCCATGTTCATCTTCAAATATCGGTATCTGTTCATCGGGACGGTTCGGTTCAGTCAAGGTATAGACCTCATCAGCCAACGGATGGCGCTCAACACTGCCGGTATCTGCAAAGGGCTGGGCATTCATGCCATCAAGTATCTGAATTGGAATAATGTCACCTGAGATATCTTCTGCAGCTTTTTCTATGCCATAATCCCAGCGGCAGGCATTGGTACAGCTACCCTGATTGGCATCCCGATGATTAAAATAACCAGACAGCAGGCAACGGCCCGAATAGGCCATGCACAAAGCGCCATGCACAAACACTTCGAGCTCAATATCCGGGCAGCGCTGACGTATCTCTTCAACTTCATCGAGACTCAATTCACGCGATAAGATAATCCGGCTCACACCCATCGACTGCCAAAATTTTACTGCTGCCCAGTTCATTGTGTTGGCCTGCACCGACAGGTGAATTGGCATATCCGGCCAACGCTCGCGCACCATCATAATCAGACCCGGGTCTGCCATAATCAACGCATCCGGCTGCATATCAATCACCGGCTGCATATGCTCCAGATAACGTTTGAGCTTATTATTATGTGGCAGTAAATTACTCGCCACAAAGAATTTTTTACCCTGTGCATGCGCTTCATCAATGCCTGTTTTCAGGTTATCCAGCTGAAAATCATTATTGCGTACACGCAAAGAATAACGCGGCTGGCCGGCATAAACGGCATCTGCGCCATAGGCAAATGCATAATGCATATTGCGAATCGTTCCGGCTGGAGCCAGTAGTTCTATATTACTTCTCTTCATGATTAACCCTTAGTCTCTGTCTGCTGGGTTTGATTAGCCCCAGTTTGTTCCAATCCAGTATGATCCAACTCAATTTCTTTTGTCCTCTGAAACTGATCTCGTACCAAAGCCAGGTGTACGCGCAGATGATAGAGCTCCTCAGCATAAGGAAGCGGCACTTTCACCTTTCGAATTTCCATCTCCATACGTTCCAGTTCTGCAAAGAGCTCCGGTGAATATCCATCAAGAGTCGACGCATCAATATCACTCAACTTCTTATACCAGCGATAAATGCGCGAACGGATACGCCAGCGATACAGTGGTGGCATGACTTTGGAGAGTGGCAATAACAACGCGATAAAAGGGAACAACATCACTTTCAATCGATCTATCATCGTCGCAGCCCAGAATGGCAGATAACGCTGTAAAAAAGGCGGTCCCGATTTGTAATAATTATCCGCCACAATGCTCAAGGGCATGCCAGTATACTGTGCAGTAGGAAACAGTGCAGCTGATGCAAACAGACTCTTACCAGCATGAACTTCTTTCGCTGCCAGCATCATCAGCGCCTGCAGAGCGGGATGCATATTTTCGTTCACTATCAGTGTTGCTGTGCTTGCCAGTAGAGCTGTATTCGCCGGCGGAACATTCAGAGCAAGATTCAAAGCGCCTTGAGGCAATACCACCGATGAAATCGAATCCATACGCCGTGTGTAAGCTGTAGCGCGTTTGATTGGCATCAAATGAACTTTCGCACTCTGTTGTAGGGTTTGCACTGTTTTACTGCTAGCTGCAGAGACAACAAACAGCGCATCAACTTCTCCAGCCTGCAGTGACTTGGCGGAATTTAATGAGGATAGTGGTAATAGCGTACTGTTCTGTTCATCAATACCGTTATCGCGCAGCAGTTGCAGTGCCAATGCTCTTGTACCACTACCCGGCAGACCCACTGCGATACGTTTGCCTTTCAGCTCACTTAGTAGCTGAACATTTACACCTTGCCGTAAAAATACCCACAGTGGTTCATAGTACATGCTGCCAAGCGATTGCAATACTCCAGACTGAGCCACTTCAGGAGATACAAGCCCACTTTGCACGAAGGCAACATCTGCTGAGCCTTTCTTAAGCCGTCCAATATTCTCCATTGAGCCAGCTGATTCCAGGATTTGAACAGTTACACCGCGCTTCTGAAGATAATCACGAAAAGCTTCTGCATAAGCGTAATATGCACCGCCTGGTTGTCCGGCTGAAAACGTCAGTGTCTTCGGTGGCGCTGGATCAACAAATTGGAAAGCGATCACAAATCCCAGCAAAGCCACGATGATACCAGGTACAAATATTCTTAATTTATCAGAACTCATAATCCGCAGTGTAGACTAAGATTTCATTTCTGCCATAAATTACAAAATACGGCATTAGCCTGATTGTACAGCCCCCCATTCATTAAAAGAGCATTAGACTTTCTTCGGATAATCGTAATCCACAAAATCAGCCCAGCTACCTGTGTCCAACCAATGACTCACCGGGAAAGCAATCGTGATAACAGAACAGGTCGGCACATCGCCAAAAAACTCGCCGGTCAATTTCTCTACTAGATCTGAAACACCCGGATTATGGGCCACCAATGCGACAGTTTTCACATCTTCAGGCAATTCACGAACCAGATCCTGCATCGTGCGAGGGCTTGCCAAGTAGAGCTCTCTACGCCAATCAATGGATTGCTCAGGGAAGCATAAAGCCTGTGCCAATAAACATGTTGTCTGCTCTGCCCGCACCGCTGAGCTACTGATCAATGCATCCAGCTTTTGGTCATTTTGGGCAAGACGCTGGGATAAACGCTCCCCCATCACCGGGGCATCAGCTAAACCACGCGCATTAAGCGTCCGATCATAATCACTCTGCGCCTCCACATCCCAAGCCGATTTAGCATGACGAATTAATATCAATGTTTTCATGAAGCACCTACCCTATCACTGGCCACAGCCGCATTAAGAAGTTGTTGTGTCGCTTTTTTTGCATCATCAGCAGCAAGTATCGCACCAATCACAGCTAGACTTTTACCCTGCAAAGCAACACAACTATCCAATGAGACACCGCCCAAGGCAATCACCGGCAATTTAGCAGCAGCGGTCAGCCGATCAAACTCACTCACACCCAAATGCGCTGCTCCTGGATGTGTCTGAGTTGGAAAAACAGGTGACAACATGGCGTAATCGGCACCGTTGTCATACGCCAGCTTTAGTTCATCCGCATTATGACATGAAACAGACACACTCATTTCAGGCTGCATCAACCATTGTCGAACCGATGTGATAGTATTGATATCACTACTCGCCAAGTGCACCCCATCAGCTCCTACGGCAGCTGCAATATCAGCCTGAGAATGGATGATTAAACGAGCTTTATAATGATCTGTCATCTGCCGGAGACGTGAAGCCAGAGCCAAAAGTTTAGCTGAAGTAAGTGTTTTCTCCCTAACCAGAACTGCATCTAATCCACCACTTAAGGCCTGTTCTAGCAGATCAAAAAACGCTTCGCCGGAAAGCCTAGATCCATTTGTAATCAGGGTAAGTTTAGGAGGCTGAATAAACGAAGTGGCCAGATCATCATGCATTAGGATTGCTCTACAAAGCTAAAGTCGTCTAGAACTCTTTTATAATCCAACTTGGTGGAATCACGCGCTTACCACCACCCGGCAAACGTCGTTCAAACTGCCCCTCGGCATTGCGATAGAGATAATACGCAGGCAAACCACCGGGTGGCTGAACCTTAACATGAGTAACCTGCCCTTTTGCACCATATTCAGTCACTGTCGTACCATCTTTGCGTTGATATGAGCGAACATCCACCGCAGTGCCATCATCAGGCGCACCCAGTTCATCATATAAATTGGGCGATGGCTCACTCTCTTCCGCAGCACTGCCCAGCGTGGCAGCCTCAGAGACTGTCACCTTAGGTGGTGCCATCGCATCATCACCGGCCATCGCAAAGGCTGGCATGAGAAACAGTCCACACAGAATAGAAAGCAAAATAGGGAGGGATAAAGGAGAAGTATGCATGCAAGTAGTATAGCGCTGAAAATAGAAATTGGTAATGGGTAGTTTTGCATCTGCGTGATAGTTTTTCATGCATGAGCTTGCATGCACAGAGTCCGAATTCATCAATATGAAGCTATCAAACACTATTTTTTATCTATTTCTCATATTAAACATGAGCGCTTGCAGCCCTACTCTCATCACCCAGAAAATGCAGCAAACAAGCCGACCAGCTGCAATAACGCCCTCCACCTTTATCTCCTTTGATGGCACTGAGCTGCCACTACGCAACTGGCTTCCTGAAGAGAGCGTTCATAGCGTGATGATTGCTGTGCACGGCTTTAATGATTACAGCTATTTCATTCACGATACGGCAAGCCATTTTGCCAAACAGGGCATTGCTGTTTATGCCTATGATCAGCGCGGCTTTGGAAACGCACTCAACAGAGGGCTCTGGCCTGGCAAACAAACCATGGCTCGGGACTTACAAACTTTTGTGTCACTGATAGAGCAGCGCTTTCCCGAGCAACCGCTATTCCTGCTTGGGGAAAGCATGGGGGCTGCTGTAGTGCTGCATACAGCGGCTAGCCATTCGATTGATGTTGATGGCCTGATACTTGCAGCCCCAGCGGTATGGGGCTGGAGCAGCATGCCATTCTGGCAACGCTGGGGATTAACGTTGGCAGCACACACCATGCCTTCGACAACATTTACCGGAGAATCACTGCATGTGATGGCTTCTGACAACCGCGACATGCTCATCGCCCTCTCCCGCGACCCTTTGATCATCAAAGCCACCCGTGTCGATACGATTTACGGCCTAGTAAATCTGATGCAGGCAGGGTTCGATGCGGTAGAAAAAGTACAGATTCCAGCATTGGTGTTATATGGTGAGAAAGATGAAGTTATCCCCAAAAAGCCGGTACTGGACACCTTCGGCAAACCTGAGAACAGATCAGATACTCAACGTTTACAGCTCTATAATAATGGTTATCACATGCTGCTGCGTGATCTGCAGGCCGATATAGTCTGGCAAGATATACTCTTATGGATGCAGGGTAGGCATGCGCTATTGCCATCAGAACAACAGGGGTTATCTATTTTAGCTCAGTAAAGTGAGCCTCTACTGAGTGCTCAGTTACAACTCGATACGATTTTTTATCTGATCCCGCACACGACGAAATTCAGCCATAATAGCCTGCTCAGAACCAACCGCTTTGGCAGGATCATCAAAGGGCCAGTGTTCTTTTTTACAGGAGCTCGGAATAGACGGACAATGTTCATCTGCATGACTGCAATCGCACAAAGATTTTTGCCATGGGCCTCAATACCGGCTGAAAAGGATTGATATCCCTCTCCACCCAACTCACGCAACCAGCCTTCAGCCATCTGTGAACGGCACGAGTTACCAGTACATAGAAACAGAATACCTTTTGACATGATTAAAGTAAATCAGCTCTCTGCAGCTCTTATCAAGTCATGCGGCGCAGTCACCAACACAGAACAGGGAGCATGTGCCACAACTCGCTCTACAGTTGCACCCACAAACATATGTCTCAAGACTTTCTTTTCATCATGTCGCCCAATCACAATCAAATCAGCCGGCAATGATTTCGCAAAATCACAAATATTACGTGAGTGGTCACCAACTGACTCTTCAAGATGTAAGACTATTTCGAAATCACAAGCGGCCGCCTGCGCTTTCAGCTGGCTTAATTCAATTTTCTGATTGGCAGAATCAACATCGTCCAAAGAAGGTGCAATTACCATATCTATTTCAAAATACATTGAGGGTTTCATCACATGTAACAGATGCACTTCAGCATCAAACTTTTGTGCTAACACCGCCGCCCGGCGCAGTGATTCGGTGGATTGTTCAGAAAAATCCGTTGGGACTAAAATTTTATTATGCTTAATCACTTAACTTTCCCCTGAGCCAACCCCTGCTCAAGCCGTTGGTTTGATCCGTGCAATGATATTATGTCCCTGCCTTTGATGTAAAATAACAGCCAGAATATGCGCCACTAGTAAGGCTTCCAAACCTACAACAATCAGTTCATGTGTTTCCGCAACCATATCAATCAAATCAGTCTGGGGCACAGTTTGACTCCAGCCGAAAAACAGCACTGTGCCGGTAATAGCCATACCGATGCCGGCTAGGATAATCAAACCATGCACACTACGCGCTACGGCTTCCCCATCCTCAGGTGCCGCAAGCTTAGCCTGTTTCCAACCATCGACTTGAGCCTTAATTTCACCCTGCAACTGCTTTCGCCCATCTGCAAACATCCACGGCACCAAATGTCGCCAGTTGGCACCGGGCAGCGATGTCATCGCCAGCATAATGCGAATCAATAAAAGACCAGCGATAAATAGACCCAATAGCTCATGCACTTCGAAACCGAGTGTCTCTTCAACAGCTACACCGGGAACAGCATGCTTATGCGCCTCATGCGCAATAGCCGGCGCAATCCAATGTGTTTCAGCAACCACAGGCATCGCAACTTCGGGTACATCCATCAGCTCACCAATGGCCAGCTGTGTCAGCATGCTTAACGCTAGCAGGCTATGTAAAATCCGAATCGGTTTAGCATAAGCCTGCTCAGTCACCTTATTTACCTGCTATTTGATTCATGCGTAGGCGTAGCGCATTGAGCTTAATGAAACCACCGGCATCTTTTTGATCATAAGCGCCTTCATCATCTTCAAAGGTACAGAGACGTTCATCAAACAACGATTGATCTGAGCGACGACCCACGACATCGACATTACCCTTATACAATTTAAGACGAACATCGCCATTGACTGTAACTTGAGACGCATCAATAGCCTGCTGCAGCATCACACGCTCCGGCGCAAACCAGTAACCATTATAAACAAGCTTGGCATAACGTGGCATCAGCTCATCTTTGAGGTGAGCAGCTTCACGATCTAAAGTAATCGACTCGATGGCACGATGGGCTTTAAGCATAATTGTACCACCCGGAGTCTCGTAACAACCACGTGATTTCATGCCAACAAATCTATTTTCAACAATATCAATGCGGCCAATACCGTGTTTACCACCCACACGATTAAGTTCAGTAAGCACCTCAGCAGGCGTCATCGCCACACCATTGATGGCGACAATATCTCCACCCTGATAGCTCAGCTCGAGATATTCTGCCACGTCCGGTGCATTTTCAGGCGACACACTCCAGCGCCACATCTCTTCAGATGGTTCACACCATGGGTCTTCCAGATCGTATCCCTCATAAGAGATGTGTAGCAGGTTGGCATCCATTGAATAAGGTGATTTAGAACCTTCACGCTTGCGTTCAACGGGAATACCGTGTTTCTCTGCATAATCCAGCATATCTTTACGCGACACCAGATCCCACTCACGCCAGGGGGCAATCACTTTCACATCAGGTTTCAATGCATAAAAACCAAACTCGAAACGCACCTGATCGTTACCCTTACCTGTCGCACCATGCGAAACCGCATTCGCCCCTTCGGCTGCGGCGATCTCAATCATACGCTTAGCAATCAAAGGACGGGCAATCGAAGTACCTAAGAGATATTCACCCTCATAAATAGCGTTAGCACGGAACATAGGATAAACGTAGTCACGTACAAACTCTTCACGAATATCTTCGATATAAATCGATGACACACCACCGGCGACTGCCTTGCTGCGCGCATCTTCCACTTCGTCACCCTGACCCAAGTCAGCAGTGAAGGTCACCACCTCACAATCGTAGGTATCCTGTAACCACTTCAAAATAATAGAGGTATCCAAACCTCCGGAATAAGCCAGTACTGCTTTTGTTACATCTGAATGCGCCATGATAAATCCTTATCTCAATCATTATTTTCAAGCCCTACAACACAAAGGGCAGGCAGGTTGCAGAGACTACACGCGCCGCCAGCAGCTTTCCAAGCCCATTGTCATCAGCACCTTATCAGAGAAACCCTTCGAGCCTCAACAAGCGCTGCTTCCATATCAACCCACCCGTAAAACCACCCAGCCCATTCGCCGCAATAATCCGATGGCAAGGGATCAATATTGGCAATCGGTTGGCTTTTAAAGCCTGACCCAGACCGCGCGGGGAGCTATGCAAAACAGTTGCAATCTCACCATAACTACAGGCACTTCCGACGGGTATTTTTTGCAATGCCTCACGCATAGCCTGTTGAAAAGGTGTCGCTGCCTGCTGTAAAGGCGGTAGCTCTTTGACCTGGCCTCTAAAATAGCTCTCCAGCCATACCGACACAGGGTCATCATGCGGAGGCAAAGTCATCTTATCTCTGTTCAATGGCTCTTCCTGCAGCTCAATCTTCCGACAAACCACTCCATCCCAATCATAGCGAATGGGCCCGAAGGGGGTAGAAAAGAGATAAATCATGCAGTAAACATAACAGACGATTAGCTTATGGGCATGGATTTGTTATAAAATGGATTGGGCACTCTTCTTCTCTGCATTGATTTCTTCAACATTACTTCCCGGTGGCTCGGAAGCACTACTGATCTACCGCTTAAATGAGGGCGGCCATGTCATAAGCCTCATACTGATTGCAACAACGGGTAACGTCTTAGGCAGCCTGATCACCTACGCTATAGGCCGCGCTGGCAATGAAGCTGTGCATAAAAAGTGGTTGCGCATCTCAAGTGAACAGACTGCACGAGCAGAGTCCTGGTTTAATCGTTATGGTAAAGCTTCCTTACTGCTGGCCTGGTTACCCATCGTCGGTGACCCACTATGCCTTATTGCAGGATTGCTACGCTGTCATCTTCTGACCTTTCTCATACTGGTCACAATCGGCAAGCTTTGCCGCTATTCGGTGCTCGCTTTAGCTTTTGTTTAACAGCTGAACGTTAACAACTTCGCAAAAAAAACACGGATGACTTTTACGGCTCAATTAAACTTTATATTGACGTTGCAGGTTGCGTGCAACATCCCGCTCTTTCAGGTCATGGCGTTTATCATGTGCCTTTTTACCGCGCGCCAAGCCAATTTCTAACTTCACAAAATTCCGTGCATTAAAATACAGCTTTAGCGGTACAACTGTAAGCCCTTTTTCCTTGATCTTGCCCATTAAACGCTGAATTTCTTTATGGTTTAATAGTAGCGCACGTGATCGAGTAGGGTCAGATGGGTTATTCATAGCAGCAGGTTTATAAGGATTGATATGACAACCAATCAACAACAGATGATCTTTGCGAATAATGCAGTGGGCTTCAGACAGGCTCGCCTGACCAAGACGAATCGACTTCACCTCAGGGCCTAGCAGAATCATCCCTGCTTCAAAGGTTTCTAAAATTTGATATTCATGTCGCGCGCGACGATTCACTATAGCCATAGCTGAATGCTAACCCAAACGAATATCTAGTGTACACCAACCACCTCATATTGTCGGCATCAGTAGCCTGTCAGAGTCATGGCAAGGCAGGGCTCGCAGCGAATGACGTAGCCCTTGGCAAGAGGCGTAACGCAGCCATGGGTGCTGACAGGTCAACCCTTCGGGCGATACAGTAGCACTCCGCCACGGCATTATAGCTTTTGACAATGGCTACGGTCATTACCTACAAGCGATGCCTTGTTGCGAAGCACTACTGTAATGCTGATGCAGACAATATGAGGTGGTTGTGTACTAGGCTAGTACCTAGACCAACGCTCTTTACGACGAAAACGTAAATGAGGCAGAATAAAACCTAAAATGATACCCAGCAAAATGGCTCCGGCACCGAGCAAAAACCAGCGCTGCTGAGCGCCACTATGAATATCCTGGGTTTCCAGACGTAACTCTTCAAAAGCGCTTTCAGCATTATTTGCCTTGACCTTCAGCGCCCTGTTCTCCTCGGCAATAATGACAGCATTGGCGGCCGTTTTGCGAATATGCTCCAGCTCTTTTTGAAGTTTTGAATTCTCTTTCTCTAAGAGGGCCCGCTCTTGCTCAAGCGATTTCTTATCCTGTTTTAAACGGGCAAGCTTACTCAACTCCTTTTCTGCCCAGGCTAGACGATCCCTAGCGGCCGGAGATTTCATAAGATATCGACTCAATATCCAGCCTTCTTTACCCAACTTAGTGCGAACACGTGTATAACCAGCTGCCGACTGTTCCAGCACCTCTACTGCGACACCACTGGGCAGCATACGCACGATTGCAAAGTTAGTGCCCTGCCCTGCCCGCAAAGGTAGTTTTGCCTGATCAACAATATACCGTGTTTCAGCTTGCGCCAAAGCAGTACAACTGAACAACGCCAAGATGATCATTAAAGCTTTCATAAGTCTCTCCATTACCTTAAAATGAGCTCGGCATAGTAACATAAACCATCGGACACTTAATATATTTTATCAACGGATGAGGACAAAACCTCTCAATCATTGAATAATTTATCTTGATCGCATTAATTTACATCCCTACTATCCGCAAGCAGGGATGTAAAAGGGAGTTCTCCAATGTACAAATTAAGATTTTTGCTATTTACTTTACTGTTTATGATTTCTTCGTGTAGCACTGTTGATGCGATTTTTGGCCCCGAAGAACCCGAATTAGCCACTGCTGCAAGCAAAGAAGTGAGCAGCGAGACAGTCGTAACTGACAATAATCAACTGGAAACCGAGATTGCCGCTCTGCGTGGTTCCTTACAGCAGCTCAAAACAGACCTTGATCGCAAAAAAGCCATGAAAGCTCGTGAACTTGCTCAATCAAACCCTCGTCAACCAGCTCAATCGACAAGATGGCCATCAGCTCAACCCACCACTCAAGCCCCTGCAACTCAAAATAGACAGCCATCAGCTCGTACCGACCGCTTGTGGGTTACCGTCTCTTTTCGTTCCGGTTATATGGAGCTAACTTCAGACTCCAGCAAAGCATTGAAACGACTGGCGGCAAAATTTTTATCCAAGCAGCGTCAGCAGACCATTGAAGTACGTGGTTATACCGATGATGAACCTATTGGTGGTTATGCCCGTAGTCGCCACACTCCACGCCACCCCTATAAGACCAACTTAGCTTTAAGTAATGCACGCGCCCACAATGTTGCCGATGCTCTCATTGCAGCCGGCATATCAGCAAACGTTGTGCAGGCACGTGGTTTTGGCGCCACAGATTTTGCTGCTGACAACAGATCAGAAGCAGGACGTCAAAAAAACCGTCGCGCAGAAATACATCTGGTTAGTCGCTAAATAGGCATTTGAACAAATAACAGCCCCATGAAAGTCGGGCTGTTTTTTTGTGCCTGTTAAAAGTTATGTTTGCAGAACAATGCCATGAGGGGAAAAGATGTCAGAAGATAATAACAGCGGATTGAACCTAACAAATGGACTGAGCTTCCCGATGATCATTGCCATCACGGCACTCATCCTTTCGCTTACATCTGGCATCGTAAACTACAGGCAGAACAACCTCTCCAACCTTGAGAGCAGTCTGAGAGACACTCGTGATCAACTGCAGTTGGCTAAAAATGACATCACGGACATTAGAACAACAACAGTTCAGCAGCTGGTTGAAGCTGAAATTGCCTTGAAAAATCAGGGCCAATTAAAACAGCAAAATAGCAAACTCACCGAAAAACTAAATGAATCAAACATTCGCATGAAAGAACTGGAACGCCAAATCAGGCGTATGGATCATAAGATCACGTCACAAAAGTCGGCTTTAAGAGCAGCAAAAAGAAAAATAAACAAAGCCAACGCTACGAAAAAGAAAACACCGAAAAACGTAGCTTCCAAGGCTGGCTCATCAACAGCAACAAACGCATCTGCCAATATCGATATTTACACAAAACAGATGGGCCCTTCTCTACAACACAGCATCACCAATGCCATCCAAGCCAAAGGTTTTAAGCCAAAGTTTCCGAAGCTTCTGGCGTCAATGTCGCTAACCAAGAAGACGACTGTTTTTTATTATCATGATAACTACCAAAAGGTTGCAGCCAAGTTGGCGAATGTACTCATTGCAAGCGATATCGGCGAAGTTATTTTAAGAAAGGGTGTTAGCCCCTACTCCAATAATAAAATCATTGTCCACCTAATTGGACAGTAATCACCCGTACAGTACAAAAAAGACTACCGACCCAAATGATCCATCACAATCTGACTCAAAGCTTCAATATGAGCATCATCATCATTTAGAGCAGGGATATAACGATACTGTTGTCCTCCCGCCTCAAGGAAATAATCACGATTCTCCATCGCAACCTCTTCGATAGTCTCCAGACAATCGGCAGAGAATCCCGGACAGATCACATCTACAGACGACACCCCCTCTTCTCCCCAGGCTTTTAACGTCGAATCGGTATAAGGCTGCAACCATGGCTCCCGTCCAAATCGCGACTGAAATGTCATATAAGCTCTATCTTCGCCCAGCCCAAGCCGCTCACGCAGCAGACTTGCAGTTTTATGACAATGAGAGGAGTAAGGGTCTCCACTATTAACATAGCGCTCAGGGATACCATGATAGCTCATAAGCAAACGCTCTGGTTCACCATGTTGCTGCCAATATTGCTGCACACTCTGACTTAGCGCCTGAATGTAAGCAGGATGATCATAATAGGAATCAATCAGCTGCAGAGCGGGAATGCGTCGCCATGTTTTCAGCACATCTGCCACCGCATCAAAAGTAGAGCCTGTTGTGGTTGCTGAATATTGAGGATAAAGCGGTAAAACAATAATTTTGCTACAATTCTTTGCTCGCAATGCTTCAAGGCCCGACTCAATAGACGGATTACCATAACGCATCGCAAGCTCAACGTGCACCTGATCCCCAAGCTTTTGGTGTAAAACATGGTCGAGTTTATGCCGCTGCTTTTTGCTAATCGCCAACAGCGGCGAGCCTTCATCTGTCCATACTTTTCGATAAGCCTCTGCCGACTTGGCAGGACGTAAATTGAGAATCACACCATTGAGCGCCAGCCACCATAACCAGCGAGGCTGTTCTACTACACGTGGATCCCAAAGAAACTCTTTCAGATACGCACGCAATGCTTTTTTTGTAGGTGCATCCGGCGTGCCAAGGTTTGTGAGTAATATTCCAACCGATGTAGAACTTTCATGATCAAAATCATGTTGTGCACTAAAATTCATATAACCCCTCGATACCTATACCCTTCAATATCGCACGCTAAAATCTTGCTGCCGCTCAGCTAAACCACTGCTCGAATACTCAACATTGGTGACATTGGCACCACTTGGCCCATGCGTAAACCAGAGCTGCATATTTTGAATTTGATCCTCGTCACCACAAATAGAGCTCTCCACGCTACCATCAGGGAGATTCCTTACCCAGCCTCGAATACCCAACTGCTGTGCTTTAAGCTGAGTATAATAACGAAAGCCTACACCTTGAACATGACCCTCAATTTGAGCTAACAGACATATCTCTGACACTATATATCAGGCCTGAGAATAGTGTCTAGCACCCTAGCTGAGCGCTCTGGATAGTCCGTTGAATAGTGCAAACCACGGGACTCTTTGCGCTGTTGCGCGCTGCGCACAATCAATTCAGCCATCAAAGCCAGATTTCTCAGCTCCAATAGATCCTGACTGACTGGATGTTTCCAATAATAGGATGAAATCTCATCCTGAATGATACGCAAACGACGCCTCGCCCGACGCAATCTCTCATCGGAACGAACAATGCCAACATAATGCGACATGGTAGCACGAATTTCATCCCAGTTTTGCTTGATCTGGATACGCTCAGTTTCAGGCACAATACCCGACTCATCCCATGCCGGAATATGATAATCTGCAGCTGCGGCCTGTTTAATAACATCAGCAGCGCAATGATCAGCCATCACCAGACATTCCAGCAGTGAATTACTGGCCAACCTGTTGGCACCATGCAGTCCGGTGCAGGCCGCCTCACCAATCACATAAAGCCCTTCAATATTCGTTTTACCATTCACATCGGTTTGAACACCGCCACAAATATAATGAGCCGCGGGCACGACAGGAACAGGCTCCTGTTTCATATCCAGTCCCAGCTTCAACAAGCGCGCATGAATGTTGCGGAAATGATCACCAATAAGATCATCACCTAATGGGCGCGCATCAATATACATGCAATCCACACCCTGTTTTTTTATTTCATAATCAATCGCACGCGCAACAATATCACGTGGAGCCAGTTCACCACGCTCATCGTAATCAAACAAAAAACGCCGCCCGTGCGCATCTACTACATGAGCACCCTCACCCCGCAATGCTTCCGATATCAGCATATTTGAGCCCTGCCGATGAAACAGGCAAGTCGGATGAAACTGAATATGTTCAAGATTCATCATCGCACATCCGGCACGCCAGGCCATCGCTATACCATCCCCCGTCGCGGCATGCGGATTCGAGGTATAGAGGTATACTTTGCCAACACCACCCGTAGCCAAAATAGTCTGGCTGGCAGAGACCGTCACTACATCACCATCCGGATTTAGCACATAAGCACCTACACAGCGACTCTCCTCACCATGGGTTAATCTTTCTGAAGTAATCAGGTCAATAACGGTATGCTGTTCTAGGCGTGTAACATTGGCTTGTGGCGCCACTTGTGAGAGCAGTGCTTCACCTATGGCGCGACCCGTCGCATCCTGTACATGGGCAACACGTCGACTGCTATGCCCCCCCTCCTGAGTCAGATGCAAAGCACCATCCTTTTCATCAAAATTGGTGCCTATCTCTATTAATTCCTTAATTATATCACAGCCATGATGCACGATAGTCCGTACTACCTTCTCATGACACAGCCCTACACCCGCAGCCAAAGTATCCTGCACATGTGATTCAATCGAGTCGGTGTCAGACATAACACCAGCAATGCCACCTTGCGCATTCCAGGTGCTGGAATCTTGAAATCTTCCCTTGTTCACCAATAGTACCCGACCATGCTGGGCAAGTCGATTTGCCGCTAACAGTCCGGCTGCACCACTGCCTATGATCAAATAGTCGGTCTGCAATTGTTTGCATGCCGCTCTATCAGATGAAGTTTTTTCGCGTATCAACGGATCAGCTTGCACAAGATGAGATGACATGCTTTATCCTGCGGGAACAATTTTTCCCTTTTTTATGCTAAAAATATCCAACTGTTTTTGACCAATGCCCGAGGCATCAAACAGCACATGACCGGTCATACCAGGAAAACCATCGGGGTCCCGCAGCTCCTGGAAAAGAGCATGCTTTTCCAAGCCTAAACGACTGGTCATCATCGTCGCAATGCGCATCGTATCGTATGCAAGACTCATCAATTGAGATGTTTTCTCATTACCCCAGGTGTTGCGATGGGCAACATTAAACTGACGAATCACCGGGTCTTCATGATTCATTTTTTTTGACAGATTCGAGGTAGCGAATCGTGCCCGTGACAAATACCGCCCCCGGTCATCCAGCAGATGGCCATCCTGCCATCGGCTGCTGCCATAAAGAGGAATACCCGAAACATCTGCATAAGCCAATTGACCAGCCAGCAAAGCAACCTGTTTACCATTTAATGCCAAATACATGGCATCAAAATTCACTGGTGAGCGAATCTCCATCTCCATCTCAGGCAGGAAAACGTTTAAATCTTCATCCAACTCGGCCAATAAAACATCATCATCGGTCTCAAAGCGCAGTTGATGTAAAAAACTACGAAAGTCCAATGTTCCAGGCTCCATTTCTAGTGTTTGCAACACCTCACCACCGAGCGACTCAAAAGAAGCAACAAACATATCGGCTTCTTTCTGGCTTTCGCCATCGGCTGTAATCACCACCATTTTTTTAACATCATGATTCCATGCATAATTCGCCATCACATTGATCTGTGCCAAAGGTGAAAGGGTATGCACAAACAGTGCTGCAGATTCGTGAGCCAAGTGAGTTCTACCGGTCAAACTAATAACGGGTATCGCAGGATCGAGATAAGGTGCAATAGCTTCGGTTGTTTCAGCGATTAACGGTCCTACAATAATATTAACCGACTCATCAGCCAGCTGCCGGTAAGCTTTAACGGCCATAGCCCCATCTGAAGCCGTATCTTCCACCCGCAGCGTAATATATTTATCGAATTCGAGTGCCGACAGGGCCAAGCGAATTCCACGCAAAGCCTGCTCTCCAAAACGCGCATATTTACCCGTCAACGGCAACATCACACCAATCGTTGCTGCGCTGATTTCTCCAGCTGCCCAGGCCTGCAACTGTAGACTCTCCTGACTGCCAGGTATTAGCGTAGACAGAAGATTCGCAATTTTGCTCACGGCAACCATATCTCCACTCATTAAATGCGCTCGTCCGGCATAGAGTGAAAAAGCAGGTAAAACCTCAACCGATAAAGAACCATTCCTCATCAACTGTTCAATGGTATCCAGTGAAGCCCGCCGAGCAGCCATGCGCAGCCAGCTATCGCGTCCAGCCGCATCAATCTGAGCCGCTGCCAGCAGCCAATTCACTGCCTCACGTTCATCTGCTTCTTGTACAATAGCAGGGCCAATATCGAATACTTCATCGACCAATTCACGCGTTAATCTAGAATGAACCAAGGCCTGACCCAAGCTATTGAGAGCCTGACCAGCCTCTTCACGTTGCTGCCACCAGCGTGCTAACCAGACATGCGCATACGGCACTAAAGCATGCTCCGGATAAATCTTCATCGTCTCCTGCATGATGTAAGCTGCATCGCGAATATTACCCGCCAGCAGCAATTGAGCTCTGCGAAAGGCTGCTTCCTGATGCACAACCGTAGAAGGGTCCAGCATCAATCGTTCCAGCTCTTGAAAAATAAGATCGATATCACCGCCATCGCGCGCCAGCTGCATCAACTCCCGAATTTCGGATACACTATCCGGCGCTTGTTGCATATGAGGTGTAGCCTCAGAGAGCGGTTCAGCACGATCTATGACTGTCTCAATTGGTGTTTTAGGCTGGCAGCCGCTAAGAAATAACAGCCCGCCAATTGTTGCCAGCAACATAATAGGCATTGCAGCCGGCAGGGTAGGAAGATAACGTGTCCACAACATGGATTCGCAGCCTAAACATCAATCGACATGCGGCCAACTATTCGTCGTCGCCACTCCTATTGGAAATCTCTCCGATATGACTTACCGCGCCGTCGAAACATTGAAAACCGCCCACATCATTGCCGCTGAAGATACGCGCACCAGCCGTAAACTTTTGCAGCACTATGGTATCACAACCTCAATGATCGCAGTGCATGAACACAATGAGGAAGCTATGATAGATTCACTGCTGCCTCGCCTGCAAAAGGGTGAAAATATCGCGCTTATTTCAGATGCGGGCACACCGTTAATTTCTGATCCCGGTTATCGACTGGTACGTGGTTTACGTGCTAAGAACATTCGTATCGTCCCCATACCTGGTGCCAGCAGTGTACTCACTTCGCTCTGTGCCGCAGGGCTACCCACCGATCATTTCCGTTTTGCAGGTTTTTTACCTCGCAGTGGAAAAGCCCGTCAACAAGCATTAAACCGTATCAATGGATCCGACGAAACCATCGTTTTATTGGAATCACCGCACCGACTGCTAGCCACACTGCACAACATTCAAGATTGCATGGATGCAACACGGGAGCTTGTTGTAGCGCGCGAACTTACCAAGATGTTTGAAGAGTTTGTGGCAGGTACAAGTAGTGAACTCATCGCCCATTTTGAAGAACAGACGCCACGTGGTGAAATTGTCCTGCTCATTGGCCCTGCCACTGAAACAGCCATCGAACTGACCGACCAGAACATTCTCGAATGTCTTGCCAGCCCTGCCATGCAGGCTCTGCCACCTTCAGCTCGCGCTAAAGCTATCGCAAATATGCTCGGCATTGCCAAATCACGAGCTTATGCGCTGATCACAGCCAATAATTAAGTAGAAGCGCATGATCACACCTCTCTCGTGAGCACAAAAAAGGGGCAAAGCGGTGAAGAACACGCAGCCCATTATCTGCAACACAGAGGTTACAGCATCTTAGCACGCAATGTTCGCCTCGGTCGCGGTGAACTTGATATTATTGCCTTGCGCCATGAGCTGCTGATATTTGTCGAAGTCAAAGCACATAAGTCGCGTGAATCTGCTCTTCTGGCCCTACACCCGGATAAATGTTCCCGTTTACAATCAGCGGCTGAAACCTGGTTAAGTATCCATCCGGATTACTCCCATTTACAGTGCCGCTTTGATTTAATGATCCTCACCCCTAGAATCGGCTTGCCTCGGTGGGTTTCACCCCGCATTGAGCATATGGAGGATATTATCAGGTGAGTTCTGAAGCGGTTGTGCCCAAACAGACAGACTCTACACAAACAGATTCACAGGCATTGATTCAGCAGGCTTTTGCAGATGGCATAGCATTGCGCCAGCAATGCATGGCTGAGCTTACTGAACCCTTACTCGATGCCGCCACCGTGATGATCCAATGCCTCCAACGTGGCGGCAAAATACTGGCTTGCGGCAATGGTGGTTCAGCTGCCGATGCACAACATTTTGCGGCTGAATTGGTCAATCGCTTTGAAATAAACAGACCTGGATTAGCAGCGGTTGCACTGACCCACGATGCATCTGTTATTACTAGCATCGCCAATGACTTCTCTTTTGCACAGGTTTTTTCCCGCCAGGTGGAAGCACTCGGACGCCCAGGCGATCTCCTACTGGCGATTTCAACCAGCGGTAATTCTGAAAATGTAGTTCTCGCTGCAGCAGCGGCCAGTACAGGCAATATGCAAACCATCGCCCTGACAGGCGGCCATGATGGTGGCGTTCTTGGACAGAGCCGCCACGTCAACAATCACCTTAATATTAACCACCCTTCCACCGCGCGAATTCAGGAGATGCACATCACTTGCCTGCATATTCTCTGTACACTGATCGATAAAAAAATGTTTGGAGGCACAAAATGACCATCAAACCCCTATCTTTGAAAAAGCTTAAAACCGTACCACTGGCTCAACGTAAAGTTGACAGTGATAGCAAAGATTTCGGAGCACCTTACAAAGCAGGCAGCAGCCTAGAAGACTTCCTTTGTAGTCTGCCGAACCTCGGCTGTGCCGGCGACCTGTTTCGTTTACGTGATGCCATGGTATCAGCCTACCGTAACAAACATGCCATTATTCTCGCCTGTGGCGGCCATGTACTCGATGCCGGTTTAGGGCCATTGATCTGCCGTTTGATTGAACAAAAGATCATTTCAGGGCTGGCAATCACGGGTGCCGCACTTGAACAGGATGTTGAAATTGCCATGTCAGGTCGCACAGTCACAGCTCGCGAACGTGAACTCAGTGACGGACGTTATTGCATTACTGAAGAGACTGGCTGCTTGATTAACGATGCCATCAATTGCGGCGCTCTTGAAAATTGGGGCATTGGCAACAGCGTAGGTAAGCGCTTGAACGACTCTGAGTTTGAACATCTTGATCATAGCGTCCTAGCCACGGCATTCCGTTATGGCGTTCCTGTTTCAGTGCATCCTGCCATTGGAGCTGACGCTTTCTGTTTCCACCCTGCTGCACGCGGTGAAGCGCTGGGGGAAACCAGTATCAGAGATTTCAGATTGCTCGCAGGCATGATGGCAGAATCCAGCCATGGCGTTGTCATTAATATTGCTTCCAGCGTCATCATGCCACGCGTGCTGTTGCAAGCCGTTGATGCCGCCCGCAATGTCGGCAAAACAGTCGAAGCTGTCACCACTGCAGTGATTGACCCAGCCGCCAGCTCTGCCGCCATTACAGATGTCGTCACCCGACTTTCCATGCCCAAGGGGGCTGGATATTGGCTCTCTGGCCCAGATGAAATTCTTCTCCCCTTACTGTTCGCCTCGGTATTGGAAGTCCTGGGTGATGAAGTGATGTAATCATTCACATTACTTGATAAAGCTATTTCATTATAAACAGATAAACAGGAGCTTTGATGCCTTTGCTAAAACTTTTCACCTTGATCTTTATCTTACTCTCTTTATCCGGCTGTTTAGCCAGCGCTATCGTTGGTGGCGTTGCTACGGTTGGTAATACTGTTCAAGATGAACGTACTATTGGGCGGCTGTTTGATGATAATATCATCGCATCCAAAATTGATGCCCGGCTTCTTGCCGAGCGAGACATGCCTTCACGCTGGATCAGCGTTGAAGTATTCAATGGCCAGGTTACTTTAATCGGAAGCTTGCCAAGCAAAATGCATATTGAGCGTGCTATTTATATCACCAAACAGGTAAACGGTGTTGTGAAAGTAAATAACAAACTTGAAATCGGTAAACCAAAATTAAAGACCATCATGTCTGATAGCTGGATTACCACCGATATAAAACGACAGTTTTGGAATGATAAACTAGTATCCGGTTATAAAATTCATGTCGAGACAGTGAACGGTAAAGTCTATTTGCAAGGCATTGTGCATAAGCTGGTTGAACGTCAACGCGCCAAGGATATTGCTCGCAAAACAGAGGGTGTCACAGCTATTGTCGATATGATGCAATCCGGTACTGAACAACCCAACGGCTCGTGAGTCACTCTCCAGTGTCGCATCAAAGCGCTCTTCTCGAAGCTATAAAACAGGTTGAAGTATGGAAGTCAGAAGGTAAAAAAATCGTATTTACCAATGGCTGCTTCGATCTATTGCATCCGGGCCACATTGATTACCTGGAAAAAGCAGCTGTCCATGGTGACATCTTCATTATCGGCCTCAACGATGATGATTCCATACGTCGCCTAAAGGGAAACACACGCCCTATCTCCCCATTGAAGGATCGCAGCATTATGCTGGCAGCTCTTCGCGCCGTGGATCTGGTTGTGCCTTTTTCAGAAGATACCCCACTAAACCTTATCACAAGCTTAATGCCTGACATCCTTATTAAGGGGGGGGATTACCAGGCTAATGATATTGTTGGTGCCCCTGAAGTTCGCAGTAGTGGTGGCGAAGTGCTGATCATCCCTTTCGTAGAAGGCTATTCCAGCTCCAAGCTAATTAAGCGTATTCAACAAACTTAATTCACAAGTTGAGTTTGTTTTGCTTTAAATTTATGAACACATTCCTATGCCATGAGATATCGTAATACTCTCATCACAGCTTAAAAGCTGGGAGGTTTGATCTCTGAATTAGCGTTGAGCTTCTGAGCTAGCTAGCTATTGCTCTCACAGGCGGCTCTAAAACAAGCCGCAGCTTTTTCATGTTTCGAGATAGCCTGATACCAGCAGCCAAGGCTTTGCCATGCCTTCGAACCAGAGCTTTCATCGGCCAACTTTTGCATCTGTTCAAATGCCAAACCATCGAGATGCGCTGCATGAGCCAGCTCGGCACGCAACCAGCGCTGTGCATCATTCATTGCACTCTCTTTTTTAGCTTCCATTTTACGATAAGCGCGCATGGCATCATCACGCAGTAGCAACTCCAGCAAAGCTGCGGCAATACTGTCACTGCTAATACGCTGCAGATGATCTGACCACATGCGCTGAGCTGTTTTTGCATCATCAGAAGCAAGCAAAGCAGCACCGTATGCCAGCAACAGCTCCTCATTTTCTACTTCTAACTGATATGCTTTTTTTAGAAATACCACGGCATTTTCAGGGTCTTGTTTACTTAGCTCAAGGTAAGCATGCACGAGACGTGGCTGTAGTGATTGCGCAGAGCGATGCCCGTGCTTCAGCTCTGCCTCAAGCAGTTCAACGCATTTCAGCCAATCACCCTCTTCTTCCACCAGATCGGCCATGCGGCTGACCGCAAGCGGGGCACCGGGATGTGCCGCCAACCATGCGTCCAAATGTGCTTTTCGATTGGCCAAATCAGACTTCGAATGGGCATGCGGATTGGTCGCTATACGCGCTGCCAAAACCATATTTAACGGATCTTTAGCCAGTTGATCGGCCGGCGTCGGCTGCCTATGTGCAGGTGTTGCCAATGTGCGCAACATATCCAGCCCCCAGCTAGGTAAAAGGCCTCTACTACGTTTAAATGCCTTGATGCCAGCGTCACCTCGTTGATCCAGACATTGAGCCAATGCCTCTTTCAGACTCTTTTCACGACGCTTACGGCTGCCCATACGTAATGAGCGCCATGCCACACCTGGCCCTGCCAATAGAGCACTGAGCAAACTTCGCACCAACCAAAGCGCAAAGAGTAATGCTAACAAAGCGACAATGAATGCACCCTGCCGCGTTTCAAACATCCACCCAAACGCTTCGACCCGTAGCGCCTGATCAGCAATATCAGGGAATACAATCAGCGAAATACTGATCGCAAGAACAGCGATGAGTGCCAATATTATTCTCATAACATCCCCTCCTGCTGAACTTCGCCACCTTCGACATCTCCTTGTTGAACCTCATCGGCCCACTGAAGTGCGGTCTGCCTTAGCGCGGTGATATCATTCTGGACCGCTGTAAAGTCGGCCGGTAGACCCATTTCAACCTTAAGATCAGCATCACGATCTTGCATCGCTTTAACTTGCAATAACAGCTCTGCATGCAGGCTCTGCCATGGCCCTTGATGTGGCCATAACTCCAATGTCAGCTGACGCGAAGCATCGAGTAGTCGACCTCTCAAGTCGGCCAGATGACGTGCTTCATCCGAAGGTGCCTGACGCAATTGGAACTGACCGACGATCCAGGCTAACCATGGATGTTCAGGCTGCGGTAAAATGTTTTTATGGATTGGAGTGGTTAAAGCATCCGCCCATTTATGCAGATTACCCTTCCACCGCTTAAGCCTTTGCACATTAGTGCGAGCCAAGGCATGCATATCAGCAGCCTGCTGTAGTTGCTGTTCAGTCAAACCTGGTAATAGAGCAATCTCTTCCCACGCCAGCTGCATCTGAGGCAAACGACTATCCGGATCAGCGATCCAACGCAAACGCGCCTGCAAATTCACTCGCTGTTGCTCAGTTAAACTGCTCTTCAATGCCTTTTGTGATTCTTCCAAACTCCCCAGTACAGTGCGTAAGCTCTCCATACTGATCAGCAGATCATTAAGCTGATTGCTGGCTTGACGCTCCAGTGCTTGATCAATCGCCAGTTTATTTCGTGTTATATCTGCCGGAACTATGGCTACAGCCTGATTCTCTGCGACAGACGTAGGCTGTTGTGCCAATTTCTTTGTTTGAGGTGAACGAACTATGGGATCCGGCTGACTTTGAGGAACCTCGGCTCGCTCAGTAACTTCAGCCTTTACAGCCACCGTGCTGCCCACATCACCTGTGAACGCATCATAGAATGGCCGCAGTTGGCCCGTTAATGTTAGACCACCAATAATAGCTGCGACAAACAACAGCAGCATCAAAAGATAGAAGCCGAGCTTCGATGTTTTGGGCTTAACAGCTTTGCTTGCAGCCGCTTTATCACGCCCCTTGCCTGCAGCTATCTCTGCTTCAATTTCTTCAATGGATTCGTCAATCTGCTTATCAATCACTTTATCATCGCCCGCCTTGGCAATCGTGTCACTCATGACAATTAAGCCTCATTAAGCCCGTCTTCTCGCAACCAACGTGCCACATCCATGGCATGATAGGTAAGAATGAGATCTGCACCCGCACGCTTAAAACTAAGCATCGTTTCCAGCACCACACGTTTCTCATCAATCCAGCCGTTCGCTGCTGCTGCTTTAACCATAGCATATTCACCCGACACATTATAAACCGCCATCGGCAGTTGTGTGGCATCTTTCACTTCTCGGATAATATCCATATAAGCCAGTGCCGGCTTAACCATCAGCATATCAGCACCTTCTTTGACATCTAACTCGGCTTCCTTCAAAGCTTCACGACGATTAGCCGGATCCATCTGATAAGTGGCGCGATCACCAAAACTTGGTGCTGAATCAGCTGCATCACGGAACGGTCCAAAATAACCCGAAGCATATTTAACGGCATAGGACATAATCGGAATCTGTGTAAAGCCAGCGGCATCCAAGGCGCTGCGTATTGCAGCAATGGTACCATCCATCATCCCCGATGGCGCGACGATATCGACACCGGCTTGAGCATAAGAAACCGCTTCTTTTTGCAGATTGGCCAGCGTGGCATCGTTATCCACCTCTTCACCACACAACACACCACAGTGACCATGGTCGGTATATTCACAGAAACAGGTATCGGCAATCACACTCATATCAGGACACGCCTGCTTAGCCGCTCGAATAGCCTGCTGCACAATACCACTATCATCCCAACCGGATGAACCAATCGCATCTTTTTCAGCTGGAATACCGAATAAAATCACCCCCGGAATACCCAGTGCCTGCACCTCTTTGACGACCGTACCTACCTGTGAAAGCGGAATACGCCATACACCTGGCATACTTACTACTTCAATAGATTCAGTAATCGCTTCATCAACAAACAGCGGATAAATCAGATCGTCCACCGACAGGCTGGTTTCACGCACCATGCGGCGCATCGTTGCATTAGCGCGCAAGCGGCGCGGACGAACAGTTAAATCAGGTAGCAGGGACATACAAAGACTCCATCAGGAAGGGTGGCTTTCAAAATACTCGTCTAAAGCGTCGAGCATAGCCTCAAAACTAGCGCGTTTAGCAACAACCTGCACGCTCAAGCCCAGACTTCGCACTGCCACCGCCATTGATTCAGAGATCACAGCCACTACTGGTTGATCCGCAAGAACAAGAGAACCTACACGTCGAATGTAATAGCGGGCCGTTTTCGGACTACCTAGCAATACTGCATCAATCTCATTTTTCTGGACGCACTGAATAACCTCAGCGGCCTCAGTTTGTGGGCAAATGGTGCGATATGTAAACACCATCGTCACCTGCACACCTTTTGATTCTAAGACAGAACTAAGCGTATCACGCCCCTCTTCAGCGCGGAAAAACAGCAGCGAGCGGGGCAGACCATGTACGCCATAAGCCGCCAGCAAACCATCTTGTGATGATATATAGGGGATAATATCAACGTTTACGCCATGTCGTCGCAAAGCATCTGCTGTTGCCTGTCCAACTGCTGCAATCCGTTTACCCTCTAACATATTCTTTATGCAGAAGCCCTGACTATCCATCGCTTCCTTGAGTACATTTACGCCGTTGGTACTGGTGAACACAACATCACTATAGGCGTGAAGTGATGACATCGCTTCAAGTAAGGTTTCATATATCGCTTCAACGCCTAAACAGGGAAGATGAAAAGGCTGTGCACCTCTTGCCTGCACGGAAGCATCCAATGCCGGCAAACACTCCTCTGCACGGGTTAACAGGATACGTTTATGTTCAAGGTTTTTTATCGACATATAAGCAATAGTGCAGCAAGTTAATTTAAAATTCTATTCTAAATAGCAGGATCAATGTTTACGCCTTGCGCTACCACGCCTCTGCACTAGCATGCTGGCCCCAAGATTGACGAGGAGTTTACATGTTTCAACTCTATTATGACCATGCCGCCAAAACCAAAGATGATGTTCTTTCTGGCCTAACCGTTGCCTTTGCACTGGTGCCCGAAGCCGTTGCCTTTGCATTTGTTGCTGGTGTGAACCCATTGGTTGGCCTCTATGGAGCCTTTATGATGGGTTTGGTTACGTCACTTGTGGGCGGGCGTCCGGGCATGATCTCAGGCGCTACAGGTGCCATGGCGGTTGTTATGGTCTCTCTTGTTGCGATGCACGGTGTTGAATATCTCTTTATCACTATTATTTTGACTGGTTTGTTTCAAATGATGTTTGGTGCAGCCAAGTTTGGTAAATACATTCGTATGGTTCCCTATCCGGTTATGCTTGGTTTTGTGAATGGTTTAGCTATCGTGATTTTTCTGGCTCAAATGGATCACTTCAAAGTTGAGGGGGCTGATGGTGTGATGCATTGGCTCGGTGGTAATCCTCTGTTCACCATGCTTGGGCTGGTCTTATTGACCATGGCTATTATGTATTTCTTACCAAAAATCACTCGCGCAATACCAGCTGGCCTGGCTGCTATTATCGCTATCAGTGCCATCGTTATTTTTGGTGGTTTGGATACCAAATCAGTCGGAGATATCGCTGATATTAGTGGTGGTTTTCCAACTTTGCATATTCCAGAGGTACCGTTCACCCTGGAAACGCTCTACATCATTCTGCCTTATGCCATAATTTTGGCCGGTGTCGGTCTGATTGAATCACTCCTTACCATGACAGTTGTCGATGAAATGACCAACACACGTGGCCATGGTAATCGCGTATCCATGGGACAGGGCCTGGCCAACACCATCAACGGCTTCTTTGGTGGTATGGGTGGTTGTGCCATGATTGGACAAACCATGATCAATGTCTCCTCTGGCGGTCTACGTAATCTATCCGGCATTTCTGCGGCTCTTTTTCTACTTATCTTTATCATGTTTGCGTCTGATCTGATTGCATTGGTACCTGTTGCTGCACTGGTTGGCCTAATGTTTATGGTTGTGATCGGCACCTTTGAATGGGGCAGCTTTAACCTTCTCAATAAAGTCCCACATGAAGATGCTTTTGTCGGCATCCTCGTTGCGGTCGTTACCGTATTCACTGACCTGGCGACGGCTGTCATCGTTGGTGTAATCGCCACAGCGCTGGTTTTTGCATGGAAACAGGCTCGCCATATCTACATTACGACAGAAGATCGCACAGACGGCTCAAGAGTTCATAAAGTACATGGCCCCTTATTCTTTGCCTCAGTTCATCGCTTCGGTGAGTTGTTTGACCCAGAGAATGACCCTGAAGAAGTCTATATTGATTGTGCCATGTCTCGCCTCGCCGATCACTCCGCTATTGAAGCCATTGATAACCTGGCTGAACGTTATAAAAAAGCCGGCAAACATCTGCACCTGATCCATTTGAGTTCAGAATGTACCAAGCTATTAACGACTGCTGGTGACCTCGTCGAAGTCAATATTAAAGAAGACCCGCGTTACCATGTTGCGGATGATAAATTGGCATAATATAGCAGCATCTAAAAACATTAGGGGCGCTTATGCGCCCTTTTTTAATGCAAATAGTGTATGCCTGACAATATAAAAGGCTGTGCGAAAACGGCAGCAGGTACAACTACTCCTCTTTCAGAGTCAAACGAATCCACATAGAGCCCCTATAACTCAGGCTCTGATACTGCTTCTAACCAACGGCCTTCCCTCAAACAGCTATACAAGCCCTATTATAACTCTTCAATCAACCTTACATATCGAAATGCTACCAAATTTCAGCGCTTCAAATTCAGATCTAAATGAAGCTTAAAGATATTCAGCAGGCACAAAAAAAGGGTGCCCTAAAGCACCCTTTTTTGTATTACTTACTTAAGTTGAAACTTAAGCTGCGTCTTCGATACTGACCGTATTACTTGGATCAACATCATCAATCACTTGCCCCAACTCTTCCAGGATATCCGCATCAGGTGCTACTTCGATAATCTCTTCAGCACTATCACCTGAGTCTGGTCTTGGTGCAGAACGAGATGCAAGGCCAGTACCAGCAGGTAGTAGACGACCAAGAATCACATTCTCTTTCAGGCCAGTTAGCCAATCGACTTTACCTGCCAATGCAGCTTCAGTGATCACACGTGTAGTTTCCTGGAATGAAGCCGCTGAGATGAACGACTCAGTATTCAAGGAGGACTTGGTGATACCCAACAGGATCGGTTCGAATGTTGCCGGAGCTTTGCCTGCTGCAACCAGTTTACGATTCGCCTGCAATACGTGTTTACGCACTGGCTGCTCACCAGCAACGTATTGCGATTGACCCGGATCATTGATCTGAACCTTACGCATCATCTGACGTGCAATCACTTCGATATGTTTATCGTTGATCTTCACACCCTGTAGACGGTAAACCTCTTGAATCTCATCAGTTAGGTAGTTGGATAGCGCTTCAACACCCAAGACTTTCAGAATATCCTGAGGAGCTGGAGAACCTTCCATCAGACGCTCACCACGACGAACGCGGTCACCTTCCTGAACCAGGATCTGAGAACCCTTAGGAATCTGATATTCAAGCTGATCAGAACCATCGGCCGGATCAACATACACACGGCGTTTACCACGAATATCTTTACCAAACGAAATCACACCATCAGCACCGGCGATGAATGCCAGATTTTTAGGTTTACGGGCTTCGAACAGCTCAACAACGCGTGGCAGACCACCGGTAATATCCTTGGTCTTGCCAGCTTCACGTGGAATGCGAGCCAAAACTTCACCAGCTTTTAGTTCAGTTTCATTCTCAACATTCAAAATCGCGCCTGGAGACAGGAAGTAACGTGCCGGTGTATTGGTACGAGCCAATACAATCGGATCACCTTCTGGATCTTTAGGATCAACCAGATGAATCTGAGGGCGCAACGCATCCTTACGTGTATCTGCCTGCTGTGTAACGATGCGGCTGGACAAACCTGTCACTTCATCAGACTGCTCACGCATGGTGATGCCTTCTTCCAGATCGACGAAACGAATGCGACCATCAGTTTCAGCAATCAATGGCATGGTATATGGATCCCATTCAGCCAATTTTGCGCCAGGTTTGAGCGTTGTTCCATCTTTGATCAACAGATGTGCACCATATGGAATACGATGACGTTCCATCTCTTTACCATTGCTTGTATTGATAATGACTTCGGTATGACGGTTAATAACAATCTCAGCACCATGTGAATCGGTTACTGTAATCGCCGCTTCCAGTTTAGCTATACCACCAAATTTGGCTTCAACAGCAGCCTGCTCAGCAGAACGTGATGCTGTACCACCAACATGGAAAGTACGCATGGTAAGCTGTGTACCCGGCTCACCAATTGACTGTGCTGCGATAACACCAACAGCTTCACCAATACCTACCGGAGTACCATGACCAAGATCGCGGCCATAACAGTTGGCACAAACACCATCTTCAGCTTCACAAGTCAGTACTGAACGAATACGTACAGATTCAACTTCTGCATCATGAATCATATCGGCTAGTTCTTCGTTAACCATCGCACCTGCTGGAGCAATTTCAGTACCGGATATAGGGTCACATGCAGATTCTAACAGGATACGACCAAGAACACGTTCATACAACGGCTCAATCACTTCACCACCCTCAACAAGAGCTGTCAGAGTAACACCGCCATCTGTACCACAGTCCTGAATACGCACCACAGCATCTTGCGCCACGTCAACCAGACGACGAGTCAAGTAACCTGAGTTCGCTGTCTTCAGTGCCGTATCTGCCAGACCCTTACGTGCACCATGGGTAGAGATAAAGTATTGTAGAATGGTCAAACCTTCACGGAAGTTTGCTGTAATAGGTGTTTCAATAATGGAGCCATCTGGTTTTGCCATCAAACCACGCATACCGGCCAGCTGACGAATCTGCTGAGCCGAACCACGAGCGCCGGAGTCGGCCATCATATAAACCGGGTTAAATGTTTTGGCTTCTTCAGTCTGTGTGCCATCAGCACTGCTCATGGTTTCAGTCGACAAGTTATCCATCATAGCACGAGCAACTTTTTCAGTGGTATGCGTCCATAAATCGACAACCTTATTGTAGCGTTCACCAGCAGTGATCAGACCATCAGCATACTGCTTCTGTACTTTAGTCACTTCTGCTTCTGCTGCTGCAACGGTTGGTACTTTACTGTCAGGTACCACCACATCGCACAATGCGAATGAAGCACCAGAGATAGTTGCATAGGTATAACCCAATACTTTCAAATGGTCAGCTAACAATACCGTCGCTTTATTTCCAGCAACGCGGTAACAATCTTCGATTAGGCCAGCCACATCTTTCTTGGTCAACACACGGTTAACGCTTGAGAATGGCATTTCATCCGGCAGTACAGTCGAAAGAATAGCACGACCAACTGTGGTATTTTCACGGGTGCCACGAATACGACAGACGATTCGTGTATGCAGAGCAACAGAACCTGCATCCATGGCGCGTAACACTTCTTCAGGAGAAGAGAACACCATATTCTCACCCTTTTCAAATGGGCGCTCGCGGGTCAGATAATAGATACCCAAAACCATATCCTGTGTTGGTACGATAACCGGTTTACCAGTAGCAGGAGACAATACGTTATTAGAGGCCATCATCAATGCACGGCATTCAGTCTGTGCCTCAATGGATAAAGGTACGTGAACTGCCATTTGGTCGCCATCGAAATCGGCATTGAATGCAGTACAAACCAATGGATGCAACTGAATCGCTTTACCTTCAATCAGAATCGGTTCAAAGGCTTGAATACCAAGTCTATGCAGTGTTGGTGCACGGTTAAGCATAACCGGATGCTGGTGAATAACTTCTGCCAAAATATCCCAAACTTCTGGAATACCCTGCTCAACCAGCTTCTTCGAAGCTTTAATAGTGTTCGACAAACCTCGCATTTCAAGTTTGTTATAGATAAACGGCTTGAACAACTCCAGTGCCATTTTCTTTGGTAAACCACACTGATGCAGTTTCAAATCAGGACCAACAACGATCACCGAACGACCGGAATAATCCACACGTTTACCAAGTAAGTTCTGACGGAAACGACCCTGTTTACCCTTGATCACATCAGAGAGTGATTTAAGCGGACGACGGTTGTTACCAGTGATTGGTTTAGAACGGCGATCATTATCGAACAGCGCGTCAACAGACTCCTGTAGCATACGCTTTTCATTACGGGTAATGATTTCAGGTGCATTCAATTCCAACAAACGCTTCAGACGATTGTTACGGTTGATCACACGACGATACAAATCATTCAAATCAGAGGTAGCAAAACGGCCACCATCCAATGGCACCAGCGGACGAATTTCTGGTGGTAGTACCGGAATCACATTCAAGACCATCCATTCTGGACGATTACCTGAACCCAGCATCGCTTCAACAGTAGAGAGACGCTTGGTTAATTTGGTGAGCTTAGTGACCGCTTTAGTAGCCAGAATTTGAGCACGCAATGACTGACGCTCTTCTTCCAGATTAATATCTTTGAGCATTTCCTGCAGTGCTTCAGCACCCATACCGGCACGGAATTCTTCACCATACTCTTCAAATGCTTCAATATATTCTTCTTCGGTCATCAGCTGGAACTGTTCCAAACTAGTCAAACCAGGGTCAAGAACAATGTAAGATTCGAAATAGAGGATACGCTCTAGTTCTTTCAGTGTTTTATCCAGCAATAGACCAATACGGGATGGAAGACTTTTCAGGAACCAGATATGCGCAACTGGTGAAGCCAGATCAATATGACCCATGCGCTCACGGCGAACTTTGGATTGAATAACTTCAACCGAACATTTTTCACATACAACACCACGATGTTTCAGGCGTTTATATTTACCACACAAACATTCGTAATCTTTGATCGGGCCAAAAATTTTGGCACAAAAAAGACCATCACGTTCGGGTTTAAACGTACGATAGTTGATGGTTTCAGGCTTTTTAACTTCGCCATAAGACCAAGAACGGATTTTTTCAGGACTTGCAAGCCCTACACGCAGACCATCGAAATCTTCGATGCTCGACGGCTTCTGGAACATTCTGAGAAGTTCTTGCATGACTTATTCTCCTTCAGTTTCGCTAGGTTTCTTGACCATAGAGAGATCAATACCCAGTGCATTCAGTTCTTTGGTCATCACATTGAATGATTCAGGAATTCCTGCATCAAACGACATATCACCACGTACAATAGATTCGTACATTTTGGTTCGTCCCTGCACATCATCCGACTTCACAGTCAGCATCTCCTGCAAAGTGTAAGCCGCGCCATAAGCTTCAAGCGCCCAAACTTCCATCTCACCAAAACGCTGACCACCGAACTGGGCTTTACCACCCAATGGCTGCTGAGTAACCAATGAATATGGACCAGTCGAACGTGCATGAATCTTCTCATCAACCAGATGATGCAGTTTGATAATATACATATGACCAATAGTGACAGGACGATCAAATGCTTCACCTGTGCGTCCATCATACAATGTGGTTTGGCCCGTTTCAGGAAGTCCAGCCAATTTTAACATACGAGAAATATGATGTTCTTTGGCACCATCAAACACAGGTGTACCAATTGGAATACCACCTTTCAGGTTAGTAGCTAATTCAGTCAAAGACTCGTCATCCATGGCTGCAATATCTTTACAAGCTGACTTATCTTCATCATAGGCATCAAGCAAGAAACCTTTCATCTCATCATGCTCTACATTTTCACGCAGCATGCCTTCAATTTTCTTACCTAAACCACTTGCAGCCCAGCCCATATGAATTTCAAAAATCTGTCCGATATTCATACGTGACGGTACACCCAGTGGGTTCAAACAGATATCAACTGGCGTTCCATCTTCGGTATAAGGCATATCTTCTTCTGGTACGATGACCGAAATAACACCTTTATTACCATGACGACCAGCCATCTTATCACCCGGCTGAAGTTTACGTTTCACAGCAACGAAAACCTTAACAACCTTAATGACGCCAGGTTTCAATTCAGAACCTTCACGAACTTTAGCTACTTTTTCTTCGAAACGTGATTCCAGTTTCGCGCGCTCTTTATCCATGGACTCATGAATTTCTGCAACACGTTCATTGATAGCATCATCATCGACAGAAACACCAGATAGATCACGCAGATTCAGTGCTTCGATATGCGTTTCCTTGATGGTTTCACCTTTGCTCAAACCTTTAAATTGAGCTGAGGTTTGTCCCAACAACAGACTACCTAGTCGGCTTACAGCATTGGCTTCAAGAATACGGCGCTCTTCTTCTTTATCAGAGTAGAGTTGCTCGATTGCGCTCTCTTCAATGACTTTTGCACGATCATCTTTCTCATCGCCACGACGGGTAAATACCTGTACATCAACAACTACGCCTTCATTACCAGGCTTGATGCGCATTGATGTATCACGTACATCAGAAGCTTTCTCACCAAAGATCGCACGCAGTAGTTTCTCTTCAGGAGAGAGCTGAGTTTCACCTTTAGGTGTAATCTTACCCACCAGAATATCGCCCTGCTTCACTTCTGCACCGATGTAAGCAATACCACATTCGTCCAAATGACGCAGCGCTTCTTCACCAACGTTCGGGATATCACGAGTGATCTCTTCTTCACCCAACTTGGTATCACGTGCAACAGCTTCAAATTCTTCAATATGAATTGAAGTATAAACATCTTCTTTTACAATCTTTTCAGAGATGACAATCGCATCCTCAAAGTTGTAACCACGCCACGGCATCAGTGCTACCAATACGTTGCGGCCAAGAGCTAATTCTCCCAAATCTGTAGAAGGTCCATCAGCGATGATGTCACCCTTAGCTACGATTTCACCAGTTTTAACCAGTGGACGCTGATTGAAGCAGGTATTTTGGTTGGAGCGGCGATATTTGAACAAACGATAAATATCAACACCAGGTTCACCTTCAACTTGTTCATCATCATGCACTTTAACAACGATACGACCGCCATCCAGACGCTCAACAACACCACCACGACGAGCAACCTGAGATACACCCGAGTCACGTGCCAATGGCGCTTCCATGCCAGTACCAACCAATGGTTTTTCTGAACGAAGCAACGGTACTGCCTGACGCTGCATGTTAGAGCCCATCAATGCGCGGTTAGCATCATCATGCTCAAGGAATGGAATCAAACCAGCACAAACAGAAACCACCTGAGATGGGGATACATCCATATAGTTAATTTCAACAGGCGGAGTCATGACGAATTCACCAGTCTGACGGCACTGAACCATTTCAGCGGTAAAAGCACCATTTTCGTCCAATTTAGCGTTCGCCTGAGCAATAACCAGAGTGGCTTCATCAATAGCAGAAAGGTATTCAACTTCATTAGTGACTTTACCATCAATAACCTTGCGGTATGGTGATTCTAGGAAACCAAAATCATTCACTTTTGCATATGTAGCCAATGAGTTAATCAGACCAATATTCGGACCTTCAGGCGTTTCAATTGGGCAGAGACGACCGTAATGGGTTGGATGTACGTCACGTACTTCAAAGCCGGCACGTTCACGTGATAGACCACCGGGGCCCAATGCAGAAAGACGACGTTTATGCGTCACTTCCGAAAGCGGATTGGTCTGATCCATAAACTGAGAGAGCTGAGAAGAGCCAAAGAACTCTTTCACAGACGCAATCAATGGTTTTGCATTGACCACATCAGACGGCATCATTTCAGTCAAATCACCGGAAGTCAGACGTTCACGAATCGCTCGTTCCATACGAACAAGGCCGATACGAATCTGATTTTCAAGCAACTCACCAACAGAACGCAGACGACGGTTACCCAAGTGGTCAATATCATCCACTTCACCAATGCCATCACGCAGGTTAAGCAAGGTATCAAGAGTCATCAGGATATCTTCAACACGTAAGGTACCTTGATCCAATGGTACATCCGCATCATCGATATTCAAACGAGAGTTTAATTTCATACGACCAACACGGGAGAGGTCATAACGAGATGGATCATAGAACAGTGATTCAAACAGTGCTCTGGCAGTCTCAACCGTTGGTGGCTCACCAGGGCGCATCATGCGATAAATTTCTACACGTGCTTCTTCACGTGACTGTACCATGTCCAAACGCAATGTATCAGCCAACCAAGGGCCACGTACAGATGCGTCGATCAAGAGACAATCAAACTTCTTAATGCCTGCACCCTGCAAAGCAGAGATGGAATCTTCAGTCAGTTCATGATTATGATCAATAAGGATTTCGCCACCATCAACCAGAATTGGTTCAGCAGCAACTTCACCAATCACAGTTTCAAGTGGAACGTCAATCCATTCTACTTCAGCTTCTGTTAGGCGTTTAACTGCCATCTTGGTAAACTTTTTACCTTCAGCGACAATACTTTTGCTGCCAATTTTAATACTTGTAACAGCGCGGGTTCCAAGGAACTTCTCAGCATCAAACTTAACTTGGATACCTTTCTTGTTAAAACGATAGGTACGGCGCTGATAAAAACGATCCAGAATATCCTGGGTAGAAAGACCCAGTGCTTTCAACAAAATACCGGATGGCATTTTGCGACGTAAATCGATACGGAAATTCACTTTATCTTTGGCATCAAATTCAAAATCAAGCCAAGAACCACGGTAAGGAATCACACGTGCTTTAAACAGAAATTTTCCGGAGGCGTGAGTTTTCCCTTTATCATGATCAAAGAACACACCTGGAGAACGATGCATCTGAGATACGATCGCACGTTCGGTACCGTTGATGATAAAAGAACCATGATCCGTCATATATGGGATTTCACCCATGTAAACAGACTGATCACGAACTTCACGCACTTTGCGTTTGTTGCGTTTATCACCATCTGGCTCAAAAATTTTCAGACGTAGTTTTACTTTAACTGGCAGGGCAAAGGTCAAGTCACGACGACGGCATTCATCCAAGTCATAACGTGGCGGGCTATATTCCAAGCCTTCAAAAGACAATTCAGCATTGCCTCCATAATCACGCACTGGAAACACAGATTGGAAGACTGTGGATAGACGGGAATCATTCACCGCTTCCCCATAACCCACAAACTCGTGGTAGGATTCAGTCTGCAACTGCAACATGTTTGGCATGTCGATAGGAGACTTGATAGTGCCGAAATTCTTACGGATACGTTTCAATGATGCTTGCTTGGCCATGATACCCTCGAACGATAAACTGTTTTAGATTGATTGGTTATTTACTGATTTAAAACTCACAAACGCGAAAAAGGCCAATCCCCGGTGACTTTCGTCACCAGGGATCAACCTGATTCAGTGCTTGTGAAAGCGGGACAACAAGTAAAACTTACTTAAGTTCTACTGTAGCGCCTGCTGCTTCCAATTTAGCTTTAACGTCTTCTGCTTCATCTTTAGAAACGCCTTCTTTAACGTTGCCTGGTGCGCCATCAACTACTGCTTTAGCTTCTTTCAAGCCCAAGCCAGTGATTTCACGAACTGCTTTAATTACCTGAATTTTCTTTTCGCCTGCAGAGGCTAGTACAACGTTGAATTCAGTCTGTTCAGCAGCAGCAGCTTCGCCACCAGCAGCAGGACCAGCAGCTACAGCTACAGGTGCAGCAGCAGAAACACCGAATTTGTCTTCCAATGCTGTTACCAGCTCAGACAGTTCCAGTACGGTCATTGTTTCGATTGCAGAGATTAGTTCATCTTTAGTGATTGCCATTTTGTTTAGCTCCTTGTGCTATTAGTTTAATAAGTTAGTGATAAATGTTTGTACAGCTATCGACTTTAGCGCTTGTGGCGCAGTTTCGATTAAGCGGTTTCTTTCTGATCGCGAATGGCTGCCAATGTACGTACGAAAGATGCAGGTACTTCTGCCAATGTACGGACGAATCCGGAAATTGGTGATTGCATGCTTCCCAGCATTTTGGCGAGTAAAACTTCGCGTGATGGAAGACTCGCTAGTGCATTTACACCGGCAACATCAACCATTTTACCATCGAGTACTCCACCTTTGATCTCAAATAGCTCATGCTTTTTGGAAAATTCGGAGATGGCTTTTGCCATACCTACCGGATCATTACCATATGCAATTGCTACTGGACCAGTGAAGAGCTCTTCAGCTACCTTGAAATCCGTACCTTCAGCAGCGCGGCGAGCCAAAGTGTTCTTGACCACCTGTAGTGACACATCTGCTGCATGCAGACTGCGACGAAGATCTCCCATTTGAGAAACCGTCAAACCGCGATATTGTGTAACTATACCTACTGTTGATTCGGACCAGGCAGAGTGAAGTTCTTCGACAATGCGTTGTTTGTCATTTTTATTCACATTTACCCCCTTGCTTTTCGACCCGCGCAAGTGGCTTGCACTCCATCTACTGTTGGAAGAATTTCTCCAATTAAATCAAGCTCACTGTTCTAAGCTTAATTCCGACAGTTTTGGACGGATCGTTCATTCGACGTTCCTTTCGTAGACTTGCTACGTCAGTTTAGTCGATTTTTTGAGTGTCCGTAGACACATGCCGGTAGTGAACTACCGACCAAACTTGTTAAACCTTATTAAAGGCTTGTCTCGTCAATACGTACGCCTGCACCCATTGTTGATGAGATAGACATTTTTAACATGTAACGACCTTTAGCTACAGCTGGTTTCATGCGATTGAGTTCAGAAAGCAGATATTCAACGTTATCGTTGATCTTCGCAGCATCAAATGAACGGCGACCGATAGGAGCATGGACAACACCAGCTTTATCAACACGCACTTCAATCTGACCAGCTTTAATTGCGCCAACAGCTTTAGTAACATCCATAGTTACTGTACCAAGCTTAGGATTTGGCATCAAACCACGTGGGCCCAACACACGACCAAGGCGGCCAACTTGTGCCATCATGTCCGGGGTAGCAACAACACGGTCGAAATCCATGAAACCGCCCTGTACTTTTTCAACCAGATCATCAGCACCAACAAAGTCTGCACCAGCAGCAGTCGCTTCTTCAGCTTTCGCACCCTTAGCAAACACAGCAACACGCACTGTTTTACCAGTGCCGTGTGGCAATGAAATTGAACCACGAACCATCTGATCCGCGTGACGAGGATCAACACCTAATTTTACAGCGACATCTATAGATTCATCAAACTTGGTAGCTGGTTGTGCAAGCACAGCATCGATAGCATCTTTTACATTTACAGCCTGCGCAGGAACTACTGCCTGACTGGCTTTCATACGTTTAGTTAATTTTGCCATATCTATCCCCTTAGCCTTCTACTACCAGGCCCATAGAAACAGCGGTGCCTTCAATAATTTTCATACCAGCTTCAACACTGTAGCAGTTCAGATCCGGCATTTTAGTTTCAGCAATTTCACGAATTTGAGCGCTGGTCACTTTACCAACTTTCTTCTTGTTGGGCTCACCACTACCACTCTTCAGACCAGCTGCTTTCAATAGCAATACTGATGCAGGCGGAGTTTTGATTACAAAATCAAATGAACGGTCTGCATACACACTAATCACAACTGGTAGTGTCAGACCCTTTTCTATTTCCTGTGTCTTAGCATTGAACCCTTTACAGAATTCCATGATGTTCACACCAGCCTGACCTAGAGCAGGACCAACTGGTGGAGCTGGGTTTGCAGAGCCTGCAGGCACCTGCAACTTCACAATTTTAACGAGTTTCTTAGCCATTATTTATCTCCAACCGGTTTCAAGGCCTCTTGCCTTTTACCTTTATTCGCACGCCAATTCCCTGACTATGCTACCGCCTGTGCGGTGAGCCCAACACATCCTGTGCTGGGTTAAATCTATGAAGCTAAAGCGACAGCCTTAGCCTTTTTCAACTTGGATGTACTCCAACTCAACAGGAGTCGGACGGCCGAAGATTGAAACACTAACTTTAAGCTTCGCTTTATCTTCCATCACCTCTTCAACCACACCATTGAATGATGCAAAAGGCCCATCAATAACACGGACAGCATCACCAATATCAAACATAACCTTAGGTTTCGGACGCTCAATACCCTCAGCAATCTGATGCACTAATGAATCCACTTCACGCTGAGGCATTGCACGAGGCTTGCCACCGGAACCAAGGAAGCCACTAACCTGACGAGTATCTTTTACTACATGCCAAGTCTCATCATTCATTTCCATCTGCACAAGTACATAACCTGGAAAGAACTTACGCTGAGAGATTACCTTCTGGCCATCTCTTAACTCAACGACTTCTTCGCGCGGCACCATAATGTCGCCGAACATCTCTTCGAGACCTGCACGTTCAATATTTTCTCGCAGCATTCTTTCAACTTTATCTTCAAAGTTAGAATAAACCTGCACTGCAAACCACTGCTTCGCCATCTAGATCACCTGCTGCACAAGCGCACTTAAGCCTGTATCGATCAACCATAAAAATAGGGCAATAAAAATAACCATGACAAACACCATCAGGGTTGCCTGTGTCGTTTCTTTGCGTTCCGGCCAGGTAACCTTTTTGGTTTCGACCTTCACTTCATTCATGAATTTACGCACATCTGCGACGCTAGCCATATAAAGCTCCTATTTACTTACACATTCAGAAAAACTGGCAGGCGAGGAGGGACTCGAACCCACAGCACCCGGTTTTGGAGACCGGTACTCTACCAATTGAGCTACTCGCCTATCCGACATTAGGTATAAAACCTATTTGCCGATTTTTGTTTCCTTGTGCGCAGTATGCTTACGACAAGAGTTGCAATACTTCTTCAACAACAATTTATCAGTCATTGTACGTTTATTTTTATCCGTGGTGTAATTACGACGCTTACAATCTTCACACGCCAAAGCCAGCAATTCACGCATTTCCTATTCTCCAGTGACGGCAAAGCGGCAGCAGGAAAACCTGCCACCGCTACGCGTCTTAGTACTATTTTTTTTACTTAGTGATGTCGGTAACGACGCCAGCGCCGACCGTACGTCCACCTTCGCGGATTGCGAAACGAAGTTCCTTATCCATTGCGATTGGTGTAATTAATTCAACATCCATAGAGATGTTATCGCCAGGCATGACCATTT
>JAJFLH010000009.1 GCA_021772775.1 Mariprofundus sp. | reverse complement strand
GAGCGGCGGTGCGGTGGCCCTTCGGTTATATGCAGTTGATGGCACCCGCTGGGCAATGTTGTGGGGTGCACTTTCTTTGGTTCGTTTCTTTGGGAAAGAAATGAAATGAACCAAATCGCCGATACCAATAACAGTTCAGATTAAAAGTGAACCGTTGCGGCCTGACTAAGGCTCTGTGAGTGTCAGTCTATGATTGAATGGCACCAAGCCAGCCCCTTTACCTCGCCCATGGATCAATCTTCTTTTTAGAGGGCTTCTTACCCCACTGCTCCCGCTCAGATGACTTCTTTGCACGTTTTTCACGCAAGTGCTCAGCTGACTTGATTGCACGCTCTTCGCGCAAGCGCTCAGTGTCTTCTAAACTCAGTTTTTTAGGATCACCCGGCGTCTGATCCTCTGGAATAACCCGCTCCCTTGGCGGCAGTGAAAACTGATCATAAGATGCTCTGGACAGGTTTTTATACTCATACAGATAGAAGGCTTCAACTTTTATACGCGCCCATTCCGTTTTCTTTAAAAATTTAACACTGGAATCAATACTTGGATTGGTCTTAAAACAATTGATATTTAAATAGGTAAAAAGTATCTCGAAACCATACTGATCTACTATTTCAGTCACCAAACTTTTCAAACCAAGGCCGTGCAAGGGGTTGTTCGTGTAATCGATCTCATTATTCATGATTGTCATCCCAAGTGAGTAATAACGATATTATACCCCTAACATCATATGAGGATAAGGGGCCAGTTTGATCCTCCCCATTGATTACAGCGAATAACTCATGCCTGAACCCGAAAGTTGCGTGTAATGGCAGCGCATTTGCTAGTCATAGGGTATGGCAGCCCGAAACGGGTACTCTGGCCAGCAAGGAACAGCATGGAACTGGAATGGGCAAGGGAGATCATCGAGCAATACGGCTACCTTGCCGTATTTATTTCGACTATCGCTGAAGGTGAAGTTCTCGTATTGGCTGCTGCTGCATTAACCGCCAGCGGCCTGATGCAATGGCACTGGGTCATTCTGGCGGCCTCCTCCGGCGCATTTGTCGGTCATTTGATCTGGTTTGTGGTCGGTCGCTGGCGCGGTTTGCAGATTATCGAAGCGGTTCCGCTTCTGCGTAAACACTATCCCAAGACCAATCTGTTGATGGATGAATATGCACACTGGTCGGTCTTTCTGTTCCAGTATCTGTACGGTCTGAGAATTCCGTCGGCGATCATGTTCGGTGCCTCCAGTATAACGCTGACCCGTTTTTGCCTGCTACAAGCTGTCAACTGTCTGAGTTGGGCTGCCTTGTACTTTTTCGCAGGGAACATGATTGGCGTGGCCACTATCTTTGTTTACGAGATCCTTGGTATGCAGGGTGTCGTTGGTGTTGGTGCTCTGACAGTGATGGTTCTGATCGTACTCTATCGCCGCTATATCCGCCATCATATGAAAGCATTTCTGCTTCGTGGCCATCCCACTGTCCAACAGCTGGAAAGCTCCGAAGGGCGCCGTCTTATTGATGAACAGCTACCATACCATATTGCACTTGCTGTTCGGCAGGAGCAGCCCTTGTCACTGCTTCTGGTATCTGCCCCAAAACAATTAAGAAGCAAGAGTTCGTATGAAGTGCTTGCCCATGAGGTATGCGTTCGTCTGCGCGAAACTGATATTGCAGGCCGCATTGACAAGAACACCCTGGCAATCATTGCACCGGGTATCGGTAGTGAGGAGAGTGAATCTATGGTTATCCGATTGATCCGGGTTGCCAGCCATCGATTGCCCGGAGCCACTGCCTGTGCCGTTGTCTGGCACGAGGGTATGGATGCCAAATCCATGCTCGAGGAGGCTCGCAGTAAACTGACCCAGGCGGACTCCGACCCGGCAACAGAGCAGCAATTGGGGGTAGATCTTGAACCTTGAATCCTTTCCCCTCCCAGAACTCCAAGCTCTCTAACTCCTATTGTAAGACAAAGGTCAGATACTATTAGCAAGCCTTATCCCGTTACTCGCCGTTATTCTCAAGGCCTGCTTGTTTGTTATTTCAACAGAATGGTCTATGATATATTTGTTTCGAGGTGCGTCAGGCTTGACTCCTATTGTGTTCTAAGCCGCAGGCTTATGCGTTTTGCCGATAAACCTTAAGTACATTCGGTAACTGCATAATTTTGTCAGAGACTTTTTGCAGTTGTTCAAGGTCTTTTATTTCCATCATGATGTGTATATCTGCGATTTGCGTATCTCTGTTCGATAACGTCTGAACACTGAGTACGTTCACTTTCTGCTCGGAAAGTATGTTTGTCATGTCTTTTAACAGGCCTGTGCGATCAATGGCTTCGATTGCAAGGTTGATCTCAAATGTCTGATAATCATGATCTGCCCACTCAACAGAAATGAGTCGCTTCTGTTTGTCATGTTCCAGGTTGAGTATATTGGTGCAATCCGGTCGATGTACCGAAACCCCTTTGCCGTGGGTGATAAAGCCAATAATCTCATCACCGGGAATGGGTTTACAGCAGTTGGCCATATAGGATAAGAGGTTACCTACGCCACAAACAGTGACAGATGGATCTGCACTGCCTCTCTTTTTCGCTTTGGGTTTAAAGGGAAGTGCTTTCAGTGATTCATTGGCATAAATCTGATTCAAACCCTGCGTTAAGTGAGCTGATGTGATATCACCACGCCCAACTTTAGCGTGCCACTCTTTTTCACTATTCACTCTGAAATGCGTGAGGGCTTTTTTCGCATCAGGGTTTGAAATGTGCATGCGTTTGAGTTCGCGGTCGATTGCCGTTTTACCATCCATCACATTTTGCTCATAATCCTGTTGCCGAAACCAGACCTTTATTTTTGCCCGTGCCTTGTTACTTACGATGTAACCCAGATTCGGATTAAGCCAGTCTCTGCTTGGTGCTGCTTGATTGGTGGTTAAAATCTCGACCTGCATACCGTTTTGAAGTTGCGTGGTTAGCGGTACGATGTGACCGTTCACTTTTGCACCTCGACACTTATGCCCGACTTCTGTGTGAATGCCATAGGCAAAATCAAGCGGGGTTGCGCCTTGCGGCAAATCAATGATTTTGCCATCAGGGCTTAACACAAAGACTCTGTCGGAGAACAGCTCTGTTTTAAAACTGTCTAAAAATTCCTCATCACTATTTTCCGGCGTTTCCAACAGTTTTCGGATGGAATGAATCGTTTTTTCCAGCACATCGTCCTGTTTGCTGCGCTCTTTATAACGCCAGTGTGCTGCCACACCGAACTCTGCAAACTCGTGCATGGCCTTCGTTCTGATCTGAATTTCGACTGGTTTTCCCTCAGGCCCATAAACTGCCGTATGCAGGCTTTGATAACCATTGGGCTTGGTGTTGGCGATATAATCATCAAACTCTTTAGGAATATGATGCCAGCGCCCATGCATCAGGCCGAGCGCGGTATAACACTCTGCGATGGTGGTGACCGTGACTCTTAAGGCCTGAACATCAAACAGTTCCGAGAACTGTTTGTCTTTATGCGTCATTTTTGACCAGATACTGTAGATATGCTTTGGTCTGCCATAAATCCTGGCATCGATCTCGGAACCTTTGAGCAGGGTATCAATTTCAGTGACAACCTGCTTGATATAGCTCTCGCGTCCGCCTCTTTTCTCTTCAAGCATCTTTGCAATGCGCTTATAGGTGTCAGGCTGCAGATAGCGAAATGATAGATCTTCAAGTTCCCATTTCAGTTGTCCAATACCCAAGCGATTGGCAATGGGTGAAAAGATTTCAAGTGATTCCGATGCAATGCGCTTTTGTATCTCTGCATCGGCTTTGGATAGCTCTCTGAGCCGCTGTACCCTGTATGCAAGCTTGATGAGCACCACGCGCACATCATCAACCATGGCTAACAACATTCTTCTCAGCCGCTCAGACTGTTCATCTCCATCTGATTGGCTTGCTTTAAACCCATGCAGCTTTTCCAGCCCCTGAACCATGTGCAGCACTTCGACAGAAAACTCACGCTGAATCACCTTGTGAAATTCAGTGGAGCGCAGACGAATATCACTGAGCAGACATACAATAATCGTCGTCTCATCAGCACTTAACTGACTGAGCAATATGGCGACATCCAGACTGCTTGGCATTTCAGAACCGACATCTTGTGCATCCCAAACATACCGGCATGCCTTTTCAAGCAGGGCAGAGCTCTGGTTCAGATGCGCTGAATTGGTGATGAGCATATCGATATACGCTGAGACAGAATATGACGATGTAATGTTTTGCTTTGTATTCTTCATATCAATGAATTGATTAGCTCTACCTGTCGGTGATTAGATTATCGTATGAAAGAACATATTTTGAAAAGCAGTGAAGCGCAAATGATTCATCATGCATTGATGGGCAGGCTTGGCATGGGGAGATTATAGCTAAAGGCAAAGCAAACACACTTGCAATGCGGGGAAGGCTCAACCTGATCCCGTCATTTAAAATCAATCGAGTCTGACCCCATTGATTTAAATAATTGCAGCACATGTTGGTTGCGTTGTTCGCTTAAGAGAACTTGAGGGATGTGAAGCGCGAATACTAGCCAAAGGAAATCAAGCTATTATTTCTGTCGATTCAAGAACCAAAGCATTTAGACAGCGATTTTCAATTGGGCATGAGCTAGGCCATTGGCATTTCCATCGAGGCGAAAGTTTTGATTGTAGACCAGAGGATATCGGCGATCCAAAGAGATCAATAACCGACCCTGAGTTTGTCGCAGATAAATTTGCAGCTGATTTACTTATGCCTCGTTTTTTATTCCACCCAGCGTCCATCAGTATGAGCACGAATTTTAGGTCCATCAAAAGCTTAGCCGCTCTTTTTCAATGCACTCTAACAGCCACGGCTATTCGGATGGTTGAACATAGTCCAGAACCATCGTTGATTATCTGTCATAATGCTCAAGGGCGTGCTTGGTTCAGAAGAAATAAAGAGATTCCTGAAAAGTGGTTTCCTAAAAAACAACTTGACCGTGAATCCTATGCATATGATATCCAATTTGGATCGGAAAAAGAATGTAAACGAGGAAGTATTCCAGCTGACGCATGGTTTGATAGATATGATGCCGATAGATACGAGGTGTTTGAGGAAGCTATTAAAATGCCTAACAACGAAACACTGACTCTCATTACATTTAGAAATGATGGAATGCTAGAAGAGTAAATTGCAGTTTATCGGAGGTATCCATGCCCGAGTATCGTCTCACACAGGAAATCATTAAGCGTTCTGTAGCAAATCAATGGGACGAAGCCAAGCTTGAGTGGTCATTACTAGAAGTCTATGAAGCCGATGATCCTGATACATGTCTCTGCGGTCACTTCCCAATTATTGAGCTTTGCATTTTAGCAAATAAAATCAATGCCAATACTGCAACGGTAGGGAATTGTTGCGTCAAAAAGTTCATTGGCCTGCCGTCAGACAAAATATTCCAAGCGGTAAAGCGCGTTCGCAAGAATTCTGAAAGTTCTCTCAATATTGAAGCGATCATTCATGCTTATAAACGCGGCTGGATAAATGATTGGGAGAGAAGTTTCTACCTTGATATAATGAGGAAACGGAAGCTAAGTCCAAGGCAACGCGAAATAAAACTTCAAATTAACGATAAGATGCTCATGAATATGAAGCGAAGGCCAAGTGCTGGATAATATATTTGGGGATCCGGTCTTGAATGTTGAATCATCTTCCCTACCCCAGAATGAGCGTAGTCCAAAAAAATAAGAAAAAATAAGAAAAAATGAGGGCCAGGCTTGACTCCTATGCATTTCAAGGCCGGTATAAAGCTTATCAACCCCTCTTTTAGTGTTCATTTTATTTGATTTTTTTTGAATCAGTGAGGGTCAGGCTTGACTCCTATGCGTTTTAGGAGGTTCAGGGTCAAAGATACAAGGTCTTGAATCTTGAAAAAATCTATCCTTGGAATTCTTCCTTAAGCATGCATACCTGAGAGCTGGAACTTCGGGATTAGGCCTTGGAATTCCGGAGACAGTTTGAACTAGCCCGACCACCAATTCATATATAAGTAAACTCTCCCCTTACTCCCCTAGTAAAAGGGGTCAGAGCCCTTTTAGTTGTTTTTCTTAGGTCGCCCTTGATGATCATAGCCAACTTTTTGATTTAACACCTGTTCAACCTCTTCTCGAAACCGATTGTTTCCCAATGGGGTTCCCGAATGCCATGCAGCCCTTATTCCTGTCATTAGCCCTTCATCCAGATGTGTTTTAAACAACTTCAAATAATGCTCATGCCGCTCTTCATTATTCTTGCCCAAAGCAAGGTAGAGGTCATGCTGCATAATCAACCCATCATCCTTGCCTTCTGCATTCGCATGATAACTCGACCATGTATAATCAGCAGAATGATCAACCATATTGGCTCGAACAGGATTCATCTCAATATAGCGCATACAAGTCAGAAGATAACTATCCTCATCAATCAAGCTGGCCTTATAACGCCCTTCCCACAATGTACCGCTTCGGCAATATGTATGGTTGATATAAGGAACATAATATCTTCCAATGTATTGCATCATTTTACTAATACCATCGGATTGCTCTGGTGTAACCAACAAATGAACATGGTTAGTCATCAAAATATATGCATGAATTTGGCAGCTATATTTCTCAGCAGCTTCTTTCAACCAACCTAAATACGCTTGATAGTCTTCAACATCAAAAAAGATTGCCTGACGATTATTACCTCGCTGAACAAGATGAACTGGCATTCCAGGAACATAAAACCTTGGCTTCCTAGGCATAACTTCCTCCCTTAAGTAGAGTAGTTATACTTAGCTTAGCAAATTATTAATTAAAAAGGGCTCTGACCCCTTTTAACTAGAACGATTATTGGTGAGGTTGAGACTGCCTGTAAAGAATGGAACAAATTCGCAAAACAAGCGGGGGTTCCAAGAGATAGGGCTGAATACATCAAGTCACAATTTCGCACACTTTAAAAAGTAAAAGGGGTAGTCAACAAGTCGGCGGGCATTTGGGCTCAGGTCTTGAATCTTGAATTCTTTCCCTTCCCAGAGCTCCAAGCCCTCTGAACTTCTATTGCTTCACAGTAAATGCCCGTTCATCAGCACGGGTAAGAGCCAATCTCGAATTAACGGGACATATATGGTCCGTCCCGCGTTGCAAGGATAATAAAAGGGCTCTGCTGACCCCTTTTACTTATCACGATATAACCTTATTCGTTATGTTTCGGCCTTAACTCGAGCCTTAATCCAAACTCGCTCATACCAAAAAAGTGGAATCAGAAAGAGCCAATTAATAATTAAAGCTATGTACGCCACCCAAACATTTTCTGAATATACTTTACACTCTTCGATATCAGGATGTTTTTTTGCGGCATCAGCACAATACTTAGGTGATAAAGAAATATAATATTTAACAATACCATTTGGAGAATATTTATATTTATCGTTTTCAGTTATTACCGTATGCTGAAAAGCAAGTTCATTAGCTGCTGCATCTAGCTTTTCATACGAACTATTCATCCCAAATGCCATAATGCCAGCGAATGCAGTGTAACCTAATGTGGAAATGACTTTCTCATGAAAACTGTATAAGCCATGTCTTTGCAGTAGCCAACCGACAACAGCTAAATTGACCGTAATAATAAATCCCCAGTTTTTCCAAACACCTTCACCCAACAAAAATATTATATCTAATAGCTCTTTATCACTCACAATCAATACTCCTGAATTCGTATCGTAAGAGCCAAGGGTCTAGATCCCATTTCATCTCGTTAGGTAACATGGTGCGGAACTCCGAGAGTTACTACTCTTGCTATACGTGCTATAAAGAAAGCTTAGGCCTCAGCTAAAGGGTGCGCTACCCTTTAAATTTGAATCAGTTGTTTTTGCGAAGCAGTCAACGCGGATAGGTGATTGCTACGAAAAGCTAGACCAGAGCGGTTTTCCTGTTGATTCCAAATAGGTGAAGTATAAATGAGAAATGAGGGCCAGGCTTGACTCCTAGGCATTTCAAGGCCGGAATAAAGCTTATCAACCCCTCTTTTAGTGTTCATTTTATTTGATTTTTTTTGAATACTCTTGCAAAAAAAGTTCATCAAACTCCAACTTAATTCTCTTCATTTATTATTTGAGCGTGGCATGAGTAGTAATTATTTAGGGTGTATTTAAGAAAATATTGTACCAGTCCCGTATTGGGACTATCATTTCATTCATGAGAGTCATTGCCCGATCAGCAATAAGAGAGTTTTTAGATAGAAACTCTTCTTACGCCGATTCAAAAGAGGCTCTTGAAGCATGGTATCAGCATACCGTTAAAGCGGACTGGGCAACGCCTGCAGAGCTAAAGAGACAATTTAAAAATGCTAGCGTTCTTCAGGATGGAAGAGCTGTGTTCAATATTTCCGGAAACAAATACCGTTTGGTGGTATGGATAAACTATGCTTATCGAGTGGTTTATATTCGTTTTATTGGGACTCATGCGCAGTATGATAAAGTTGATGTACAAACTATTTGATGGAGGTGCGCAATCATGAATATTAGACCAATCAACACAGAAGCGGACTACCGTGCCGCATTAAAAGATGTTGAATCCCTTATGATGGCAAAAGTAAATTCTCCTGAAGGAGATCGCTTAGATGTCCTTACTACATTGATTGAAGCTTATGAAGCTAAACACTATCCAATTGATATGCCTGATCCTATTGAGGCCATTAAATTTGAGATGGAGCAACAGGAATTAACAATCAAAGACCTTGAGCCAATGATTGGCAGAAGTAGCCGTGTTTATGAGGTGCTGGCGCATAAACGAGGCTTATCTTTGAATATGATTAGGAACTTGAACCGGGGACTAGGGATTCCTGCCGAAGTTCTGATTCAATCATCTACCGACATACACGCTTAGTGTATCGGTGCCTGGCTTTGGTATTGTTGTTATTGGCTTGCTGGAACTCCGGAACTCTGTCTGTGGCTTTCAAAGAAAAAGCAGGTCGCTGGGTTAGCTTTTCCCATCGCTCGAGCCTGCTGATTCGGCTTGCAGGCGCTCCACGTAATGCTCTGCATTGATATGCACATCATCCTCTCCAATCTGATCATAAGGACTCTCCAGCTGTTTCTGAATATTCTCCAGACTGACCAGCACCAGTGTCAGGACTACTGGCGTCACATAAGCCAGGCCTATCTCATTTTGAGTCGAAACAAGAGCAAAGTATGGTCCATAGAGTACAGGCAACACACAGACAAAAAAGCCGCTGAACTCCCTGATAATCTTCGGCGTTCGATATTGATGGATATGTTTCAGATCCTCAAAAGCAATCAGCATCTTGCTCAGAAACTGATTACAACGCGATAACTCACTCGGATTGACTTCTGCGCGCCTCAAATCGGTATTGATTAACTTGGAAATATCGGAAAATGAACGATATACAGCTATCTCGTTAACAGAGAGTTCGCTGACAGGGCTGTATAACAGGTGCCTGATATCGCCCATCAATTGAGCGAGTGTTGCCTTTGACTTGTGTTGCATCTCAGACGTATCAAAGTCATGAGGCCAATCCCGACATGAGAGATGAAGTGCATGTCCATTCGCCTTGACAGCACCATAGGCAATCAATGCTCTTTCACGACGTTCATAAGCCCCGTTAATGGAAAAAACCATGGGGAAAACCACTGCAGTCGCTACCAGTGACATCGGAAAGTCGGCAGTGATACCAAGACGAATACAGATAAATGTAGAGGCGATCGCAAGCAGCGACAGAACTCCGGCCTTCAAATTGATTAGCGATAATAAATGCCCGATCATACTCTCTCCACACACTCCAGATCAGCATCTCTTTAGTTTAGCCGATCACCTGCGTGAGAGTCATCTCAGCAAGGGGTGCGTGAACACTAGTCCGAATAATCTGGCAGGCAATCTACATCCCGGCACAATTCAGACAGGAAAGCACTGACTCATCAAAGGTCAGCCCGCTGAAAAACTCCCTCACCTCGATTTTTGCTGACATCATCCCAGCGGAAGATGTGCCCGTTCATCACCACAAAGACACCAGCACCCAGTAGCTGCACAGCGGTAACCGCACAGCCGAGATTGAAGTTCGCATCGGAGTTACTGATCGAATAGGGAATCATCGCCCCGACCAGCACTACCGTTTTGTTCTCCAGCTTCGGCCCCAGCACGCGCGCGGTATCAACCATCGTGTCGGTGCCATGGGAGATGATGATCTTTGACGCTTCACAAGCCTCACAACTGGCGAGAATAGCTTGCCGATCCTCATCATTCATCTCCAGACTATCCTTTAGCATCAGCTGTTCGGTGCTGTAGTCCAGCTTGCACCTGCCCCGCTCCAGCATGCCCGGAATAAACGAATCACGGAACTCAAGTGCGCCGCTGATCTCATTATAGCGCTTACAGATCGTTCCACCGGTAATAAAAAATTTCAGTTTCAAACAACTAACTCCTGTGGGTAATGGTTCAGGCTTCCACTCTATAAGCAAGAATAAGCTATGTCGTGAGATGATGGAGCCTGGCATGAGTTATTGAGTTGTTTGAAAAGTGAGGCTCAGCTCATTTTTTCTTCTTTTTCCGGCTGGATTCTGAAGGCATCAATATTCGGCAGCTTTCTTGCTTCTTTTCCTGTAATGAACAGCAAGATGGAGACATTGCTACCGCAGTGCATTGAACACAATTCATGGGGGCAGGCATGAGCAGAAACGGGAACGGTTCTCATACTGACCCGGCAAGGCGCTGGTTCCTGATACTGGGACTGATCTGGACGCTGATTCTCGCAGCTTCTCTTAGCTGGAATGTTATACATGAAAAGGATGAGGTGATTCACTACTCTAGGCTGGAAGCGCATGCCCTGATTGATTATATCGTCGTCACCCGTTCCTGGAATGCCAAACACGGCGGTGTGTATATGCCCAGCACCGAGCTGTCGCCTCCAAATCAGTATCTGAAAGGACTGGTGCCTGAGCGCGACTTAATCACGCCAAAAGGAAAAAATCTTACCCTGATCAACCCGGCTTATATGACCCGACAGATCAACGAGATTCTGGCCCGGAAAAAAGGGCGTATGGCGCATATCACCAGCCTGAAACCCATCAGGCCAGAAAATAGGGCTGACGATTGGGAAACTGGAGCGCTTAAGGCATTTGAACAGGGCGCTACGGAAGTTCAGGAGCAAACAGAAATTGATGGCAAGCAGTATATGCGTCTGATGCGACCATTAATAACGAAGCAGGCCTGTATGAAATGCCATTCGCAGCAGGGTTATAAAATCGGCGATATTCGTGGTGGGATTTCTGTTGCCCTGCCCATGCAGGACCATCTGGCATTCATGCATAAGTCGAAGCGCCTATTTATCATAGTGCATCTGTCTCTATGGGCACTTGGTTTGCTTGGCATCGGTTTCTCAACCCGCCGTATTTTTGCAGGCCTAGAGAGAGAAAAGACCTCCAGTGAAATGCTGGAGAAGTATCGTATGCTGATTTCCCAGGCCAATGACCTGGCTTATATTCTCGATACCGAAGGCAAGGTGTTATATGCCAACGACGCGATTGCGAGATTGTCTGGCCGCACGCCTAATGAGATTACAGGTAAGTCCTTCGAACCCTTTTTTGATGATGAAGCTCTGAATTTAGCCAGGCAAGTCTACGCACGCACACTGACCGGAGAGAGCCCTGTATATGAGCTACCGTTTAAAAATACGGGTATCATCTGTGAGTATCGTAATATGCCGCTCAAGGATGATAACGGCGATATTGTTGGAGTCATGGGTATTGCGCATGATATCACTGAACGTAAACAGTTTGAGCAAGAGTTGGCAGAGAAGAGAATGTATCTGGACAATATCTTAAGAAACGCCAGTGATTTTTCCATTGCTACAACAGACCTGGATTTCCGCATTACCTATTACAACCCCAAAACTGAGGAGTTTTTCGGATATACGGCCGATGAGGTGATTGGTAAAACCGTCATGCAAGTACACACCAAAGAGAAGGTGGATCACACCCGTTTTGACCACGCCATTGAGAATGTAAAAAAATATGGTGAGCACCGCTACAGCGTGGAACAGCAGCTTGAGTCAGGAACACGTTATCTGGAATCGAGAGTGTCTGGAATTTATGACGATGTGGGTGAACTGGAAGGCTTTGCCCTGTTTACCCAAGATGTAACTGGCAGGAAAAAAGCGGATGCAGCCATTGTCGCCAGTGAAAAGCGCTACCGCGATTTGTACGAAAATTCACCACTGGGTTACCAGTCTCTGGATGTTGATGGCTGCTTTGTCGAAATCAATCAAACACTGTGCCAGATGCTGGGCTATGAACGGAATGAAATAATTGGCGGCTGGTTCGGAGACTTCCTCACATCTGAGAGTAAAAACACATTTTCCAGAAACTTTCCTCGCTTCAAAGAGCGCGGCGAAGTGCATCATGTGCCGTTTGACATGATCAAAAAAGATGGCGGCATCGTCTCTATTCTAATTGAAGGCAGTATCGGCTATGACGATGACGGCAGTTTCAAACAGACCCATTGCGTGATCGCCGATGTGACTGAACGCAAAAAGGCAGAGGCCAAGATTCGGATTCTGTCATCCTCGGTCGAGCAGGCGCAGGAATCCATTCTGATTACCAACAGGGAAGGTGTGATTGAATACATCAATCCTGCCTTCAGTACCATTACCGGCTACAGCGAAGAAGAGGCTATCGGACAAAATCCAAGTATTCTGCAGAGTGGCAAGCAGGACAGGCAGTTTTATAAACAGATGTGGCAAGCGATCAGCAATGGTTCAGCCTGGCAGGGAAGAGTCATTGATCGCAAAAAAGATGGCAGCTTTTATCCGGCCATGCTGACGATTTCCCCGATCCGGAGTGATTCAGGTGATATATCCCATTTTGTCGGTGTGCAGCAGGACCTGAGTGATTACGAGTCACTGGAAGAGCAGTTCCATCAGGCCCAGAAAATGGAGGCAATCGGTACGCTGGTTGGCGGCATAGCCCACGATTTCAACAACACACTGGCCGGCATTACCAGCAATCTCTATCTGGCCAGACAGGAGGCTGTGTCGTTACCCGATGTGGTCAGCAGACTCGGTGATATCGAGGGACTCTCATTCCGTGCGGCAGATATGATTCAGCAGCTACTGGCCTTCGCACGCAAATCGATGATCAGCATGAATCCACTCAAGGTCTCTGCTTTTCTGAAAGAGGTGATTAAACTGCAATCGGTATCACTGCCTGAAAACATCATCCTGAAACACAGTATCAGTTCCAATAACATGCAGGTCAGTGGCGACATCAATCAGTTGCATCAGGTCATGGTTAATCTGATTAATAATGCCCGTGATGCTGTAGCGTGTGTAGCCGGGCCGGAGATTAACATCGGACTGGAGGAATTTGAGGCGGATGGGGCATTCCTGTCCCGTTTCCCGGATGTGGCGAGCGGCCGCTTTGCCTGTATCAGCGTCAGCGATAATGGCAGTGGCATCACACCTGACAGCCTGGCCCATGTTTTTGAACCGTTCTTTACGACCAAGGCTGTGGGAGAAGGTACAGGACTCGGGTTGTCGATGGTTTTCGGGGCCAGTAAATCCCATGGAGGTGCTGTGGACGTTGAGAGCAGGGTTGGAGGTGGTTCGACCTTCAGATTATACCTGCCATTGCTTGAAACAGATGGAGATATTGAAAGCCCTGATCCTGTTGAACAGGTACAACACGGTAAAGGAGAAAGCATTCTTCTTGTGGATGATGAGCAGAGTATTGTTGAGACATCGAAGGAAGTACTGCAAAGCCTGGGTTACAAGGTTTTAACAGCCATGAATGGAGCAGAAGCTGTTGACCTGTATAGTCAACACCACCATAAGATAGCCTTGGTTATCATGGATGTTGTGATGCCTAAAATGGGAGGCATGGAAGCGTTCAGGTTAATGAGACAACAACATGCAGATGCAAAAGTCATATTTGTAACCGGTTATGATCATAGTCATACCATCAGCCAGGAATTCCCGTCGGATGACATCATTTCAAAACCATTCTCTGTTGCAATACTCAGCCAGATGATCCGTGAAAAACTGGCGAGTGACGTATAAATATCGATATTATCTGCCATGAAGTTCCTATTTTGGAAATTCCGGGGGCATATTTAATTCTTAGATTAGCGGAAAGAGATGCGTGGTTATTTCAAAACATGTTAAAGCAATTGTTTAGCTGCTATATAAACATTGATCAGTAGATTCTTTATCATTTAACTCTCTCTAAGAAGAGTGCTATCCCCTCTTTAAAGTGTGCAATCATCTTAGCTTCTTCAGGATATTTGTGGTTAGATGTTATATCCATATCACCCGTTTGATAATCAACCAATCCAATAATCCAGTTCCCTGACTGAGCATTTACTTTCAGCTGGATAGACGTATCTCTTTTATATTTTTGAGATGTTAAATACAGGGCATAATAATCTTCACTGATATCACCTACTGTAAAACCAGCTATATAATCTTTTTTGTGTGTTTCAGGCATCAGGGATTCTCCATATTCATACGGACTATGATCAACATCATTAGTCCAGTCTAACATTAGTAAGATTTTTATAAGCTATATATTGCGGTTTAAAGTAACCACCCTTAGTAGTTATAGGTAGCTTTATAGAGGAGTTAAAGTTGAGTGCCTGCTTTCGACCACAGCTGTGATTGTCGAGTATTAGCCCAGGTTGCCTTCAAATCCCTGCAGAAAGGCAACCAGCTCTTCCTTCATCGCATTGTTGATGCCGGTGTGCATGCCACCGATGGAAAGTCTTCGGGGTCCGCTGCTCCATCAGCGCTATCCTTAGCTAGCGACCTCTTCAGGCATAGCATCTTCAACCGGGCTAAAATGAGCATGGGGATAATGCAGTTCACGATTCTGAAACGATAGAATAGAGTGATTCTGAATCACACCGCTATCAATATTGATAGCCTGTCGAATGGTCTCATCATTCTGCCACTCACCACGACCTGCCAGAACGCTCGGTAAATAGATAATCAGCGCGGCAGAGATTGAGCGTGTTGCACTCTCCCATAGATAGCTGGGGGGTATGATCTACGGCGTAGTAATCAATGGTTTCAAACTTAAACATCGGATTCGTGAATGTGGTCGGTTTGGCAAAAAAGAATCCCATGCCCTCGTCACAACTGACATCAATAATCAGGCTATTGGGTTTGAGGCAGCCACTTTCCGATTCAATGACAAAGTCGGTAGGTCGTTCTGTTTCCTGAAAGGTACCGTTAACGATGATATCGGCTTCGGAGATCAGGTCGCTCAGTGGCCACACAGTGCCATCGTGTTCGACCACAACCATGCGTGGTTCGCCCTCTTTGCCTTTCCTGATCTTAACGTAGTGACAATCAAGCACCTCTTCACGCACCATGTGATCCGGGCGCAGAGTGCAGATGGTGATATCTCTAAAACCATGCGCCTTGAGCGCGTATATCGCGCCACGGCTGACCGCGCCAAAACTGAAGATGACCACTTTACGCTGATTGCCGTAATGGCCATCAATACCTTTAAGTTGTAGCGCATGGATGACAGCACAATAACCGGCCATTTCGTTGTTTTTATAGAATGTGTGACGCCCCATATTGCCGTCAGGGCCCCAAACAAACATATCCTCAAAGGCAATGAGCGTCTGTTTACGATCAAGGGATGCCTGGGTGATGTCACGTTGCTGAACACAATGGACATAACCCCAAAGGGTTCCCTCTTCCTTAAGTTCCTGTAAGTCGGCCAGTACCGGCTTGGCAATGATCACTGAACCGATATCGGCCAGCAGTTCGTGGCGTGTGGCCATGCCGCCGCACTGCGCAGCAATTTCTGCGTCTGAAATACCGAGTGGTGCGCCATAACCTTCTTCAAATATCAGTTGACTACGAAGATGTTCTGGAATGCGTGAAAGATGCTCAGGATGGATGGGTAGACGTCGCTCATCTGTTTTTTTTGAAGTCCCAATGACTCCCATTGATAATGTGTTCATGCTGTTTCCTCTTAATTTAAAATAAATCATGGAATTCATGAACGAGTGATCAGTACCGCAAATGAGCTTGTGTGTTTGTGTGTTTGTGTGTTTGTGTGTTTGTGTGTTTGTGTGTTTGTGTGTTTGTGTGTTTGTGTGTTTGTGTGTTTGTGTGTTTGTGTGTTTGTGTGTTTGTGTGTTTGTGTGTTTG
>JAJFLH010000008.1 GCA_021772775.1 Mariprofundus sp. | reverse complement strand
TATTTAACCCTACAGACCACGAGTCTCCGTTCTGTAGTAGCGATTCCATCTAAATGACCCTGGATTCCCAATGGATGGACACCTCAAGAGCAGGGTAACTTACGCAGCGTAAGCTAGTTCTACGTCGTCGTTTGCAATTATATGCAAGTGCCAGCTTTTTACGGGACCAACAACCCGACATGCCCCACAGGGTTCAGTATCTCCGTCGAAACCAAGTCGCCCCCATGAAGGCACGTATGCTATACCTTAGACAGAAGTGAACAAGCCTTGTACCGCATGTTTCCAGACATTCTGGAAATAATCGTCTTAGTATCTGTATACAAGAGGCTTTCGATTACGCTTAATATGCGCTAATGTTGCATTCGAGAACATGACTTGTGAGTCCGTGCCGTAAGAAGTATCAATTATCATATTTTCAGTTATACTCATAATGGTCTATTGAGGGTTGTGGTGAAATCACTAAATTTTTTTAACTCATTATTGGTATTTTCCCTATCGCTAGTTTTTATTGGCGTAGCGAATGCAGAACGTATAAAACTAAGTTGTCATGAGATGATTGATGATGTTGCTTTCGATTATGCTGTTGATATTGATGAAGATAGCGCTCAAATAACCCACACAAGCAGCGATGGTGCCCCCTCTGTAGCAGAAGCGATATTTTCTGGAAACAGGGTCTCCTATCACATCACAAATGAACTTCAATGGATGTCTATCGTCACTGCGATCACTATTGATACCGCAACACTTCAAGCAGCCAGAGTCATTACAACAACACAAACAGGCCAGCCGCCTAAAGAGCTTCCGCCTAAATTTGGCCAGTGCAAATTTCAGGATGATCCTGTCGAAGGCTTCATTGACACAGCAACCCCGCAGGCAGCAGAGGAGTTAACCACAACGGCTGATGGTGAAGCGGCTATTGAAAGCAGAGGGGAACTCTCTTCCGCAGGCTCTGCTAAAGTATCCAACTTTAGAGGATCGACCTGGGGAGATAGCAGAACAGAAATTATAAAGCTCAAAGGTAAACCCAGTCCTTCAAAAGAGGGGCACTTCTTCTATAAGAATTTTGTTGGTCCATTCTCCGTGCTAACCAATTACGAATTCGTCAACGGCAAGCTTTCTCAAGGTCAATACATCCTTCAAGAGATGCATGATGATAAAAACTTATATATCGCAGATTATAATGTGATTAAAAACATGCTCACCAGCAAATATGGCCAGCCTGTGATTGATGATGTGCTGTGGGAAAATAAAGAGTTTAAGAACAATAAGAAAAAGTGGGGCGATGCTTTAACTGCTGGCCACTTAGCATATCATTCACAATGGGAAACAGACGATACAGTCATCGAGCATCGCCTGATCGGGGAAGGCTCTACGGCTTCTCATGGTGTTATCTATAAGTCCACACTCATGCTGGAAGCTGTAAAAGAAGAGAGAAAAAAGAGGATCTTATCTGACTGGTAACCCCTGCTGCCAAGCTTCCTCGCAGCACAAACACAGATAGCGGCCTCTTTTTTAACTTTTGACACATTTAAAATGGTGGGCGCTGCAGGGCTCGAACCTGCGACCTACGGCTTGTAAGGCCGTTGCTCTCCCAGCTGAGCTAAGCGCCCCATCTTTTCGAGGTGCGCTTTCTATCAGCGAGGGCGATTGAGTACAATCCATTCATGATGTTTTAGCTTTAATACCGCGCTTAAGAAATTGCCCATCTGTTAAAACATCTTGCCAAGCGTACGAACGTACACCATACTATCTCCATGGTGAACAAAGACCCCTTCTATCTCGGACGACTGCAAGACTATTACGCGCTGCATCGCTTTATCCCATCTTATGCGGAGATCGCAATGCTTGTTGGTGTAAGTAAACAGGGTGCAGTGAAGTTTATTGACCGCATGATTTTTGCCGGTTACATCAGCAAGGGACCAGGTGGGCGTCTGTCGCCAGCCAATATGTTTTTTGCCCGCCCGCATGTTGGCGTGGCGCCTGCAGGCTTTGCCAGCCCTGCCACTGAAGCATTGGGTGATGCAATCACCATTGATGATTATCTGGTTAAAAACCCATCCAGCACTGTCTTAGTGGAAGTACGCGGTGAATCGATGATTGATGCTGGCATTCATCACGGTGACTTTCTTATTGTTGAACGTACTACCAATCCCAATATTGGCACAATTGTAGTCGCCATTGTCGATGGTGATTTTACCATCAAATATTTACGAACAGGCAATAGAGGCCCTTTCCTTGAGCCTGCCAATAAGGACTACCCCAATATCTATCCGGAGACTTCACTCGATATTTATGGTGAAGTCGTAGGCCAGTTTCGTAAATTCTAAGCAGCTCCCGCAATACTAAATCCTGCTTCAGATTGAACTGCAACAAGCTGCGGTGGTAGCGTTGATGATCTGAACTATTTATGGAGATATCCCATGTTTAAAACCAATGAATATTTTGATGGCAAAGTAAAGTCCATCGCTTTTGAAACAGCTACAGGGCCTGCCACCATCGGCGTAATGGCAGCGGGTGATTATGAGTTTGCTACCGCGACTAAAGAGATCATGTCAGTTACTTCTGGAAAACTGGAAGTAAAACTGCCCGGTTCAACCGAATGGGTCACCAATAACGCTGGTGATGAGTTTATTGTTGAGAAAGACCTGAGTTTCTCTGTCCGCGCCATTGGCCAAACCGCTTACCTTTGTCTCTACCTATAATAAGCTGCTTCTAATCGTGAGCAGAGGCGCTAGCTAAGAGCTCCATTTGATCCAAAGTAAATAACAGTTCGCGGCGTCCGATGCTGGCTGCAAGACAAAAGAAGGAATATCGAAAACACCAGCTCTTAGTGCTGCGCTGATGTTTTCTTCAAACACTTCATTCTACATATCCTACCATGACCTTTTAACGACCTGCTTTATTCATGTTTGCTCACATAACCCTTAGGCCGGATAGCCACACTGTTGTTGATTTCAGTGCAGACTTTTCCATCTTCACGAACGTAGCTCATCTTAAAGCATGGTGTAGAGCGTCCATGCTGCTCAAGCTCTTGCCGGATCAACTCTTCCTGCTGTTCATCAAAATCAAAATGTAGCGTCAAATTCGAGCTACCCACCCGAATAAAATCAATCTCCAATTTTCTAGTCGCTATGCGGTAGCCCGGAAACTTCTTCAAGCAAGCCAGAGCAGGCACAGGGTCGGCCAGGCTGGCCTGATAACCACCAAACATATTGCCCGCAGCATTTCTCGACACCCAGTTCAACGGTAATTGAATGCGAGCCATACTCCAGTCATCTGATAGCTCTAAAACTTTAACGCGCATCAGAAAATAAGGTGGAAACAGTTCAAAGCGGCGTTTGACCGAAAGAAATTTGAGCCTGTTTAACATATGAATACTACTGCGCACAAAACCTCCGCTTATGATTAATTTGCTTATACTGAACAGTTAAAACTGAAACTCACATATAAACTAACTATAGTAGCTCTATGCACTTCAAAGTTCAGCTATACATTGGCGCAAAACTAGCCCGTTACGGTTTTGGTGAGAATCACCCCTTCGGGGCTGATCGTATGGATGCTTTCTGGCAAGAAACAGTGCGGCAGGGGCTGAATCAACAAGTCTCCATTGCCAAGCCCTTCATGGCCAGCAGAGAAGAGATTGAACGCTTTCATACACCTAAATATGTTGATCGTGTCATCGCCCGATCTAAATCCGGTGAAGCTTATCTCGATTACGGTGACACCCCTGCTTTCAAAGGCATCTATGAAGCAGCTGCTACGGTTGTCGGCACAGTATTAGCGGCAGTAGAAGAGATCATCAACGGAACCCATTGCCGCTGTTTTGTACCCATAGCTGGCTTGCATCATGCTCGCCGTAATATGGCGGCAGGATTCTGTGTATTTAACGATGCAGGCGTACTGATTGAAACCCTGCGTAGCGAGTACGGTGTCAAACGCATCGCTTATGTCGATATCGACGCCCATCATGGTGATGGTGTTTTTTATGCCTTCGAAGACGATGCAGACCTCTGCATTGTTGATATGCACGAGGATGGCGCCCATCTCTATCCTGGCACCGGTTGTGCCAACGAAACAGGCAAGGGAGATGCCGAAGGAACAAAACTGAATCTACCGCAGCGCCCCGGCGCTAACGATGATGATTTCATGGCTGCATGGCCCGAAGCAGAGGCCTTTATCCGACAATCCAAACCAGAGTTCATCATCCTGCAATGCGGTGCCGATTCCATTGAAGGTGACCCCATCACCCACATGGCCTTCACGCCATACGCTCACGCTCATGCAACAGCCTGCCTCTGCAATATCGCCGATGAATTCTGCCAAGCTCGTGTCATTGCTCTCGGTGGCGGCGGATATAATCGCACCAATTTAGCCATGGCATGGAATGCGGTACTCAAACAAATGAGTGAATAAAAACCCTTTATTTGTACTTATGCTCTGCTTGGCTGAAATGTTATAGTAAATTGATGTGTCAGTGATCGTAGGAGCCCCGATTATTTTGAATAAATCCTATCGCGCGGCGGGGTAGCGCCGCTTGCTCTCATCCGGGTACCCAATCTTGGTGTGTATAGCCGGTCGCGCTCCGCCGCTCTTCTCCATCTAGACAGACTAAGGTTGCCTGCCTGCTAGCGAGGGATGTGAGGCTTTGGTTTTGATTACATTCCCCCTTCAGATCTGTCTCAGCAATTATATTTTGCCAGGGTAGAGCGGCTGTATTCTCAACTGGGCGATGCAACACAGATGAAGCTTTAAGTATCATAGTGATCGTCGGTTCATTAACTTTGCTTTGTTTCCACGGCGTGCAATCGGCTAAACAGATACGGCCTGATATGACTTGCCTCACGATCATATTCCTCTGCCAATTCGTCTGAATAGGGGCTTGCCCTAACAGCAGATGGCTACTACCGTTGAAACTTAGTTTTTAGGTAAAGGTTCTACATCAATCTCTTTGATCAACAGGATGCCTATGTTACTTAGCCCCGAATCACTTGTTATTGACGCTTTTTGTTCCCAGCTTGAACAATATTACCATCTCAACTATGGTGATACGGAAATCCCTTATGGCGAGGTTGCATCCTGGGCAGCACGCCTCTCATTAGAGAATATTGCAAACAGTGATATGCTTTATCATGACCTTGAACATACCGTAATGGTAACCGTTGCCGGACAATCCATTTTACACGGCAAACAACTTATTCATGGTGGCATCTCGGCTGAAGACTGGCTGCACTGCACACTGGCCATGCTCTTTCACGATATCGGCTACTGCAAAGGTATTTGCCGGGCTGATTCAGGTAATAACTTTGTCATTTCTGAATCTGGTGAAAGCATTGAGTTACCTGAAACCGCAACAGATGCACAATTAACGCCCTACCATGTGGATAGGGGAAAGGTCTTTGTTCGGGAGCGCTTTGGCCGCAACAGCCGCAACATCGATGTCGATCGTATTGCCAGATATATTGAGATGACCCGCTTTCCTGTTCCCGCTGATGAAGTGCCGGATGATCCGGATGGATTAGGTGTGCTGGTGCGTGCAGCCGATATGCTGGGACAACTGGGTGATCCAAGTTATTTAAACAAAATTCCTGCTCTCTTTTTTGAGTTTGAGCAGCTTGGCTGGAACAAAAAATTTAATTATGAAACCCCCTGGGATCTGCGCCACAATTATTCGGGTTTTTATTGGAACCAAGCCAATCCACATATCGAACCGGTCATGCCATATCTGAAAGCGACACAGGATGGGCGTCAGTGGATTGCTAATTTACATGCCCATGTATTCAGCGTTGAACATCTTGATGCTCCATCACCTAACAACGACTGAATAAACCGCATACATTAAAGCTCTTTATGGCACTCTGCCTATTTCGAATAGCGTAAATTGTAGACTTGGCTTGCACCGATTCCTTTCAACTCAATAGATCTGCATTCATGACTATCAATGAGATGTTGAACCGTCAGAAAAGTTGTTTCATCTGCAAGAATTTCACCACCTTTAGCTTCACCTTCAAGTCGGGCGGCTAAATTCACATGTGGCCCAATCACTGTAAATGCACGACGATCATGGGCACCAAGAATACCCAACACAGCTTCACCACTACCAATGCCTATGCCAACGTCCATGATGTAATCCCCCTGCTGACGACGCAGATCATTCATCGTTGAGATCTCACGCTGAATACGCAGTGCCGCGCGAAAAGCTAAAAGAGCACTATCTTCCTGTTCATTGAGTACACCAAAAACTGTCATCGCACCATCGCCGGTGATTTTGTCGACCAGACCAAATTCATCGAGAATGGGCGGTAGCATCTTATTCATATACTGATTCAATACATCCATTACATGCTGTGGATCATACTTTTGATTGAATATCGTAAAACTGCGCAGATCGATAAACATGGTAGATATATTGCGCCGCTCACCAGCCGCATCAAAGGTTAAACGCCCCTCAATACTGCGCTCAGTAACAGCACCGCCGACATAACGATCCAAGACCCTGCGCTGCTGGTCACGCAGCAGACTCAACTCATTGGCATTCTGCTGCTGTAACTGCTGCATTAAAGTCTGTTCTGTTACATCCAAAAACAGCAACCAGGCAATACTCTCCGCCCGAAAAAAATGGACATTCGTAAAGCGGTTCTCTTTGAACTCCATTTGAGGCAGCAGGAAAGGTTCATCAAAACTCTGACCACAGAGATAAATAAAACTCTCTTCAACTACAGCGCCCCGATGCACTGCAATATCATCATCAAAATTACTCCAGTCACCGCCACACTCGACTATACAGTGACATGCCTCATCCAGCTTTGCCCAGGCTGGGGAGAGCCGATAAATCTGCATCTCCGCCAGATAGTTGAGCAATGGCTCCGGCATGTTCACGCGATCATTTGATCGGCCAGACGTATAAATGCCGCCTCCACATTCTCGCCTGTGCAAGCACTTGTCATGAGACACTCCCAGCCCTCTTCACGAATCGTTGCCACATCCGCATCAGAGAGTTCCCATTCATCTTTAAGATCCACCTTGTTCAACAACACCACAAAAGGAACATCGCCCACTTCAGCACGCATGCGCGCATGCAGCTCACGAGCAGTATCCACAGTTGCACTACGTGTGCCATCAATGACCAGTAGATAAGCCGCTGAACCTCGCATATAGGCGGCGGGCACCTTCTTAACGGACTCCTCACCATGTACATCCCACAGCATCATATTCACGGTCACATCATCAAGTTGCAGGCTTTTCCGGTCTATTTTAACGCCCATCGTAGAGAGATATTTATCGGAAAAAATACCGTTCACAAAACGGCTAACCAAACTGGTCTTTCCAACCGCGAAGGCACCCAGTAAACAGACCTTTTTTTGTAATATCCGACTCATGGTAAAGCCCTCCAAACCAGATCTAAACGTGCAGCCCAACCCTCATTCTGCGTCTTCTGACCACTGGTCTTCACCCGCTTAGATGTTAAACCATGTTTCATCAATTCGCGTTTTACCATTTCCGCTCTGCTCAGCGCCAGCACTTCAGCCTGCTCCCCCAAAAGCCCTGAATAGCCAGTAATCTGCACATGGGCTTGCGTGATGCGCATCAAGTCAGCCTGTTTCATCAGTTGCTTGGCCAAACGTTGAATCTTGGATGTTTCACCATCCATCAACTGGCTCGTATTGGCCACAAATCGTAAATCTGCATTCAGTAACATTCTTTTCAGCGTCGCTAGAGCCTTCTCTATCACCACCAGATCCTGCTGCCACACCGTATCCACACCATCAATATGAAGGATCAATTTACCGATCCTTTGTGCCCAGGCCGTTGTAGCGATACCGGATATGATGAGTTCACGTTTATTCAGTTTTAAGGTCACTGTTGCTGGCGGCTGCAGCTCGCGCTTTATCTTAGCCAAAAGGTATGCATTCGATCCGACATCGATTAACTCGTTCGTATCAAAGGATCTTATACCTGCGATTCTTTTTACCCGCTTTCTGGCATTATTAATCCATCTCGTCGATGCCACACCTTTGGCGGCGAGCCTACCCCGCCGAACGCTCAGTCGAACCGATGATGGCGGCTTGAGCAAACGATTCGCCTGGCTTAACAGATACGCATTTGAGCGCGTATTCACCAAATTAGAATAATCATAGCCATTGATACCATCGACGATATGCAGTGCCCTGGATGCTTTTTTCACCCATCGGGACGAAGCTTTACCTGTGGCAATTAGAATACCCTGATCAACAGTTAGTCGCACCGATGATGGTGGCTTAAGCAGACGAATAGATTCGCTTAACAGATATACATCTGACTGCGTATTTACCAGCTTCGAATCATCATATGCCTTGATGCCGGGAACAAGAGCAGCTGCCGAAGCAGTCCTCTCAACCCATTGCTGTGAGGCCTTTCCGCTGGCAGCGAGAATGCCCTGATAAACATGTAATCGAGCCGATGAGGGTGGATTAAGCAGCCTGACAGATTCGGCTAACAGATAGTCATCGGCCTCCATATTGATCATCGCCGAGCCATCATAAACCTTAATGCCTGGCACAATATTCATCACGATTGCGGCCTTTTTCAGCCATGCGTCTGGTGCCTTGCCCTTAGCTATCAGTGTCTCACCCGAGATACTCAAGCGAACTGTTGTCGGTGGCTGCAACTGTTTGATCGCCTCCTGCAGTAGATATTCAGGCGAATCGCTGAGCACCAACTGATCACTGCGAATCTCGCTAATGCCAGGCAGAGCTGGCTGTAAGGCTCTGGCCCGCTCAAGCCATGAGCTCTGCGCAACACCACTGACAATTAATTTACTCTGATCAATGTTGAGCCGTGTCTTTGCAGCAGGCTTGAGCACTGCTCTAGCCCGGCGAATTTGCATCGCCCGCTCCAGCGACTGATAGGGTGTCCAGATCAATCTCACATCATCATTAGAGAATCCATATTGATGCAGCAACTTATCCGGTTTATCTGCAAGCGGATCACGCAAACCTGCAATAAGTAGAGCGCCCTGCTCATCTCCACTACGAATCACAACAAAACCAGGTAGGGCATCGAGTGCCCGTATCAGCTTCTGTTCGCGGTCTGCCTGATACCAACCCCAAACCGACCAGCCGACCAGTGCCAGTGCCAGCGCAGAGAGCATCAGCTTGGCCTTGAGATTAGAGCCTGTCGGTGTGGATGCCGTTTGCGACAGCAGACACGATTCCATATCAGGGCGCACCGCATTAAACACCGATGCATCGCCATCAAAGGCCTCCAGCGCCCCAGCCATCTGTTTGTGAATCAATTCGCACCGTTGCTGCAACGTTTCGGTAAATTCGGCCGGTGCATTACCACGTACAACTGCGGCCAACACAATTTTGGAGCCCGCTTCAATGTGGACTACCATATTACCCATACTCAGTTTTTCTATGGAGTCGTTTGCCTCGACCTGAAATGAGTCCCGTACAAAGTCCTGAATAGCGGTCAACATACTGGAGACCAAATCCGCATTTTGCGTATCTTCCTCCATAAAACTGACATGCTGTAACAGCAGCCCATCCGCCTTATGAATCAGAAAGACCTGCTCAACGCGATAGGCCAGCGTATGCAGCATGACAATCTCGGCGAAGGACTTACCCGTATGCATCGACTCCAGTCGCCACTTCAAACCCTGAAAGCTGAATGAATTTTCCAACATATGGTTTAGCGACTGCACCATACCGTGCATAATGGAGATAATCGATTTCCTGATTGCCGGTGCCATGACGGGGAATAGTGCATCACCAAGGCTATCGGGATCCTTACGCACCGAAGCATACAATGATGACTCAACTGCTGGAGCCAGAGCATCGGCCAGTGCTCCCGGCTCCTGCTGCTGATTGATCTGCACAGCCTTATGCAATACACGCCCCATATCTGCGGCATGTAACTCGGGATTTTCCAAATGTTCTTCTAAAACTGCGATCTGGCGGGACTCTTCACCCAGCAGCAACTCTTTCAGATGATTAAAATCACCATTCTGCTTGCACGAATCATCCCCATCGCTGTTTTTCACCTGCTGATCAGACATCTGCTGACGCAGCTACTCCTCGATTCACTTACCGGAAGGCAGAGGAAATTCGTCTTTCAACCGCAGTGCCATTTCAGATAATAGTTCAGCCAGCGAAGCACGGTCTGTTTTACTGTGCTGCAACTCATTTGTGGCCTGTACTAGGGCACTATTTAACTGCTCCCGTGTTGAGTTTATATCGGCACTTAGTGATTTGGACTGAGTCAGTAGCTGCTCACGAAGATCACGGTTCTGGCTTGCAACAGAATCATCCAGATGACTCAGTTTCCTCAGCAGCTCTTTGGAGAGTTTCTTCAGGTCTTCCGACAACTCTTTATCATCAGCCTCACGTTCGTCGCGTTCTTTGCCCAACCTATTATTCAGCGCATCCAATTCGCTTCGCATATACGATTCCAGTGAATCCACACGGTTGCCTGTCTCATTTCGCATCGTTGTTAATTCATTGAGAAGCCTCTCCTCCAAACGCTGAAAGCGGCTCTCATAATCACGCATTTGTGATCCGAAAATAATATCTCTAATCTGGTCGACGTTACCAACCCCAGCGAGTTCACCTGCCGCCGCTGTACTGTTGTTTTCTGCATCATTGGATTTTGCTGTCATATTCTCTCCCTAGGTAATATCAATCTATATTCGAACCACGCTCACTCGTATTTATCACTTCTAGTAACATATTTTTCAGCATCTCGGGCCGGTATGGCTTTTGTATAAAACCGCTCAATCCAGCACACCATTCACCTGTATCTGCCTGGCTATAACCACTTGATAGAATCACCTTCACATCACGATTCATCCGTTTTAGCTCACTGAAACATGTCATTCCATCCATATTAGGCATGGCCATATCCAGCAGGATTACAGCAATTTCCTTGCCATATTGATGGTAAACCTCAATAGCACTCTCACCATCATCAGCTTCCAATACACGAAAGCCCATGCTCTCCAAGATCTGAGCCTCCATAGTACGCACATCTTCGTCGTCATCGACCAACAAGACCGTGCCCAGACATCGCATCTGCTCAGCCTCATCTGATGACTCACTCGACAGATCTGACTGATTGCTAATACTAACCGGCAGCACTATTCTGAATGTCGTGCCTTCACCCACTTTGGAATCTATCTTAATCGCACCATAGTGACTGCGTATAATGCCCAGCACTGCACTCATGCCCAATCCACGCCCGGTAGGCTTGGTCGTAAAAAAGGGTTCAAAAATGCCCGCCTGCGTCTGTCTATCCATACCACATCCGGTATCGGCCACATCAAGGTAAACGTAGTCTCCTTCAGCCAAATCATCATCCAGATAAGTGCTGGTGAGGTATGCATTGTCCACCTGCATAACTCCCGTCTGGACACGAATCGTGCCCAGTTTCTCGGCAATCGCATCAGAGGCATTGATCACCAGATTCATAACAATTTGCTGCATCTGAGCACCATCGGCCTCTATAGATGGCAATGCCTTATCCAAATCAAGCTTTAAGCTCACATTTTTAGGGATTGATATCTCCAGCAACCTGTGTGTCTCTTCAACCAGAGTGGTGAGGTTGATCGGCCTGACATCAAAACTACCCTTACCTGAATAGGCCAGCATCTGCCTGCATAGTTCAGCGGCCTTTTCACTGGAAAGCATGATGCTCTCGATATATTTACTGGCACTCTTCGGCCTGTTATCCAATTCGAGTGACGCCATTGCCGCGTTTCCCATAATCGCGGCAAGAATATTATTAAAGTCGTGTGCAATGCCACCGGCCAACACACCCAACGATTCAAGACGCTGATTATGTTCCATCTGAGCCTGTAGCTTCCTTCGCTCCTGCTCGGCTTCGATACGCTCGCTAACGTCAATCCAGGAACCTACGATCTCACAGGGATGACCCTGAGCATCTTTTACCAGCACCATTTCGTCACACAACCAGTGCCAGCTACCATTATTATCCTGAACACGGTATTCAAGCTTACTGCGACCATGCTGATAAAGCGTGCTAAGCGCCTCATATAAGCCCGCCCTATCATCCGGGTGCAGCTGGTCTCGCCATGCGTTGACCTCATTCAGAAATTTTGCTTCATCATGCCCAAGGTGATCACGAATATTTTGACTCACGAAATTTATAGGCCAGGGATCATCTGCTTCGCGACTGTAGATAATCACCGGTGCCGAATGAAGTAGAAACTCCAGCCTGTCCTTACTCTCCTGCAGAGCCCGTCTGGATTTCACACGTTCAGTAATATCATGGCTGATAACCACCACATGTGTGACAGAGCCCTGTTGATCGCGATAAGGCGTAAATCTGCTGCTATACCAGCGCAATCCCTTACCTAAAAAAGAAAATTCAAATTCATGTTCGATCAGACTACCTTCAAAACACATATCCAGTCTGGCGCGGATACCATCCTCAAAGAGTGCATCTCCCCATATCTCTGCAACACTCTTGCCGATAAGTGTTTCGCGTGAACGTTGAAAGGCCTTACATAGAGGATCACTGACTGCTACATAACAATAATCGCTATCGATGATATTCATGAAATCATCGCTGGCATCTACAATGTATGTGTAGAGGTCTAAGGCCTCATTTGCAGTCGGATCTTGCATTATTGAGTGCTATCCATGCGCGTTCACACAATAACCGGGATATGTGGAAAGAACTCACCGCCACACAATACAATGTGAACACACAACAGCCGACATTCATCTTGCTGTCGGCGCCTCATAAATTCACCGCTTTTCATCATGCCGAGAGTCCCTCCATGATTCATTAGAGAGCCCTGCAATGAAGCAGAGCCCTAGCTACACCCTTCAATCGGAGCATTGCTTAGAGCTTAAGGGCATAAGTTTTTCAATGCAAGTGGCAGTAGAAGCATGTGATAAAAAATGATTTATCTCAACACAGTCTCTCTCCACATTCAGCTTCTCAACCGAGATGAGGAATGATTGCAATAAAGCCCACGCCTCATTGAAGTGATCTAGAGATATCAGCGCTCTCTTAGTGAAGGTCACGACATATAGGCGAAAATTTTTTCTGCTATTGAATAAAGTTTGTGCTATTAATGATAGGTGGAATAGTTAGACAGGAGCTGATCATAGGCATTCATTTCGAACATTATAATGAGCATAATTTCATGTTAATTATCCTGCATGGGAGCGTGACCGATGAACAATTGCACGCCCTCATATCAAGGCTTCTGGAAGACCAGTACAGCAGGCCAGGAAAGATTGCCTTATGTGCCATGTGCAAAAACATATCGACCCAAGAGCTATCCTTTAAAGGGATTTTCTCAGCCGCTAAGCGTATTAAAAAAGCGCAATTTCGAAAAAATGCCAAACTTGCCATTGTTGCCGTAAGTACCGCCAGCTTTGGTTTAGCCAAAATTTATCAGGCAGCAGCAAAAGAAGACGACCTGGATGAAATACGTGTGATACGAAACAGTGAACTTGATTCAGCCATAAGTTGGATTGAGATCGAGCAATATAGAGACGCCATCAAACATCAGATCGCGCGTTATGAAACAGTCACGGAATATACTGTTAACTAAATCATCCGATGCATGGAGATGCGATAAAAAAGCTCTAACTTGTATATATTATAGTCAAGATTATGCTGCGCCTCTTTTAAGCCATGCTCTGCAGCGACCATTGCATGGTTAAATCTTATGTCTCACGGAATAGTCCATTGATCTCTACATCAGGTATTACCATGCAATTCGGGGATAAACCCCTGTTCGAAAACATCTCAATGAAATTTGGCGATGGCAATCGTTATGGGCTGATTGGTGCCAATGGTTGTGGCAAATCCACCTTTATGAAAATTCTCGGTGGTGATCTGGTGCCAACAGCAGGTAACGTCAGCATCGATCTGCATGAACGGCTCGGTAAGTTACGCCAGGATCATTTCGCATTTGAAGAGTATACCGTCTTGGATACCGTGATGATGGGGCATGAAAAGCTCTGGAAGATCAAAGAGGAGCGCGATCACCTCTATTCTCAGGAAGAGCTGAGTGAAGAAGATGGCATGCGTGCAGGTGATCTGGAAAGCGAATTTGCCGACTTGGATGGCTATAGTGCGGAGCCTGATGCAGGTGATCTGCTGATCAGCATGGGTATCCCGGTAGAAGATCACTATAATCTGATGAAATCCATTGCGCCCGGCATGAAACTGCGCGTGCTGCTGGCGCAAGCTCTGTTTGGTGATCCTGAGATTATTCTACTTGATGAGCCGACCAATAACCTGGATCTGAATGCGATTCGCTGGTTGGAAGGCGTGATCAATGAACGTAAGAGTACGATGATCATCATTTCGCATGACCGTCATTTCCTCAATAGTGTATGCACTCACATGGCCGACCTGGATTATGGCGAGCTACGCGTCTATCCGGGCAACTATGATGATTATATGGAAGCGGCAGCTCTGGTGCAGGAACAGCTACTAACAGCCAATGCCAAGAAAGCAGAGGAGATTCAAGAACTCCAAGCTTTTGTACGTCGCTTCTCAGCCAATGCATCCAAGGCCACTCAGGCTCAATCGCGTGCAAAAAAACTGGATAAGATCAAACTCGATGAGGTGAAACCTTCAAGCCGTGTCAGTCCTTATATGCGTTTTGTTCAGGATAAAAAGCTTTATCGTGTAGCACTCCGGTTGAAAGAACTGAGTAAATCATTTGATGAGCAGCCGTTGTTTAAAAACTTTGATCTGACGGTTCAGGTGGGTGAACGTGTTGCTGTAATTGGTTCAAACGGTATTGGTAAAACCACCCTCCTACGTTGTTTGGCCGGTGACTTGGAAGCCAGTTCAGGTGAGATCAAATGGTCGGAAAATGTGAAACAGGGTTATTATGCTCAGGATCACTCTGCAGATTTTGCTGAAGACCTGTCTCTATTCAACTGGATGGCACAGTGGAAAAGAGAAGAGCATGGCGAACAGGAGATACGTGGCAATCTCGGACGCATGCTATTCTCCCAAAATGATATCAATAAATCCGTCAAAGCACTTTCCGGTGGTGAAAAAGGGCGCATGCTGTTTGGTAAATTCATGTTCCAAAATCCGAATGTGATGCTGCTGGATGAACCAACCAACCATATGGATATGGAGTTCATTGAATCCCTGAATATCGCGCTGGAAAATTATCCAGGCACACTGATCTTTGTCAGTCATGATCGCGAACTCATCGCCTCCGTCGCCACACGAATTATAGAGATCAAAGCCGATGGCATCGTCGATTATCATGGCACTTACGAGGAGTATCTGAAGTCTCAGGGCGTGCGCTAAAATATTTAATTGAACTGAGAGAGAGAAGTGATGAAGAAATATTTTTTGATTGCTGCGTTATCGTTGTTGATGCCCAGTACACATGCATTTGCATTGGAACTTAAGCCAAATATTGGCATCGGGCTTGGTATGTACGGCCTGGAATATGATCGGCCGGGCGTGAATCAGAGAAACTCTCTGTTCGGTGGTTATGTGAAATTAGGCTTGGATGTTCACGAGAACCTGGCTGTTGAGATGCGCCTGGGTAGAACATCTGGAAAAGGTTCAGCTCTATATCCTGCAGGCACGATGGTTGGTGTTATTCCGAGCCCTGTTCCGTTCAGCTTTTCCATCTCTACCAATTATATCTTCTCATTATTGGCCAAGCCGCAGTTAGAGTTGGCTGCCGACTTTCAGGCTTATGGCCTTCTTGGGGCGACTACTGCGAAAATAACGGGTGAGAATTCTCTTCCTATCATTGCTCCATCGGCAGTGAATAATGTTGGTTTTAGTTATGGTGTGGGAGCTGAATACAAGCTTGCTGATAAAGTTCTCGTGGGAGCCGAGTGGGTGCAGTACTGGAAAAATGTAAATGCCGGGAGTGCGGCCAAGGCTGCTATCTGGAGTGTTGCAGGAACAGTGGCTTATAAATTTTAGCTTGTTTTCAGCTGTTTGATGATCTCGTGCCAGTACGTGAATAGCAGATAGTGCCCTTCATGATCAATGATGTTTGCTTCTGAGTTAGGCAGCTCATGAATCACGCGCTGAATAATTGGAAGAGGAGCAATGTGATCTTCTCTGCCTTGCCAGATCATTGTAGGGACAGTGATATCTGAGAGCGTAATATCTACATGCTGAGTGTATGATATGGCTTCATAGGCCATTTCATTCGTACCTTGCCGAATGCATTCGGCATACGATTTTTTTAATGTTGAGAAGCGCTCACTTTCAATAATATGATGGTCACTCTCACAGAGAGAGCCGTGATTAACTTCAATGTATTGCGTGATATTATGCTTTAGAGAAATACTCATGATGCGTAACATCAATCGGAAAATAGAAGGCCTTTTTCTGGCCAGCTTGAGCATGCGACGATTGAATGGTCGGGTAGATTCCAACTCTTTATCTGTCAGGTTAAGACCAACATTCGAAACAAGGCTGAGCTGTTGAATACGTTCGGGTATAGCCCGAGCCAGAATCAGTCCGTAAAGAGAACCGCCTGAAAAGGTTAATACAGAGAACTTATCTATCCCTAATTGATCGGTAAGTTCTTCAATATCTTTATACCAAAGTAGCGGATCACGATCAGGTAAGCTGTCAGAATACCCAAAGCCCGGCCTGTCTGGTGCAATTAAACGTATATTGTTATGAACTAATGCCTGGGTGTTGAAATCACATTCCAGTCTACTGCCCAAAAGAGCATGACAGTAAATGACGGAGAAGCCCTTCGGATCACCATATTCAGCGTATGCCAGCTGACGCCCATCAAACAGCTTAATGGTCAGGCAGGGCTTGGGTTCACTAACGCTTGTTTGCAGTGTTTGCTTTATATCTGCATGTGGAATTGGTCCAGTCAGTATGAGCTTAAGAAGCTCAGGCTGACTATTGGTTCTGGTTTTAAGCATGATGTTCTTCATGTAACCGCGTGCGGTATGGTGTTTAACACCGATACTGTTGGCCGCTTCAGCCAGATTATGACTGGATCCAGTTAATGCCTGCAGCAGTCGTGATTCTGTTCGGGTCAGTGAATATGCCTGCATTAGCATCTCTATTGATGCAACACTATTACCTTGTTTTGGCGATGCATAAATCGTGACAAGTCGTTCATCGGATATTTCGCAATGCAGTGTGTCTGTAGAGCTGACCCATAAGCTAAGGGACCCACTCTCTCCTTTGCTCACAGAGATGTATTCGCCACCCTGCTTATCTCTTGAGCAATTGTTGATGATGCGATGCAGCTTCTCAGTTGTGTTTTTGCTGAAGGATGAGAGTTCATTGCATGTATTCAGCGTGATCTGTTTTTGATCAATGAGCTGTTGAGCCAATTCATTGCTCATAAACAGGGAGGCATCAGCTTTGACAACAAATACAGCTATCGGCAAACGGTTAATTATATCCTGCAGGGCACTGTTTTTTGTCTGTTGTCCATTGGTTTGACTATTGAGATGAAGCGCACGATCAAAGTGCTGTGCTAAAAACTTCTCTACATCGGCTTCTTCAAGCAGATGCAGACTTTCAGAGACCTGCTCCAGCAGTTTAGGCCATAGCGATTGATCGATGGCTGTGTCATAGATCAAGCTCGTTAAAGCATCATAAGCCTGGATTTGGGATTGCGCACTCATGGTTGGAAGCATGGCATAAAACCATTCCCCCCTCAATTGAGGGGTAGGAGATTTAAGCATGTGAGATACATTTCATGCGGTGGAATTTGGCTAGGGAGGCTGGTTATGCAAATCAATAACTATTTCTTAAAGGAAAGCATATATGGCAGGTGACATCATATTAATCACGAATCGGGGAGTTCGTCCTTCCCGAAAAGGTGCAACATTATTTAAGAATCGTATGACCACTTCTCCACACCGACTCAGATGTGCAGCGGTCACAGAGGGCAGTAGAAAAGGGAAGTACAGATTGGCGCTGGTTGATCAGGGTGATGAGCGACAGTTTATCATGGATGCTGTTGCTTCAGATAATGATAAACCATGGGTGTTTTTTATTCATGGAAATAATCAGACGCTGGATAAAAACCTGAAGAAATGTTTTGAGCTGCGAAAGTTATATGATGTGAATGTTTTGGCCTTTTCCTGGCCTTCCGTTCATCACGGTAAAATACGCGCTATTCTGAATTATATTCCGCGCCAGCCTAATGTGCTGATCTATGGATCGAGACAGTTAAAAAATAAACTCAAACAATATAAGAAAGCCAAGAAGAATGCGGTCTCTTCTGCTCCTGACCTGTCTGCAGCTCTGAATATTGCGGAAGATGCTTTTCATGCAGCCAATGTAAAAGCACATTTTGTTAGCCATAGCCTGGGTGCATTTGTGCTGGAGAATTCTCATAAACATCAAAACTTGAAGGATTCATTATCATATTTTGATAACGTCATTGTCCATCAAGCAGATGCGGATAATGATGGTCACCGAGAATGGGTGGATGCGATTGAAAAAGGGGATTCAGTTGTCGTGACGACTAACAAACACGACAAGGTTCTTGAAGTATCAAATATATATAATCATCAATCTTTGCATAACCAGCGTTTAGGTAATGTGCCCAAACAGACGGAGAGTGGTTCACCTGCATATAAAGATTTTACCGGTATGAAAAAGCTGGGTTTTTCAGGTCATACCATTTTTCTGACATCACCTGATAAAAACAGTGATGTGTATTCATATTTTGCAGAGAAGTTTGCGTAAAATAAATAATTAATAGTTTAACTATAATGAATCAATCAAGTCTGACCCTATTGGTTCAAGTTCACGTTCTGAAGAAGTGGAGCGGTCTAAGAAGAATCGCAGTTTATATTACTGTTATAGGTGGCATGCAGTTACTCCCACTGGAAAATATGCTCCGTGGTAATGGCATTCAAAGTAGACTGCTGGAATGTAACTTTTCTGCGTGGTTATGCTTTTTTTATAAGAGCAGGGGGTAAGTAAAATGGGTAAAGTTATTCAAATTAAACTAGGAAATAAGGGGAAGGACCGAATGAAAAGAACATTAATATTAGCAGCAGTATTTTCCGTAGCGATGTTTGCTGGAGAACAAGCTTTTGCATACGATGGAACCAAGCGAGGTGAGGGCGTTGGCGACAGTAAAGGCAAGGCATGCAACAGGGCGCAAGAGCATGCTGAGGGCATGGCTGCATATCATGGGCGAGTGGTGGATGTGAGTAGGTGTAGCTGTTATAAAGATGATGTTATGTATACCTGTACGGCCAAGGCTTACTATAGGGATGAATGATCAGCCTTAGTAGAAATATAAAAGCTTAACCCTGTTTTTTATGTCAAGAGGGGAAAAAGAAGAAACTTTATAGGGGAAGTGATGTTTATGGAAATTAGAAGGCGGTTTGTTTTCGGGTGCATGGGGTTAACAGCTTGCATGGTTTTGCTGGGAGATGTCCATGCTGGAGAGCACAACTATTGTTACCAATCTGTGGGTCTGGAATATAAAAAGCATATTGAGACAAAACCTGAAAGGTTAAAGCGAAGTATTGGATCAAAAACATTGTCTACGGGGGAGTTCATGGGGTATGCCCCTGTTTTGGTCGATACTCGAAAATTAGGGGGAGAAGCTTATTATTTGTATACCCCAATTTTTAAAGTTGATTTAGGTCGGCATAAATGTAGAGAAGTATTTGAATTTTTTACCATGGATGAAGCTTATAATAATGCTATAAAAGATAAACCGCATGTGAGAGCCGTTCCAGACTGGAAGAAGAAGCTCTGGGGATTCTAAATAAGGGGGGCTGCAAGTTTGTGGTTTGCTAGCCTCCCTCCTAGGAAAGACAATATCCACTTCTAGTTACCATTATATAGCATATTTATGCTATATAATGATGTTAATTTGCATGGTTTTATTCCGCTGGTTCGATTAAATGAAAAGAGAATCAGCAAAATAAAAATCCTGAGCCTATTTCAAAGTCCAAAGTAATTCAGTTCTTACCAGACAAAAGGGGCGATAGCGCTCTTACAATCTATATCTAATGTGGAGCATTCTATGTCGAATATGGATTTGTATGCCTGGTGTCGGGTTCTGTGGGTGAAAGTTGAATTCGTTAAGGTATTTCATTAGCAAGTACAAAGTTAATATCAGGGGAGTTTGAGATGAAAAAAGAGATGTCAGTGTTTGTTGCTTTGTTAGGATTGTTTGGCGTATTGGTTCCATTGCATGCGCATGCAGATTCTGTACCCGGATATATGAAGCCATTTGGTATCCAGCTAGGGGTGACGGCTCCAAAATTATATGAGGATTTTCGGGGTAAGTTGAGATTGTCAACAAAGACAGACTCTGGTCTATATTACGATATAACCCCTCCCAAGGTTCATCCAATATTCGATGACTATAGTGTCCATGTTGATGATATGAATCGCGTGATTGAAGTTAACGGATCTGGATTAGGTGGCTGTGGCGATAAGGTTAAGCAGCTCCATAGCTATTTTCTGTCGAAATATCCGCTATTGAAGATCGATGTAAGAGAAGTGGACAAGAAACAAAGCATGGAAAATAGGGAGGATCGTAATGGCGAGATTTATATATTGCGAGAAACCTATTCAAAAGCTGGAGGGTATCGAGATACACATGAGCTCGATATCAATGGCGAATTACGACATCCTGAATTCCATAGGATCTATTGGCTAATTTCTCCTGAAGGTGTGCAGATTAGACTCGTAAGGCCTTGGGATCGCTCTTGTATGATTTACTTCTACCATAAACCTCTGATTGCCCAACAGAAGGCCAGAGAAATTCAAAATGCCGGAGGCGATGCTTTTTAGGTAAATAATCGCCTGTTAGTTAATCCGTATGATTTAAAAAGAGGAGAGGAATAGATGGATTTAGAAAACTTTATATCAGAAACACTGGTTCAGATTTCGAAAGGCGTTCTTGATGCAAACCGAAGAGTTTCCACATCGGAGGGTAAAAAAAGCACTGGTGCTGATGAAAGTCTTTATTCACTATCTCCAGGTCAGGATCAAGGTGGCGGCAAAGGCGTGCATTTTGATGTGGCTGTAACGACACAGACTTCTGATGAAGGGCAGGGAGGAGCCAAGATGAAGCTGGCAGTATTTGAGGCTAATCTGGGTGGCAAACTAAAATCATCAGAACAGGCAGTTTCCAGAGTTCAGTTTTCTGTTGCTGTGGATCAATGGCATAAATAATCGATTGTAGTGTTGAATAATAAAGAGGAATTTAGGAGGGAAAAATGAAGAAATATATTTTGTTGGTTGTAGGTTTAATGTTGGGCTTTCAGTCATCGACAGCATTGGCTGGATGCTCCTACGGAGAAACAGGCTATCTTTATGTGTGGGCTTCTTGCACACAAAAACTTAGCAGTAGCCCGAAAAATATATGTCAAGTCTCAAGGGATACAAAAAAGAAAATTAAAAATATTGCCTTTTATTCCAATGTCATCGTTGATGAGGGCGGAAATGGCCGGTACCCAGGATCGCAGTTTTTTAAGAAGGTACAAATTCAACATAATGTAAGTAAGAATGGATCAGAATCTCATTGCTATAAAACAAGAGCAGAGGCTGAAGACAGCTTGGATGAATATTTGGCTCATAGGAAAAGAAGTGGATACAAGCTGGTAAAAGTCCATTTGAGAAATAATTGATAGGAAAGCAAGTCTCCTTGAACAGGCTTTAAATATACCCAATTTTATTGCTGGAGGTCACCTTGTCTGTGAATGCGGGCAAGGTGTTTGTTTTTGATGTCTATGATGGTGGTGAGAGGAGATAACAATAATGAAATATAAACTGTTGAATCTGTTGCTTACAGGTGTGCTGTTCTTTGCTTTTTCTTCTCCGGTTATCTCTGCTGAAAATGGTGATGCTTATTCCTGTGTTTCTGTTGGGATGGGAAAGCAGTACAAATCAAGCAAAAAGGAAGCCCCATACATTATGAATACCTGTGATGAGGTTGTTACGATTGCATGGTGTCACACCAGTTCTACCAGAGAAAAGTACCTCTGTGGTGGAGGTAAATTCTACCGTTGGAGCACCTTCTACAAGCCGGGCGAAAAGAATTATAACCCCTATACCATCCCGGAAGGGACCGATTTTAAATATGCGGCCTGTAGAGGGCAATTTTCTATTTCTTCCTATAACAGTGATGGAACAGTTATCTGTAAAACCGAGATGTTGGAGAAGAAGTTTACAGGCATCTCTTTGCAGTGCTCTGAAGAGAAGGCTGTAAAAGGTAAAATCCAGATTCTTGGCACTGAAAGCTCCAAAGTTTATCGATACAGGGTGAATGGTCGGAATTACACATCAGCTGCCGAGCGTGCCGATGAAGCGATCACTAATATTTGCGCAGATGCTGGTGTAGAGCAGGTGGAGCGTAGTATTTTAGACAAAGGTATGGGTTACTTGCGTGAGCGAACCAGAAAAATTGAGCGCTCTTTGAGGTCACATTGTAATACGAACCCAGATTCGCCACATTGCAACAAAGCTACTGCGATCGGGCCGAGAGGTTGAATGTAGTCATGGAGAGTAATGAGATGAAGAAAATTCGATTGATTTTTGTGCTATTGGCTGGGCTATTTGTTTTTCCCCAGCTATCGCATGCCATCACGATAGAGATGGTAAATATTCCAGCTGGCAGCTTTTCGATGGGAAGTTACGATGGGGATGATAATGAGTCTCCGGTTCGTACAGTACGCATCAAAGCGTTCAAGATGGGTAAGTACGAGGTTACGCAAGATCAGTGGTACGCGGTAATGGGGGATAACCCAAGTGGGTTTCAAGGGGATTTCAACCCTGTTGAGAAAGTAAGCTGGGACGATATACAACAGTTTATTGCAAAACTGAACCGCAAGACAGGTAAGCACTATCGTTTGCCGACAGAAGCTGAATGGGAGTATGCCGCTCGCGCTGGTACGAAGACAAAGTGGAGTTGGGGCGATAGTGATTCCGAGGCAGGCAAGTATGCGTGGTTTGAAGATAATAGTGGTGAACGTACACATCGGATTGGCAGTCGGCGCCCGAACCCTTGGGGGCTGCATGATATGCACGGCAATGTCCGGGAGTGGGTGCAGGACTGCTATAAGAATGGCTACTTCAATGCCCCTGTTGATGGTAGTGCAGTAGAGAGCGGTAGTTGCAGTCAGCGTGTTTTGCGCGGCGGCTCCTGGGACTACAATCCGTATATCATGCGTTCGGCGAACCGTAACGGGAGTGATTCCGGTGATCGCGACTACGGCATTCTCGGCTTTCGTCTCGTCCAGGACTGATTTCACTTTTTACTTTGTGCTTTTTCCCTTTTCATAAATGCCGAGAGGCATTTATCCCCTCCCCTTTAGGGGAGGCCGGGAGGGGCACGCTCGATTCACCTAATGCCTTGGGGTGCAGCGCACCAAGGGTGTTGCCTTCGGTCACCGCAGGTACTCAAAATTACAAACTCAGGAGTTTATTATGCAAAAAAACCAAACTCTGAAAATGGCAGAGGAACTTGATTCTGAGTCAAGTGATAAAATAGAGAAGATATGTAATTACATTCATTCATCAGATGATTTACATCATGCTGAAGAACTGCAGCGTCAACAGCAACAGCAACAGCAATGAAGAAGTTTCTCCTGCTCTCCTTATTGCTGTATAGCTCACAATTATGGGCGATGGAGTATGAGCAATTTCCTATGTCCTGCCAGCCGTTGCCGCAAAGTGAGTATGGTGAAAAACTCTGTTTGTTGATGACTGTGAATCGGGGTGATCTGTGGTTTGTGGTTAACGAAAAGTGGAAGTCTTATAGGCTACTAGAATCGCTGTCTGTTTTTGGCGTGCCTGGTTTCAGCTTTGACAAATTCCTTATCTCTCCAGCCGGTAGTTATCTTGCAGTCAGTTATGCAGAAGAAGGTCATCTTGCTATTGCGATTTATGATCTGCCACTTTTGTTGAAATCCACAGATCAGGTGGAGGCATTAACGGGTTTTAGTGGTAACCCCGGAGAGGCCGGTCTGCATAAGTGGCAGAAGGATGATGTGGTGATTCTACGCAGCCATTTTGACCTGGAAAGTGAATCCTATGAAGACTCAAAGACCGAGGGAATGTATTTTTACTCATTTCACCTTCCAGAAGGAAAGCTAGAGCGTTTACCGGCAGGACAATAAGTGCGTGTTTGAAGAGTTGGATTTAGTCGCACCAAGGTAAAGTGTTGAAGTAAAAGGATGAATGGTCTGTATATGGTAGAGATAAGAGCTTAGAGGTACCTTTTTGATATGAAAAAGGCGCTTCTAAGGGAGGAGCCATGCCGCGAACTAATCGTTATCACGCCACTGCGGTTGAATGTGGAGAGCACTTGATGAGGTGCCTTTTTTATATTGATATGAACATGATTCGAGCAGGAGTTGTGAATCATCCATCAAAATGGATTCATAGCGGATATGGCGAGATTCAACAGCCACCTTTGCGTTATCGTTTGATTGATCGGGAAAAGTTGATTGGGCTATGTGGTATGCATAATGATCAACAGTCAGTGGGTTATCATAAAGATTGGATTGAGTTGGCAGTTAACGAATGATAGTAATATACGGCAGGAGAAGTGGACAGAGGCTGTATGTGTTGGAAGTAAGAAATTTGTGGAACAGTTAAAGCATCAGCTTGGTGTAGAAGTTTTAGGGCGGACGGTGAAAGAAAATTGCGAAGCCTATGTTCTGCGAGAACCAGCCGCTTCTTACAATACTCGTTTTGATGCTGAAAAGGACCTTCTAAGCATGGATAATGGGGTGTGTTTTGATGAAGGCATATTGGAATAAATAGGTTAGCTTGGTGCGACTAAGAAAATTGTTGGTAGATCTAAACTTTCCATCTCCAGTTGTTGCAACTGTGTATCTCCGACTAGGCTTGGAACTGCTACCTTAAGTCCTCCGGGAGCATGCGAACCTACTCGCCAATGTTTATCAGCCCCTTCAAAGCCATAATAAATAATGACGAGGTGATTAGATGAAAAGAATTAATAATGTTAAATGCTTAGTGTTACTCCTTTCAGGAGTGATGTGCATTGTTCATCAAGCGAGGGCTGAGTGTGAGATAGGCTTTAAACTTTCTGGCAAGCCGCATTGTGCAATTGAGCCGAAAACAAATTTTTTTGGGAAATATTCTCACTCCATGAGTCATAATGGGAAAACGTATGTTGCATCGTATATTATCAATGCTGATGGCACTTTAGATTTTACTTATGCTAATGGTTCACATTCAAGGCACCGCTGGGGAATAGAGGTGAAAGATGATTCTCCTGTTATGTACCCATTAGCGAATAAGGGCGGTAAAGAAAAGATGATGGTGTATAATATGGTGGTGGAATGCATAGAGGGGTGTAACCTCAAAATAAATGGCAAATACAGTTTTGTGGATGTTGATCCTAAGTGGCCGAAAATGGCTTGGGGGACTACGGTTTACGAAAAAAACTAAAGTGTAAGAATTCCAATTGAATTTGTAGCGGGATGGCAAGGGGCAGGGCTTCATTGATTCGTAATATAGTTTACATCAATATCCCGGCTGCTTGAATATCTTATCCTTTGGAGGATCTATGTTATTGCGTTTGATCGCTATATATATGCTATTTGCGGGCCTTCTGATATCGACTGCCAATGCAGGAGAATTGCAACAGGCCACGTTTAAAAACGGAGCCAAACTGATTGTTGAAGAAGATCATTCAGCCCCTGTCGCCATGGTTCAAATCTGGTTGAAAGTCGGTGGGCGTGATGAGATTCCCGGAAAAACAGGTTTGGCGCATGTGTTTGAACATATGATGTTCAAAGGCTCTAAAAAGCTGGCTGCGGGCGAATACAGTAAACGCATCTCTGCCATGGGCGGCAATGACAACGCCTTCACCAGCACCGACTACACTGCCTATTTTGAAACAGTTCCTTCCGCACGTGTCAAAGAAGTATTGAAGATGGAAGCCGAACGTTTTGCCAATCTGAAGCTGCGTGACGAAGATTTTCAGAAAGAGATTCGGGTGATCATGGAAGAGCGTCGCATGCGCACGGAAGATGATCCAAACTCTCGCATGTTTGAAGAGCTCTCCGCTGCTTCATTGCGTCTGCACCCTTATCGCAATCCGGTGATCGGTTGGATGCAAGATCTGCAGGCGCTGACCATTGAAGATGTAAAAGCTTTTTATAAAAAACACTATGTCCCCAATAATGCCATCGTCGTCATCGTTGGTGATGTCGATTTTGAGCAGATGAAAAAGACCGTAGGCAAAACTTTTGGAAAAATGAGAGCCCGTCCCGTTCCCCCCCGCTTTAATCCGGTAGAGCCGGAACCCTTTGGCCCTAAACGTATACAGGTCACACTGCCCGCCCAACTGCCGATGTTGGCTGTAACCATTCCAGTACCTGTATGGAAACCGGGTAAAAACGACAACGAAGCCGCATCCCTGGCTCTGGCCTCCCACATCTTGGCTGGTGGCCGTTCCGCCCGCATGACACGTGAAATTGTCGATAAACAGCGTTTAGCATTCAGTGCCAGTGCCGGATATGATTATTCAGCCATGGGTATCGACCTGTGGTATGCCTATGGACTGCTCGGGCCGAAACAGACCACTGCTGCATTTGAGAAAGCGCTATGGGCACTGCTTGCTGATATGGCGAACAAACCGGTTAGTGAAAAGCAGTTGGCCGCAGCCAAACGCAATATTACTGCCGCCAATGTGTTTGCGCAGGACTCACTCTATCTGCGTGCCAAAGAGATTGGTCATCTGGAAGTCGTCGGTATCGGCGCAGACAATCGCAATCAATGGCTAGCGGCCATCCGAAACGTCAGTGCCGAAGATATTCAAAAAGCGGTGGCGCGCTGGCTAAAGCCGGAGCGCTCAACCACTGGAATAATGATGCCTGAGGTGAAATCATGATACTAAACAGATTTATAATCTCTCTCTGTCTGTCTCTTTTTCTCTTTGTTTCTACATCACAGGCCGTGGCTTTCATTCAGGAAGGCAAGCTGGATAACGGTGTGCGAGTTCTATTGATGGAAGCACACAATGTACCCATGGTGGCGATGCAGTTAGTCATGCCAGCTGGTAGTCGCTTTGATGCAGCGCAGAAAGCGGGTACAGCTAGCCTGTTGGCGGGCATGTTGTCCGATCATACTGCCAAACACGATTTCAGCGCTTGGGCCGATCTACTCGATGCCGATGCTATTCGTATGGGAGCCAGCAGTGGTCGCGATGATTTCAAGCTCTCACTAACAGTCTTAAAAGAGGCTTTGGAGCCAGGGCTCGATGCTTTTGCTGAATCCTTATTAGAGCCGGGCTGGAACAAAAAACGTTTTGCTATCATGAAACAGGATTCGATTGCCTCCGCACAGAAAGAGAAAGAGGAGCCGGGGGTGCAGGCCTCAGAAGCGGCAGCTGCTCTGTTATTTTCCGGCCACCCTTATGGACACCGCTCTGGCGGTAGCATGGAAACACTGGCTCGTATTAAGATCACCGATCTAAAAGCCCTCTATCGTGCCCAAATCAAACCAGAGGGCGCTGTATTGGCAGTCAGTGGTGACATTGACATGGATGAATTATTACCTCTTTTAAACTCTCGCCTTGCAGGCTGGAGAGGTAAAGCCGACAAAGGCCTCTACGATATTGCTTCCCCCAAAGCCATTGCTGGTCAGGAACATAACGTGGTTCTGCCAACCACACAGATGCTGGTGCAGCTATTGCGTTTAGGACCTCCACGTGGAGATGCAGACTTCTTCCCCGCCTTTGTGTTGAACCATATCCTTGGCGGTGGTGGTTTCGGCTCCCGTTTGATGGAGGAGGTGCGTGAAAAACGCGGTTTAGTTTACGGTGTCTACTCCTATTTTATACCTTTGGCTGTGGCTGGCCCATTCGTAATCACCTTGCAAACGCGTGCCGATCAGGCTGGAGAAGCTGAACAAGTCGTACGTGATGTCATTGCTTCTATGGCGACAGGTAAAATCAAGGCCAAACAGATGAAAGCCAGCAAAGAGAATTTGATTGGCAGCTTTGCGCAACGTATGGACTCCAACCGTGAACGTGTCGGTCTGATGGCGATGATTGGCCTGTATAACCTGCCGCTGGATTATCTGAGTCGCTGGACGGAACGCGTGCAGGCTGTGACATTGCCACAAGTGAAAGCTCAGGCCGCGAAATACCTCAAACCAGAACAGTGGAACCGTGTACGTGTTGGACCAGCATCAGCTTTGAAAGCGATACCCCCATCAACAGACTAATCAACTGATGTTTCGCTGTCTGTTGAAAAACACGTCATTCCCGCGAAAGCGGGAATGACGGCAGTGTAGCCTCATTAATCTACTTCATAGACGTTACGGGAGACCTAAATGCGCATTACTGCAGGTAGCATGCGAAGTCGTATTGTGGCGGTGGCAGATGTGCCGGGCTTGAGACCTACACCATCCAAGGTGCGGCAAGCTTTATTCAATATGCTCGGGCCTGTTGACGGTTTTGATCTGCTCGATCTGTTTTCAGGCTCCGGCATTATCGCTCTGGAAGCATTGTCACGTGGCGCAAAGTCAGCCACATCAATTGAGCACAATCACATCGCCATCAAAGGCCTCAAACAGAGCCGCCAGTTATTGAAACTGGAAAATCATTGGGATATTCAACAGACCAGTGTTGAGAAAGCGCTGAAATTTCTCGCAGGTTCTTCATTTGATCTCATCTTTGCTGACCCGCCTTATGCGCAGGGTGAAGCTGAAAAAATGATTCAACTTCTCGATCAGCATGACATAAGCTGCCAACAGCTGGTCATTGAAGAGTCCTCGCGTTATGAGCCTGTTTGGCCGCAGGGCTGGATTTGTCAGGACTCCAGGCGCTATGGTGATAGCAGTTTGCATTTTCTTTTGAGAAAGTGAGATCTTAGCGTTACCGTTCGCATAACTCTGGAGGTTCCCTTGTCCCTTATTCGTATTGCTACCCGTCGTTCCCCGCTTGCTTTGTGGCAGGCTGATTATATTGCTGCTGAACTGGAGCGACTTGACCCGACAGTAACTACCGAGCTGGTGAAAGTTGTCACCCGTGGCGACAAAATCCTCGATGTCCCCCTAGCTAAAGTTGGCGGCAAAGGTCTGTTCACCAAAGAGATTGATGAAGCCCTATTGGATGGTCGTGCTGATATCGCCGTCCATTCTATGAAAGATGTACCAACTGAACTACCGGCCGGAACCAGCATTCGTGCCCATCCCAAACGTGAAGATCCTCGCGATGCGATTGCTACGATTACAGGTGGTGGCATGGATACGCTTCCTGAAGGGGCTACTATTGGTACATCGAGTCTGCGTCGTATTGCTCAGATTGCCCGTAAATACCCGCATTTTAAGTTCGTCTCTATTCGTGGCAATATTCAGACTCGTCTCTCCAAGCTCGGTGAAGAAGTTGATGCGGTGATTCTTGCGGCAGCCGGAGTATGCCGTATGGGCATGCAGGATAAGATGCATCAGTTCGTTGATACTGAGCTACTGTTACCAGCCGTTGCACAGGGTACACTAGGTGTACAGACGCGTGATGCAGATGATGCTATCAATGCATTAATCGATCAGCTTAATGATACAGATACAGTCGATAGAACAAGAGCGGAGCGCGCCTTTTTGGCCAGGCTTGAAGGTGGGTGTCAGGTGCCAATCGCAGCCTACGCGACCCTTGATGGTGATCAGCTGCATTTGAAAGGCCTAGTTGGCGCTGTTGATGGTTCGGTATTGATTGAACGTGAAACAAGCGGCAGTCGTGCTGATGGTGAAGCACTTGGCATTGCTCTGGCCGATGAAGTCCTCGATGCCGGCGCTCGTCCAATTTTGGAAGCCCTCTACGCATCTCAAGAGTAAATGCTTTCAGCGCTCAGCTTTGTTGAGCGCTGAATTCTCCGCAACATTCAGTGATGCCCTTGGCAGGAAACAGGTCATTATATTAAGCATCTGCACGCAAGCAGTCAGCGCACTCTCGTAGTTGAAGAGCACTGTTGGAAAGTTGATTGTCAGCGTTTCAAGTTGTCATGGAGGGTGCAATCATGTGTGCAACGAGTCCGCCCCTCCCAAACATCATGGCTGAAAATATTGTACAGAGATGTTTATCGGTTTTTCCCGAAACTCAGGCAATTTACCTCTTTGGTTCGTGGAGTACTCCGGCAGAAAGAGGCGAGAGTGATGTTGACCTGATTAATCTACGTCAGGTATCGACTGTTTTGCAAAAAGAGATTATTGCTGAAGATCGCCGAATTTATTGCGCTGACAGCTATGCTGCCGATGAATTTGAGATGTTCACCATTTCCTATTATCAAAAACTGAATGATGAACGTGCTGACGTGTTAGAGTCCTTTTTTAAGAGCAAGCGAGCGTACAATATATGAATGATGTCATGATCAATAAAGTTCAAAGTATTCACCGTTGTATCGAACGTGTGAAAGAGGAGTTCCAGCTTGCAGGAGACTCTTTTGCCCAAAACTTTAGCCGCCAGGATGCTGCAATTCTGAATATTACACGTGCCTGTGAACAATCCATTGATCTTGCCAATGTGCTGATCAAGCAACATAAGTTTGGCATCCCCTCTGGCAGCCGCGATGCGTTTGTTCTGTTATGCAAAAAAGATATTATTTCTGATCATCTCTCCACCAAGATGCAGCATATGGTTGGTTTCCGTAATACGGTAATTCACGAATACTAGGAAGTGAATTTAGCGATTGTCCGAGCTATGATTGAAACCGGCCTGAATGATCTCTTGGCTTTTACCGATGCCATTCTCGAATATGAGAGACCCCAAGCAACTCCAGACTAAATCTATCCTCTGAAACTTCACCCAGTTGATAGCATTACCTCTTACGCAGTAAAAACCGTTGAAAACTATTCGTCATTAGAACTCAGTACTGACAAACTCAACTGGCCGGAGGCCACGCACAACCCTCTGCATTGGTCACCCTATATAATGGTGCAACATCTTGCGGTGAAGTTTTAGTGACCTGCAGATCATGTAACACACCATCTTTGAGGCGATAAATCCAGCCATGCACCGTCAACGCATCGCCTCTCTCCCAAGCATTCTGCACAATACGAGTATGACATATATTATCGACCTGGCGGATCACATTGAGTTCACACAAGCGATCCATGCGCTGCTGTTCATCCATCGATTCCAGATCATTCTGATGCAGCATATAGGTATCGCGGATACTGCGAATCCAGTTATCTACAATGCCGTGGTGCTGACCGCCCATGGCTGCACGCACCCCACCACAATCATAATGGCCGGTAATAATAATGTGTTTCACCTTCAACACATCCACTGCATATTGTGCTACCGACAAACAGTTCAGATCAGTATGTGCCACCTGATTGGCGACATTCCGGTGCACAAACACACGCCCAGGTTCGAGTCCAACAATCTCATTGGCCGGAACCCGACTGTCCGAGCAACCAATCCACAAAAACTCCGGCGAATTGAGGCCTGACAGTCGCTCAAAAAACGTGGGGTCATCCAACAGTTTTTGTGCAGACCAATCACGGTTGTTTTCTAAAAGCTGAGCCGGATCACACATTAATCGACATCCGACTGTAACCAATTATCTAGCTCACCACGCTTCTCCAGCGCATAGAGCTCATCACAACCACCCACGTGACGATCATTAATGAAGATCTGTGGAATCGTGCGTGAGCCCGGTGCACGTTGCTGCATTTCGGCCTGTCGTTTGATATCTCGTTTTACATTATACTCTGAAAATTCGAGACCTTTCTTTTTTAGTAGTGATTTTGCCTTGACGCAATAAGGGCAAAAATCACCTGAATATAGTTCAATATTAGCCATGTCGAAAACCTATCCTCTGTATGATGTACGCGCTAGAGACAACACATTTACCTCTACACCCAGCTTTAAGCTGGCTTTGGCGGCGAAGTGTAATGTCGATCCTGTCGTTAGGACATCATCGATCACCCAAACCGATGCCGGAGTGGATGAAATATCTGACCAGCGCTGCTTGTAGTCGGCGGCAAGAGCAAAAGCCTTATTTAAATTTTTCCGCCGTGCACTTCCACTCAGAGCAGATTGTCGCTGTTGCTCACCAATTCGCCGCAATAGACGCCAATCCCAGCCACAGCCGATATCAGCAGCCAGCCAGCGACACAGATTCGCCGCATGATGCTGGCCGCGTATACGCATGCGAGATAACGGCATCGGTACGGGCAGTAACAGGGCATCCTGAGTAATCAGTTCACGCAACCGGGGCATTGCCGCCTGCACTAACCAGGAGACAGCCGCATCGTGACCTTGCAGCTTCCACTCCAGCACCGCATCACGTACCGGCCCATGATAACGATACAGACTATGCGTTTGAGATTGGGCAGGAGGCTTTTGCAAACAATGACCGCATGGCCCCGGCAGCATCGATTCAGGCAGCTCCCGTCCACAAGAGAGACAACTGGCATGCGGCCAAATTTGGATCTTCTGTAAACAGCTCGCACAACAAGGCGCATCAACTGGCCCCGGTTCTTTGCAAAAAAGACATACGGGAGGAAACAGCAGATCGCCTAATCGGTTAACCCAATGCACACCTTTGGTTGACAGCTTGTCCATGCCTACCAGCATGCCGGATATGACAGATGCACGCAATTGGTTTGCTGATGTGAGCGACAGTCGTCGCCGCCGTTTCCTCGCCTCTCGGCGTGAGGGCGTATTGATTCACGTCGATGGTCAAGTGCTGGTCAATTTCGCCAGCAATGACTATCTGGGTTTAAGCAATCATGAGGCTGTCTGCATGGGTGCGCAGGGCGCATTGGCGGACGGAGTTGGCAGTGGCGCATCCCGCCTAGTCTCCGGAGATCATCCGATGCTGCATCGCTTAGAAGAGAAGCTAGCGGCATGGAAAGGCTATGAAGCCTGCATGATTGTTGGTTCCGGCATGCTAGCCAATCTAGGCCTGTTACAGACACTGGCCAACCGCCATACACATCTTTTTTCAGATCGTCTCAATCACGCATCCTTGGTGGATGGTGCAAGGCTTTCCGGTGCGGCCACGCATCGATTTAAACATCTCGACACAGAACAGCTCGATCAACTATTAAACAAACATAGCGCCAAACACCGCATCATCCTTTCCGATGGTATATTCAGCATGGATGGTGACGCTTCTGATGCCTGCAGACTGCTTGAACTAGCTGAGAACCACGATGCCCTGCTGGTCATTGATGATGCCCATGGTATCGGCTGTATGGGCCCGGATGGTAAAGGCATCACGGCAAGCTGCGATATTGCAAAACAGTCACGCCTGATTGAGGTGGGTACGTTCGGCAAAGCATTTGGTGGTTATGGTGCTTTTATTCTCGGTAACTGCGAAATGATAGAGGGACTGCGCCAACGCCAGCGCAGTATGATCTATTCCACCGCCCTGCCTGTAGCATTGATCACAGCAGCAGAAACATCCCTTGTACTGATTCAGCGCGGCAAAGAACGGCAACAGTTACAGCAAAACCTCGCCCAGTTTAAACAGCTGACCGCAAAACTTGGCTTTATGGACTCCTATAGCCCGATTCAGCCCTTAATGATTGGCAGTGATGAGCAGGCACTCTCTTTGGCTACCAAGCTGCGCGATGCCGGCTTCTTTGTACCTGCTATTCGACCCCCCACCGTACCGGAAGGTACAGCACGACTGCGCTTTACCATTACCGCAAGCCATAGCTCTGAGCAGATTGAACAGCTCAGCTGTTGCCTGAAAGGCCTGTTAGAAAAATGAACAATAGACCCCTCGTATTCCTGCATGGCTGGGCCCAGTCTCAACAGATCTGGTTCATGCAGCGTGAACAATTCCCCGATGCACTGTTTTTGAACCTGCCTGGCCATGGCGGAGCGGAAGATGCAGACGCTGATCAATGGGTGAATGCAATCGCTGAACAACTGCCAGAAGAACCTTGCCTGCTGGTTGGCTGGTCGTTGGGTGGCATGCTGGCTATCCAGATTGCAGCAGCTTTCCCGAATCGCATTGCAGCACTCGCACTAGTCTCCACCACACCACGTTTCAAAGCATCGAATGGCTGGATGCATGGCAGTTCAGATGAAATTTTTGAAGGATTTAAAGTGGCTATATCTTCAGGGTCACCAAAAGCATTGAGTCGTTTTTTTGCGCTGATGTTGCATGGTGAAGAGATCAACCGCAGAGATTATAATGCCATTGCCAAAGCGGCCATAGACAGAGAGAAAGGCGTCAGCCCATCCGGTCTGGAAGAGGGGCTTAAACTGCTCGAACAGCTTGATTTGCGCCCACTTATTTCAGATATCCTACAAGCCACACTGCTCATGCATGGTGAAAATGATGCCGTGGTACCCGTTGAGGCAGGCCGTTGGCTGGCTGAACAGATCCAGCCCCCCACATTTCGACTTCAGCTCTTTGGCAACTGCGGCCACGCTCCATTCTTAACGCAGCCGGAACAATTTAATCAAACACTTCAAACATGGTGGCAACAACAGTGAATCAATCGCATATCCATACCAATCAGGTCAAACGCTCCTTTTCAGGTGCCTCCGGCAGCTACGATGAACATGCTGTGTTGCAACGTGAGATTGGCGACCGTCTGATTGCCCACCTCAACTTCACCAAAATAGAGCCCAAGCGCATTCTCGATGTCGGTTGTGGCACCGGTTATTTCACCCGCCTGCTGCGTGAAAAATATAAAAAGGCCGATATTACAGCCGCAGACCTTTCAGAATCGATGGTGAGAACAACACGCCAATCGCATAACCGCCGTATGCCATGGTATGGTCGCCATCTGCACAGCGTTGGCAATGCTACCGCCATGCCTTTCAAGGATGGCAGCTTCGATCTGGTCTGCTCCAATTTAGCCATGCAGTGGATCGCCGACCCGACCGATATGATGCGGGAAATGCGCCGCGTACTCGCACCGGATGGTTTAATGCTCTTCTCCACATTTGGTCGTCGCACCCTATTTGAATTGCGTCAAACACTGGCAGAAATTGATCCGCCCAATGCCGGTTTAGTCTTACCCTTCCCCGATGTGATGAGTCTTGGTGATTCGATGATGAAAGTCGCGATTGAAATGCCTGTGACCGATGCCGACCTGTTCACCCTGACCTACCCGGACACCATCTCACTCGTACGCGAACTCAAAGGTTTAGGTGCATCAGCATCTGCCATTCGCGGTCGCAAAAGCGGCCTCTATGGCCGTGCCTTGATCCGAAAACTGGAAGAGCAATACAGCGAAAAACATCGCAATGAGGATGGGCGCATTCGTGCCACATTCGAAGCGCTCTATGCCCAGGCATGGTATAAAGATGCAGGTTATGAACACAGTGATGGCATGATCCCTATCCGGACTGATGGCGATGTAAGAATAGATGGCCTCTGAGTGATCAGCTCTAAACAGACCGTTTTTATTACGGCAACGGATACAGATGCAGGTAAAACCTGGGTCACAGCATCGACTCTGCGTATGCTGCTAAACAAGGGTAAACACGCCAAAGCCCTGAAACCCATCGCCTGTGGTTTGAATGAAGCTGGTTTGAATGACGACATTGTAGCCCTGCTTGAAGCTCAGGGCTTAAATGATGCCGGACTGATCAACCTCTTGAGTTACACCCTGCCAGCCGCCCCCTCACAAGCCGCCGCAGCAGAAGATCACTCTGTTGATACGGATCAACTGGTGCAGTGGTGCAATGAGGAATCTACTAAAGTTGAAACTTGCCTAATTGAAGGAGTCGGTGGCCTGATGGTTCCGGTCACTGATCAGTGGCTGGTTTCTGACTGGATTGAAGCACTACCGGAAGCCGAAGTTTGGCTAGTCGTAGGCTGCAAACTTGGTGCTATCAATCAAACCCTGTTAACACTGGAAAAATTAAAACAGATGGGCCGCTCACCCGCCCGCATCTTCTTCAACGCCCCAAAAGCAGAATTCAATAAATGGATCACCCCAACTCGAAAAGCCATTGAGCCGTTTCTGCATAACGGCTGCCAAGTTCACCCCCTGAATCACGGTGAAGAAGTCCTTGATTTACGCCAAAAGCATCCTCTTATTTCACAATAAGTTTCTCAATACCTATATTTATGGGCTCAAAGTTTATTTCCAAAACCTACAGCAGAGGCTATTTTAGCATAAACCCTAATAATTCAATTCGTAACTTAGCCGAGCAACTAGGCCCCTCTAAAGCCAAATGTAATGGTTTTATGATAAATTAATGGCAATAATTGTGATGTAGAATCACATTTTTACAGGGTCAAGTGTTGTAATATCAACTCCAGATAAAGCACATAATTACAAATAAAGGAGTGGGATAAGAGAAAGGGGTCATGAACAAACACCCTCATCTGTTCTAAGATTATTATGAATATTGACATATTATCACTAGCAATGATTATCATAGTTTTAGCGGGGCTATCCGTAATAGCCATTCATAAATGGAAGTCATATAGAAGAAAACAGCTCGCCTTTAACTACAACCCATGGGCTTCTTGATTAATAAACGCATACGTAGCAGGAATGCGGCATGCATTGGAACCCAATCTATTCATCAAGCGCCTAAAGAGAAAAAAGATAAGCACTATCCCATTTAAATGATTTTGTACCCCAGGGGCCCCTTTCTGACTACGCCATTCACCTTGTCATATCCGACATGATCGGGCAAAAGGCTGGATTCCCGCCTTTGCGGGAATGACGTATATGGATCAAGTGCTGTCATGTTCAATGAGACCTAAAACAGCATAACCTATTGTTTTATTATGCATTTCAAGCCTTCATTGAACATTAAGCGTGACAGTCATGAGGGCCACCCCTTAACTCCGGAGCAGATACGTTTGCCTCCACCCGTTGAAAGCTTTTTGGAGGGCTTTGGTAAATCAATACTCCACAGATGCAAAAAGCCAAACAGAAAGCGAGGCAGCATAGAGATACCAATATCGCTACCTTATTCACAACAAGGAAATCGTAATCGGCTCAGTGGAACAGTTACCAAAACCCTCCATATCAGTTAAACTCCTCTCTGATCTACACTAGGAGGCGGTTATGTCGAAAGAGCATAAGTTGACCATCGAGGGTAATGAGGCCGCAGCCTATATCGCCCATCGTACCAATGAGGTAATTGCCATCTATCCGATCACCCCCTCATCAGCCATGGGTGAGATGTCTGATGCATGGTCCAATCAGGGACGTAAGAACCTCTGGGGTGCTGTGCCCGAAGTGGTTGAGATGCAGAGCGAGGCGGGAGCTGCAGGCACCGTACACGGATCTTTACAGTCGGGTGCACTGACTACCACCTTTACATCGTCACAGGGTCTGCTGCTGATGATTCCCAATATGTATAAAATTGCCGGTGAACTGACCAGTGCCGTTTTTCATGTAGCGGCGCGCTCGCTTGCCGCACAGGGACTCTCCATTTTTGGCGACCACTCCGATGTGATGGCTGTGCGCCAGACCGGTTTTGCCCTGCTAAGCTCCAATTCGGTGCAGGAGGTGATGGATTTCGCCCTAATCGCCCAGTCGGTGACCCTGAAAGCGCGTATCCCGGTGATTCACTTCTTTGATGGTTTCCGTACCTCGCATGAGGTCAATGAGGCCCACGTCCCGTCCGATGACGTATTGCGAGCCATGCTTCCTGATACGCTAATCCGGGCCCATCGCAAACGAGCATTGACCCCCGACGCGCCAGTACTGCGCGGCACCAGTCAGAATCCTGATCTCTATTTTCAGGGGCGTGAATCGGTAAACCCTTATTACGAAGCTATGCCGTCCATTGTACAGAACTGTTTCGATGAGTTTGCAGCACTGACCGGCAGGCAGTATCACCTGTTTGAATATCACGGTGCCACAGATGCTGAACGGCTGCTCATATTGATGGGGTCAGGAGCTGAGGCTGCGATTGAAACTGTGGAAGAGATGGTCAACAGTGGTGAAAAAGTAGGTATGCTGAAGGTGCGCCTGTTTAGACCGCTCTCCGCTACTGATCTGATTGATGCCATACCTGCCAGTGTGAAGAAAATTGCCGTACTCGATCGTACCAAGGAGCCCGGCGCTCATGGCGAACCGCTCTATAAAGATATCGTAACTGCTTTGGCCGAATATATCGGTGAAGGTGGTGATCGTTTTGCCGCCATGCCTCGTATTATCGGTGGCCGTTACGGCCTCTCCTCCAAGGAATTTACACCCGGCATGATCAAATCGGTGCTTGATGAATTGCTTAAAGAGACTCCGAAGAACCATTTCACCATCGGTATCCATGATGATCTCAGCCACAGCAGCCTGGAGTGGGACGAGCTCACTCTGGCTGCCAACGCCAACGTCACCCGCTGCATGTTCTATGGCCTGGGTTCTGACGGTACGGTTTCAGCCAATAAGAATTCGATCAAGATTATTGGCGAAGGCACCGATCTCTATGCTCAAGGTTATTTTGTCTACGACTCAAAGAAGGCCGGCGCAGTAACGATCTCGCATCTGCGCTTTGGGCCTAATGCAATTCGCTCCACCTATCTGATTGGCAATAATGAAGCCCATTTTATCGCCTGCCATCAACCTGTATTTCTAGAGCGTTACGATATGCTCGCCCATGCTGCTGAGGGCGGTGTGTTTCTGCTCAACTCACCACATAGCGCCGATGAAGCATGGCATGATCTGACCCAAAAGATGCAACAACAGATTATCGACAAACAACTGCAATTCTATGTCATCGATGCCTATAAGGTCGCGACAGAATCAGGCATGGGCCGTCGCATCAATACCGTCATGCAGACCTGTTTCTTCGCCATCTCCGGCGTATTAGAAAAAGATGACGCCATTGCCAAGATCAAACAAGCGGTCGAAAAAACCTATGGCCGCAAGGGTGCCAAGATTGTTGAGCGTAACTTTGCTGCTATTGATGCATCGTTAGCGCATCTGCACAGGGTTGAGGTGCCGCGTGAGGTAACAAGCCACTCCATCATGCATCCGCCGGTTGCTGGTCACGTTCCAGATTTCGTCAAAAATATCACCAGTGAGATTATTGCCGGGCGTGGTAATGCCATTCCGGTCAGCTTCATGCCCAATGATGGCACCTGGCCTTTGGGTACAGCGGCCTATGAGAAACGAAACCTGGCACTCGAAATTCCCGTCTGGGATGAGGATATCTGTATCCATTGCGGCAAATGCCCATTCGTCTGCCCGCATGCAGCTATTCGTTCGAAAGTATTCAGCCAAGATGCTGTGGCTGATGCACCGGAAGGTTTCAAACATGTGCCGGTGAAAGGGCGCGAGTTTGAGAAGGGTAGCCAGATCACCTATCAGGTTGCACCGGAAGATTGCACTGGCTGTGGCCTCTGTGTGGAGATCTGCCCGGTCAAAGATAAGAGCAATGCCAGCCGCAAGGCGCTGAATATGGCTCCTCAACCACCACTCAGAGAACAGGAGCGTAAAAATTGGAAATTTTTCCTTTCTCTGCCTGAATATGACCGAGAACAGATTCGCTGGAATGGCATGAAGGGAGCAATGCTGGCCCAACCACTGTTTGAGTTCTCCGGTGCCTGCGTGGGCTGTGGAGAAACACCCTATATCAAACTCGCCACCCAGCTGTTTGGTGATCGCATGGTGATTGCTAATGCTACCGGCTGCTCCTCCATCTACGGCGGCAACCTGCCAACAACGCCTTATACCACCAATAAGGATGGCAGAGGGCCGGCATGGTCGAACTCCCTGTTTGAAGATAATGGCGAATTCGGGCTCGGCTTTAGACTCGCTATTGATGCCCATCGTGATTTTGCCCTGCAACTACTGCAAGAGCCCGGATTGAATCTCGATGCTCAACTGATCAATGAGATCTTGCAGGCTGATCAATCGAATGAACCGGGCATCTATGAGCAGCGTGGCCGTGTTGATCTATTGAAAGCGCAGCTTGCAGGCATCGATAACGAAGCCGCTCGAAACCTTGAGTCGGTGGCCGATTATCTGGTCAAAAAGAGTATCTGGACCATTGGTGGTGACGGCTGGGCTTACGATATCGGTTTCGGAGGTCTGGATCATCTCATGGCCAGTGGGCGCAATGTGAATATTCTCGTGCTCGATACAGAGGTTTATTCGAATACAGGTGGTCAGATGTCCAAGTCCACACCGATTGGTGCAGTAGCCAAGTTTGCTGCCGGCGGTAAATCGGTGGCCAAGAAAGACCTATCGATGATCGCTATGGCCTATGAACATGTTTATGTCGGCCATGTCGCTTTCGGTGCCAAGGATCTGCAAACATTGAAAACATTCATCGAAGCAGAAAGCTATGATGGCCCATCGCTGATCATCGCCTATAGCCCATGTATCGCTCATGGCGTCGATCTGTCGCATAACATCAGACAACAGGAACTGGTGGTGAATAGCGGCCATATGAACCTGCTGCGTTACGATCCGAGACGCGTCGCCAAGGGTAAAAATCCACTGCAGCTCGATTCGAAGAAACCGAGCATTCCATACAAAGAGTTCGCCCAGACCGAAGCGCGTTTCTCCATGCTCTGGCGCACTCACCCAGAAGCTGCTGATGAACTGATGAAAAAGGCACAAGCAGGGGTCATGGAGCGATTCCATCACTATGAACAGCTGGCCAGCCTGGATTACAGTGACAGCAAGAACGAAGGAGAGCAGTCATGATTGATCTATCCACAACTTACCTGGGTATGAAACTGAAAAACCCGCTGGTGCCTTCTGCTTCTCCGTTAGCGAAAGATCTTAATGCCTGCAAACGCCTCGAAGATGCAGGCGCTTCAGCCATTGTCATGAACTCGCTGTTTGAGGAAGAGGTGAATGCAGACGAAGAACGCCTCGATCACCTGATGCATTTTCAAGATATCGGTCACTTTGAGGCCGCCAGTTATCTGCCCGCTGAAGAGAGCTATAAAACACAGTTGGAGTCCTATCTGGAACAGCTTGAGAGTTTAAAACAGAGCCTTGAGATTCCGGTCATCGCCAGCCTCAACGGCACCACCCCCAGCGGCTGGACTCGCCACGCCAAACAGTTGCAAGAGGCCGGTGCCAATGCATTGGAGTTGAATGTCTATTACATGCCTGCCGATATCACCCAGTCATCCGATGCGGTGGAAGTGCGCTATGTAGATATTCTCACCGAGGTCAAAAAGCAGGTCGATATCCCTGTGATCATGAAACTCTCATCTCAATTCAGCTCAGTCGGCAACTTTGTGCAGAAGCTTGAGTCGGCAGGAGCCAATGGCGTCTCACTGTTTAACCGCTATTACCTGCCCGATATTGATCTCGACACACTGGAAGTGATCCCGAGCCTGAAACTCTCATCATCGGTCGAGTCCCGCCTATCGATGCGCTGGATCGCTCTATTACGTGGCCGAGTGAACCTGACACTGGCCGCCACCAGCGGCATTCACAGCGCCGACGATGCCATCAAAATGCTACTGGCCGGAGCCGATGTAACCCATATGTGTTCAGCCCTGCTACGTCATGGCCCGGACCACCTCACCGAGGTGCTAAAGGGCATAGAGTCATGGATGGAGGAAAATGAGTATTCATCCGTCACCCAACTCAAAGGCAGCGTAAGCCACGCCAAAGCCACCGACCCCACAGCCTTCGAACGCTCCAACTACATCAAAATCCTAAACAGCTTCGATTCCCCCGACGGCGTTTGGCGCTGAATGTAGTATTCAAGGCCTTTCCTTCTCATATCATTCTGGAATGTTAGATCGTTTGCTTTTCCATTTTAACTTATTCCTTTACCCCATAAGCCACTAATCGGTATGGCATATAATCCATCACCAAATGACATCGGAATCTCACCATCAAAAAATACAATGCCAATTGTCCAAGATTCCCCAGCTAGAGACTGAAGCCTCTTAAGCCCCTTGAAATCTTTCTCCGTCACCGTCGCTGCTGCTTTGACTTCTACTGCGACCATTCCTCCACCATGCTGCACCATTACGATATCCACTTCGTACTGATCCTTATCCCGAAAATGATAAAACTTTATATCTGAATCACTCCAGCTCGCTTGGCGTCGTAACTCATTATAGATGAAGCTTTCTAAAAGGTGACCAAGCATTGTTCGGTCACTGTCCAGTTGCTCAACAGACACCCCCAGCAGAGCCGATGCCAGCCCCGTGTCACTCATATGTACTTTTGGCGTTTTGATAAGGCGTTTGCTTCTATTGCTATGCCATGGTTGCAACACATCTACCAAAAATACGTTTTGTAACAACGTAAAGTAGGAGTCCACTGTTTGGCGACTCATCTGAAAAGGTGATGCAAGCGCCTCCTTATTCAGCCGTTGTGCACTCTGGTTTGCTGCAAGTTGTAAAAGCTTTGGCATTGCCTCTAAATTACTGATACGCGCTAGATCTCTAATGTCACGCTGTACCAAGGTATCAATATAATTCTTATACCACTGCCTTTTGCGCCGAGCACTTGCTCTTTGTAAGGGCTCCGGGAATCCGCCTTCAACCACATATTCCGCCAGCTTTGGGCCAAGTTTCTCCAATACTCCTACTGTATATTCCCCGCTAAAAAGCTGCTCCAATAGCCCTTTGCCACTACTTTCCATTTCACATCGAGATAGCGCATGCAAATGAATGATCTCTATACGACCAGCCAAGGAATCAGAAAGCTTAGGCAATAGCATCACATTGGCAGAGCCTGTAAGCAAAAAACGTCCTGAGGTACGCATATTATCTACGGCATGTTTAATTGAGCTAAACAGCTCGGGCACATGCTGTATTTCATCCAGGATCACTTTATCTGCTAAACGATCTACAAAGCCGATAGGATCAGCTTTAGCAGCAGCAACCAGGTTCACATCATCAAAGGATAGGTAGGTATACCCACGTAGCTCACCAACCTTTTTTGCTAGTGTAGTCTTTCCACACTGGCGCGGCCCATGAATAAGCACTACGGGAGTATCATCTAACGCCTCTTCTAAGCGCTGCTGTAGTAAGCGTGGGTAGTTCATGTCTGTCACCTCGGCTGATAGTAAAGCTAACCACCGTCCAATTGTAAAGTTTTATACCGTCCAATTGTAAGCTTAACAACCGTCCAATTGTAAACTTTAGTCGTTAGATAGGACTCATTTCAGCTCATCTCCTACGAATAGGCAGTAGAATTTATTATGTCAGGAAGCTATGCGTTGTTTGACATAAGCAAGGTGGGACGGACGTTATTTCACGACAAGTTTCTTAGAGCCTCTATTTTGGCCTAAAAAGGTACTTCTAAACTCCAGAACAAGGCGTTATTTAAGCATAAACCCCAACAATTCGACATGTTATCTTGCTCCGACCCATTAAGTTCAATAACGAAGTGCACCACCTGTAGGATGGAGCGCTATGGAAATGCAATATAATCAACCGCGGATTCAACTTGTAAGTGCAACTTTGATAAGGGTTTGAAGGAGCAAGCTGCGGTAGCAGTCTTGCGCTTTTCAAACACGACTTATCAAAGGACAAAGAATGAACTACACGCAGCTTACCCAAGAGCAACGGTATCAGATTGCCGTGCTTAAGAAAGCCGGTCATATGCAGGTTGAGATAGCCCGCTTGATTGGAGTCAATAAATCGACCATCAGTCGGGAATTACGACGCAATCATGGCCTGCGAGGCTACAGACCAAAGCAAGCTCATCGTTTAGCGGTTGAACGAAGGCAGACAAAGGCCCGCCCTCGAATCACTGAGCGGGATTGGCAGCGTATACACGTTCTTATACGCCAAGAGTGGTCGCCAGATGAGATAGGTAAAAGGTTAAGGCTGGAGGGCCAACGCGCTGTAAGCCATGAGTGGATCTACCAACATGTATATGAAGACAAGAAGAGTGGTGGTGATCTCCACAGCTTTCTACGGTGTCAGAAGCAGCGTAAGAAGCGCTACGGTTCAAACAACCGGAGAGGTAAGATTCCCAACCGCGTAGGCATTGAAAACCGTCCCTCAGTTGTTGATCAGAAATCCCGCTTCGGGGATTGGGAGAGCGATACAATCATCGGTAAAGGGCACAAAGGTGCCATCGTTTCATTGGTAGAACGCAAATCTATTTACACCTTACTTGGCAAAGTTGAACGCAAGACGTCCGAACTTGTTACTGATATGGAAATACGGCTGTTATCACCACTCAAGGAGAGAGTGCATACCATCACTCAAGATAACGGTTTGGAATTT
>JAJFLH010000007.1 GCA_021772775.1 Mariprofundus sp. | reverse complement strand
GTAGAACGCAAATCTATTTACACCTTACTTGGCAAAGTTGAACGCAAGACGTCCGAACTTGTTACTGATATGGAAATACGGCTGTTATCACCACTCAAGGAGAGAGTGCATACCATCACTCAAGATAACGGTTTGGAATTTGCAGGGCATCAGAAAGTGGCTAGGCAACTCAAGGCTGATATTTATTTCGCGCACCCATATGCATCATGGGAAAGAGGTTTGAATGAAAACACCAATGGCTTGGTGCGGCAATACATTCCCAAGAGCCGAAGGTTCAATTCGGTCACTGATGAGGAGGTTGACTTCATCATGCACAGGCTAAATCATCGACCAAGAAAGACGCTGGGCTACAGAACACCCCACGAAGTGTTCTTCAATACCAAAACTCAACTTACTGGAGTTGCACTTGGGAATTGAATCCGCGAAACCATATACAAACGCCCGATAAGGGATAGGTGCTGAGACTTAAGCTGGCTCATTGATCCCCCCCTTTCGTGGAGTCCAACGTACGAATACTGAGTTTCATCTTATCGGGATGTCGCAAGCCAATAGTTGCAGCTGCTTCACCAGCTAAAATACGATTGATCAGAGGTGCTGCCTGATCACCAATAAATTTTGCCTTTGGTGTCCAGGCCAGCATTGCGCCGGCGCGCACATATTTTTCCGACAAACCGATCAATACTTTACCTTTCTTTGCCAGTCCGAATAACAGCCTTAGTGTATCAGGGCTAACACTCTGATACTCCATCTGCATCCAGTAACAGTCAGCCTTTTTCATGCTGTTATTCAGCATAACCTGTACATCCTGATCCGGCCATGGCTGAGCATCCAACACTAAACCCTGTTTTTTGAATGCTTCTTGCGCCTCACTAATAAAGCCACCTGAATATTGCTGGTTATAATAACTCACCACTGTCGCACCCTTTGGCAACAGGCGTACAAGCTCAGCTGCAACCAGAGTAGGAGACGGCCTCAAATCAATACCGCTAATCGGTAGTGTACTTTGTAAAGTGTCGCGCAGAGTCATCGACATGATCGAAAAAGTCGGAATTTGAATATTTACAGAGATGGCCGCCTGCAAAGCATCTTCGCCAACAACAACCAACAGATCAGGCTCTCTGGCTATGATGCGCTCAAGTTGTTCCAACTCTTCTGTGGTATCACCGTTTTCCACGCCCGAGAACAGGCGCACATCATCGGCTCTCATATCCTGCTCGAGTGCTTGTACCGCTTCCACATGAGGCCGATATCGGTCTGAAAACAGTACATCTACTTCAACAGCATAAGCGTTAGTCGCACTTAGCAACAACGCCAACAGCATTAAACAACGTTTCATTAATTAGAACTCATACGATAAATTTAGCATCCACTGACGATCAAAAAGCGGTAAATCGGACATCCCCGCTATGCCGAAGGGACTGTAAATTTTCCGGTTAAACAGATTACGAACTGTGAAACTTGCACTCGGCCCATCAACCGCATTACCCGTACGCAGCGCCAGATTGGCTAGCCACATTGCGCCAAGCGATGCCCTCGTATCACCCACGGCACGCTCTTGCAGCCCCATCCAGCTCGCATCCGCATGCAAATGCAAATCAAACAATAGAGGCGCATCGCCACTCAATTTGACCACACGTAGAGGTACCCCAGGCAGCTGCTGACTGGTGGCATCATTACTGCTTTTCTGCCATGTATAAGCCACCGAGCCGTAAAGCCCTTTTCTCACATCTGCACGCAGTTCAACTTCAAGGCCCCTCAAATTTGTACGCCCCACATTAACCGTCAACGGACTCGGCATAACCCTGGTAATCTGTCTCTTGTAACGGCTGTAAAAGAGATCACTGTTAAGATGCCAGATACCCTCATGCAGTGATGCCCCCAGCTCAAATGTGTCAACTGTTTCAGGGAGAATATTGCGGTTACCCTGTACCGCCGGGTTATTACTGGAATAAAGCTCAACAAAGTTTGGAGCGCGGAAAGCGTGGCCATACATCGCTTTGATATCCACTGAGGAGGTTGGACTCCAGATAGCAGCAAAACGCGGTGAGATATGGCTACCAACATCAGAATAGTTCTCTACGCGCACACCGGTTGTGATGCTCAAGTCAGCCAACGGCGTCCATTCGTTCTGAACCACCAGTGCAGGTACCTGACGCACAGCATTGGTATTGTGATTGAACAAAGCCGAAACATCGGTTCCGTTATTGAACATATGCACACCAAACTGTCGGATATGCTCGTAGCCAAGGCTGATCGTCCACTCCTGCTGCTGCCAACCGCGATAACGCAGCAGAGCTCTGGCCGATAGGGTCAGATTTTTAACCTGCGGACGCAACTGCTGTGCACCACCAAACATCTGCCACTGTGGATCCAGTTTAAACATATCGGCATCGCTGCGCAGCTCCGCATCCCAATCATCACCAGCATGTTTCCAGGTCAGAGCCACAACACTTTGTCGGATAGAGATATTCGAGCTGGTATCAATTCTGCTGGTTCCATCAAGCACCGAACCTCTACTTTTGTTCATATGCAGGGCAAATAGCGACCAATCACCCGACTCTACCGATAAAAAACCCGACTGCTGCTTGCGCCAATAATTGCTTACTCCAGACTGGCCCGCTGCATCGCGGGGAATCGTCAGCCTGTCTCCATCCGTGCTGGAAGCATTTAAACTCAGCATGACATTGCGGCCAGATTCTTTGCTACCAGTTCTTACATGGCCACGCTGACTATTGTGATTACCAGCCGCAATGGATGCACTAGACGCATTAAAGTTCTCTCCTGTTTTGGTGATCACATGAATGACAGCAGCCATTGCATTGGAGCCATAGAGAGCAGAGCCGGGGCCGCGAATAATTTCAATACGGCGAACGTCATCAAGTGGAAATTCATCAAACAGAAATGTCCATGATCCGACATAAGGATTATTAACCCTGTGACCATTTATCAGCAATAGTGTTTTTTCAGCTTCACTGCTTTTCAGACCACGCACAGTCAATGTGTGCCCCGTGCCAAAATCCATCGGATAGCTCACACTCATGCCAGGAACAGTAGCCAGCGCCTCAATTAAGGTATGTGCTCCCATATCCCTAATCTGCTTTTCAGTAATAACTGAAACAATGGCAGGAGCCTGTCCTAAGGCTCGTTTTGATTCGGTTGCAGTAATGACGCTGTCCTGCTCATCGAACAGCAGATCAACAGGCGTCTCCGCATGTGCAATCAAAGCGGATGAGAATAACATTAACAAAATTGGTATTGACGTCCATGTCATAAACAACCCCCGGTTAATCTCCATTCGCTACATTATTGGCATCAGTGCAATAAGCAAGTGCAGTTGCGATGGGATATCGTTGTTTTGACAACATTATTTCAAATAATAGATACATACTATCGAATCAGTCGAATATTGAGTTGGCGACATAAAAAGAGTTATAGGCACTGGTTTTAAAGCAACCTTGCAATCGGAGCAAACGATTTACGATGAACTTCACATGGCCCTAATGCACGCAGTGCATCCATATGCACCTTAGTGCCATAACCCTTGTGTTTAGCAAACTGATAACCCGGAAAGCGCACATCGTACATCGCCATCAAACGGTCACGAATCACTTTAGCCACAATAGAAGCGGCGGCAATCTGCTGAACAGAATCATCGCCGCCAACAATTGCTTCAGCCTCTATGGGCAGATCAGGAATACGATTGCCATCCACCAATACTTTTTCAGGTACAAGACTCAATTCCAGCACCGACCGACGCATAGATAACATGGTCGCATGCAAGATATTGAGTTGATCAATCTCTTCGAGCGTCGCCATTGTTACACTGTATGCCACGGCATGCTGGCGAATATGGTGATATAGTTTCAAACGTTTCTTCTCAGCGACGCGTTTCGAATCACGATATTGGCCTAAATAGGGGTCATCGGGTGACAAAATTACCGCAGCCGTCACCACTGGCCCAGCCAGTGGACCACGCCCTACTTCATCTACTCCTGCGATCATAAAATTATCTACAGGTGAACGCAGATAGGACGCTAGCGTTGATGAAAAACTTATCTCCAGCCGCATGCCTGAAACACCTGTGTTTATCTGTATCCACAAGGTGAATCGAGCTTGCGAGAGAGAGGGTACCTAGGGGCATCTGTGCGTCCACTTAGCCTCTTAGCGTCGCGCCGAACTTTTTATCCATCGCAGCGATGATCGATTGAGAAGCTGCATCAGAGTCTTCCTGAGTTAGCGTACGTTTAGCATCTTGAAGCGCAAAACGAATACCCAAACTCACGAAACCTTCCGGCACACCTTTGCCATCATACAAGTCAAAGATACGTGCACCGATCAACAGCTTACCCGCTGCACTCTTCACCGCATTGAGAATCGCATCAGAAGAGACACCGCGTTCAAACAAGAAGACCAAATCACGTTCCACACCCGGAAATTCAGGAAGCGGTGCAAACTTGGTTTTTTTACCGGCACTCAATAGATCAAGATTGATCTCAGCAACATACACCGGTGCATCCATATCCAGAGCAGATGCAATATCACCATCAACCCGACCAATACGGCCGGCTTCAGCACGACCAACAAGAATTTTCGCACTCTGGCCTGCCTGCAGGCCCTGAATCGAATCATCAGCGATAAAACGCCCTGTTAATCCACGCAACGTTAACCAGGCTTCAACCGCCCCCTTGAGATCGAAGAAATCGGCCTTTCGTGCAGCATCAAACCACTCATCCTGCTCCACTTCACCACTCATGAGCCAGGCAATGACATTGCTTTCCTGATGGGCTGCTGCAGTTTTATAATAGACACGCCCCTGCTCTACCAATGAGACACCGGACTGCTGACGGTTGAGGTTATAACGCGCTGTATTCAACAAGCCCGGCCACACCGAACGGCGCATCACACTCATCGCATCAGAGATAGGGTTCTCCAGTTCAATATCCAAATCATCCGCCGCCACAAACAGGCGCTGTTCAGATGCCGAAATAAAGGCGTAATTGATCACCTGCAAGAATCCCGCAGCAACCGCATCATGCACAGAACGATCAGGCATAGCTGGCGCTGTTGTTGCCAAAGAGGGCAGTAGCTCTGGAATTTCATCAAAACCAATCACACGCGCATATTCCTCGGAAATATCCTCAGGAATCGATATATCATGCCTAAATGACGGAACAGTCATCGCCAGCTTGTCACCATCACGAGTTACAGCAAAACCCATGCGAACCAACACATCATCAACAGATACAGGAATATCAATACCCAAACGCGATTGAATTCTTGAAACCGATGCTTTCACACTGCGCTCTGCATTGATTTTATCTGCATCTCCACACTGCGTAATTTCACTGGCTGATCCACCAAACAGATCAATAATCATTGCCGTAGCACGCTGCATCGCCACTTCAACCATCGCCGGATCAACACCGCGTTCAAAACGCATGGATGCTTCCGATACCATGGCGTACACACGTCGTGTTTCACTGATACGAGCAGGACGGAAAAAGGCTGACTCCAACACAATATTTGTTGTTGATTCACTCACACCACTAGGTGCTGAACCCATAATACCAGCCAAAGCGATCACACTACTACTGTCAGTCACCAGCAGGTCATCAGTATTTAGCGTCAGTTCACGACCATCAAGGGCTGAGAAAGCTTCACCACCGACAGCTGAGCGGACTACAATATCACCATCCAACGCATCAGCATCAAAGGCATGCATAGGTTGGCCCAGATCAAGCATGATGGTGTTGAGCACATCAACCACACCATTGACCGGACGTTGACCGGCCTGAATCAAACGAGCCTGCATCCAGGCCGGTGAATCAGCCACCTTAATACCTGTAATGCTTCTGGCCAAATAAGCTGGGCAATCTTTCTCAGCTGCCACAGCTACGTCAGGCGCATTGATCGCCTGATTGATGGCAATCTCACCCAGTTCAATAGCTGCCAGTGCTAGACCTGCATCAGCAGCCAAATCACGGGCAATACCGCGCACATTCATACAGTCGCCACGATTCGGTGTAATAGAGAGATCAAATACCGCCTCTTCAAGCTCAAGGTAATCACCCACTTCAGCTCCGATCGGAGCATCGACTGGTAAAATCAATAAACCGGCCGAATCTTCAGCCAAGCCCAATTCGACTTCAGAGCAGCACATACCGTAACTGACCGCGCCACGAATCTTGCCCTTTTTAATCGTCAAACCATTCGGTAATGAAGTACCAATTGTAGCAACTGGAACTTTATCGCCTTCGCCCATATTTGATGCGCCACAGACAATATCAACAAGCTCAGCTTCACCGATATTTACTTTCAACAAACTCAGTTTATCGGCATCAGGATGTGGCTGTTTCGATTCAATCTGGCCAACACGTACACCGATAACTGCCGCACGTGGCATCTCAACGGCTTCAACTTCATGACCCAAACGCACCAAGTCCTCAGCAATTTGTGATGGTGTCGCCGTTAAAGCCACATGATCTTTTAACCAAGAAAAAGGAATCTTCATTTGCTTACCCCCATCCGAGACAAGAATCGCACATCATTTTCAAAGAACAGCCTCAAATCGGGTATACCCTGTTTTAACATCACCAAACGCTCCACACCGAGCCCAAACGCAAAACCGGAGAACTCTTCAGAATCGATACCTACAGATTCCAATACTTTCGGATGAATCATGCCGCTACCCAGCACCTCAATCCAACCACTTCCCTTACAAATCCGGCAACCTTTTCCAGCACAAAACACACAACCGATATCCACTTCAGCAGAGGGTTCTGTAAACGGAAAATAATGCGGACGCAGACGAATTTCGACCTCTTTCTCAAAATAGGTCGAGAGAAAATGTTTTAATACGCCTTTAAGATGTGCCATCGAAACATCACGATCCACCTTGAACACTTCTACCTGATGAAACATCGGCGAATGGGTAACATCGTAATCGCAACGATAAACACGACCTGGCGCAACAACCGCCAATGGTGGTTCGCCACCCTCGGCCAGAAACCGTTTCATCGCACGAATTTGAACCGGTGAGGTATGTGTTCTAAGCAGCATCGGTTGATCTGCCATCTGTTTGACAAAGAAGGTATCGTGCATTGCACGAGCTGGATGTTCTGCAGGGATATTCAATGCATCAAAGTTATGAAATTCATCTTCGATCTCTGGCCCTTCTGCCACAACAAAACCCATTTGAGAAAAGATCGCTGTGATCTCATCCAGACCATGCTGAACGGGATGCAGAGCACCTTTGCCCTTACTGCGGCCTGGCAAAGTCACATCCACTCTCTCAGCTTCAATGCGGGCAGCTTTTGCTTTTACAGCCAGATCGGCTTCAGTCGAATCCAGTGCAGCAGCCAGAGCTGATTTCGTTTTGTTCACATGCTGACCAATCATTGGACGATCTGTAGGCGCTAATTTGCCAACACCTTTCAATACTTCCGTTAATGCGCCCTTCTTACCCAAATACTGGACACGCAACTTCTGCAGATCATTGAGATTATCTGCAGCGGAAAATGCCTGCAATGCATCCGCCTGCAATGACTCAAGCTCTGATTTCAGCGAATCAATTTCACTCATAACCCTTACCCTCAATATTCACCACGGAGGGCGTAGAGGACGCAAAGTAAAAGAATTAAAGAAAAAGATATGTGAGCCCTAGCCAACAATACAAACAGGCAGCCTGATCAACCCTTCACTTAAATCCTCTATCCCTCTGCGTCCTCTGCACCCTCTGCGGTAAAAGCCTTTGATCTTTTTATCTCAAACGGTTTTTTATCATAGAAAAAGGCAGGGCTGCGAACAGCCCTGCCTTCGAATTCATTACACGGCTCTAGGGAATAGAGCCACCGGCCGAAACCGGATAGTGTTATTTACTGAACCTGTGCGCGAGCAGTTGTTACTAGCGTCGCAAAACCTTCAGCATCACGTACGGCAATATCAGCCAATACTTTACGATCCAATTCAATACCAGCTTTGCTCAGGCCATGCATGAATGTTGAGTAGTTCATGCCATTAGCTTTAGCTGCTGCATTGATACGAACAATCCACAGGCTGCGGAAGTCACGTTTTTTAACCTTACGGTCGCGATAAGCATATTGACGTGCTTTATCTACCGCCTGGGTAGCTACGCGGAAACAACTCTTACGACGGCCACGGTATCCCTTGGCTGCTTTAATAACACTCTTGTGGCGCGCATGCGCCTGAACTCCGGATTTAACGCGGGGCATATTTCTCTCCTAAACTAACTAATAAACTATTATTTAACCGCGGCCTGGAACTAAACGTTCCAATGCCTTCGAATCCGCATGTGAAACCAATTCAGTTCCACGCATATTGCGCTTACGCTTAGCTGATTTCTTAGTCAAAATATGACTACCGAAAGCCTTGTTGCGTTTCCATTTGCCGCTACCTGTTTTGGTAAAACGCTTAGCAGCGCCGCTATTTGATTTCATCTTAGGCATTGTATTCTTCCTTAGGTTTCAAAAACTAATAAAACTAAAACTATTTTTTATGCGGGGCGACAATCATAATCATCTGTCGACCTTCCATGTTCGGCATCTTTTCAGGTTTACCAAACTCTTCCAAATATCCGGCAACATTCTTCATCTGCTCGCGCCCGCGATCAGTATGTGCCATTTCACGCCCACGAAAACGTAAGGAAACTTTAACCTTATTCCCCTGCGATAAAAACTTCTTCGCATTGCGCATTTTCACTTCCATGTCATGCACGTCGGTATTTGCCCCGACCTTTACCTCTTTAATCTGCATCACATGCTGACGTTTCTTGGCAAGATTGGCCTTCTTGCTCTGCTCGTATTTGTATTTGCCGTAATCCATGATCTTACAGACCGGCGGATTACTTTTTGCTGCCATTAACACCAGGTCAAGACCCTTAGATGCAGCTCTGGCAACAGCTTCATTCAGCGATAAAACGCCTAACTGTTCCCCTGTTGTGTCGTCAACTACGCGCACCTCGTTGGCGGCAATATCGTGGTTGAGTGGCAAATCCTTTTTAATACAAGACTCCTTTGTCTATAAAAAATATATAAACTAAACTATTACACACTACTCGTGATTTTCAAGCTTCTTCTGCATTTCAGCAATCCAATCATCAACTGCGAACGTACCAAGGTTCTGACCACTTAAGTCACGAACAGTGATTGCTCCTTCATCACGTTCCCGATCTCCGGCAACAAGAATAAAGGGCACCCGTTCAAGCGTGTGGGCGCGCACTTTATAGCCGACCTTTTCGTTACGCAAGTCCGCATCAACACGAAAGCCCGCTTTTTTCATTCGTTGGCAACATTCTTCGACATATTCTGATTGTGAATCCGTAATATTACACATCACGGCCTGCTTCGGAGCCAACCAGAATGGGAACTTACCTTCATGATGTTCAATCAAAATACCGATAAAGCGTTCCATCGAACCCAAAATAGCACGATGCAACATCACAGGCGTCTGTCGTGATGAATCTTCAGCCACATATTGTGCACCAAGGCGGCCAGGCATGGAGAAATCAACCTGAATGGTACCACATTGCCATACACGCCCCAGACAGTCCTTCAACGAGAACTCAATCTTCGGCCCGTAAAAGGCACCTTCACCTTTATTTTCGCCATATTCGATGTTTTTCGACTGCAAGGCCTGATGCAGAGCAGCTTCGGCTTTATCCCACTGCTCATCAGTGCCCACACGACTATCCGGTCGATCAGACAGGAAGATAATCACATCTTCAAAACCAAAGCGTTTATATACATCATAGGTCAGATCGATGAAATCACACACTTCATCCTGAATCTGCCCTTCGGTACAAAAGATATGCGCATCATCCTGTACAAAATTACGCAAACGCATCAAACCATGCAAAGTGCCGGATGGCTCATTACGATGGCAGGAACCGAACTCAGCCAAACGCAGCGGCAAATCACGGTAAGAGTGCAAGTTCTGATTAAACACTTGGATATGACACGGGCAGTTCATCGGCTTGATGGCATAATCACGGTTATCGGTATTGGTGGTGAACATCTCGTCACGGAATTTATCCCAGTGACCGGACTTCTCCCACAGCTTGCGATCTACCAGCTGCGGCGTCTTGATCTCCTGATAACCATTGTCACGCATGACACCACGGATTTCATTCTCAACACTCTGCCACACACTCCACCCTTTCGGATGCCAGAAAATCATGCCCGGTGACTCTTCCTGCAGATGGAACAGATCCAGCGACTTGGCCAATTTACGATGATCACGTTTTTCCGCCTCTTCCAGACGAACCAGATAAGCTTTTAAATCACCCTTGGATGCCCAGGCAGTACCATAGATACGCTGTAGCTGTTCATTATCGGAATTACCTTCCCAATAAGCCCCTGCTACTTTCATTAATTTAAAATGCTTCAGCACACCAGTGCTCGGCACATGCGGGCCGCGACAGAGATCAGACCACTCACCCTGTTTATATAGACTAACAGTCTCACCAGCTGGAATACGGCCGATCAATTTCGCTTTGTAGGTTTCACCAATGCCTTCGAAATGCGCAATCGCATCATCCCTGTCCCACTCTTCACGTGTGATCGGCAATTTCTGATTGGAGAGCTGACGCATCTTCTCTTCGATCTTCTTCAGATCTTCCGGTGTGAATGCACGCTCAAAAGCAAAATCATAATAGAAACCATCTTCAACTACCGGACCAATGGTCACCTGTGCACCTGGAAAAACTTCCTGCACGGCCATCGCCATCAGATGCGACATGGAGTGACGGATAATATCCAGACCTTCGTCAGACTTTTCCGTAATCAAGGCAACCGCGTCACCATCTTTTAACTTATGAGACACATCGACTTGAATATCATTCACTATAGCTGCAATCGTTGCACGCGCTAAACCAGCACCGATATCAGCGGCCAGATCATAAGCTGTTGCGCCCTCTTCCAGACTACGTGATGAACCGTCAGGTAATTGAATATTCATAGCGATGGTGATCCTCCAAACGTGTAGGCGCTGCACCCTATCGTCACAGCGCCAATACACAAATCAACAGGACAGCTGATTTGGGCGACTACCAAGTCGGGGTAAAACCCTGAGGACCAAGGATGGTTCGATTCACAATTCGGCAGGATAGCCAAATTCATGTCGCACATCCTGTGCTCCACCCTTTTGGGCGCATGTGCGTGCAATTGCACTATCCTGCACAATTGTGAACGAGTCGCAGACAACCTTAAAAGCAGGGTAAAACTAAGGGCCACGGATGGCCCGAATCACAGCTTGGCAGGATAGCCAAGTGGACGACTGATTAATAAGTCGGGTGAAACCTGAGGGCCACGGATGGCCCGAATCAAAAAGGCCAGACTACAAAGTCCGGCCTTTTTTAAAATCTACACATTATCAAAATGGTAGGCTCGGGCGGTTTCGAACCGCCGACCCCCACCATGTCAAGGTGGTGCTCTACCCCTGAGCTACGAGCCTATATGGGTAACCCTCTCTCGAGAGGCGGCGAACAATATGCATCCCCCTGCATCTGGTCAAGTCGATAGATCCACAAAATGAATTCATTCCACATTCTTCACCAAGCTCTATTCCTATTTCTTACTAGAACACCACGCACAGACAAACAGCACTATATCTTTTGGACTCTTACTAGCTCTATCACAAATTACTTTTTACTCGTGTTCAAGGCACAAAAAAAGCCCCGGTTTTCACCGAGGCTTATTTGCACTTTCTAACAACAAGAAAGAAAACTTAGTCTGGAGGAATCGGGGAGGGAGGGGAGGGTGATCCGCTCCAGACATGCCGAACAATGTAGATCATGAATTAGACTCGCGTTAATGAAAGATGAAAAAAAGTTTATTTTATTTATCTATAGATGATCGTTTAATTAAAACACGCTGGGACTAGATAAAACAGGTCTCTCCTATGAACCTCAATCAATCACAACGCGGCATATTTAATAAGGTGCTCTGGAATTTTATCCTTAATCTGCTCATGAAGCTCAGGCAAACGAGACCAATGCACACCTTGTTTATGGTGATGAGCTGTGTGGTACCCCAGGTTACCCGTGGTGACATTATAAAAGTGATTGAGATTGTTTCGCGACGCCTCAAACTCATTCTCGGTATCCAGTCCTGCATGATGCTCATAGGTGGCCCATGAGGTTAAAAGAATCCCACAAAGCATAGGCAGTACAAACAGGAACAGGCCTTGCATCGGTTTAAACCAGGTCAGTAGAGCAACTGCTGAAAATGCAAGCACAGTATAAAAAATAAATTTCTTCTGAAACTTCGGATAGCGCTTCCCAACATTGAAACCACGAAGATGAGCTGTAGCTGCAACATTCAGCGTATATTCAATCTCTCCCATCGGTTCACCCGATTTGCGCTTCCAGCGGCTCTCATCTTTGCTTTGATCCAAAAAGTTCAGATGATGCCCCAACACATGATGCAGCAGCCACAAATTCGTTGTAACACCTGTATGCAAAGCATAACAGAACTCCAACAGACGATTCAGCGGCTTCTTTTTAAACGTCGGGGTATGTTGGTGATGATGATTCCACGCACCGATTTTACCTTTTGGTACAATCATAAGAACCCAGAAAGCGGCCAAAATCCAGACCTGTTCAACTGTAAAGTACAAACAGAAATCAAGGCATGTAATCGCAAGAATAATGGTCACGGGAAGCCGGTCAGCCGGATATCTAAACACAGGGGTATGTCCTTATTAAAAATTTAATCGAAGCACAGTAACCACATTCATTGGAAATGAAAGGATTGTTGGTGAAGAAGCCCTTCGAAATCAACTCAAAAAACCAAGCAACCACTTCACTCCGTATGAGAACAGTCAGACCGCCGGGCTTCCAAGGCAGTAACGCCTTGCCCCTCGACTTTATAATCCAGCTGTTGTTAGTCACAACAAGGAGATCGAACACAAAAGTTTGGGCCGCCAATATGCATCAACCACCATCCCTATCAAATTGATAGGTCAACGAATTTTCAGCCGCGCTAGTTAGGCTCTTTTTACTTACCAAAACCTGTTTCGCTGCAAAACCACTTTGATCAAAAGCAACGAGACCTAACTGATTTAGCGATGTTACTGCGCATTTATGACCCTCAATAGGTCTAACCATTTCGGGGAACTCTCCCTTATTCACTTTAAGTAAATTCTTTCCTACGAAGCCGCCAGCAGGGCTGTTGCTCAAAGGACTGGATGTCAGCTGGGCCACTGGCGTTTTTGAACCAGCAGCGTTACAAAAATTATCAACCACACTGAAAGAGTAATGAACATCTCCCGATAATATTGTCACTGCATCAATGACACACGATGACTCTGTTATCGTATACTGCAATTGATGAAACCCCTCTTTCCACGACTCCTTGTCGATGGCTGCCACAGAAAGCCCTAAACGACTCGCTATCTCCTGCAACCTTTCCATTCGAGCAAAACCGAAAACGGGGGTAGCAGACACAAGAAGTAATGGGTAATTTTCACCTCGTCTTTGCTGCTCTTGCTCCAACACAGACTGCAACCACTGACGTGCATTCTGATTCATCAAACAACATGCTCCACTATTACCACCGGAACCGGCCTCTCGCTGCGTACGAGTATCCAATACAACAGTAAAAGGATCAGTCGGAAGTAAATAGGCCCAGCGATCTACACTGCTTTGATCAAGCATCTTTTCATCAAACTCATTGGCGCCAGCGCCTCGAACCTCCTTACTATTTAGATGATTACTAATTATCTCAATAAAGTGATCATCAAATTTATCCGGATCATTTCCCCACCCCTGGAATGCCCAATAAGCTGCAAGTCCATTGCTGATCACCCGTCGCCCAAATGCGTTGCCATACATTTTCTCTTCCCAATTTATATTCAGGTTCCAATCATCCGTTACCTCATGATCATCAAAAATCATGTATACTGGAATATTGGCAAGCAACCGCCTGATATCTGTTCTCGTCGAAAAAAACTTTAATGCCCGTTCACGATCCCAACGATAAGCCGATGCGCCATTAGAAGTTGAATGCATATTTGCAAATTCTTCTCTCGATGTAGGCAATGAAACTTCACCACCAAAAGCGGCTAAATACATCGAAGCGAATTCACCAAAAGTCAGCAAATGATTATCTGATTCCCCTGATGTAAAACCATGGTTATTCAATTTAAGGTCACGAGCTCTACCTCCAAGTTTGATCTTGGCAGGAATAACCTCACTTCCATTTGCATCTACAGGTATACGTTCATCCCAACCCATCAACTCCTTTGACTTTTTCATCGACATTGCAAGTAATGGCATGGCAACGTCATCTGCATAGATCTGATCCCCTGTTAAAAATAAAGCAACAGGCCGTTCATTCAAATCAAGCAGATGCTTCTCGATCAAATCAGCTCCACAGCTTAGTTGATCAACTTTATTCCATCCTTTTACAGATTGCTTGGCGTGAGGTTTCCGACACGAACCATGAAGTACATTTTTGAATGAGGATGGAATAAAAAAACTTGGTAGATGCACTCCTCTCCCACCCGCAAAAATCACATCATGATTATCTCGAGTTAAACTTTCTTCACTACCATCAGCTTTCGTAAATTTAAGGTCATAACAGAGTAGCTTATCCTTCGGATATTTGGCGTCTCCCACAGGAAAGATCCGGACAAGGTGAACATATAAACCATCTCCAAGCTTCACAGATCGTGGGTTAGAGACTCCAATATTCGTTACAAGGTCATCACTGACGTAAAGCTCACCTTTTAGGTCTAGTGGACCATTACTTGCTAACCAAATATTCACCTGATTGAAATCAACACGTCTGAGAATTGGCCCTGCTAATACATCACTCATACACACTCCCAACTATATATCACAAAATATTTATTCATCACTAATCTAGTGCTTGATGCATTTTCACTTAAAACGAACCAGACCTGAAATCTTTTTCTTCACCACTTCAATCAAACACCCTTATTCACTATCCCAAAGCCATCATCTCAATAAGTATGATGGCTCCACCACCACCAAACAGCAATGAAATAGATTGAACCCATGGCTGTTCAGAAATCGGCAGGAATGCTCCTTTCTTCATTGAGATAATCCTCTTTTCATAATGGACAATACGTTCTACATGCTCACATGTTGTTTTATGATTACCATTCATGAGCAACTCTTTCTGGGTGTTGAGTCTTCCAAGTGAGACCTCTTTTGCCTCAATAGCCTTCCACCTTAACAGCACAGCACAGGAGATGACCAAGAAAATATTGAAGGCCATTACAAATGCTAAACTTGGAGGTGTATTCCAGTTATCAAAATAATTACTTCGAGAAACGATCAGTATCAAGGCTATGATTATCGGATAATAAACAAGACGACTGATATCTTCAGTCCGCATCGCTATCAATTTAATCTCATTCCACTCTCGCATACAGACATGCTTAACTCTTTCAGAAACATCTGGGTTATTTGCTGGAGACCTCCCTTTCATAAATGGCCACACTGTATCAATTCTAATCAACTGATTTGTAAAGTTACGACACAACATTGTTGCATCCACAATGGCAAAGATCATGAAGGTATACGCGACAACAGCACCTCCGATAATCCAATGATCAACACTTCCACTTATCTCTCCCCTAAAAGGGACAAACGGTAAATCATAGGTAATTAGTATTGTACACAGAATTAAATATGCTCCCCACAAAGGAAGGATTCTCCATATTCGATTCAACTTTTCTCCATTAATGACATAGGTGCACCAAATATGAAGAATACTATTACTAGACTCTTTCTCTGAAATTCCACGGATAGGGCCGAATTCAAATTCTTTTTCGATTTTACGACTATTCCAATTCATGAAATGTAATCCTCTAATAATAAGAGCTATACAAAACCCAAAAGCAATAAATCGCAAAATTTCAGTTGGCCATATACTTATCCCATCATAAATTGAAAAAGGCTCTTCTGAATTCAGAATTTCAACTGAAAAATAAACGGCCATAACCAAAACAACAACTATTGAAAGAGCTACGCCCCACCTGTGCAACACAGGCACATGTGAAGGACATAAAGATCTCGGAGAACTGCTTTCCTTACAATGAGTAGAATCAACAGTGCAAAGCAAAGAGAACTCATCAGTACAGCGATGAGAACACTCTTCATTTATTTTTCGAACACATAACTTCCTATTTTTATTATATATAAACATTGAATAGAAATATAAAAACAACACATGTGAAATAAATGCTAAGGATAATATATAGATTAATATCTCAGCATCCGGCCCCACAACCTCTAACCCAGCGATGAATTTCATATGAATACTGCACCAAACAGATCCAGCTAATAAGCTAACTGAAAAAGCCACGGTAATAGGTGACTTAATGACACTCAATAGATATGGGATACCCTTTACTTCTTCTTTTCCATGCTTCGTTATTAACAGCCGCCACTTTACATACCAAGTAACAAAGACAAGCAATGTAAACAACAAGCAAATAAAATAGACGGCTCGAGAAAATATTATATCGAGTCTTCCTTTTCCTTTTAAAGTATTAAACAGGGTTAAATCAACTGCTCCATTTCTACCGACCTCAAAAATTTTGGGCTTCGGTACTTCCTCAGATTGATGCATCCCTAATGCAAGCAATGTACTATAATAAACTGACGTCTGATAAGAATTGCGGAACGGAGGAATATGCTTCTGTAATTTTTCATCGAGTCTCAATCCAAAAGCAGAGGCTACAATCAGGTTACGCGTCCAGTTAAAGTTGTCTGGATGTAGTAAATTTGCATCTAAATCCGTTGTGAAGAAAATAACCTTTGGAAAACGGTCTCTAAGAGCTCGTAATATCAACAGCTTATCAAACACATCACTTCCGAGAATTCCTATTGCCTCGATCCCGCCTTTATTATCTTTTAATCTTAACTCTTTATCTTTTTTTACTAGATAATCAGCGATTCTACGCAAATAATCTATTTGAGATTTTCCTGCAGGCAATTCAATAGATACTTTCTTGTTGTCTTTATCATCAGTTTTGTTGTGATGTTTTTTTTCACCGGGAATTTTACCGTCCAGTCCGCGCATATAACTAAATTTCAGGATTTTCTCGTCGCCACATTTATTTTCCTTTCCACAGAAACTATCGGTGAACTCCTCGGGTAATGACCTGCCATAAAGTGTATCCCATTCGGAGATGAGAGCGATGGAAGAGGCTGATTCATCACGACTCAATTTGGGTTTTCGAAGCTTTAATTCTTCTACTATTTTTGCCATAAGCTGATCATCAGTAGCTGTTGGACGAATTAAACTTATGCCAATTGAATTAAATTCATTCATAGCATTTTTAAAATATTGATGAGTTTTTAAGATTTTTTCGCTAGCGGTAACGGTTGAGCTATAAATGTGGACTTTGTAAAGGAAGGAGGGGACTGCTTTCATCCAGTTTTCTGCATCTACCATTGCATCCACCTCTTTTAACATGGCCAATAGCGACCCTGAACTGGCAGGGCCTATTATTTTAATATCACCAATTAATTTATGTGGGTCTATTTCTTCAATCTTATTGATTAGTTTTGTTAATTTTTCAATTGGATCAACTTGAAATGCATCGTTGTTAATCCACATTAGTAATATTGGTGGTTTTAGATTTTCCCTATGCACAAACCATTCATAGGGAATAAAATCGTCTTTTTTTATAGGCTTGTTTTCTATGTAGCCTATATGATCAGAGTTAGACGGTTGATAACCATCTCTGCCTAAACCAGATAGAATTGCATACCTCCTCCTCATTCGGGTTTCTGCATTTTCAGCATATGGCCCTGCCGACACCATTGCCGTAAGAATAGTGATTTTTGTTTCCTCTTTAGGTTTATGCCTGCTAAGTAGTAGTACGTGCTGGATGAAGGTCTTGTTATTAAGGCTAGAATCACGAGAAAAGTTGTGAGCCTGTTTTCGAATAATACTATCTGTTGTATGTTTTAATTCAGTTAACTTTTTTTTCTTTTCTTTCCATTTTTTATTGGTTAAATCATATGTTCGGACTAACTTTTTATTGAGTTCAACTTGCTCAGTATCTTCTTTTTCTAGTTGTTTAAATTGCTCTTCAAATATTTTTTGAAGTTGGGACTTTTTTTCACTAAGATCATTAAGGTCTTTACCATATGATATTTTGTCAGCTTCGCTATTTTCCAGAAGTTGCTTGAGTTCTTTGCGCTCTTCGATGTATATTGACAATTGACTTTTGAGGTTTCTATTCTTTCGTATTTGATCTCGTTCCTTTATGAAAGCCGAAATTTTTTTATCTGAATCAGGACTTGTGCTTGAGGAAGATGCATCGCTTAATGCATTTCTAATCTCAGTTATTTTGCGATTAAGTTCTTTCAATTCCTCTTCATCATTATTTATTTCTTTTAATTTCTTTTTTAGATAAAAAACATCCTTATCGTAAGATTCTATCGAAGAATTAAGTTTATCAATGTCATTACGCTTATTATCTAGCTCTGATTGAGAAGATTTTAATTCCTTAAGTTTTTCCTCATATTTGAAAATCTGGTTTTTTAGTCCATTGATTTCGTTCTTTATTGTTTTTATTTGGCCTTTGAGCGGTGCTATAGAAGGGGTTAACTGCTCGATGATAAATTTTAGTTCTTCTATGCGGTTATCATTTTTCTCATTGTAATTTTTTTTATCATTAAGGTAGTAGTTGAACCACTTCCGATTAATTTGGTCGGTTAGGCTTTTAAAGCCATGCTCATCCTTTGATTCAGTCTTATTAGCTCTTTCAGTCTTATTAGCTCTTTTTTGATTCTCAGTGATAACAGCTGCAAAAGGATCCTGCCAGAGGCGAGCCTGTACATCTTCACCATCATGCGTGAGTTCAATTTTATCATAAGCACTATCAGGCCTTGTTCCATCCAGACTTGGGGGGATGACTACAAAGTAACCGGCAAGCAGTGCTATGATCACTGCAAACCCTCCACCCAAAGGCATTCCTCCAGAGTTGCTCTCTTCTGCCATCAGCCCTCCCTGCCCCAAAGAATCATTATTTCATCATCACACTAAGAAACAATTAACCGTTCACCAATTCGAAAAGCATCAGAAAAACGATCAAGGCCATGGCTTCCTCCGTTGACGTATCTTCGTGCCCTTTTCAAGTCGTTATCTAATAAAGCTTCTTTGATTCTGTTTTCTTTGTTCTTTAAAAAGCTGGAAAGTAATTTGGCTGCGATATCTGATTTATTTGCCAAGTCGGGGATATCAATCAGTTGATTACCCATTTCAATAGCCTTGCCATGCACCTGATAATTTGACCGCCCCGTTAACTGAATAAATCCGCGACCTTTATATTGAGCCCCATCAGGTTCTCCCTGATTCCCTAAATCTCTTCGGTTATCATACAGATCAAACGGATGAGCATTTGGAGAAGTGTTATATCTCGACCTACCCTCACTAATGGGCATAAAACTTTCTGCTTCAGCACGAATCGTGGAAAGAGCCATCAATATCATTGCTTTGTAATGTAAGCTATCGTCTTCTAGGGCCTTCAGAACATAGGGCAGATTTTCTTTAATATGCCCTATATTTGTGTGAGGGAACATCTTTGAAACCACTAAAACAGTTATTTCAACAGTCTCATCTGTTTCATTTAAGGCTGAAAGCGTAGCTGGCCCAACAATCCCATCAGCAAGCAAGCCTTCGCTATTTTGAAATGCTATGACGGCCGCTTCAGTTCCAAGGCCAAATTCCCCATCAACATGAGCGGGACTAAATCCTTTGCTCTTTAAAGCTTCTTGTAGCTTAATAATTTTAGGACCCGATGCCCCTTCCTTATAATATACCATAACGCTCTCCCTAATCGGTTGAGTAGCAGCCTAAATCATTTTCACTAAAACAAGTAAGGGGTTGTTCTTTAGCTCACATCAGTTACTCATCCCAACTACAAAGCAAAGAACATAGCCTCAGTTTTTCATTCTTATTCTCGATTATTTATAAGTCCCTGGTGTACAACTAACCTCTAAATCTGCAACAGACTGAAGTCTCGAACAGCCCTTCTTCAGGAGTTTATCCCAAGCACGCCAATCCTCTTTTAGTGATGCACCGCAGACACCACCAGCTACCGCTGTTCCAGTCTGACGACTTTCAACACAGCCCAAATAGGCCGAGATATCGTTTCTATAGCTGCCTGCCAAATCTTTTACGATAGCTAACTTTGCCAATGAACCGGTCACTTTACCCAGAGCCCCCTTCAAGTCAGTAATACTCCCTGACATGATAGATCCAATAACTCCACGCACCAATGATCTAGCCCTTCTAACTGTTGGTTTAGCAGCCTTCTTTGTAGCATCGACATAGTGCAGCACCCGATATAAACGCCCATAACTCTCAATTTTCGCTTGTACCGATGGTACAGGATCAAACTCTGAATAATCGGGGGCTGCCAGATCACTGAACAGGCCCGAACGAGCACGGATTGGACGCTCCACCTTGGTAATGGCAAGCAGAGAATCTTCAGCATTGTCAATTCTCCCATCATACTCTTTCAATGGAATGGTAAATTCCTCCCCCATCTGCCCATCAAGATTGAATGCCGCATAACGAGCAATGACCGTGGCAATAATATGCGCACGCAACTGTTTTGTTTCTGCTGAAACCTTGGTTGCATCATCTCCAAGATCAGGGCCAACCAGGCACATCAAAAAACTATCCAGCTTCTGTTCATAATTACTCAATATGGAACCAACATTATCACCCTCTGGATTCTCCAGCTTTGTTGAAGTGATGCATTTTTTTACCGAGTCCATTTCCGGTTTATCCTCGGTGACCGTGGCAAGACTCTTTTCCAAACTCGAATTAAAAGCATTGGCTCTATTGCATCCGCTAGTCAATAAAAGCAATAGCGATAATATCCATATTGATTTTTTCATATGCTCCTCTGCTTCCTGTTAGTTACTTTTCATCAATTCCTTTCCTTTTCAGCCCTCTCATCGGCTTAATCGGTGTACATATCCTTCGTTCAGCCACGCTGCATGCGTCTGAATGCGAATTGAGCTTGCCCAACTCGGCATTCGACCCAACCAGTGACTCAAACTTTAGTAACAGTTATTTTAAGTTTTCCACTGTTATTTCCATAATAGCCATCCAGATCATTGGCAAACAGGCAGAGCTCTCCTGATTTTTCCGCCTTAAATTCACAGCTATTTCCAATAACAAATGCGCTATCGTCATTATCGCCAACCGTTCCACAGAGTGTGAACCAATCCGCACCTGGAACCCGACGAAATGGCTCCATACCTGCAATGACAAACTCTTGAAGACCTAGTTGTACGTCACCACGATCCCAGCCTTCTCCGCCCAGATTTTTAATACCACCATCATTCCAGCACTCATCACTACTTCTCTTAATCTTATATTTCTTACCTTCTTCAAGGAGAATTCTTGTGTGATTGTATTTCTTGTAGGCAAACACAACGGTTTCAATTGAATCAACGCCTGTAAAGGTGTGCCAGTTTCGTTTGCTCATCAGTTGATGTTCAGAGATGCCGGAGAATTCTTTCGTCGTTCCATCCGGATACAAGATGATATGCGGCACATTTTTGAGTGAGAACGGTCTGTAATTCCTATCCCCAGAAATTCTCTCAGCTACGGACCAGTGTACGATTGGTTTCTCTGATAAGTTAATGCGATCATTCTGAATAACACAGCATCTTCGATCAGTAAGCGTTAGAAACTCTATGACTGGCATACGGTCTTGCTGATGGTTGATACCGAATGAATCGGGGGCAATCTGGACATCGTCGCGTCCTATTATAACTTTAGAGTTCTGTATCAAATTATCTTCTTTGATCGTCTTTGAAGAGTGGAGTTTAATACCTAGATTCAGATCTTCGAACCAATCTAGGAAGAACCGTAAACTCGTATCAGATAGACCATCGTAAAAATATCCTCCACCCACATCAGAATGAGCACCGGCAAACCAGACCTCAAGGATTCTCTCGTCTTCATTCATTAAGGTTGGCTGAAAGGCTTTGCGTTTGTCATCAAGAGAAACAAGATGAATAGCCTTCTCAACGTTTTCAGGAAGAGTACAACCATTCTCAAACAGCACATCCGATTTAGGACGATCTTTTGAGCTTAAATTAGGTAAGCCAATAGAAGCTACGGTGTCATAAATCCCCTCAATGATACATTTACCTTTAACTTTACCATTGATGAGGCTGGCAAACTTCCTTGCCAGTGCACCACCACGGCTAAATCCAGTGACAAGGACTTTATCAATATCCTCTTGATAATAAGTATCAAAATCCTGCATGGCTCGATTAATGATCGTTGCCACATCATCGCCAGTTGCCAGCCCTGCATTAAGTTTTCTCTCAAACCAGTTTCCATAAGTACCGACACCATTGTAATAGAAACTGCGATTTCCTTTGTCATCAATGGGCTTCCCAGGATCGTTAAGGTTTCCGCCGATGAGAAGATGAAATTTCAGAATATTAGTAATGCTGTTATCTTCAGTTTTTCCGCCACTGCTGACATCCTGCATAGCATCTTCGGGTTCATTATCTGTTCCATCAAAATTAAAGATTAAAACTTTGCTCATATAACTCTCCTGTTAAGTAGAAATTACTATTCTTTTATAATGAATAAGAAAAAGTGGCCTTATCATTCCATCAAGGCTTCCGTGGTTGTGATCAACCTGAAACGACTTGATGAGTGATTCACAAATTGGGTCTTTCTGTGAAAGGATGCTGATGAGAGACAGGCTACCTTCTGAAGATATTCAGAAGTTCGACATATTGTAATTATGTTAGATAGTCCCATATCTCCCTCCCCGGAAAATAGTTCTATATCCATGTGCCTAGCGGGAAGATCCGTCCCTGAAGCGGTCAACACTGCACCATCTGTTTTGGTCTGTATGTCCCATGAATTGGGGACAAAGCTTGCTGGCTTGTCCCATAAATATGGGACAAGCTGATTACGTGTTCAGATTAATAATACCCAGATTAGCCGCTTCAAAAACGGCTTCTGAACGGGAATGTACGTTTAATTTTTTGTAGATGCGTTTAACATAGGTTTGAATTGTGGATGGCGTGCAGCCCATCATCGCAGCCGCATCATTGTAACTGCAGCCCTTGGCAAGCAGGTGCAGTACCTGCTTCTCTCGGTCTGACAGGCTCTCATCAGTTGTTTCACTATCAGTCGGATAGCTCTGTGCACTTAAATGCGTGGCCAAGCCTTCGAGATCCTTTTCCATGGACATACTCAGCTTATGCAATAAATTATAAATCAATGCTAACTCAGCCAGCTCCGGTCTCTTCTCCTCTGAACGCTCACGTACAATCGGATGCACTTCACAGCTGTAATGCCGCAGATGTTCTTTTACCTTTTCAAGATTCTGTAATGAATTTACCAGCTGCTCCATCAGCACCTCCCAGCCCCTGCTTCCCTTCTACTAGTAATAGATCATTTTCAGCGCAATGCAATCGAAGCAGAACAGTTCTCTCATAAGTAAGTCCCAACACCTGACGGGCTTGATTCATGAACTCCATTACATTGACTCCCTATCACTGCTATCCATCTACCTACTCTGCCTGCAAAGAATTAATCCTCATCATCAATATTGATGATAAAAGAGGCTTTTTTACTGTTATGTGAATTATTTCGGGTCAATGCAGTGATATTTTTGTAAATCTCCACTAAAGGGAGAGATTTACCACTCAGAAGATGATCTCCTCGGCAATAATCAACGGCCTTAACGAACATCGTTTTTATGGATTTCTTCATAAATGACTTTGCTCATCAGTTCAGCTCTGAATGGTTTATAAACAACAGGGAAATCTTTTTTCATCGAACCCGACAGCTCTTTCAGTGAAGAGCCCATATCATAACCTGTTGAAAAAATGACTTTTGTATCAGCATTCATGGATAATATTTTTTTAGCCACTTTAGGGCCTGATAATTCAGGCATAACCAGGTCCAGGATAACCACATCAATCTCATCAGCATGTGCTTCGAAAACTTCTACTGCCTCTTTGCCATGATTCGCCGTTAAAACATGATAACCAAATGACGTCACAATCTCTTTTTGCGCACGTAGAAGCAGCTTTTCATCATCGGCAATCAGCACTGTCTCACCCTGCCCCTGCAATAACAGAGAGGGCTCTATCACTTTATCCATAACCGGTTCAACAGATAGGGGCAGAGAGATAAAAAATGTTGAGCCTATACCAAGCTCACTCTCTACAGACAAACAGCCTCCAGCCTGTTTTATCGCGCCATAGGCCATAGAGAGTCCAAGCCCTGTACCTTCTTCGCTATCTTTTGTTGTAAAGAAGGGTTCAAAGATTTTATCCATAACATCAGCCGGCATACCAGTTCCATTATCAGCTATAGAAACAGAGGCATATTTATCGCATGTCATTTCCTGATTGCATCGCATGAGCTCATCGTTGTGATCAATAATCTTGAGTTCCACTCGAATATTTGGATTTTCAGTTGCACCTAAAGCATGGCAAGCATTGTTGATCAGGTTAATGAGAATTTGCTCAATTTGAACCGCATTCCAATTCACAAACAGATGTTCCTCATCTGAGATCAATTGAATATCCACCGATGATGGCACCATAGACCTCGCCATATGACAGGCACTCTGAATACAATGGTTCAGCTCCACTGTATCCATCAATACAGAATCATTGCGCGCATAACTCAACAACTGTTTGATGTGAGTTCCAGCTTTATCACATATATCCTGAATCACAGAACAGCGCTGAACAATCTGCTGCTGATCAGCCTGCCCCCTTTGCAACAGGAAGATATTTCCAGTAATACCTGCCAAGGCATTGTTAAAGTCATGCGCAATTCCACCGGCAAGTGTGCCTACAGCTTCCAATTTCTGAGTCTGAAAAAGATATTTTTCGAGCTGTTTGTGTTCACTCAAATCGCGTTGATTGGCAATATAATGCGTCAGTTCACCCTCTCGATCAAAAATTGGGGCAATGGTCATATGAGCGGGATAAAACGAACCATCTTTTCTGCGATTGGTCAGCTCCCCCTGCCACACACCTCCATGTGTAATGGTATGCCATAAATGCTCATAGAAAGGTCTATTTTGTTTACCGCTGCTTAACATTGATGGTCTATTACCCAGCGTCTCTTCTGATGAATAACCTGTCATCGAGCAGAAAGTGTCATTTACAAATTCAATCACACCATCCGCACTGGCAATAATTGCAGCTTCACCAGAATGCTCCAGAGCTTGAGATAACATGGTTGTTTGTTGTAAAACAAGTTTGTTTTTCTTCTCTTTTAATCTTAACAAACAAAACAGCAACGCAATAAATAATGAAAAGCAGACTACCAAAATGCCAAATACCCATGATTGTCTATCGAACACCTTTTCTACTCCGGCATGCACCACCTCATCGATCTTCTGTGAGAGAGCAGACATACCTGAAAAGTGTTCATCCATCACAAGGTCATCATCCGATTGTTGAATAATCGCATCAAAATTATTATTCAGATAAAGTGAGAAGTCATTAAGCTGATCTTGCAACTCTTTCAGGGAAGCCTTTAACTCTGGATGTTTAGCTATGCTGATCACTGTACCAGGCAGTTTATCATCCCCCTGATAGAGCTCATTGACATGGTGATTAATCCTTTCAACCATCTGCATCATATAGGCTTTGTCTAAAACCCCATGAGAAGCTTCGCGCCCCTCATGAATTAATTCGTGAGCTTGAGATATATCTACCCTTATCTGCATCACACTATCAACCAGAGGCAGTTGTTGTTTCAGCAACTGCTGACCAGAATAGTAGGACCAGAAAGTAATCAACATCGCCATTGATGTTGCTGCTATCATCAAAATGATAGCGTGGTTATTTCCATGATATTGATATCGTTTCGCTAGCATTACCCCTCCTCCAATCTGAAGTTCACCGCCAGAAAGCCATCACTCACAGCTGAGTGCAGGCTCACCCCAGCAGATGCAACGGGCTATGCTGCCAGCAAAAAAAAGGCTCCTCATCATCAATATTGATGATAAAAGAGACTTTTTTTTGCTTTTATTTGGATTATTTTCGGGTCAATGCAGATTTATTTCCGCCAACATCCGTTTAGAGAAGATATTTCAGCAACCAGCCACACCATCAATAGCGAACATATTTGAACAGGAAAAGAGCCACCATATCAGCTCACACTCTTCGCCAATTCCAACTCTTGCTCAGAGTTCACCACCTCTTTCGCACGATCTTTGGCCAGCAACATATAAACAGCTGGCACCACAAACAGCGTGAATATTGTACCGATCGATAGACCTGTAAAAATCACCAAGCCCATCGAATAGCGCCCTGCGGCACCGGCACCGCTTGCCAACACCAGCGGAATCACACCGAGCACCATTGCAGCTGTCGTCATCAGAATCGGACGCAGACGAACGCTCGATGCTTCAATGATTGCATCGAGTTTAGATCGCCCTTTTAACTGCAACTCATTGGCGAATTGCACCATCAAAATACCATGTTTACTGATCAGCCCCATCAAGGTGACCAGCCCCACCTGTGTATAGATATTGATGGTCGCCAAGCCCAGATTGATAAACAGCAGCGCCCCCAACAGCGCCAGTGGCACAGAAACCAGAATTACCAACGGATCACGAAAACTGTTGAACTGAATCGAAAGTGCCAAAAATACAATCACGATGGCAAACAGCATGGTGAAGACAAAACCGCCCGACTCCTGCATATACTGGCGTGAAGGGCCGGCATAATCAGCGCTATAACCGCTGGGGGCCTCTTCATTCAGTGTTTTGATCATAAAATCGAGCACCTGCTGCTGCGATATGCCCGGCGCATAGACGCCCATAATGGTAGCTGAATTCAGCTGCTGGAAACGGTTAATTGATTCCGGCACCACCTCATGGCTGATCGACGCAATGGTAGAAGCAGAGATCATGTCTCCCTTTGGCGTGCGTATATAATAATCGAGCACCTGCTCAGGATTGAGGCGAAACTCCTGCCCTACCTGCGGCATCACCCGATAAGAGCGCCCTCCAATGGAGAAATAGTTCACATAACCACCACCGAGTGCAGCCCCCAGTGCTGCACCGATATCCTGCTGACTTAAACCCAGAGTGGTCGCCATATCACGATCCACCACCAGAGTGCTTTGTGGCTTATCAATTTTCAGATCGGAGTCGATGAAAAAGAACATACCACTGGCCTGCGCTTTGGCCTTAACTCTGCTGACTATCTCATTGAGGTTTTCAAACGACTCAGTGGTTTTGATGACAAACTGCAGCGGTAGACCACCGGAGCCAGGCAGAGCCGGAAACTGGAAAGCTGCAACATGGGCACCCGCAATCGTATTCCACCTCTGTTGCAATATCTGCTGCAACTCTGCCGCACTGCGATCCCGCTCATCCCATGGTTTGAACAGTACACCACCAATGCCCTGATTGATTGTTGGCATACCGGTCAATTGGAACATCTGATCATATTCCGGCAGGTCACGCGCCATCTCAAAAGCCTGATCGGCATAAGCACTCATCTGCTGCGCAGTAGCATTAGGAGCACCTGCCACATGGGCCAGCACAATGCCCTGGTCTTCTTGCGGTGCCAGCTCCGCCTTAGAGGTGGAAAAAAGATAAACTACACCAACCAGCAACAAGCCCCCCATCACTACCATCACCGGCCATGTGGTCAATGTGCCTGTGAGTCGGCGCTGATAGCTGTCGTGCAGCTTGGTAAAGCGACGATCAATAAAACGTACCAGCGGACTCTCCTGTGTTTTGGGCTGGAACAGCTTCGAAGCCATCATGGGAGAGAGTGTCAGTGCTACAATCGCGGATATAGTTACAGCCCCTGCCAGGGTAAAAGCAAACTCAGAGAACAGCGCTCCGGTCAAACCACCCTGAAATCCGATAGGCACATAAGCTGCGATCAGTACCACCGTCATAGCGATAATCGGGCCACCGAGTTCACGCGCCGCCAAAATCGCCGCTTCAAACGGGCTCTTACCCTCGTGATGCATATGTCGATCCACATTTTCCACCACGATAATCGCGTCATCCACCACCAATCCAATGGCCAGAACGAGCGACAGCAAGGTTAATAAATTAATCGTATAACCAAGTGTCTGCATCATAAAAAAGGCACCGACCAGTGAGAGTGGAATCGCCACCAGAGGAATAATCACAGCACGCCAGTTACCCAGAAAAACAAACACCACCAGCGCAACAATGAGCAGCGCTTCCGCTAGCGTTTTGATCACTTCATCAATCGAACTCTGAATGAATTTAGTACCGTCATAGACTATTTTTCCGCGCAGGCCGTTGGGCATCTGATCCTGCATAGCAGGAAAGGCCTTGCGTACCCGTTCAACCACTTCCAGAACATTGGCGTCAGGCGCAACTTTGATACCGATAAATACCGATTTTTCACCATCAAAGGCCGTGGTCAGATTATAGTCTTCCGCCCCCAACATCACGTTAGCTACATCCTGCAAACGCACAATGGCACCACCCTGTTCACGAATGGCGAGCTGCTTGAACTCCTCCACCGAATGCAGGCTAGTGGCGGCATTGAGTTCCACACTAACCATCTGCCCCTTACTGTTGCCAAGGGCTGCCAGATAGTTATTGGCAGCCAGTGCCTTATAAACATCGGTGGCCGAAATGCCGTAAGCAGCCATGCGGGCGGGGTCCAACCAGGCGCGCAGAGCAAACTGGCGGGCTCCGATAATATCGGCACGCTGCACACCCTCAATACCGTCAATCTGCGGTTTGATCACGCGCATCAGGTAGTCGGTAACATTATTACTTGGTAACACCTCACTGAAAAAACCCATGTACATTGAAGCGATAGTTTCACCAACCTGCACACTGAGCACAGGCTGCTGCGCTTCGGCCGGTAGCTGATTGAGCACAGCATTTACCCTGGCATTGATATCGGTCAATGCGCGGTTGGAATCATGATTCAAGCGCAGCGTGGCCGTAATAGTTGAGATACCACTGACACTAACTGAGGAGAGATAATCAATTCCCTCAGCCTGAGCAACAGCGGTCTCCAGCGGCTGCGTGATAAAACCTGAGATAGTATCCGCATCAGCACCATAGTAGGCCGTACTGACTGTCACCACAGCATTCTGAGTCTCCGGATACTGACGGATCGGCATATCCAAAATGGCCTGCATACCAAGCACGAGTAGCAGCAGACTGATTGTTGTGGCCAGTACCGGCCGGCGAATAAATATGTCGGTATAGTTCATGCTGCACCTCCATGTGCGTCACACTGCGTGCGCGCCAAGGCGCGTGTGGTTTTGCTATCCTGCAAAAGCATCATCAGTGTTCCTGCGGCTTCGGTGCCACGTCATTGGCAGGCTGCACCGCGTTATCAATAATCAGCGGCGTGCCGTTTTTGAGTTTCAGTTGACCGCTAGTGACTACCATATCTCCCTCTTTCAAGCCTTCCAGAATGGAGATCTGGTCACCGCGCTTTTCACCTGTTTTGATAAACAGCTGCTGAGCAATCATAGCAGCCGGCGCGTCCGATTTGTCTGCATCGGATTTTTTAGCTTCTGACGGTTTGGCCACAAACAGGGTGGAGCCATAAGCATTATAACTGATGGCTGTCTGCGGCAAGGTCAGCAGCAGCTGCGCTTCTCCCGCATCAATACTGAGGCTGACAAACATACCGGGCAGCAAGGCACCTTCCGGATTATCAATTTTTCCTTCAATGAGCACATTACGCGTGGCGCTGTCCACGCTAGAGTTAATAGCGCTGATCTCGCCGCGAACAATAGCGACACCATCCTGTTTCGCGTTCACAGCAATCATCTGGCCTTTTTTGAGGCTAGCCAGATATTTCTGTGGCAAATTAAAATCGACAAACAGAGTCGTGCTGTTCTGCAGTGTTACAATCGGCACGGCTGGAGTGAGATACTGCCCCTCACTGATACGAATCAGCCCGAGACGTCCTGAAAATGGAGCTTTGATACGTTTTTTATCCATCAATGCCAGCTGCATCGCTTCCTGTGCAATACGTGTGCTCAATTCAGCCTTGGAAATATCCAGCTGAGCCTTACTGATGGCGTGAATTTTGAATTGTCGTTTATCCCGTTTAAGGGTGATCTCAGCCAGCTTCCGCGTCGATTGCAAAGCCTGCAGTTGAGCCAGTTCTTCATCACTGCTCAATTCCAGCAGCAGATCACCCCGCTTCACTGTTTCACCCGATTTGACATGAATCCGCTTCACCATACCTGCAATTTCAGAGCTGATATCAACCCCTTGCACTGCACGTAGATTACCGACGGCTGAAAACTGCGGCTGCCATAGCGATTTTCCCACTTCAATGGCTGTGACCGTCGCCGGAGGATGGGCGTTCGAGGCCAGATACTGTTTCATCATACTGGCAACAAACATCTGGTAACCGATGATGGCGGCAAACACCAAGCCTACTGCCACCAGCATGATGGACATACGTTTAATCATCTTATTCTTCATTACTGTTTCTCCATAGTTTGTGGCTTGTCACTGGCACTGTTCTGCTGCCAGCCGCCGCCCAGTGCAAAAATCAGAGCTGCGGTATCATTGAACATCGCAGCCCGCACCTTGATCAGATTGATACGCGCCTGCTGATAACGGCTCTGTGCATCAAGTAGAGCCAGATAACTGACGGCTCCCTGTTGATGCTGTTCACGTACAATGGCCAAAGTTTCAGCTGCCAGTGAGTCCGCTTCGATTTCCAGCTGCAGCTGTCTGCCATCCATTTCGAGCCCTAGCATGGCATCGGCAACATCGCCAAAAGCACTCAGCACGCTCTGCCTATAATTGGCGGCAGCCTGATCGAAATCAGCCAGAGCAGCGCGCTTTCTAGCTCGCAGCTCTCCGCCTCGAAATAGTGGCTGAGTCAAGCCCGCTCCCAAACCCCAGACCATTGAACCGGCATTAAATAGATTACTAAGTGTCGTCGCCTCTGTGGCATAACTGGCTGAAAGCGCCAGCTTGGGATACATGTTGGCTGTTGCAATGCCGATCTGAGCGCTGGCCTGATGTAAAAGTGTCTCGGAGAGACGCACATCCGGACGCCGCTGCGTCAGGGTTGAAGGTAGTGTCACCGGAATTTCTTTCGGCAACACCAGCTCATCCATATGAATCAACGGCAGTTGAGCCTCTCCCGGCATTACACCAACTAGGATGGCCAACTGATGCCGCATCGTCGCCAGTGCTTTTTGCAGAGCTGGCAACTGCGTGCGTGTTTGTGCCAGAGAAGTTCGCTGCGCCAGCAGTGCTCCCTTGGCAATGGTACCGATATCAAACTGCTGTTCGCTCATTTCAAGCAGGTTCTGTTCATCGGCGATCATCATTTCAGTCGCCGCGATCTGTTCCCGTAGCGAAGCCTCTGCAATCGCAGTGGTCACAATATTGGTAATCAAAGTCAGGCGCGAAGCTTCCAGCTGAAATGCCTGCTGTTCCACCTTGGCCAGCCCCTGCTCGAGATAACGCTGACCACCGCCAAAAGCATCAATGCTGTAACTCACATCGATGACCGCATTATGCACGCTGAAGATACGTGGGTTACCCGCATTACCGAATGTAGCTCCGGAAATTTTTTGCCGTGAACTACTGGTTGACGCATCCACATGCGGGAACAGCACCCAGCCGGTATCTGCTTCCAGCGATTCACCGAGCGAGAGAAGTCTGGCTTCAGCCGCCGCCAGCGTCGGACTATTGGCCAGTCCCTGATCCACCAGTTGAGACAACGCTTTCGATTCGAACAATTTCCACCACTGCTCAGGTAACGCTTCACTATCAACCAGCTTGGGAGAGTCTGCGCTACTCACCCCGCCAATCTCAGAACTATAGCTGGCTAGTTTAGGCGATTCAGGCCGCTTAAAGTCGGGACCCAGCACACAGCCGCTCAGTAGCAGGCCCCCAATAAGGGATAGTCTTAAAATATTCATCATTGTGACTCCTGCCGTTTATCTGCAAACCATACCGTTTGATTGATACAGCGTTTCGCAATGAGCTTACAGCGTTCAAACACGCTTTCAGGATCATTTTCCTGCCAGCCATAACCTTTGAGGAAATTGCAATAATTGGTAGAGAAATGTGCATCATTCTCATCGTTATTTTTAGGACAAAGGGTGCTCGCATAACCGGACTGAGCCGTGCTGGATAGGCCGACACACAACCCCCACATGCCATGCGTAAGGTGGTGAGCCAGTTGCTCTGTCTCAGCCTGATCAAGCTTCTCATAACCCACCAGACTCTCTTCAATAGCGGCAAGAACAATACCCAGGAAGCGATTGGCAATTTCCACATGCAGCTGATTCAAGGCATCAGCTCGATGCTGCGTGGCCCGGCGCCAAACCGAAGGCATCAGAGAGAGATTATCAATTTCAATCAGATCAGGGTGTTGCATCGACAACTGCCAACTGCATTGTGCCATACTGATAATTTTTTCAATGGCTGGAATAGCTTGTGCATCAATAGCCTGAACCAACACCTTATGATCCAGAACCAATTGATAAGCACAGGCGACAAGAAGATCCTCTTTACTCTCAACATGAGAATAAATAGTACCCATCGAATAACTTGTTTCGCTAGCAACATCAGACATGCGCACATCAAGAAAACCACGTTGAGACAGTAACTCAATGGTCTTTTCAATAATCTCTTTTTCCCTAAGCTCTCGCTTCTCTCGCCGCTGCATCGCCACCCCACTAAAAAACGAATAATGTTCGAATATTAATCGAACACTGCTCGAAACATCAACCATTATCTTTTTAGAGGTAACAAAAAAGGACTAAAACAGTCTCACTAATTCCGTAAAAGTATCACTTCTACTGGTGCAGTAAGCTTGCTGATTGAGTGCTGCTTCCGGCCCTGACTGTGTGAAAACTAAAGATCTCTCTTGAGTGTGGTAAATGAAAGCTGATACTCCCAGGTTAATGCATGAAAGAGGGGTTTATCATCTCATAACAAACTCAACAATACACTAGCTAGAAAATAAATTTTCGCTCAACTGAAACCTTTTGCCTTTTCGCACTGCCTGGGCCAAAGGCGGACATTCAACGTTCACATCAAATATGATGTGCTTTGTTACAGTGACAGATGCTCAGAAAGAAAGTCGATCAATACTTTTACTTTTCGAGAAAGGTTCCTACTGGAAGGGTATAGGGCAGAGATTGAAACTGGTGGCAAGCCATATTCAGAAAGCAGCAAACAAAGCCTGCCTTCATCAATATATGACTGAAACAGAATGCTTGGCGCGAAGGCAACCCCCATACCTTCCAAAGCAGCTTTAACAATCATGTGTCCATCGTTGCAGGCCAAATTCCCTCGAGTATTTACTGTTGTTTCTTTTCCATTAGGAAGTTTGAAAGGCCAGTGTTGGCTCAACTTTGAACTGGCATAAATCAAACAGTTGTGCTGCGTAAGGTCTGTCGGGTTTTCAGGTATTCCATGCTGATCGATATATTGTGGAGACGCGACAACCTGAAACACACAGTCGGACAATTTTCTACAAATCAGCGATGAATCCTCCAGCTGACCAATCCGCAATGCCAAATCTACACCGTCGTTGATCATGTCTATCGCCGAGCCGCTTGCAATGACCTCAAGTTCAATGTCCGGATATTGCTTTTGAAATTTCAGAAGCACATCACCAGCACGGGATATAATCAGACTCTGGGGCACGGTAATGCGTATGCGTCCCCGAGGGTTCTTCTGGCTATCCAGTACCTCTGCCTTGGCTTTTTCGGCTTCACTGACGATGAGCTGACAATGTTTATAAAAGCTGGAGCCTTCATCAGTCGGGCTAAGTGTGCGCGTCGAACGATGTAGCAGGCGCACACCCAAACTGCGCTCCAATTGAGATACCTGTTTACTAACAAATGATTTGGAAATACCCAGTCGTTCAGAGGCTCTTGTAAAACTTCCGGCCTCAACTACCGCTGCAAAGGTCTCCATCCAGGTCAAGATCGCCACATTAACACCTCACAGGAAACAGTTATTTTACAATAAGGCAGTTTATTGGGCCTATTGTCAACAATAGAGTTGCCCCATAGGAAACAGGAGAACAATCATGGAAACATTCACATTATATCACAATCCGTTATCAGTCTGCTCAATGAAAGTTCGGTTGGCTCTGGAAGAGAAGGGGCTGGCATGGGCTGATCACAAGATAGACATTGTAGAAACTCAGGAACAGCTGGAACCATGGTACATAAAACTCAATCCGAACGGCGTTGTGCCCACACTTTCTCATCATGATGGGAACGCGAAAGTTATTACCAACTCGGCTGACATTATCCGCTATATCGCATCTCAGGACGAAGGGGATTCACTACTTCCTTCAACAGATGAAGAAAGAGCGATCATGGAAAAGCTTATCACTTTAGCAGATAACATTGATCTGCAGATCCTGAGCTATGCACGTCATCCATCCATGGAGAAATCAGAAAAGGTTCTTAATAAGCGGATCGAGAAATCACTGGAGCTGGCAAAACAGCACCCTGATCTTGCAGAGTCATACAACATCTGTGCACAACGCTCGCAGAAGAACAAAACCTTCCGAGTTGACCCAGAACATGTTGGTGAGATTGAGAAGGGAGCTCGTGAGGCACTTTCGTTTGCTGAACAGCAACTTGCGCATAATAGCTTTCTGATAGGTGAGGAATATACACTGGCAGATGTGATCTGGACGGTCATTTTCTCAAGATTGGAACTTCTTGGCTACGGAGAGTGGATTTCAGAGGAGACGAGCCCTGCTCTCTCAAGTTATTACCAGAAAATGCAATCACGAGAAAGTTTTAGCACTGCACAAATTCAGAATCAGTGGTGGAAGAAATAAGTAGAAAAACTTTTTCTTACATTATCGTAACTAACTGGGCCGAGCACTGCTAATGGGATGGTCCGTCCCGCACCTCTCACGGCATCGCAATGTGCCAGTATGGAGCAATTCCATACGAAGAAGGAGCGAGACGAACCATGAACAAGAATAGCGAATTTTAGAAGAGATCAAGGTAGTAGGTATTGATTTATCGAAGAGTGTGTTTCATTTGCATGGCGTGAATGAGCACGGTGAAATGGTGATGCGTAAGAAACAGAGTCGCAGCAAAGTGGTTGAATTTATGGTCAGGCTCCCATCCTGCTTGGTTGGTATGGAGGCCTGTGGCGGCTCTCACGACTGGGCTCGCAGATTAATGGCGATGGGACATGATGTGCATCTGATCACCCCTCAGTTTGTGAAGCCGTATGTGAAAAGTAACAAGAGTGACGTTGCAGATGCAGCAGCGATCTGTGAGGCAGTGCAACGACCTGATATGCGCTTTGTTCCAATCAAGAGTGTGGAGCAACAGGATATCCAGAGCCTGCATCGTGCACCATCACTGGCTGTATCGCATCGAACAGCGCAGGTGAATCAGATACGTGGTTTGATGCTGGAAGATGGAGTAACTGTAGCCAAAAGCGTGGCTGCGTTGCGCAAGGCTGTACCGGATATTCTGGAAGATGCGGATAATGACTTAACGCCCATGTTTAGAGGACTGCTCTGTGGATTATGGGAAGAGATGCTCAGGCTGGATGAACGCATTGCAGCTTATGACAGAGAGATCAAACATCTGAGTGAGCAAAGCGAAGCCTGTAAGCGGTTAATGACAATTCCCGGTGTCGGGCCAATGGTATCCACTGCACTGCTTGCAGCAGTTGCCGATGGCAAAGCATTCAGGAGTGGTCGGGAGATGGCGGCATGGTTGGGACTTGTTCCAAGACAACACTCAACAGGAGGAAAGCCGAGGCTTCTCGGAATCAGTAAACGCGGTGATGTCTATCTGCGTAAACTGCTGATTCACGGCGCACGAGCAGCGTTACGCTGGGCTGACAGAAAACAGGCCAGGCATAGCCGATGGGTTAGCGAACTAGCCACAAGAAGAGGCCAGAACATTGCAGCAGTGGCTTTAGCCAACAAGACGGTGCGCACTGCCTGGGTGCTGATGACCAGAGATGAAGAGTATAGAATTGCTACGGCAACAGCTTAAAAAGGAGAGTAGAGTTTCAAGTAATTGCGCGGATTGAGCGAGTGATGGCGACAAAGGCAGATAGCTGCATTTCCACAAGCCTGAGTGGGACAGGGGCCAGAAAAGGCCGAACTGCTGATAAGGCCGGAAATGTGCAGCGAATTCCATCGGGGCCAGAAGCTTCCCAGCTTCAACTAAAGGCCGGATATATGTATGCAACTTTCCTTTGGAGCTGATCAAACTCTTCCTTGCAATGCGGGACGGTCCATATATGTCCCACTTAATGTTGAATAAAGGCTTGAAAAACATTGTGAAACAATGGGATATAATGTTTTGTTCCTCATTGAACATGACAGACTTGATCCACACTCGTCATTCCCGAAAAGACGGGATTCCAGTCTTTTCAACGTCTTCTGGATACCCGATCAAGCTTAAGTGAGACAGCAGCAGGGTCGAGTCTATCACTGTTGCATACCCCGTCACTCCGAGGATACAACACTGAATCACCTGTGGAATGCTGAAAAACTGGTGAATACCTGAAACAGCCAGCCAAACTGACGCATCTTTCGATTGAAATCGGGATATCGCTTTGCTGGAATATACGGTAACAAACAGCAGAACTACCCCGTTTATGGATGCTCTGTCAGCATGCGCCTCATGACAGAACAGAACCCACTCACCTCACCAGATAAACTACAACTACCCGCTATCCAGTTACCTCAGCTTAAAGCGTTGATGACAGCTTGGGGGAAACCGACTTTTCGCGCCAAGCAGATTATCGACTGGTGTAATAAAGGCATACTCAAGCCTGATGAAATGAAAAACATTCCGGGTGATGTGCGCGACAAGCTCAGCAACGAGACCTTGTGTGAACCTCTAACTCTGATCCGCCGCGAATGCTCACAAGATGGCACACGCAAATATGTCTTTGCACTCAAACGCGGCCGCTTTGCTGGTAAGATGGTGGAGAGTGTATTTATCCCAGAAGAGAAGCGCGGCACGGTCTGCATATCATCTCAAGTGGGCTGCGTGCTGGATTGCCCATTCTGTCATACCGGCACTCAGGGTTTTGAAGCCAACCTGAGTGCCGGGGAAATTATCGCGCAGGTACTGGCCATTAAAGCCGATCTGCGTAATGAACCGCTTACTGCTCAAAACAGTGATGGTGAAGCTCTGCATAGTGATATTACGCATATCGTTTACATGGGCATGGGCGAACCGATGGCCAATGAAACTTCTGTACACGAAAGCATCCTGTTACTTATGGACGAAGAGAAACTCAACATTTCCCGCCGACGTATCACGGTCTCCACATCCGGATTAACCCCGCAAATAGAACGTTTAGGTGACGTACATCCGGTTAATCTGGCCATTTCATTGCATTCAGCCATTGATGAAAAACGTAATACACTGGTTCCTATCAATCGCAAACATCCATTACAGGATCTGCGCCAATGCTTGAACGCTTACCCGGTTGGCAAACAACGCCACATCACACTGGAATATGTATTACTCAAAGGTATTAATGATCAAAGCGAAGATTTGGACGCCTTGATTCAATTTGTGAACCCTGAACGCGAACGCGTCAATCTTATCCAGTTTAATGTTTTTCCTGGCAGCCCCTACAACGGAAGTTCAAAGCAACACATGAGGGAATTTGCGCAACAGTTGATTTCTAAAGGAATTCGTGCCACTGTAAGGCGCTCGCGAGGTGATGATATTATGGCAGCTTGCGGGCAGTTAAAAGCAAATACCAAGGCGGACTAACAACAGCAATTATGAAATATAAACGGCAAAACGCATGAATAAACAACAACTTGGACGCACCGGCATTATTGGCGGTAGTGGATTATATGATATTGCAGGCGTAGAACTGATTGAACGGCTGGATATTGATACCCCATTTGGCAAGCCCTCCGATGAGCTTATGTTAGCCAAATTTCATGATCAGGAAGTCGTTTTTTTACCACGTCATGGACGTGGACACAGTATTCCCCCGCACAAAATTAATTACCGCGCCAACATCTATGCGATGAAATTGGCTGGTGTAAACCGCATCATCTCAATCTCTGCGGTCGGTTCACTACGCAAAAAGATAGCACCGGGTGACTTTGTTCTCGTAGATCAGTTTGTTGATCGCACCCACAGCAGAGAGAGCAGCTTTTTTGATGGCCCTGTTGTTGCTCATGTTTCAATGGCTGATCCGGTATGTCACTGCTTAAAGTCAGCCCTCTCTTCAGCTTGCAAACAGGCCAACATTCACACCCATCAACAAGGCAAATATCTTGTCATGCAAGGACCACAGTTTTCTACTCGGGCTGAATCTGAACTGTATCGTTCATGGGGAATGGATGTCATCGGCATGACCAATCTGCCAGAAGCAAAATTGGCCCGCGAAGCTGAGATTTGTTACGCCACGGTTGCCATGAGCACAGATTACGATTGTTGGCACGAAGAAGAGGAAGACGTCTCTGTTGCGTCCATTGTCGAAGTGATGCATGCCAACGTTAGCAAAGCACAAAACATGCTCCAGCAGTTCTTTTCCCATCCATCTGATTCAGCCTCATGTAGCTGCCGACAAGCGCTTGAACACGGCATATTTGCCGATCTGAAAGCACAGGATGATGCTGCGATTCGTCCTATTCATGCCTTAGTGGAACGTTTCCTGTGAGCTGTCGAAACAGCTATGCAAAGATCCTATGCATTGCACTGCTCACCATTGCACTAAGCTCATGTGCAAGCAGTCGCCACCAACAACTTGATCCCGACAAACAGGCAAAACTGGCACATATTCATTATCAAATTGGTGTCGATGCCATCAGTAAAGAAGGTATGCTCCCCAAAGCTTTTGAAGAGTTAATGGAATCTAACTCCATCCTGCCCAATCAACCGCATGTTTTAGATATGTTAGCTTACGCTTGGTTATTGCGCGGTGATCTGAAAAAATCGGAAAGCTATTACATCAAAGCGCTCAAATATGGTGATAATGCAAGCATCTACAACAATTACGCCAGCTTACTCAACCGACAGGAAGAGTATAAAAAGGCAGAAAAAAATGCCCGCAAAGCATTGGATGATCCCCGCTACTCCAATCAGGATCTTGCCTTCATCAATCTGGGCAATGCCCTGCTTGGCCAAGAAAACTTTCCCGAAGCGACTCAGGCTTTTCAGCAGGCCAAGCTGTTTAATCCATCCTCAGCACTACCTGATTTAAGGATCGCTGATGCATTTTATCAGCAAAATAAATTACCCGAAGCGCGCCTTTTATATGAAACTATCATAAACCAACAACAAGATAGCCGCAATGCAGTTGAAGGACTTCTCGCTGTGTTACTCAAACAAAATGACAATAAGAAAGCTCGTAAAGTGTTAGCACTGTTTTCTCAGCGCACATCATCCTTTCAGGATAAAACTTGGGCGCTTAATCAACTCGACAGACTGGATCGTCTATGAACACAAACACACCTCCTCAGCAAGATGAGTCCAAAGAACTCATTTCTGGGCGTCAGCTATTGCTGCATGAAATTGCTCACAAGCTGGAAGAAGCTCGTGCAGCTAAAAAACAACCTATCACCAAGCCCGAACGCAAACTAAAAATTCCTGCCAACCATCTGCGGGCACTGGAAAACGGCAACTGGGACACATTGCCCGACGATGTATATGTGATTGGTTTTTTACGCCAATACAGTAAATATTTAGGTGTTGATCTATCCAATGAAATAGAGCGGCTAAAAAACACCGACTACACACTCACCAAACCTTTAACATTTCCCGATCCACCGGTTTCTCCTTCACGCCTTTGGGCATGGATAGCAGGTGGTGCTTTTGTCGTACTGTTCATTACCTTCAATGTCATCAGCAGCGATGACGAACAGCAAGAGGCGACCTCAAGCCCAGCGAATGCAGTGGCACACACCGCTGATCAAAATCATGCTCAAAGCAGTGACGAAAAGAGTGTAACCCCTCCTGCTGTCAAAAAAGAAGAAAAGACCATTGCAAAAACAGCGAAACCAGAGAAGGCCCCTGCTGCTATCGCTGACGCCAGCAAAATGACTACAGCAAAACCGACAACAAGCAAAACAGCTCCAACCGTCAAGCCGGCTGCCATCACCGAAGCGCCTAAAGTGAAAAAAGCCGTCGAAGCTGCCGCCAAACCTGCGGTGAAGAGTGCTGCTACACCAATAAAGAAAACTATTGTAGCCACCGCGAAACCGGCAGTAAAAGCCGTCGCAACGGTTTCAAAAAACAAACTCCAATCACCACTTATGGATCACCCTAAACCACAGACCAAAGCGCCAGCAAATGCATCCAGACACGTCTTTCGATTTGAAGCCGTGGGTGCCCCCATTTGGATGCAGGTGTTTTTACCCAATGCTGCAGGTGATGGTAAAGGCCGTCTGCTAAAAGAGATGCTGTTGCAAGCAGGACAGTCCGCCAACATTCGATATGCCACTGAATCACTATGGATTACCTGTGGCAACGCATTAGCCCTGCGCATCAAGGTGGATAAAAAACTCGCCGCCGAACCGGGTAGTTTAGGGGATGGTAAAAAAGTGTTGCGTGATTATCGCTTCGATATCAACAAACATTGATAACATCGGTCTGGCATTCAAAATGAGTAATGGCAGGATAGCGCAAATATTTTTCACTCTTTTCTAAAATGGAGCAAATCATGAATTACGACGTTTTTGGTGTAGGCAATGCAATTATGGACATACAGGTGCGTTGCGACGATGCTTTCCTCACATCCACCGCTATTGAAAAAGGCATCATGACACTAACCGATGACGCCCGCCAACAGCTCGTACTTGATGCACTATCCGATCATGATCTCAACTTTTGCTCTGGCGGATCTGCAGCCAATACCATTGTCGGCATTGCTGAAATGGGGGGTACCACTGCTTATGCCTGTAAAACCGGCTCTGACAGCTTTGGTAAACAGTACCTTGAGGAGATGAAAGATCTGGGCATCACAATCGAGATCGAACAACGTGACGGCCTAACAGGCACCTGTGTTGTACTTATCACTCCGGATGCTCAGCGCACCATGCTAACCAGCCTAGGTGTCTCCAGCTCTTTGGACGCCGATGATATTCTCGAAGCAGAGATCGCCAAAGCTAAATATCTGTATGTTGAAGGCTACCTTTTCGCCGGTGACAGCACCAAAGCAGCAGCGCTTAAAGCCATTGAACTGGCAAAAAAGAACAACGTCAAAATTGCGCTAACCATTTCTGATCCATTTTTGATTGCGATCTGCCGTGATGAATTCCAAGCTCTCATCGAAGGCCCGGTTGATCTGCTATTTTGCAATGAAGAAGAAGCCAAAGCACTAACTGGTCTTGAAGATCCCATCGCCTGCGCCCAAGCCATCCACCAACATTGTGACAATGTAGCCCTAACATTAGGTAAGAACGGCTCCATCATCATGCATGAAAATGAGGTAATCCCTATTGAAGGCTTTGAAGTGGAAGCAACAGACACCACTGGTGCCGGTGACATGTATGCTGCTGGTGTACTCTATGGTGTCACCAATGGCCTAAGCTGGCATCAAGCAGGCCACCTCGGCTCACATGCTGCTGCCCGCGTTGTCTCTCAACTGGGCGCCCGTTTACTCGACCCACTCACAATAGAAGAGATTGAAGCACTGCTATCGGAGTAGAAGCGGAGGCCGATCATCTTCGTTGACCTGTTCATACGCTTTTATGGTGCGAAGAGATAGATCCATGTTTACCGAAAACACCGCCTGAAAAAAACACAATAAGGTTCTGCCACTTCCAAGCAACTGGCAGAACCTTTTCACTTAACGAAGTCCAACTAGAAATATCAGGATAACAGAACCCAACACAGCAGCCATCAGCGTGCCTACCATACCGGCAAATGCAAAGCCCATAAGTCCGAACAAAAACTTACCAATAAAAGCACCGAGTACGCCGATCATCACATCCGCGATCAGACCAAAACCACTCCCATTCATCAAAATGCCTGCGATCCAGCCAGCAACTGCACCAATGCCTAAAAAAATTAACACATCCATATCGCCTCCTGCACTACCAACAAGAAAGACCATTATACGCTGCAATATCCTTCTATCATAGCATGCGCTTGCAATCACTTCGCTTCCCCCTATAGTGCGGCGCCACTGCATGGGAAACCATGTAGATTACATACCTTGCTCCGGACGCGCTAAATCGTACCGGGGCGTACGTAAGTACACCTAGAGGAGCGCCGTTTTGTATTACGAAACTATTTTTATCGTTAATCCTGATATCTCTCAGGAAAACACCGAAGCACTAACCGATGATCTCATCGCTAAAGTCGAAAAAGTCGGTGGCCGCATTGTTAAACGCGAAAACTGGGGTTCACGTCCGTTGGCATACACTATTGCCAACCGTAAACGTGGCACCTATATGCTGCTTGTCACAGATGGCAGCGCAGAAGCCCTGAAAACATTGGAACATGCGATCAGCCTTGAAGAACGCATCGTCCGTTGCCTGACCACTAAACTCACTGAACTTTCCGACAAAGCATCTCCATTGTTCCGTCGCGCTCAAGCTGCTGCTAAGCGTGAAGAAGAAGCTGCTGCTGCAGCTGAAGAAGTTCCTGCTGCTGAAGCAACAACGGAAAAGGCTGATGGAGCAGAAGCAAGCGCCTGATTTTAACCGCGCTCGAGTTTCGGGCCGGCTAGAAAACATGCAACAGCGCTGGATGCCTGATGGCTCACTGTCGTTGATTGCAGAGTTGGCAACAACACGTCCTAAATTAGGGCACGTTCGCGCCGATGTTCAGGATGAACAGCCAATGCCACTGCGTGCAAATGGTAATATCGCCAACACATTACTGTCACTTGATGGCAAAACAGTGATGATTGATGGTTGCCTGCGCAGACGATTTTACAGCAAGGATAACAACCCTTGCTGGGGACAGGTAGAAATTTGGGTGGATGCATGCAGGGCAATAGATCGCCCCATGCAAAGTTCAGATTAATACCACGGATATTGAGATTTAGGAGTTAAACATGACTGAAGAAGTAAAAAGCACTGCAGCTGCTGCGCCGACTGAGCGCCCAGCTAGCCGTCCACAAGGTGATCGTCCACAGCGTCCACAGCGTCCACAGCGCAGTGGTGGTGCTGGTGGTCGTTTTCAGCGTCGCCGTAAATTTTGTAAATTTTGTGCAGATGTAAGCATCATTATCGACCACAAAGACCCTGATATGCTGCGCGGCTTCATCACCGAGCGTTACAAGATTTTGCCATCACGTGTAACTGGCACTTGTGCAAAGCATCAGCGTTTTCTGACCACTGCTATCAAGCGTGCACGCGTATTGGCACTGGTTCCATTCACCCCACTGCATCACGATTGATTCAGTAAGGTTGAAGCTTAACAAACTGACCTGTCAGGGTTATTGATGCAAAACCAGGAACCTGAACCACAGCACATGCCAAAGGTGGCCAGCTTCATTCTGGCTCACCGTTTGCCATGTGCATCATTAATGCTGGTGATGCTGATGAGTGCAGTTTGGCTGCCCTTATTTGCACAAGGGTTTATCCCCTTCCTGCTATTGATCATCACCATGGTTGGTTTGACCATCCATATGTTGGTGCCCGCATTGGTAGCATTGGTGACGTTTGGCGGTGGATTAATTTTCGCACTCCATGTCAGCGCCATAACCGCAGTAGCAGTCATGCTGATCACAGGCTTTGCCTTTGTGCCCGGACTGATTGTATTTGTAGCTTACGGTCTGTTACCGATAGTGGGCGCTCTATTGATGATGCGTCCCGATGGTGTCAAACAGAGTGCAGAATGGCTTGGTTTGGGACTTGGTAGCCTTACCTTATTGTCTCTAACCATCGCCGCTATGATGCATGATGTAAGCATTCAGGCATGGGTAAATCAGTTGTTAGCACCAATGTTTGAAGGTGTAGAGCAGCAGATTACAAGCAGTGGACAGACTGCGGGGCAAAATGAAGCAGCTCTGATGCTAGAACAGGGCCGCCAAATGATGGTAGCGATACTGCCCGGTTTGATGGCCTTAGGGCTGTGGTTAACATGGTGGAGTAATCTTGTATTTGCGCGGCATTACGCCAGTAAATACGGTTTTTATCAGGGTGATACAGCGAATCTGTTGACACTGCGTTTTGGTAAAATGATTGCTTATGTGTTTTTGGTTCTGCTGCTGTTGATGAATCTGACAGGTGCGGGTGATTTGCAATATTTAGCCAGTAACGCGGCCATCCTGACCGGTGGTATGTTAGCGATGCAGGGTGTTGCAGTTGGACACAGCTGGTTGAAAGCGAAGGGTATGATGCTTTCAATCGCTATGATGTATTTAATGTTATTAATTTGGTCGGTCATGATCATTCCCTTTGTGATCATTGGCCTACTGGATATTTGGTTTGATTATCGCCGGAAAATTCCGGTAGTTGGAGGATAAAATGCAATTAATTCTTTTGGAACGTGTTGAAGGTTTGGGAAATGTTGGTGATGAAGTCAACGTTCGCGCAGGTTATGGTCGCAACTTTTTGCTACCACAGGGTAAAGCAAACATTGCTGATGCTGGTAACCGCAAGACCTTTGAACGTCGTCGCTCTCAACTTGAAGCGAAACAGGCTGATGTTCTGGCAAATGCCAAGACTGAAGCTGAAAAACTGTCTACACTAAGCTTGGAAGTTATTCGTGCCACTTCAGATGGCAAACATCTGTATGGTTCTGTAACCACTCACGAGCTGGCTGAACTACTCAACGCAAACGGTCAGCACGTTGAACGCCGTAGCATCCTGCTCGACGAACAGATCAAAGTTGTTGGCGACCACAACTTCCGCGTTCGTCTGCATCCGGATGTTACAGCCGACCTTAGCATCAAAGTTGAATCCGAAAAGCACTAAACCCGATTCATCGCATTGAATCAACCGATTCCCCTCCGCACTGATTCGCTCAGAGAGCGTATCCCGCCGCACGCATATGATGCAGAGCGGGCTGTGCTGGGGGGGGTCATGCTTGATCCCGAAGCGCTGGAACGACTTGAGGGCACACTGCAGCCCGAGCACTTCTATGTAGAGGCCAACGCTCGGGTATTTTATGTCATTCTCGAGCTGGCAGGTAAAGGGCAGCCTGTTGATGCGCTAACCATCAAGGATCACCTTGAACGACGCGATGAGCTTGCCGCCAGTGGTGGAGAAGCCTATCTCGCTGAGCTTGTGACCGCTGTACCTACCTCTGCCAACGTTAAACACTATGCCAGCATCATTCGCGAGCGCTTTGTGCTACGCGAGCTTTTGTCTGTCTGTAGCACTGTATCTCAGGATGTTTATCAAGAGAGCTCACGTGAAGTCAACGAGCATCTCGACACAGCTGAGAAAAACATTCTCGCTATTGCTGAATCATTTAATCGCTCACGTCCCTCTTTCTCCAAAATGTCTGATCTAATGCTTGAGACTTATAGAGAGCTGGAAGATCGCTACGCCCAGAAAAAGGTTGTTACGGGTGTACCTACTGGCTTTACAGATCTCGATATTCAGACCGCTGGTATGCAACGCGGTGATCTGATTATTGTCGCTGGTCGTCCAAGTATGGGTAAAACCGCCTTCTCTATGAACCTGGCTCAAAATGCAGCCATGCGTGGTGATGATGACAACTCCGGTGTCGTGGCAGTATTTTCTCTTGAGATGTCGAGCCAGCAGATTGCTATGCGTATGCTGGCCTGTGAAGCACGTGTCGATATGTCCAACCTGCGTACCGGTCGTTTCTCTGCTGAAGATTGGCGAAAGCTTGCAGCAGCAAGTGGTGCTCTGGCTGAATCCAATGTATTTGTAGATGATACCCCAGCTATTTCAGTGATGGAGTTACGTTCTAAATGCCGTCGTCTGAAACGTGAAAATAAAGGTCTGGACATGGTTCTCATTGATTATATCCAGCTGATGTCGGGTCGTGCAGGCTCAGACAACAGGGCTCAGGAAGTATCTGAAATCTCCCGTTCACTCAAAGGCCTGGCCAAGGAGCTCAATGTTCCTGTCATTGCCCTCTCACAGCTCAACCGCTCACTCGAGCAACGTGCTGACAAACGTCCAATCATGTCCGATCTACGTGAATCCGGTGCAATCGAGCAGGATGCCGATGTGATTATGTTCATCTATCGTGATGAGGTTTATAACAAGAAACCTGAAAATGAAGGTCTGGCTGAAATCATTATTGCCAAGCAACGTAACGGCCCAATTGGTGATGTAAAATTAACCTTCGTGCACAAATTCACCCGCTTTGAAAATCATGCTTCAGCCAGCTTTGACGACTGATTCAATAACAGCTCGATTCGCATCAACATAAGCTAAAACATCATAAACCCCAGGGCGATCACATTAAAATTCCTGAGTTATATTCAGTTTTCCACTTGTTCCTATTGCGTCATGCCCCAGGCAGCCTCTCTGTCTTCGGCATTCACCCTGCCCGATATGAGCTTGGAAATGACGATCTTTTGAGTGATAATTCAAATTATCGTCCACTTTTAATGCGATTGCCCTATTATAAACCCCTTTCACAATTTAATTCTTCGCGTATTCTTCCCAGCTAGGAAATCTCCTGAACATGATACTGTAGACGCAGTACTCATCGTCATTCACGGATGAATAAGGATAGTTCCACAAAAATATCACGTGGTTTTCATGAACGACAAAGAACTAAACAAACAACCGGTTACTGAAGATGATTACGATCTGTTTTACGGATTTGTTGACTCTGTATTCGAAGAGAAGAAACAATTCGAAGATGACTCGAATGAACCTAAGCAGGAAGTCCCTTTAGCGGTAACAGAGTCCGAATGGACACCTGAACCTTTTGAGGAGTTCATTGTCGGTATGCCTTCTCAGGATGAAGACAAATACTACACACTCAACATTGTCTCCCCGAACCAGGCAAAAGCACTCCCAGGTGATATTCACCCCAACCACTATGGCACCATTAGCGGTATTGTTTTAAGTCTCACAGCCTGTGCGGCGTTCCTGTTCACTGTCTATTTCCTTACCAGTGAAGCTGAACCTGAAGTGGTTTCCAACAGTCATCTTAATAATATTGAACAGAGCCTTAGTGCTGTTGAAAGCCAGGTTCAATCGGTCCATGCACTTGAATCACAAATACAAGCTATGGCAGCCCAGCTGCATCAATTGAATGGTGCAATGACCACTAAAGAGGATGAAAAAGAGTCACAGTTGCAAGCCGTAGTTAGCCAGTTACACCAATTGAACGGCACGATCAGCACCAAGCAAAAGAAAGAAGAGGTAGCTGCTGTAGTCAATGGAGCGTGGGTTGTTAACCTGGCTTCTTTCCACTCAGAAGAGAGAGCCCAGCTTCTGTTAGCAGAAGTTGAATCTATCGATATTCCTGTTGAGTCATTCACAACAATCGTCAATGGGAAGCAGTGGATACGTATTCGCCTTATAGGCTTTAAAAGTAGGCTGGAAGCCAAGATGGCCATGTCAGAATTATCCCGATTCTTGCCTGACAACAGCGCTTGGGTAGGACGCCGCTAATCACAGCATACGCTGTCATAATCAGTGGCTATGTTTTGTATATCTGGATGCACTCTCATAAACTTCGTTACATCAGCTAAGAGCGCTAGCTTAATATAAGAGCTTAGCATCAATAGCTTGATAAGGAACGATTGAAAGCCGTTAGCTTATATAAATAAAAGAGTAGAAAAGGCTACATATTGTCATACCCCAGGGTAGCTTCTCTATCTTCTGCGTTCACCTTCTTCCTCAGATGATTTATCAGGTAAGGTGAATGCCGTTTGCGGCAGATCAGGTGAATCGCAAAGCGAGAGAATATCCCCTGAGGGAGAGAATCCCGGAGGGGGAGCCATTTTTTGCCGCACCATAGATTCCGGCTAAAAGCATGCCGGAATGACGCTGATGCGTAGCAGCTACAGAAACTACTCTTTAGTTGCGGTAATCAATGGGAAGACTTCCCGGTAACCAGCCCGCCGACCAAGCCATAAACGGGTCACGAAAAATGATACTGATTGCAGGCGAAAAAGCATCGCAACGATCACCATGCTAGAGATAGCCATAAACCAGAGTAGACTGATTAATCCCTTATCCGTCACCATTGCATAGGTGAAAAAATAGACAGCGAGAGTCATCGCCAGTGTCACACCAATCACCAGAGCAATATTTTCCTGCTTTTTCCTAATTGATTCAATAATCTCGGATTGATCATGGCTAGACATGATAAAAGCTCCCCAAATCTTTAATTCGATTTCTTTACAAACTTGGTCAAAATTACAATCTGCTGACCACTTACACGGCCTTCAATATGTTCCGCATTATCCGCCACCAATGAAATACCGCGTACAGCAGTGCCTCGTTTGGCTGTAAAACCACCGCCTTTAACATTCAAATCTTTGATCAAAGTGACAGTATCGCCAGCTTCGAGGCTCGCACCATTACTATCAATATGTTTGACCGCATCATCGCCACTCTGAGCATCGCCAGCAGCCTCCGCCCATGCCTGCAGATCGTCTTCCAGATACATCATATCAAGCAGATCTTGTGGCCACCCTTCCGACCTTAAACGCATCATTATACGCCATGCCATCACCTGCACAGCAGGCACCTGGGACCACATACTATCATTAAGGCAACGCCAGTGATTGGCGTTCACGCTATCCGGCTGATCAATTTGACCGCTGCATGTATTGCACAGCAGCACAGATGAGTCGGCACTGCTATCAGCACTGGAAGGAACTTCATATACCGATAAGTTATCAGTTGCGCCGCACAACTCACATATAGATCCGCTACGTGTGTGCAATTCCTTTTCTATACTCATCAATGATACCCCGCATTTTTACGCGGATGATTAGTCTCTCACTCTCTAAAGTCAATTGAAGCAAGAGAATATCCATTGTCATAATTCAACTTCTTGTTAACGCACAAAGATTACTTCGTTATACTTTAGTCATGATAGGTTCATGGTGAATAAGATCGATAGTATCCCCTTCCACGACTCCAGCCTAGGTACGCTGGGTGTCGAAATGGAGTGGATGACTGTCGATGCTGTTTCTGGTCAGCAAATCTCTGCTGCACCAGAGCTGTTATCACGCATCGTTGAGACACCACGTATCAAAGCAGAACTGTTTACCTCGATCATTGAAATCAATACAGACATTCACACCAACACCCCGGATGCAGTTCAGCAACTCCTATGTTTATATCGTCAAATCAGTGCTGATTTAAAAGCTCAGAACGCAGCTCTTCTGAGCTCCAGCACCCACCCTATTTCACACTGGCGCGATCAGGAGATCAGCGACGACCCTCGTTATAAACAACTGCTCAGACGCCTCTGCTGGGTTGCTCGACGTTTTAATATCTGCGGTATTCACACCCATATTGGCATGCCCGATGGCGATAGCTGTATCCATGCCATGAATCAACTGCTGCCCATCATGCCAATGTTTCTGGCCATCTCAGCCAACTCACCCTTCTGGCATGGTGAAAAAACCGGTTTAGCCGCCAGTCGCATCAAAATATTTGAAGGCTTAAGTCAGGGAGGTATGCCCTTCTATTTTAAAGACTGGCAAGATTTTGAACATTGCGCTTCTCGCCTCAAAGCCACGGGAAGTATCGATTCGGTACGCGACATCTGGTGGGAGATGCGCCCACACCCCAACTTTGGCACGCTGGAAATCCGTATAGGCGACATGCCCGGTAACTTTGCCGATAGCGCTGCTTACATCGCTTATGTACGCGCCGAAGCTATCGCAGCAGCCAAGGGAGATAAGCAGTTAACACCCCGTGTTCACCCTTCTCTCATCCGCGAAAATCGCTGGCGAGCCTGCCGTTATGGTATGCAGGCCATCATGATTGATCCGCTAACTGAAGAACTGATACCACTGCTGGAGTGGTTAGAACACCGGCTCGACAGACTAGCCGGCTTAGGGGCTGAAAGTTCTGAGCTGGAGATCGTTCGCCAGCGCATCCCACACTGGCGGCAACATGGCGGTGGAGCAGAGATGCAGCTCAGGATATATAATCAAACAGCAGATTTTGCTGCCATGCTAAAAGCAATGCGTGAACAGGACGGGTGGAAATAATGAGCTTCGAGCAAATTGATGTTAAGCAACAATCTAAATCCCACAATGTGAGTACCGAGCAACTCGCATCCGCAGTCGATGCGCTTCTGCCTGAAGTGATCCGCATGCGTCGGTATCTGCATCAACACCCTGAACTCTCGGGTGATGAAAAAAACACCGCTGCATTCGTCGCCAATAGCTGCCGCCAACTTGGCTTGGAAGTCGACGAAGCCATTGGCGGTCACGGTGTTTTGGCTTGCTTGAAGATAGCCCCTGACAAACCCTGGATCGCCTTTCGTGGGGATATGGATGCCCTGCCCATTCAGGACACCAAGCATCAGCCCTACTCCTCCCCGATTGCCAATATATCGCACAGCTGTGGCCACGATGCCCACACCGCCATCCTGCTTGGTACAGCACAGTTACTCAGCCAATTCAAAGAGCAGCTGCAATGTAATATAGCTTTTGTATTTCAACCGGCAGAAGAGACCTGCCAGGGTGCTGCTGCCATGCTTAAAGATGGTCTTTTCAAAACCATTCAGCCGGCCCAAATCTACGCTCTGCATGTCTATCCCTATCTGCCTGCAGGATCAATTGGTCTGAGAGAGGGTGCGATGTGTGCCGCTGCAGATATGTTTGAAGTCGAAATTCATGGCCGGGGTGGCCATGCAGCCCGTCCACATGAATGCATTGATGTGGTCCTGGTGGCCAGCCATGTCATTCAGGCCCTGCATCACATTGTTAGCCGGCGCGTCAATCCACTGCATCAGGCAGTGCTGACGATTGGGCAAATCCATGGTGGCCATGCTGGCAATGTTATACCTGATCACATCACCTTTTCCGGTACCTTCCGCAGCCTGCATCCAGAGGTTCATGAAGAGATTAGAGTCTGCATGGATCATATCATCCGCCAAACATCGGAAACATGGGGTGCAACCAGCAAGTTCATGCTCAAACAGGCAACGCCAGTGCTTATCAACGATGCCGAACTATTAACAGATGCTACTGCTCTGTTAAAACAGCTCACTCCGCAAATAAAATGCATTGATATTCATGAACCATCCATGGGGGGTGAAGATTTCGCCGAGTTCATGCGTGAGATTCCGGGCTGTCTGTTCCGCCTCGGTACCGGCAGTAGTCCTGAGACCCGTTATCCCCTACACCACCCCAGCTTTGATATTGATGAATCATCCATGCACTCCGGCATTGCAACATTCTCGGCATTAGCCTTATCTGCCAAGATCTAAACGGTTCAAACCCACTACTGTCCCATATAGTATTCAATACAGCCTCGAATAACATTACCAAACAACAAATTACGCTATTTCAAGGCGCCTTCGACATGACAGCAGTTGAACCATACGTGTCATACCCCAGGGCAGCTTCTCGGCCTTCACCTTCTTCCTGCGAAGGCGGGACAGGGAGACGAAGTCGTTTGGACGGCTGCAAGCCGCCCGTAGGGTGAGCCGCAAAGCGCTGAATCAATCCAGTCACTCAACGTATTTCTGGACACCCGATCAGGTCGGGTATGACGTGGTGAATGGCGTAGCCAGAGAGGGTACCCTAGGGTACAAAACAACTTAAGTAGGACAGAGTGGTTCATACCTGTAAAACAGATCAGTGCTCTTCAGGACTTATGCAGCTGGTAGCTAGGGATAACGGGATTGAGTTACTGTTTGCATTGATTTAAGGCGAACAGCAGGGCTCAAAATGAGAATCAAGGTGAAAATCAGCCATTATTCATCTTTTCGCAGTTTGTGAGCTAGATCCAACAGACTCCTAGCTCTCTTTTGATTTGACGAACTCATCAAACAGCGTGGCAATAGTATCCCGTGTCATCCAAAGTTCACCTTTCGAGACACTCACAATGACATGTTTCAGCATCTCATCAGATATGTCGGAAGCGATATAAGCAAGTGCTCCGGCTTTCGCAGCATCATGCTCTTCAGTCGCACTACTTTTCGCAGTGGCAACAATGATGTTGGCCTTGGAACCATAGAAGCCTGACTCCGGAATATGGTCCCAGAAAACAATATCACCATGAATCAGATGTTCTTCTAAATCGTTAAAAACCATTGTTTCAGAACAACACTCCACTTGATAAGCGAGTCCTGTTAACTGCGCTGCAAGATCAGCTAGCCTGTTTTGCACAAATATTTTCAACATAATGAGATCTGCCTCGTTTTATTCAATAACCATGCCATCATTCGTTCATTTTCAGGACTGCTGACATGCGATCCTTCACACCCAGTTTTTCATAAACTTTATACAAATGGGTTTTCACCGTACTTTCGGATATGAACAGTGCCTCTGAAATAGCTCGGTTTTTCATACCACGCGATACACACTCCATCACTTCACGCTCTCTGGCTGATAACAGTGCACTTTTGGGAGTATGAATTGCTGCAACACTTTGACCGATAAACATGGCTAGCACTTTGGCTGAAACCTCACGATCAAACCACACTTCTCCCTGATGCAATACCCTGATGGCCCGCTTTAATAATTCCTCTGAAATATCATCACCAAAATGGCCTTTTACACCAAGCTGAATGTATTCAAAAATAACATCTCTATGATTCACCCCTGTAATCACCACTTTAAGTTTCGGATAGGTATGAATGATATTTCTTATCTTTTGCAAATGTCCCTTGTCTTTAACAAAAGCAATCAATACATCAGCGCGTTTTTTTTCTATTAACGCATCGATATCATGAAAAAAATTACTACCTTCAAACACTCTGAAATGGGTTTCTGTAAACAAACAGGATGCAATGTTATCAACCAGTATCTGGTTTAAATGATGTGTTGATACGATGGTTATCTTTGCCATCAGTCCAGTCTCATCTCTTTTTCACACTGAAACATCAATACAAGCACAAAAACTGATCGGCGATTATTTATCATTCAAAACCTCGAGCACAATGGACTGTAAATCATCCGGCCCATATGGTTTTTGAATAAAACCGGACAGTCCTTTACCTGCAAAACTTTTCGTCGCATCCTGTTCACTATAGCCGGAGGATAGAATCACTTTCATATCCGGCTCTATATCCCTAATAGCATGGAACACTTCATCACCAATCATATGAGGCATGGTCATATCAAGCAATACAGCACAAATCACTGACTGATGCTGGCGAAACATCGCCATACCTTCAAGACCATCTTTCGCCTCAAGCGTCGTAAAACCGATATCTTCAAGCATCATTGCCGCTGTTTCTCTGATATTTTCTTCATCATCTACAATTAAAATAGTACCTCTGTCCTCAGAGCGAACAGCCTCTTTAATGTTATTCTTTTGTTCCACTTGCATAGCACCTGAGCATGGAAATAACATTCTAAACGTCGAACCTTTCCCCTGTTCTGAATATACCTTAATCGCACCTTTATGGCCGCGAATAATCCCTAGTATGGCGCTCATCCCCAGCCCCCTGCCAGTAAATTTAGTGGTAAAAAATGGATCAAACAGATGCTTTTTGGTCTCTTCATCCATGCCGCAGCCTGTATCGGACACTTCCAGAACAACATAACGGCCGACCAGCAGCTCATTTTCCATATACAAGCTCTGTGCATAAGCATGATCAATATCTACAACAGCGCTATGAATGGTGATCATGCCGCTATGATTTTCGATAGCCTCAGATGCATTGATCACCAGATTCATAATCACTTGCTGCATTTGAGCAACATCAGCTTCGATGGGTAAACATTGCTCTGAAAGATCCAAACGCAACATAACACTCTTCTCAATAGAGACTTCCAGAAGATTCATCATCTCCTCAATCAGCTCATTGAGATTGAAAACTTCAACCACAAAATGTCCTTTGCCTGAATAAGCCAGCATCTGTTTACATAAAACCGCCGCACGTTCACTGGATTTCTCAATATTGACCAGCATCTCGGTAGCAGGTGATTTATGATCAATACGCCCTTTTGCCAAAGCTGCATTACCAAGAATTGCGGTAAGCAGATTATTAAAATCATGAGCGATACCACCGGCTAATATGCCAAGTGACTCCAGGCGTTGCGTATGTTCAAGTTTTTCACGTTTCGTTTTTTCCTCCGTGATATCTCGAATGTTGCCCAGGAACAGCGTCTCGGAGCCAATACACATTTCATTGATATGTAGATCAAGCGGAAAGAGCTCTCCGGATTTACGTAGACCTTCCAACTCAACAGAAAGATTAAAATGAAAATCTTTCTCACCCTTTGAGTAGCGTTTAAAGCCTGCCTGATGTGCCTCTCTATACTTCTCCGGCATCAGCATTGTCATCGGCTGACCGATAAGCTCATGCTCCCTATAAGCAAAAATATCACACAGCGCAGGATTAACACTTTCTATATCTCCCTTCGCATTCATGGTGATGATGCCATCAGCCGAATATTTTATGATACCTTGTATGTGTTCTGTTTGCGCCACAACCCTCTGGTCCAGTGTGCGGTTATTTTCCGCCAGTTCTGCGACTGTCTGCTCCAGCTCTGCTTTTGAACTCTGAACCTGACTGATCATCTCTCCAAACGCGTTGGCCAGAGCCCCTGCTTCATTGTTAATCTCAAGCAACGAATCAATCTGTATATCATGTTTGCCTGCTGCATAAGCCAGACTTGCCTGGGTGAGCTTGCGCAGTGGGCGTGTGATGCGCCGCGTAAACAGATAAATCAGCAGATAGCTGATAAACAATCCTAATCCTATAAACACAATCAAATTTCTTTGAATATATTGCCAATGACCAAACACTTCTTCGGTATCGATTTTCACAACCATACCCCATTTCAGAGCTGGAATATATTGCCATACCGCTAGCACCTCTTCACCACGCCAATCAATCATGATGTCTGAGCCTGTTCCTCCCTGAGAGCCTTCTCTGATCGGTAAAGCATTGACTGCATCGAGTTCAATAGTGCGTTTGAATGCGGCATCTGGGTCATGCCGCAGTGGTGCAGTAAGTAAAATCTTATCATTGACCACTTGCCCAACAACCACTTCCCCACTCGCGCCAAGGCCGACCAGGTTATTGATCACATCATAAAAAATATTGGTATCGAACTGCAGTGCAATAACCCCGATAACTTTTCCACCGCTAATCACAGGCGTTGCAACAAAAGCGCCCACTTCTTTGGATGGTTCATAATAGGTAAAGGTACTATTATTTGCTTGTAGCATAAGCAGTGACTGTTTGAACACCTGCCCCAAAGCTGTCTCACCATAAGGGCCGCTCTTCAAATTGCTGCCAATATCACTTTCGTGTTTGATGCTAAAAACAATATTACCCTGCAAATCGATAAGGAATAGATCGTAATAATTCCAGTATGAAAGGTAACGTTTATAAACCTCTGCATAATCTGTATTGGTACGATCATACAATTCAGAATCAATGCCTGTTTGAAATGCATCTGAAAAAGCAGCGATGGCTGATGTGGTGACTGGCATCAGACTCAAAGTTTCAATGCGGCCGATATGATCATCGATGTATTGGTTAATCGTACTTGATTTTTCTTCAGCTAAACTTTCCAGTGATTGCAACTGCTGCTGAATGGTAAATTGATTAAAGCTACTAAAAACATACCAGCCAATGACGAATGAAAATGGCACAATAATGACGGTGAGCAGTAACATGAATTCACCAATAATCGAACGTGTGACAGAACCCGCACCTCTTTTGGAAATAGTCATGGCTGATTCCCCGCTTGCGCTGGCTTTTCAGTGTGAGGCATCATCTGTCCCGCAGCCTTATCCATAGCTATGGGTCGTGCCCAATGCCCGTTCCAGCCATCATAAAGCTGACGAAGAAAGGCATCGGCTTGCTGTTTTGTCACCAGAGCTGGATATGGATCAGGTCGTACAGGTGCATTAGAGGACCAGAGAATATCAAATTGACTATCGGAACGAATCTGGCCAATACGGACTGTCTTCCAGGCATGCTGGGTTTTCTGATCAATCGCAATAATTCCTTCCGGCGCAATAAGACTCTGATGCGAAATACTTTGGCGAATCACCTGACTATCATCTGTTTGTGAGGCTTGAACAGCCCTCGCCCATAGATGCACTCCAGCCCATGCGGCCTGCATCGGGTCACTGACTGGCTGAGCTTTGCCAAAACGTGATTGATAAGCTTCAATAAAGTTGCGGTTCTGCTGATTATCGATACTTTGGAAATAATTCCAGGCTGCAAAATGTCCCGTTGGATCACCATCATCATCATGCATCTTAGTTAGTTCCGATTCACCAATACTGAAGGATAATACAGGCCTCTCTTCAGCGGTAATACCAGCCTCGTTCAAACGATGGAAAAAGGCTATATTAGAATCACCATTGATTGTGTTCAACACCACATCAGGTTTAAGCTTTTGAATCTCCTCGATAATGCTTTCTACGTCTCTGCTCTCTAACGGGATATAGCGCTCTCCAACTACTGCAGCATTTAACGCAAGCGCTTGCTTGCCAATAAGCCAGTTAGCTACGCGTGGAAAGACATAATCAGAACCAACCAGATAGATACGTGGCCCAAATTGTTGCACTGCCCAAGAGACAGCAGGAATAATCTGCTGATTGGGGGTCGCACCGGTGTAGATAATGTTGGCGGATTGTTCCAGACCTTCATATTGCAACGGGTAAAAAAGCAGATGATTATATTTTTCAACCATCGGTTTAACCATTTTACGACTGGCCGATGTCCAGCAACCAAAGATAACACTGACGTTTTCTTCAACAATCAAACGTTCAGCTTCACGTGCGAAGAGTAGCTCTTCAGATTCACCATCCACCACAATAGCTTTAACTTTGCGACCAAGTAGGCCGCCTTTGGCATTAATCTGTTCAATAGCCAGCAATGTTGCCTGCATCACGGGCTTTTCACTGATCGCCATCGTACCTGTCAGAGAGTGCAGAATACCAACTTTAATAGGGGGAAGATCATCTTCCCGCCATAATGTAATTACAGCGACAAGCAAAATAAAAGCCGCGGGAATCAATACAAAAAGTCGTTGCAACAGATCCTCCTGGATGACTCATCAATCACATGTGTAGGCGCATAAAAAACTAAATCATTGTAATGAATAATATAGACATCAGTAAAATAGTGTATATTTAACAACGCTTATGCTCATCACGCTCAGCAATAGGACATAAATACAGCAAGTTCTATGCCTATAATTGCGTATTCACGCCTCAGCGGACAGATATTGACTCAAAGCAACCACGGCGGCTGGAATCACCAGCAGGTTAATAATCGGCACCATCATCAACAGCGTCGCCAGACCAGCAAAACCAAGATAGAACCAGCGCTTCTCCACCAGTCTGCTTTTACGTTCCGTATATCCCCAGCTGCGACGTGATGCAGGTGTATCAATCAACTCAAAGCTAAGAAAGCGGATTGCGCCATAGGTCCAAATTGCAGTCGCTAACGGTGGTAACCAGAAAAATAGTAAAGCCACTGCTCCCCAAAGCATTAGCCCCAACAGTGGACGCACAGAATTCGCTAGGCTCTGCATGATCATCGGCAAAAAGGCTGACTCCTGTTCAACCGACTTATAACCGGCGATGGCCTCTGTACGCACAGCCAACAGATCCAGCCAAGGCGATGAGACAGCAGAGCCAAGCAGTACAAAACTCACAATACCGCACACCGCCGCCAACAGAAATGCCAAACCCCAGACCATCCCGGCCAATATCTGCCAATACCATGCATCTCCTTCTGGAATCCATAAGCCGGCCACATAATCCAGCAGCCAGAAGACGCCTGTACCCAAAGCCAGCATCAAGACCAGCAAGAGGGCCAGCATACGCCATAAAACAGCCCTTAATTCAGCTCGCGCCAACAACAGACGCATGCCGCTCAATAGTGTTAAAGCACCCTTAATCATTAGTTCAACTCCAAGTCAGTCACAATCTGATCGGCAGCACTTTTATCTTCTTCTGCCACCAGCACACGCGCATCCATCACCGTTGGCAATGGCATAAGCGCATGCATACCTGCATTATCAATACGAAATATAATACCCCGTGATTCCAGCTCATCGCTGAGAATCTGTATGCTAACAGGGTTGGATAGTTTAATGAGTTCAATCATCTGCCCAGCCTAAAAAGAATCTCTCTGATCGTCACGCAGTAGATCAAAAACATTTTACCACAACAATCAACCAACCTTGACACTGCTCAGCCAGTCACGACGATTGCCAACATGCCAAATACCCCCGACACCACCACTGCTAATTCAGAACTACCCATCGCCATTGAAACCTTGCAATCGGTTCTCTCAAATATGTTACCCGCCCATGCCGATGATGGTGATCTCTATATCGAACACGGTGTCTCTGAATCGCTCGCGTTGGAAGAAGGCCGTGTTAAACACGTCTCCGCCTCTACCCATCAGGGTATGGGCGCACGCGTTATTAAAGGCGAATCAGCCGGTCACGCTTTTACCGATCGCTTTGATAGCGCCGCATTGATGCAGGCCGGCAAGTCTGCCCGTGCCATTGCTGAGAGTGGTCAGAACATTGCACCTGTCTCCATTCATCAGGCCAAAAGCTCCCCTTCCCTCTATCAGGCCATCAATCCATCTGATGCCGTTGATTTTCTGCAACGTAAACTTCTGCTTGAAGAACTCGATGCTTTAGCCAGAAGTCTGGACCCTCGTGTTGTTCAAGTGTTTGCCAACGTCTCATCATCCTTTTCAGATATTCATATTATTCGTATGGATGGCCGTCACATTCATGATGCCCGCCCACTGGTGCGGATGAATATTTCCGTCGTTGTCGAACAGAATGATAAACGTGAAACTGGCTCTGCCGGTGGTGGCGGTCGTTTTGCCCTATCTCGTCTGACTGAAGGTGAACAGGCCAAACAGCTGGTTCACGAAGCAATACGCCTGGCCCTGCTCAATCTCGATGCCCACGACACACCGGCTGGAAACATGCCTGTTGTGCTCGGCCCCGGCTGGCCGGGCATTTTATTGCACGAAGCTATTGGTCACGGCTTAGAGGGTGATTTCAATCGTAAAGGCACTTCCGTTTTCTCTGATAAAATGGGACAACGGGTAGCTGCTAAAGGCATTACGGTAGTCGATGATGGCACTATCCCTGAGCGTCGTGGTTCGCTCACAGTTGATGATGAAGGCACTGATACCAATCGCACTGTCTTGATTGAAGATGGCATCTTAACTGGCTATCTGCTGGATAAACAGAATGCACGCCTGATGGGCATGGAGGCAACCGGAAACGGTCGCCGCGAATCATATGCCCACCCCGTTCTGCCCCGCATGACCAACACATTCATGTTGGCTGGCAGCGACACTCCCGATGATATCATTGCATCGTTAGACAAAGGTATTTATGCCGTCAATTTTGGAGGTGGACAGGTAGATATCACTTCCGGCAAATTCGTATTCACCACTTCAGAGGCCTATTACGTTGAAAATGGAAAGATTCAATATCCTGTTAAGGGCGCAACATTGATTGGCTCCGGTCACGAAGTGCTTCAAAAGGTTTCAATGATCGGCAATGATCTGGAACTCGACCCCGGTGTCGGCACCTGCGGCAAAGGTGGTCAATCGGTTCCCGTTGGTGTGGGGCTACCGACCATTCGTATTGATGAATTAACCGTGGGAGGAACCGAGTCATGAGTTTAAAAACAGGCAGTACCTCACAGCCATCCATCTCACACCAATCCATTCAACTGCTCGAAGCAGCCAAAAAATGCGGTGCTATTCATGCCGATGCTCTGGCTGTTTGCGATACCGGTGATTCAATCAGTATCCGCAATGGCATGGTCGAATCCGTAGAACGCGAAGATGCACAGGGTTTAGGCCTGCGTGCATTTATTGAAACACCAAAAGGACTGGCTTTTGCGACAGCATCAACATCGGATGTATCCGAATCTGGCCTCAACAAACTAGCTGAGCAGGTGATCGCCATGGCACGTATCTCTGAGCCTGATCCCGATGCAATGCCTCCAGTTGGTGCCAACCACCCCAGTTCAGCTGAACTACAAGCATGGCAGACTAAACATGACCATCACGATTCCGGCTGGGATCTTAGTCAAGCCAAAGCCGCAGCTATGCAGTGCGAAGAGATTGCCCGAAACTATTCCGATCAGATTAGCAATAGTGAAGGTGCTGATGCCAGCTTCGGCAACAGCCGTGTTGCTTATGCCTCCAGTGATGGTTTTGCTTCTGAATATGCCAAAGCTTCCGCCTCACTTAGTGTATCGGTCATAGCAGGCACTGGTGAAGGAATGCAACGCGATTACGCCTGGCACAGCGCCTTCAATGCCGCTGACTTACGCTCACCACAAATTATCGCTGAAGAAGCAGCTCAGCGAGCCACCGATCGCCTCAACCCAAGCAGTTTGCCCGATAGCATGAAGCATGGAGAACACAGCGTCATATTTGAACCACGCATCGCCACCTCCCTACTTGGCCATCTTATTGGTGCCATCAATGGTCGTTCCGTACTACAACAACGCTCATTTTTATCCGATAGCCTGAACCGATCCATCTTTCCCGACTTTGTCAGCATCGAAGAGAACCCAAATCATCCCGACGGTTTAGGCAATCGTCTGTTTGATGGCGAAGGTACCCGCTGTTCACTCAACCAGATCATTGAAGCGGGCAGACTCAATACATTTCTGGCTGACCGTTATGTCGCCAAACGTCTTGGACAACCCGAAACGGGCAGTGCTTCACGCGGTCTAACCGGTGATATCGGCATTGGCTCCTCCAACATTCTCTGGCAACCCGGCACGCGTACGCAGGCTGAGATGATCAGTGACATCGGCAATGGTGTTCTGATCACTGAATTGATCGGTTTTGGCGTCAATGGTGTCACCGGTGATTATTCGCGTGGTGCAGGTGGTTTCCTGATCGAAAACGGTAAAATTAGCCATCCTGTACAGGGCATCACCATTGCAGGAAATCTGAAAGATATGTTTGCCAACATTGAACTCATCGGCTCTGATCTCACATGGTTCGGCTCCCGTGCAGTACCATCGATTGCCGTCTCAGGCATGACTATCGCCGGAGAGTAATTGCAAAGTGATGAGGGGCGTCAAATGCCTCTCATCCAGTACATGGCCTAAGCTAGCGCAGATATGGATCATCTAAACAACAGAAAACTCAGGCTTCTACATACTTATTGAGCTACGTTATGTTTCAATCAGCGTACCTCATCAACCCAGCTAGCACTGAAAGCCAGCTGCACAGCATCAGCCATCGCTTTAAGTTCTGGAAGTTGATTCACTGCAGCCTCTAACTCCCCATCTTTCGCCATGCTTTCAAAACGAAAGCACATTTCCCCAAATCCTAATGCTGCAACAGAATTACTGGCCCCTTTTAAACGATGGGCACAGCTGCGCAGTGCATCGGCATCTGCATTGGCAATAGCAGACTCAAGCGCCTCTACATCTCTTGGCAATTCAGCAACATAGGCATCAATAATCATGCCAATGCCACAGCCTATATCCGTGCGCATTTGGCGCAAAATACTCTCATCGATAACACTATCATTCTGAACTAGTGCCTCCTCTTCAACAACTACCTGAGTGCTTGTATTAATATATTCATTCTCTTCATCCATTGGCAGCCACTCCGCCAACATCTCCTGTAAAGCAGTACCCGTCAAAGGCTTGGTTAAATGGCCATCCATGCCTGCATCTTTCGTACGCTGCCTATCTTCTGCTAGTGCATGGGCTGTAACAGCAATGATCGTCACATGCTCATCAGTAGATCGCATATCCTCTAACTTCCGAATACCACGTGCCGCTGAAATACCGTCAAGTTCGGGCATCTGAACATCCATGAGAATCAGGTCATAGGCTGTTTGTGTGAACAGATCCATTGCTTCAATACCATTTTGAGCCAGATCAACACCTTTGAAGCCTTGATTCGCCAGCAGTCCCATTGCAACTTGCTGATTTACAACATTATCTTCAGCCAAAAGAATCTTTTCTTTACGCTCAGGCGCTTCATGCCCTACATCCAGTGCTCGGTACTGCTTTCTCTCTCCCATCACAGATAGAATGGTTTCAAACAGAGAGCTCAAATAAACCGGTTTACGGATAAAACCATCAAGACCATATTCATCACGCAGCTGCGCATTAAAAGTCATATCCAATGAGGTAGTCATAATCACTTTAAGCTCAGCCAATGCAGGGGTGTTCTTGATATGCCGGGCCAGAACCATGCCATCCATGCCTTCCATCTGCTGATCAATCGTAATGATATGGTAACCAGCATGTGTTCCTGCTTTTTCACGCAACTCCTGCAGGGCTTCAGGCCCTGATGAGAGAGCTTTACAGTGCATACCCCAGGCATTGAGAGCACCATGTATCTTATTACGGTTAAACGTATTGTCATCGACAACAAGTATCTGCCACTGCGAGAGTTGAGGTCGGTAATGATGAGGCCCATCTTTCACCTCCCCACTTTTTTTCAAGCGAATCTCAAAGAAGAAACTTGAACCTTTGCCCAGCTCACTCTCTACGCCTATTTCACCACCCATTAACTCTACAAGAGTTTTTGATATCGACAGGCCAAGTCCAGTGCCTCCATGCTTACGGGTATCCGTACCATCAGCCTGCATAAACTGCTCAAATATCTTAATTTGATCTGCTTCAGAAATACCGTTGCCAGTATCGGTCACATGAAATCTGACCAGCGCATCAGCATCACTCTCACTGATAATATCTGCCCCTATAATAATCTCGCCTCTGCTGGTGAATTTCACTGCATTAGATAGTAAATTAGACAACACCTGATGCAGACGGTCTGAATCACCTACCAAAAAGTGTGGCAAATGTGGAATACCTCGGGCAATCAACTCCAACACCGCCTCATCCTGATTCACTTTACTGGCAAATAGTTTAGCCACGTTCTCAATTACTTCATTGGGATTAAATTCAACCAGTTTGACTTCCATCAAGCCGGCTTCGATCTTGGAGAAATCGAGAATATCATTCAGGATGATGAGTAGAGTCTCACCACTTAATTTAACCGTACCTAGCTGTTCACGCTGCTCGCCAGTCAACTCAGATGCTAAAACAAGTTCAGTTAAACCCAGTACGCCATTTAGCGGTGTGCGGATTTCGTGACTCATCGTAGCCAAAAACTGACTCTTCGCGATCCCTGCCTGTTCAGCGCTAATGAGAGCCGCTTTTAATGATTCTTCTGATTCCTGAATATGCTCTGCCATGGTTGAAAAGCCACGTGCTAATGTGCCCACTTCATTTTCCATAACAGTGAGTGAATCAAGATTTAATACCTCACCAAACATATCCAGATCTGAACTGGCCTCGGTCAATTTATGTAACGGCTCGGTAATCTGTTTTGCAAATAGATAAAGTAACAGATAGATGAAAAACAGACTTATGATAAAGCATAGAATTAAGTTGGTTTTAATATCAGACCATGACTCAAAAGCTTCTTCTGCATCAATTTTAACCACCATAGCCAATTTTATAGATGGTACATACTTCCAAACCGCCAGCGCTTCTACACCACGCCAGTCAATGGTAGTCCCCATACCGGACATACCATATGAAGCTTCTCGAATAGGAAGCGCAATCGCACTATCCAATTTGATCTTACGATTAAAGGCTGCTTTAGGATCATGTCGTAGCGGCGCTATCAATAACACATGATCTTCAACCTTTTGTCCGATCACAATTTCGCCTGATCTACCCAGCCCGGTATAATCATTAACCACCTTATAAAATTCCGATGCGCCGAATTGAAATGCCAGTGCACCCACTATTCTCCCTTCATGCAAGATTGGGGCGGAAACAAAACCTGCCCCCTCTTGAGAAGGCGCAAAAAACTCAAAGCTGCTAATGCTCGACTCTGATCTCCGGAGAGTTTTTTTAACCGCCTGTGCCAGACCTGTCTCATTATCAGCACCTATCATCACATTACTTGATAAGTTATTTTCATGTTTGCTGCTGTAAATGACATTTCCCTGCAGATCAATCAGAAAAATATCGTAATAATTCCATTGCGTTCGATAACGCTTAAAGAAGCCATCATATTGCGCACTCTGTTGCTGAAATACTGCCGAACTGTCGCCATCACTATAATACAAAGCTGACATTGAAATCATCGCTTGTTGAACAGTTGGCATCTGGCTAAATGACTCTACATGCAGAATATGCCCCTTCATGTATGAGTCGATTGTATTCGTTTTCTCTTCACTCAATACTTTTAGCGCTGTCAGGTGATCATTTTCTATTACATTGATAAAGCTTTTCACCGCATACCAGCCAAACAAGAAAGCCAGAGGTACAATAACAATGGTAATAATCAGCATCAATTCAGTAAGAATTGAACGCCTCAATAGCTTTCTTAGCTGATGCCAGCTCATCATGAATGTAAAACACCCGATTCTATCATTGATTGCCTCTTTTCTGGCCACAGTGACATAAAGGCCATAAGGCCTATGAAAATAATAAATATTGATGAAACTATATTCTGCATCAGCCGCTCTCTCATCTTTGACTAAGTTCAAATGGTTAGCGTATTTTCTTAAGCAAGTATGATACCAGTATTCTCAAAACAGCTTGTTCATCATGATGATAGTTATATAACAGTCGCTTTACATTTGGCTGAGAAACTCTTTATTTATCTCCGATAATCAGCCTCTTTAGCTTTTAATCTTCCGGTCTCTCAACAATCAGAGCTTGCTCATTTTTGAGATCAATCTTTTTGAATTCATCCAGAGAGCCCTTTTGGACTCTGGACCAGAATGCACGGTCAATTTTTAGCCAGCGTGCAACCAGGTTCAGCGCGATACCTTCCTCTTCAATAGTCTCACGCAACAAACCTTCACGCACCAGCAACAGCTCTTCAGTGATATACATACGATGGTGAACAACATCTAAATCTTTCACAGGATACATCTGCTTTGCACCCATTTTCCTTGCCATAAATTGCGTTTGACGCAACTCAATAAGCTTCTGGCTATAGCCCTCAAAGAACGGCCCCAACCACGCATGTGCATATACCTTATCGTAAAACGCCTTATGCACCCGTTCCATCGCAGCGACACCACCGATTGCTTCAATTAAAGATTGTTTCATATCACCTCTCGCTCTGTAGTTCGTGTTTCGATTTATTCATCTGGGCTTATCAACAATCAAAGGGCGTTCATATTTAAGGTCGGTTTTTTGAAACTCATGCAGGGAGTCATTTTTTATTTTTGACCAGAATGCACGATCAATTTTCAACCAGCGTGTCAGCAGATCTGCAGCTAGCCCCTCTTCTTCGATAGCCTCTCTCAACAACGCCTGCCGAAGCAATAACAACTCTTCCGTGATGTACATGCGCTTGTGAGCAACATCCAGATCTTTACCGGGATAGATATCCTTTGCACCCATCTTTTCAGCCATAAACTGCGTTTGCCGCAACTCAATGATTTTCTGATCGTGGCCAACAAAGAACTGACCCAACCACGGATGGGCATATACCTTATCGTAAAACGATGTGTGTACCCGTTGCATAGCAGGCAAACCGCCAATGGCATCAAACAGGGACTGTTTCATTTTATCCTCCATAGCAGACAAAGCTGCTGTGTTGCAGTAACAACTATCAAATAGCCCATGATCTATTTCTCACTATTATATCTCAGCCAATAAGCGATCCAGCATCGACTCAGCCTGAGCAGCATAAGAGGCGCCAAAAAGATTAACATGATTGAGAATATGATAGAGATTATACAGATCTTTACGTATTACGTAACCCTCATCCAATGGCCATGCATCGTTGTATGATTCATAAAATTCTGACCCAAAACCACCAAACAGCTCAGTCATGGCAATGTCGGCTTCCCGATCACCGTAATAGAGCGCCGGATCAAAAACAACCGGCTCTCCCAGCTCATCAAAAGCCCGATTTCCACTCCACAAATCGCCATGCAATAACGAGGCTTTGGGTTGGTAGTTGGAAAAGAACAGATCCAGATGAGTCATCAACTGTTCACCCTTCTGTTGCAATGAACCGCTAAAACCATTTCGAGAAGCCAACTGAAATTGAAAGCCTAATCGCTGCTCACGGTAGAAATCGATCCAGTCATGGCTTCTCGAATTCAGCTGGGCTGTCGCACCTATGGTATTATCACGTTTCCAGCCAAAACCATCAGATTCACAAGCATGTAAGGCGGCTATTTGCCTGCCCAAGAGTTGAGTTGAATCGACTCTTTTTCTTCCAAAATTGATATATTCGGTCACCAGCCATGCCTGATCATCGGCTTGTCCACTGCATAGTGGCTGCGGCACTCGAATCGCCCCTGAGGATGCTAATGCGAGCAAAGCCTCAGCTTCAGCTTCAAACATATTTAATCTATTCGCTTGATTTAATTTAAGGAAATAGCTGCGCCGTTCTCTACCGCTCTCATCATCAATACGATAAGCACGATTGATGCTACCACCACTGATGCTTTGCTTACGTTGAACCGAAAAAGAGTGCCCACTGGCATTCGCGATAGATACTTCGACAGAGCTCCAGATCTGCATCAAAAGCACCAACTATTCAGGATTGGTTTCTGCGCCGCCATCTATATGCAACCATCCAGCGCCATAACAGATGTATAGCGAAATAACCCAAAATACCTGAAGAAACACCTAAAATACCACAACCCAGAAGAAAGGGTTCCCAAATATTAGCCAATTCCACAGACAAACTCTCAAAATTCAGCTCAAATGAAAATGCCTGCTCGGGTATACCCGATGCCCATGCTCCCACTTTATAAGACATATAAAACAGCGGCGGCATCGTTAAAGGGTTCGTTAACCAGACCAAGGCCACAGAAATAGGTAAATTACCACGTACAAGAATCGCACCACCTGCAGCTAAAACCATTTGAAAAGGAACCGGAATAAACGCACACATCAAACCAACCAGAAATGCTTTCGCAACAGAATGGCGATTTAAAAACCACAATGCAGGATCAAGCAATAACGGCCCAAACAGCTTCAGATACTTATGATCACGTATCTTATCTGCATCCGGCATATACCGTGCGACTAATTCCTTAGGCGTCATTAATCCATCCGAGGGAAAACCGGCTCTGCTTTGGCACATTGATGCCCTGCTTTTAGCACGCCCCACCCACCATCATTGATAAAAGAAAAGTCTCTTTCACTTACATCGTCAGCATAAATCTGACTTAACATCTGATTCATTTTTGTCGGCATAAATGGTGACAACTGCACAGCTACCAAACGCAATGTTTCAACCAGATGGTAGAGTACCGAATTCAAGCGCGCTGTATCACCAGCCTTGGCCAGCGCCCATGGCGCATTATCTTCAACATAGCGGTTGCCGTGCCGAACCACCTGATTGATACGATCCAAAGCCAGATGAAAAGCTTGGTTATCCATCAGTTCAGCCACATCACGCTGCATCGCATCAACATCAGCAATCAGCGCTCGATCGCCATCCATCTCTTCACCCACTTCAGCCAGCACACCCTGATTATACTTATTCAGCATTGCCAGAGATCGATTCAAAAGGTTGCCGACATCATTGGCCAGTTCCGAATTATAGCGCTGTTTTAATGCACTGAAGGAGAAATCACCATCTTGCCCAAAGGGTACTTCACGCAGTAGAAAATAACGCAACACATCAGCATCATATTCAGCCAACAGCTCAGCGGGTTTAAGCGCATTACCCTTGGATTTACTCATCTTTTCGCCCTCAACCGTCCACCAGCCATGCGCATAAATGCGCTTCGGCAGAGGTAGTCCGGCTGCCATCAGCATGCAGGGCCAATAAACCGCATGAAAACGCAGAATATCTTTACCAATCAGATGCACATCGGCAGGCCAATGTTTGGGTTGAGCCTGATCAGGAAAACCAAGTGCTGACAGATAATTGGTCAGCGCATCGATCCAGACATAAATCACATGTTTCTCATCACCCGGTACCGCTATCCCCCAGGAGAAGGTCGTACGCGAGACTGAAATATCACGCAGACCGGATTCAACAAAACTCAACACTTCATTACGCCGCGAAAGTGGTGCAATGAAATCCGGATTCGCTTTGATATGTTCTAGAAGTTGATCCTGAAATGCGCTCAAACGAAAAAAATAGGACTCTTCCTGTATCTTTTCAACTTCGCGTTTGCAGTCAGGACAATGTTTGGAATCCCAGCATTCAGCATCTTTAAGCTGTGTCTCTGTCCAATAGGTTTCACACGGCACACAGTACCAGTCTTCATAAAAGTCTTTGTAAATCGTGCCTGCATTCTCAAGTCGCCGCCACATCGCCTGAACACCTGCTTTGTGTCGATCTGAACTGGTGCGAATGAAGTCATCGTTGCTGATACCCAATTCAGGCCATAAACACTGATAACGCGCCACCACCTGATCAGCCAGCTCAATCGGCTCAATACCGCGCCCTTCTGCCGCCTGTTGCACCTTCTGGCCATGCTCATCGACGCCTGTCAAAAAGAACACATCCCGGCTACTCATGCGTTGATAGCGCGCTAATACATCAGCTGCGATAGTGGTATACATATGGCCCAAATGTGGTTCATCGTTAACATAATAAATGGGCGTGGTGACATAATAGCTTTCCATCAGCTGTGGGCTCTCCCTGAATTGTGAAGATGGAACTATAACCGTCCTGCCGCGTAAAAACAGTACCCTTCGAGCAAAAGTTTATCCGTGCTGAAAAATATACTTTTTAACATCATCTCAAGATAACCCCTCATGATTGTAGCAAGGCTATTTTTTGAGTGCTGCACGCAGTTGTAAAACAGAGGACAACAGAGCAGGCCCAGCGCGAAGACTATGGCGCACCACTTCTCCCGGCCAACGCAGGCACGCCTGCAATGCCTGCTGAATCGACTCACGGCCAACATACGCATCTTCATTACACGCCTTTTGCAGCATAGGAGAGACAGCATTCACCAACAGTTGCACAATCAGGGCATGCGGTACCAATTTCACATTCACACTAATCCAGGCCTGAATTTTGCCCACATCGGCACTGGACATATCAGCCGTCAGGTCCCGCCAGGAGAGTAGTGCCTCAGCCACCTTGGCATCTTGCAAACAGCTCACAGCACCCGGGCTACCGCCGGCCAGCGACAGGGCCAAATCAACATAAGTAGCTTTAACCGGGGTTTCCTGCTGCTCTAACACCTCACGCACCTCAGCATCATGCAATGGTGAACATTGCTGCAGCATACAGCGCGAACGTATTGTGGCAGGAAGACGCTCAAGGTCGGAGCACACCATCAACAGCACACTACCCGCAGTTGGCTCCTCCAGCCCTTTCAAAAGCGCATTGGCTGCCTGTCCATTCATGCGTTCAGCATCATCCAGAATCACCACGCGCCGCCCGCTCTCAGCACCACTGAGCGATAGAAAAGCCAACACACCACGCACCTGCTCAATATTTAAATCGCGTTTACCTTCAATCAAACCAAGTCGAAACAGATCCGGATGCGAACCAACGATCAACATTTTACAACCATGACATGCGCCGCAAGCCGATTGCGATTCACACATCAAACAAGCTGCTAATGTTTCGGCCAGTGTATGTTTGCCAATACCTTTCATGCCATAGAGTAACCAAGCATGATGCAAACTGCCTGCTGCCAGCGATTCAGTGAAACGCTGTTGAACTATCTCATGCCCGACTAAGGGTTTCATACCGCCATACCGAATCGGTGTTTGATCACCTGGCTGACCTGCTGTTCAACAGCATCAATATTCTGCCGCGCATCAATGCGAGCAATTCGATCTGGGGCAAAGTCAAACTGATGTCCAAAAGCAGTCGATACACGCTTATGAAACGATGCAGCTTCTGCATCCAAGCGGGTAGCTTTTTCGCCTGCCTCAGCCCGTATTTTCATACGCCGCATCGCCTCTTCCACCGGCACATCAAACCATAAGGTCAGCGATGGCGACACACCGCACTCGGCAAATCTCAACATCTCTTTTAAATCAGCCGCACTCTCTCCCAAGCACCGGGCAGCCAATTGGTAAGCCAGGGTGGAATCAGAATATCGATCACATAATACCCAGGCTCCAGATTCCAATGCAGGTTGAATGATACTTCTCACATGCTGAGCCCGATCTGCTAGAAACAGTAACAGTTCAGCTTCCGGTACAGGCAGATAATCACCAGCCAACAGCAGCTGACGAATCTCTTTACCTAATGGCGTATCACCCGGTTCAAATGTCGTCACCACCTGTTCACCACGTGCTTTCAACCACGCCGCTGCAAGCTTAAGCTGCGTGCTCTTGCCACAACCATCCACACCTTCAAACGTAATTAATTTATTCACAGATTAACCCCTACCCTAAGCTCGACACCTGAAAGCAAACGCTGCTGAATGGAAGCGGTTTCGTAAACCCGAAAGTTTAGCAGACATGGTTTCATGCAGCCAAACATCAAAGCCGCTGTAGTAACTATCCAGCAGAATCATAAATAACAGAAAGAGCAGCTAGGATTGCACAACTTAAAATCATACTTTAGTCGTATGGTGACTATTATATTCCTACATATCATTGTGTTTAAGCTTACATAAGCGCATAAGGAGTATGTATGGAATCACTTCTCACTGTCCTTGGATTACTGGCAATTAACGTGATGGCGACTGTCATCTTATATCATCTTCATATGCGTCAAAACCCCACATCTGATCACTCTTCTGATCATTGAATGCCGATATATCTGGCAAACGAAGCACGTTATAAATAAAAAAGAGAGGGGGGGGGGGGGGGCATGCCCCCCAATAAAGCCTGTAACGGCCTCTATTCTTTCCTATGCTCTTTATAGTAATTGATCAAACCATTGGTCGATGAATCATGATTCTTCACATCTTCAAAATCATCCAGCTCAGGTAAAATCTTGCGGGCAAGTTGTTTGCCTAGCTCTACGCCCCATTGATCATAAGCATTCACATCCCAGATAATGCTTTGCACAAATGTTTTATGTTCATACATGGCAATCAAGCCACCTAAAGCATGCGGTGTGAGTTTTTGAAACAGAATCGAGTTGGTAGGTTTATTGCCTGGAAACACCTTGTGCGGCAGCAATGCCTCCAACTCATCACCGCTCAACCCCTCTTTAACCAGCTCAGCGCGTACTTCATCAGCTGTCTTCCCTGTCATCAACGCTTCGGTCTGAGCGAAGAAGTTGGACAGCAACATTGGATGATGACGACCCACCGGATTCTTGGTTTCAACCGGTGCCAGAAAGTCACATGGTACTAATTTAGTGCCCTGATGAATCAACTGATAAAAAGCATGCTGGCCATTGGTACCCGGCTCTCCCCAGATGATCGGGCCGGTAGAATAATCAACGGATTGGCCTGAGTGGGTAACACTTTTACCACTGCTCTCCATATCGCCCTGCTGAAAATAGGCTGGGAAGCGGTGCATATACTGATCATAAGGCAGCAGTGCATGTGAATCAGCATCGAAGAAGTTGTTATACCAGATGCCCAGCATCGCCAATATTACCGGCACATTCTCTTCCATGGGTGCGGTTCGAAAATGCTCGTCCATATCATAGGCGCCTTCAAGCAGCTCTTCAAAATGATCCATACCGATATACAATGCGATCGATAGACCCACCGCACTCCACAACGAATAACGGCCACCAACCCAATCCCAAAATTCGAACATATTATCTGTATCAATACCAAAAGCCGACACCGCTTTTGCATTGGTCGAAACAGCTACAAAATGTTTGGCAACGGCTTTTTTAGTTCCACCACGGGTGAGAAACCAGTCACGCGCAGTACGCGCGTTGGTGATGGTTTCCTGGGTCGTAAAGGTTTTTGACACAATAACAAACAGGGTCGTCTCCCTGCTCAGATGACGCAACGTCTCCACCATATGTGTACCATCAACATTCGATACAAAATGCATATGCAACTTATCACGGCCAAATGGGGTCAATGCCTCAGTCACCATCACTGGCCCCAGATCTGAACCGCCAATACCAATATTAACAATATCAGTAATTCTCTTACCTGTATTACCTCGCCACTGACCTGAACGCACAGCTTCAGTAAACTCACGCATCTGTACCAACACCCTGTTCACATCAGGCATCACATCTTTACCATCCACCATGATCGGACGGTTAGAGCGGTTACGCAACGCCGTATGTAGCACCGCACGCTGCTCGGTATTGTTGATCTTCTCACCGTTGAGAAGACGCTCTCTCCAGCCACACACACCGCGTGCACGGGCCAGATCAAACAACATTTTTTTGGTCTCTTCCGTAGTTATATTTTTGGAGTAATCCACCAACATATCACCAACATGGAGTGAATTATTATTGAAGCGTTGCGCATCAGCGGAGAACAGATCACGCATGTGCACCTGTTTCATCTCTTCCGCATGTGCTTCCAGCTTTTTCCATTCATCCAGTTGCGTTAAATCAGACACGAGCCCTCCCAGGTTCCCTCTTGAAGGCAACAGGATAGCTGCACCGCTCTAAAAGACCAAGCAGTCAAAATCTTTTCACCGCAGAGTTCGCAGAGGTACGCAGAGTAAAATCAGATCCAAATTGCTTATTCATTTGAGGAGACAACATTTTTTACTCCCGCCACAAAACACACAAAGAAGACTATGTTTAAAGCATGTTGAGTTAGCTTTCTTATGCCTTGTATGGATGAGCTTGATCCAGCTCATCCATACTTAAGCTTTTATCTTTCTTTTCTTTGCGCCCTCTGCGCTGAAAAGCTTCTGAATAGTTACCCATTATCCACGTTTTCAGATATGGTTAAGAATGTGCTAGCCTCTTCGCCTCAGGGGGAAATCATGGCCAAACTCAATATCGTTTTCATTGCTTCAGAAGCATCACCGTTGGCAAAAACAGGGGGACTGGCAGATGTCGCAGGCTCATTACCCCATGCATTGCAACAAATTGGGCATAAAGTCACCGTCATTATGCCATTTTACCGCCAGCACATTGCTGCTTCGGGTATTGAAACCGAAGCCTTAGGTAGCAGCATCGAGATGTGGGCTGATGGTGTGCAACGCCACTGTCCATTGCATAAAGCTGAAGTTGATGGTTTGTCATTTATCCTTATTGAGCAAGATGATCTCTATAATCGCGATGGTCTGTATGGCCCCGCCGGCGGCGCCTATGATGACAACCTGCTGCGCTACCTACTATTCAGCCGCGTTGCTCTGGAAGCATCCGCACAACTTGGTGCACCGGTTGATATTCTGCATTGCCACGACTGGCAAACCGGCATGATACCACTGCTGTTAAAAACCCAGTATCAACATCATCCCGCAATCGCCAACGCTAAAACAGTCTATACCATACATAATTTGGCCTATCAGGGTAATTTCCCAGACCAGTGGATTCACAGACTCGGCATCCCCAGTCACCACTACCACCCGGCTGATTTTGAATTTCATGGTCAGATCAACTGTATGAAGGCAGGTATTGCATCGGCCCAAGCCATCACCACCGTCAGCCCATCCTATGCCGAAGAGATCTTAACAAGCGAATACGGCTGTGAATTAGAGGGGTTTCTGCAAATCCACAGCACCAAACTCTCTGGCATTGTTAACGGGCTCGATATCGAAGATTGGAACCCAACTACCGACAGCGCCATTGAAGCATCATTTGGTGCCGGTAAAGTCACGGGTAAAAAGCAGTGTAAAAAGGCCTTACAACAGGCTTGTGGGCTGAATGTATCGGCCGACACACCGCTATTGGTTTTGATTTCACGTTTGGCCGATCAGAAAGGTATCGATCTGTTAATCGCCAATACAAATCGCTGGATAGAACGTGGCTATCAACTGGTTGTACTCGGCTCCGGTGACCCGCATTCCGAACACCTGCTTCACACACAAGCCGATGCTAATCCAAGCCAGATGTACTTCTACCGTGGTTTTAACGAAACACTGGCACGTCAGATTTATGCAGCTGGTGATATATTCCTCATGCCATCGCGTTTTGAACCCTGTGGCCTCGGTCAGCTGATGGCGATGCGTTATGGCACTGTACCGGTAGTTCGCGCCACAGGCGGTCTGAAAGATACCGTTATCGATTATGCTGACAGCAAAACCAAAGCTACTGGTATCCATTTCAAAGATGCAACGCCTGAAGCATTTGATGCTGCGCTTGAACAAGCCATCGAGCTTTATCGCAATCCTACTGTCTGGTCACGTATGCGCAGCAACGCTTTGAAACGTGACTCATCATGGGAAGCTTCAGCCGGTGATTATGTCACACTTTATCAACACCTATTAGCAACAACTGCATGAGCCATCTCTTAGCCGCTGATATCGGCGGCACCAATCTGCGTCTGGCCATCATCGACCAACAAGGACAGATATTGGATGAATCACGGGTGCAGGCTGAATTAAGCCTGCACAGTGCCCAATCCAAGGCTGAAGCTGAAGTCCATGTCATCACTACTTTAAGAGAGGCCATGCTTGGCTTCCTAAGTCAAAGTAGTTATTCAGCCAAAAGCATCGGCATTGGTTTCCCCGGTTTCTTTCGTGGTGATTCGGGTCTGTTAGCATCCTCTCCCAACCTACCTCTATTACAAGAGTTTCCACTGGCTGATCAACTTGGTAAAGCGCTCGCTATGCCTACAGCAGTACAAAATGACGCCTTGTGCGCCGCCATTGGTGAACATCGATTCGGAGCCGGCAAAGGGCAAAACAGTCTACTGCATATCACGCTGGGAACAGGTGTCGGTGGCGGTCTTATTCTCAATCACAATCCCTACTGCGGTGAACATGGCATGGCGATGGAGTTCGGTCACCTCTGTGTTGAACAAAACAATGGCCGCCTGTGCGGCTGCGGCAATCATGGCTGTGTTGAGAGCTATGCTTCCGCCAGTGCTGTTGTTCAAAGCTACGCAGAAAAAACGGGCACTAATTCAAATGCCAAAGCCATCTATCAACTGGCTTGCGATAACAATCTCATAGCAATCTCGATCCTTAAACAGGCCGGTTGTTATCTCGGAAAATCTATCGCCGAAGCGATCAAATTACTGGATATCTCAACCGTTACAGTCAGTGGAGGTTTAAGCGGTGCTTGGCCGATTCTGCATCCCGCCATCATGCACGCTCTCGATGCCAATCTCATCCCGCCCTTAAAAGGCAAAATAGATGTGCTACGTTCCACACTGGATGACAATGCAGGTCTACTCGGAGCTGCTGTCATCGCCCCAAGCAGTTAGCTCGGGCGAGATTTTAGAAACTTTTGAGCTCATCGTACAATATTCCAGCGCAGAACATCTGCGTTGAACAGGAGATCAAGCGCAGTCGTTTTATCGCCGATATTGCTCATGCTGAAAGCAAAGCCGATGCACTGGCTTTCATTGCTCAAATTAAAATCAGACAGCCCGATGCTCGCCACCACTGCTGGGCCTATATTGCAGGCCATCCGGTGGCATCAATTGAACGCAGCTGCTCTGATGATGGAGAACCGCAGGGCACAGCGGGCAAACCAATGCTCAATGTATTGCAGCATAAAAACATCGGTGAAATCGTTGTGGTCATCAGCCGTTACTTTGGTGGCATAAAACTCGGCGCTGGCGGTTTAGTGCGAGCCTACTCAAGTTCGGTGCAACAGGCCATTGATGCACTGCCACTTTGCCAGCGCGTCATTACAGTTCCAGCCGTGCTGCACACACCTTTCTCGCTGGAAAACAGTATGCGTCATCTGCTTGAAAGTATGAATATACCGGTACAACAGAGTCTTTATCACAATGATGTACAGCTTCATCTCAATATCGAACAGGGCACAGAAGCAGAGTTGGAAAATGCCGTCCGCGAAAGGAGTTCTGGTAAAGCGTTACTTCAGCACGACAACAAAAAGAACAGATAGAACTCCGTCACTTCTCTCTCCAAACAAACACGACTGCTATCTCACGAAATTTCTCAAATTCAACCACGGCTGAAAAACCGTTACCTTCACAAGAAAAGAAACGGAAAATCGATACATTCGTCATCCCCCAGATGAACTGAATCGCAAAGCGCGAAAATATCCCTTGTGGGATAGAGCCCCCTGGAGCATTCCAGCGTTTCCGCACAATGGATTCCGGCTAAAAACATACCGGAATGACGCCGATCTATAGCTGTTCAGCTTTGCACTAAGAGCATCGTTTTAACCAACGACCTGCATCCAACAGAGTCAATCTATCATGTCGATCTCGATCTGATCTCTTTCATCTCTGAAAGGAAGTCCTCAACCAAACGTTTCTGTTCTTCCGCTGCATGAGCAAGCTTATCTGAAGTCTCCAGCAGTGACGAAGACATGCGCGCTGTATCCGTTGAAGCCACTATCACATCCTCAAAAGCATGTTGAATCTGCGAAATGCTCTCCGTCGATTGCTGCGCACCAGATGAAATTTCATGTGTCGCCTCATTCTGTTGTGTCATCGCCTCATCAATACTCTGGCTGATTTCGTTCATCCTTCCAATCACCTCAGATATTTTGCTAATCGCCGTAATTGCACGACCACTCTCTCCCTGCAGTTGAGATACTTGCGATGAAATCTCCTCAGTAGCTCTGGCTGTTTGATTGGCTAACTCTTTTACTTCTCCCGCCACGACCGCAAAACCTCTACCCGCATCACCTGCCCTAGCAGCTTCAATACTGGCATTAAGCGCAAGCAGGTTGGTCTGTTCTGCAATATCACTGATCACCTGAACCACAGACCCAATCTGATTGGACATCTCATTAAAATGCGACATTGAATCATTGGTTGCATTAGCCTGGTGCACAGCCTCATTTGAAATATCCATTGCTGAATGAATCCGGTCAGTGACCAATGAAATTGAAGCACTCATCTCTTCCGATGCGGCGGCTGTCGAATTCACACTTTCCGCACCACTCTCAACACTCTCTCCGGTCAGTTGGGATTGTGCTGTCAACTCTTCTGCTGTTGAAGCAAGAGCCGTTGCCGAGTCGTTAACCTCTTCTGCTGTACCACTCACCAATTCAACAGAACTACCTATATTCCCCTCAAAATGTTTTACCAACTCAGATTCCTGACGCTGTAACTCAAGCTGCAACTTAACCTGTTCCCGTTCAGTTGTTGCCAGCCTTTCCCGTTCTTCAACTGATTTTGCCAAAGCAAGACGCATATCATTGAGTGAAATCGCCAATTGACCTATTTCATCTTTAGATTCAGCGATGATGGGAGACTCCAGATCACCTGTAGCGATGCGTTCTGCAGCTTTAGCCGCATCCATAACAGGACCGGTAAACAAGCGTGCAGCATAGGCCCCAACCCCAATAGCAATAGCGGCAATGATGAGCACAACCAGTAAAATAGAGGTGAAAATATTATCATTCATCTCTTCCACACCATGAAAGGCTTCTTCCTCATCCAGTTCGGCCATAAGCACCCAATCCAAGCCTTTAAGCTCAATTGGGGCAAAAGCCGACAACACCGCCACACCTCGATAATCAGGGAAAACCTTGAACCCCTCTTGTCCTGCCAAAGCTTCTCTCACACCTTGAGTATCAACGGGCTGTAAACCTATACCACTTCCGGTTGCTTTAATGCGCTCAATCACATTGGCTGCGAGACCACTCTCTTTCAGGGCTTTCAGATAACCGGATTGATCTTCAATAAGGAAACGGCTCTGGCTGCGTAAACGTTTATCACGACCAACCAAGTAAGTTTCTCCCGACTCCCCCAGCCCTACATCTTTCCACTTCGCCTTGCTGGTCATCACATCATTAATCGCATCAATTGGCATTTGAAACACCAGAATACCAATGCGTTCACCATTCTTAAAAATCGGCGATGCAATAAAACCAGCCTGTGCTTCATATGATGCTTTATAGGGCGCAAAATCGGTAATGACCACACCATCCTGATGCGTTAATTTCATCGCTTTTCGGTAGACCTCTGCCAGGCCTGAGTCAGCGAATGGCCCCTGCTTTAACGATGTCGCAAAATCCAGCTCTTTATACACCGAATAAACAACCTGACCTGAATTGGAGTCAATCAAGAAAATATCATAAAAAGAAAATGTTTTCAGGTATTTACGAATCTGCGGATGATAACGGGCATGTACATCAGCATACTTAGAATCTACGGAGATATCATTTAGAGCATCTTTTGAGCCAACAGGATTCGAGTTATTTTCAATAAACTGATATTGCAATGCCACCGCTTCAGGGCTCAAACCATTTAACATCGTTTCCGATTCTGAACCAACACCACCATTCACCTGACGATAACGTTTATCAAAGCCATCATATGTCGGTTTCAATAGCTCCCGCTGCTCTGCAACACGACTGGCCGAACTCAGACCACTATCCTTGCGAAATGTTCGAAATGAGCGTTCAAATCCCTGCGTGGCGTCCACCACCACTGAATCTCCGGAATATCTTATAACCTGCTTTTGAATGAGCTGAAAATAGCGCTCAACCTGCTGTTTTTTACTTTCACGCAGGGATACTAACCTGTCCTTCACTTCATGCGTAATTTCCTCATGGCCCGAACTGGCCGCCATTTTCCCTACCAAACCAGCCCCCACTAACAGTGGTATAATGGATAGTAACATCGTAGCTATTAACATTTTTGTACGTAATTTCATGACTTCACCTCGATCCATTGCGCCTTTTCCTATACAGTATAAAATCTATTGTCGGATTATCAGGGAATAAGCAAGATCAAAGCCAATAACCAACATCCATTTAACCATATGATTTTTATGGTACAATTGTTTCATCAGTTATTAAGGCAGTGGCGGATCAGCTGACTGATCTCATGAATTCTGTAAGGTTTATAAATAATATTTACCGCATTCATCTCTTCGGATTTACCTTATAGCAAAAAAGTCAGATAAACTTCAGACCTCAACTTTTCTTTTGTATTTTATTTAAAAATTCATCTGCTGGCATAGGCCTGCCCAGCAGATAACCTTGCACATAATCACAACCATAGATGCGTAACAACTCCAGTTCTGCCTCCCTCTCAACTCCTTCAGCAACCACTTTCAGATTCAGGTTATGCGCCATTTCAATCATCGCTTTGACCAGTACGGCTTTCTCATTATCACTATCAACATCAGCAACAAAACTGCGATCAATTTTCAATCCGTCGAATGGTAGCTTCTTCAAATAACGCATCGAAGAGAAACCGGTGCCAAAATCGTCGATTAGAAAACTCATCCCCATCGCTTTCATCTCATCGAGTTTGATCTTGATCTTATCAGGCCCGTCGATGAGCACATTCTCGGTAATCTCGATGATAATACTGCCTCTAGGAGGTGCAAAACGGGTTATCGCCATCTGCATTTGTCTGTCCAGATTGGCATGCATCATCTGGGTCGGTGAAACATTCAAACAAATTCGTAATGATTCATCGACTTTACCCTTCCACTCCATCAACTGCTTGCATACCGCATCGATCACCCACTCACCCAGCTGGATAATCAGCCCGGACTCCTCAGCAATCGGAATAAAATCATTCGGCATCACCAGACCTTTGCTTGGGTGATTCCAGCGAATCAATGCCTCTGCATGGGATATTCTATTTGTGCTCAAATTCGTCACCGGCTGGAAATACATCACAAGCTGGTTTTCATTGATTGCCGTATGTAGTTCACGCTCGATGACTCTCTTTGTTTCAGCTTCATCATTCATCTTCTGGTTATAAAAAAGATGCTGATTGCGGCCGCTATCCTTGGCGTTATACATGGCCATATCGGCATGACTGAGCAGCACATCCACACTATCACCATCACTTGGAAAAACGGCAACTCCGGCTGAGGCCGACACATAGACTTTATTATCATTGATCATATATGGCGCTGACACGGTGGAGATAATCTTCTCCGCCACCCCCCCTGCATCGGCGGCGTGGTGAATGAGCGGCATGAGTACAATAAACTCATCGCCTGAAAGACGAATGACAGTATCACTCTGGCGTAAGGCCGATCGTATGCGTTTACCCATCTCAATGAGTAATCTATCTCCTGCTGCATGGCCATAGTGATCATTGATATATTTAAAGCGATCAAGATCGATAAAGATAATAGCTAAAGAGGTGCTTTCACGCTTTGCCCGACGTAAGGCTTCAGAGGCACGGTCAATCAGTAGAGCGCGATTGGGCAAATCAGTCAGCTCATCAAAATTAGCCTGATGCCATATTTTTTCCTCGTCCTCCTTACGCCTGCTGATATCGGTAAATACACCGATGTATTGCGTAAGTTCTCCAGCCTCATCATGCACTGCATTGATAACCAGCCACTCGGGATACTCCTCACCGGATTTACGTCGATTCCAGATTTCACCTTCCCAACTGCCATGCTCATCAATCGACTGCCACATCTTTTGATAGAACTGAGCATCGTGATGGCCAGATTGCAACATGCCCGGTGTTTTGCCAAAAGCCTCTTCATATGAATAACCTGTGATGAGTGAAAATGCAGGGTTTACAGCTTCAATCACCCGATTGGCATCGGTCACAATGATGCCCTCTTTGGTCACATCAAATACCTTCTCAGCCAATTTACGCTTTGCGAACACCAACTTCTTCTGCAGCTGTTTCTGTCTCTCTTGCCAGACCCGCTGCACAGTGGAGTGAATTTTTTTGATATGTCCGCCATCGGCATCCTTAACCAGATAATCGACAGCACCTGCTTTCATCACATCAGCTGCAATCTGTTCATTGCCCGCACCTGTGAGAATAATGATCGGCGCATCAATGCCACGCTCTTTAAGCATATAGAGCAGTTGCAAGGCGTTAAAAACGGGCAGGTTATAATCAACGATAGCCATATCATAAGCTTGATGCTGTAAATCGTGTAAACCCTGTTCACCATCGACAGCAATATCCAGCTGATAACCGTATTGTCGCTGTAGCTGTTTTTGCAACAGGCGAGCCAAGCCTGCATCATCCTCAATATAGAGAATGCGCAGATCACTGATTGGCATCACTGATTCCTGGTCTGTCATTATCTCTCTTGGCCCTCCGCAATAGAAGTTAATAAATGCACTGAAAGTTATATTATTATTGGCTAGAGCATAAATTAAGCCAAACTTCAGATTGGCACTCGATATGCTGAATAAGCTCTTATGCCCCAGATACCGAAATTCAGGTTCAAACAGCTATGCAGGCGTAGCATATTGCCACTCATCTCGATGGCTTTGGCGCTATTCATGATTGGCTGCCAAAATAGTGACAATCAACCCATCAATATTGGCATCTTACACTCACAAACAGGTACCATGGCCATCAGTGAAAAAGCGGTGATTGATGCTACCCTCTTTGCTATAGAAGAGATTAATGCCAAAGGCGGCGTGCTGGGAAGGAAACTTATTCCAGTAATAGCAGATGGAAAGTCGGATCCGGAAATCTTTTCCATTCAGGCTAAACGTCTGATTACTGTAGATAAGGTGGCTGTGATATTTGGCTGCTGGACCTCGGCCAGCCGGAAAATGGTTAAGCCTGTCGTGGAACATTACAAAAGCCTGCTATTTTATCCTGTGCAATATGAAGGCATGGAGCTCTCGCCGCATATCATCTATACCGGTGCGGTGCCCAACCAGCAGATTATCCCTGCCATTAGTTGGGCTTCTGAACATCTGGGCAAGCGGCTTTATCTGGTCGGTTCCGACTATATTTTCCCCAGAGTCGCCAACTGGCTGATCAAAAGGCAGGCAGCCCTGCAGGGTATACAAATCGTCGGCGAGAATTATCAGCCACTAGGCAGTAACATTTTTTCAACCGCCATAGCTGAAATCACCAGACTTCAACCTGATGTCGTGATCAACACTATCAATGGTGACAGTAACATCAGTTTTTTTAAAGCATTCTCTGAAAGCAGTCTCACCTCAAAAACTACGCCCATTCTCTCATTCAGTATTGGCGAAAATGAACTGGCCAGAATGAATCCTGATAAAATGACCGGTCACTATGCTGCGGCCAGCTATTTTCAGAGCATCGATAGCGAAGCGAACCATAAATTTGTCAAAGCATTTAAAGCTAGATTCGGACAAAATAGAGTACTTAGTGATGCGATGGAGGCCGCTTATATCGGGGTACATCTCTGGGCCCAGGCCGCCGAACTGGTTGGAAGCACTGAAAACAGCAATATCCTTTTCAACCTGAGAAGCCAAAGCTTCGCAGCCCCTGAAGGCATCATCGGATTTGGGCTGAACTCCCAGCATACATGGAAACACGCTCGTATCGGAAAAGTTACTGCTGATGGTCAATTTGATATCGTCTGGAAATTCGAAAAAATGCTTCGTCCGAATCCCTATCCATTAAAGATTTTGAGTGATGAAGCAAAACAACTTACAGATGTTTTATATGATCGTTGGGGGCTGCACTGGGCAGCACCTCAAGCTGAGTAACCCTAGCCATGCGACGTTTTATTCGATTCAGCAGCTCTCCTATTCGCTACCGCGTAGTGGCAGCACTATTTGTCGTTGTATTTCTCTCTGCAATATCCATTTCTTATTTTACCTTCAAGCAGTTTGAATCCAGTATGATTCATCAAGCTGTTGAGCATATGGCCGATATACGCAACAACCGAATTCATGATATCAGAACAAGTATTCAGAAAAGCATTCGAGATAACGAGCGTTTCTCCACTCTGCCTGCAGTGATCAAAGACCTTTCAAACCATAATCCGGCTGAATATTCTGAAACAGTAAGCAACAGTCCAATCCATAATGCCATTGATCAGCAGGGCGAGTACTACGATCTTCATGACCTGTTCATTATTTCAACAAACGGAAATATTATCCACAGCATGGGCAATGAAGTCGATGCCAGAACCAATCTCTTGAGTGGCCCATACAAAGAGACCCAGCTGGCCAAAGTCTTTCGCCAGGCCATGCAGATGCTGCAACCCCAAATTTCTACGGTTGCCTACTATGAGCCCAGCAGTGAAGCAGCCCTGTTCATCGCCACACCTGTCATACACGACAATAAAATATTGGGCGTCACAGCCGTGCAAATTAACTGGGAAGAACTACATGATACCCTCACCTCCATTACAGGCTTGGGAGAATCAGGTGAGGTTGTGGCCGGTATTCTAAAGCAGGATAAAGCATACCTTGCGCCGCTCAGGCACATGCCGTCAGCTGAGCTTGATCTTGAGGTTACGATGGGGTCAAGTCTTGCTGGCCCTATTCAGTATGCACTACAGGGAGATGTCGGCAGTGCATTCGACAAAGATTACCGCGATATTGATGTTGCCGCCGCCTGGGGTTATATACCAGAGCTCCAGATGGGTATCGTAGTCAAAATGGACACCGAGGAATTGCTCGAGCCTGTTGAGCAGATGAAAAGCATTACCCTGATTATTGTTGCAGGCATTCTACTTATCGCTGTTTTCATCGCTTACCTGTTGGCAAGAAGCATCACCGCTCCGCTTGCCCGATTGACGGATTCCACACTGCGCTATGCAGAAGGCGACATCTCTGTCCGCAGCACATTTCGCAGCGGCGATGAAATCGGCCAATTGGCCACTGCATTTAATGTCATGGCCGACCATCTCGAAGAGTATAACCGGGAGATACGTACAAAGAATCTGGCGCTAATCAAAGCTGGAGAAGTGCTCGAACAAAAAGTGTGTGAGCGAACTGCCACACTTGCTGCTGCCAACGAAGAGATTAAAAGTTTTGCCTATATCGTTTCACATGATCTACGCTCACCACTGGTCAACATGAAAGGGTTTACCGGCGAACTGGAATACACACTAAAAGAAATTTCTGAACTCACCGAGCGCATCGAAGAAAAACTGGAACAACGTGATCGTAAAACCATGCATCGCCTTATTCAGGAGGATATTCCTGAATCGTTTTCATTCATCAGTACATCGGTGGCGAAGATGGATCATATGCTTACAGCTATCCTTACGCTGTCGCGATTGGGCAGACGAGAGCTACATATTGAGTCGATCGACTTGAAACCACTCTGTGATGAAATCCTTGCCACCCTCACCCACCAGATCAAACAAACAGGCACGACGGTCGAATTAAACACGCTTCCCGTGATTGATAATGATCGCATCGTCATCGAACAGATCATGAACAACCTGATCGGCAATGCTATTAAATATCTGGCTTTGGATCGCGCCGGCAATATTAGTATCAATGCTGAATCAGATGACAATGGCATCACGATCAATGTCACTGACAATGGCCGTGGCATCAGTGAAGAAGAGAATGATAAAGTGTTCCAGATTTTTAGGCGTGGCAAACATCAGGATGTACAGGGTGAAGGCATGGGACTGGCCTATGTGCAGACCTTGGCCCGCGCCCAGAATGGCAGTATAACATTTGAATCAGAGGAAAATGTAGGCTCCACCTTCTCGGTTTTCCTTCCCCTAAATTCAAATTTTTCCAATAAACCGGAGGTTTAAACCATGGCATCAAACATTAAAACAAAACCCGTCACTATCATTCTGGCCGAAGATGAAGAGGGGCACGCCAAGCTCACACAAAAAAATTTACAGAGAGCTGGTATTAATAATCCGGTTCAATGGTGCGAAAATGGTAAAGTAGCGTTGGATTTCATCCTTGGCCGCGATGCCTTTGAGGGTGACCCTCATGATCACGATGTACTGCTACTGCTGGATCTAAATATGCCCGTGCTTGATGGCTATCAGGTGTTGGACAAGCTGAAATCCGACCCCAGAACCAAACATATTCCTGTCATCATCCTGACCACCACAGATGATGATAGAGAGGTTCGGCGCTGCTATGAACTGGGCTGCAACATCTATATCACCAAACCAGTTGATTATGTTGAATTCAGCAACGCTATCAGGGAGCTGGGACTCTTTCTCAGCGTGATCGCCGTACCGGATGGTGAATGATCATATTATCTAACCGTGTGCGAACAGCTCAGGCACAAGCTTTGTATTATATAAACTGATCGATTACATCTTTCAGTTTTGCGCGTGTGATAGGTTTCACCAGCCACCCCTGAGCACCAATATCACGTGCCAGGAATCTTTTTTCCTTTGAAGTTTCAGAAGTTAATAAGAGTATCGGAACATCCTTCATACCGTTTATCTTTTTGATTTCCTGAATCAATTCAATGCCATCGAGTCCTTTTTCACAATCAAGTGCATCCAGATGCAAATCTGTGAGAATAAGATCAGGTTGTTGGGCACTGTTATGCAAATGTTGTAGAGCTGCCTCTGCAGTTTCAAAACCTTCAACCACAAAACCTAGATTAGCGATTACAATTTCCAAGGTCAGTAATGTAGGACGGGAGTCCTCTATAATGATTATCTTTTTCAATCTATTCACCACTGTTGAGTTTATATTTATTATTGTGCTCTGATTCGAGTGTATAACGATAGCTGCTTAGAATAACTCATCTTCATCGTCATACTCCCCATCGTTGGTATTTTCAGCATTTTTTCGAAGGCCTTGTAACATCGACAGGAACTGTTCAACCAACTGCGAATGCTCAAGTGATATATCCTGCATTTTTTCACAATGCATAGCCACTGCTGCCGAAATACTTTCACCCTCTTCAGCCGACTGGCTGGCACCTTCAACTGAAACGTAGACAGACTTCATCTCGTGATCCGTCGCTTCTGCATTTGTCTCAAGCATGTTCAGCGTATCGGTGTATTGTGACATGATTTCTGCCACATCAAGGGTATGTTTATTCATCTGAATAATCACCTGATTGATCCCTTCAATAGCAGCAATGGCATCCCGACTTTCAGATTGTACACCCTCTATTTGTTTGCTGATCACCTCGGTCGCTTCTCTGGTCTGGTTCGACAGCGATTTAACTTCATTGGCAACAACAGCAAAACCTCTACCAACGTCACCTGCACGGGCTGCTTCAATGCTTGCATTCAAGGCCAGAAGGTTTGTTTTTTCTGCGATGTCAGTAATGGTCGCAGTGACCGAGCTGATGCCATCGGATGCCTTTTGCAATGTTTCCATACGCTCGGATGTGGCAATAGCATCATCCATAGCGCGTTTTGAAATATCAATCGCTGCCTGACTACGTTCATTGATATCTTTGAATGCCCAGTTGATTGCATGGGTATCTTTTGTGATGTTGGCAACTTGCAGTAAGGCATGATCCGTGCCTGACAAAGCTGAGGATGAACTCTGATTGATCTGAGTAGAAATATGAGAAAGTGATGAAGCCGACTTGCCCGCATCTGCAGCGATGACACTCAAATCTCTGACTATACTGACTATGCCAGATTCAAAGGCGACAACCAGATTACTCTCCTTGGCCTGCCTTTCCATTTTGTCTTCCATCTCTTTGAGCTCAATCTGGTTACTGGCCTGTACAGTAATAAGCTGTGCTTTTAATGCATCGCGCATTTTGATCATGGAATACATCAACCGGCCAAGATTATCTGACCGAATAGCTGGCACTTCGACATCAAAGTTCTGTTCAGCAATAGCCTCTGCAAAGATATCAGCTTCGCGAATAGCATGGGTCAGAGTGCGGTTCATATACCAGGCCAATAGGGCAATACCGATCAGTAATACAGTGAAATTCACCACAATTGATTGCCACAGCGTACCTGCAATAATCTGATCACTTTGTTGAAGCGAATAATCGATGCGCACAGCGCCCACAACATGAGCGTCGGGCCCAGTATGGCATTGCAAGCAATTCACGCCATGACTCGCAGCTGTTGCACGATAAGGCAGCGCGACAGTCAGAATACGTTGCTCATCACTGCTATCATTGATCTGAATAACCTCCTTCCCCTCCAGTGCTTGCCTGTCTATATCATCAGCAACCACTTCAGAACTCTTTCCCTGGCCGTATTGCTCACCGAGCAGATCACTGCGAAGGACTCGCACATCAACAATATTAGAATTTCTAAGCATTTTTGACCGCAGCAGTTCGCGCTCATGCATGGCGCCGGTGAGCATTAATGTATTGAGACTATCGAAGTAACCCTGATTGATCTGAATTACCTGCTTCTTAATCTGATCCTGCATAGAATTTTGAGAGTTGTACTGAACCACAAATGCATTGAACAGCATCATCACTGAAAATATTAAAAAGACGGCAACACCAATCTGCCTGGCGACCGAACCTTTTTTTAAGAAAATAATAATACGATCAATCAAAGTGCATTCCTGTTTATACGTCTTCAATCAATATAATCATCGTAGCTGCATACTACTGGGGCCATCTCATGCATTTATTGATTATGAAGCATAAGCATAAAGCATGCCTAGAATGTGCTTCATCCCATCAGGAAGAGCAGTCACAGATTTGTAGATCGAACAGAACCGCATAGAAAGATCTGCGAAACAAGCTTCGACAGAACATATGCCAATGTCACAACGAAAAAAGGGTGAACAGGAAAACCTGCCCACCCTTTCAATAACACCTCTTCGTCTATTATGATTTAATGGACAAAGGTTTCAGCTTCCAGATATCACGATTGTAATCTTCCATCGTTCTATCGGTTGAGAATTTACCACTGTAAGCCGTATTAAAAATACTCATACGTAACCAGGCATCTTTATCCTGATACGCTACAGCGGCACGCTGCTGAGCATCAATATAGCTACGGAAATCAGCCGCGACCAACCATGGATCATCGTGACCACGGATAGCATGGGTGATAGATGAGAACAGACCCGGTTCAAACTGACTGAAGTGACCACACTCCAACAGTTCCATGACACGTCTGAAGTCTTCATCAGCGGCAATGATACCATTCGGATCATAGTGCCCACGCGTAGCTTCCACCTCTTCTGCTGTCAGACCGAACAGGAAGAAATTCTCTTCACCAACCTCTTCACGGATTTCGATATTAGCACCATCGAGCGTACCAATAGTCATCGCGCCATTCATCATGAATTTCATGTTACCGGTACCGGAGGCTTCTTTACCCGCAGTAGAGATCTGTTCAGAGAGATCTGATGCCGGCGCAATCACTTCCATCGCAGATACACGATAGTTCGGGAAAAAGACCACTTTAAGCTTATCGCCCACTTCAGGATCATTGTTGACCACTTCAGCAACATTATTCACCAGCTTGATGATCTGCTTGGCCATGTAATAACCCGGTGCAGCTTTACCACCAATCAATACACAACGGTTGGTCCAGTTGGCAGTATCACCACGTTTAATGCGGTCATACAGATGAATCACATGCAGTACATTCAGTAACTGGCGTTTGTATTCATGAATACGCTTCACCTGAACATCAAACATCGCATCCGGGCTGAATCGAACACCACATACTTCTTCAACAATGTCTGACAAATGTTCCTTATTCTGACGTTTACTAGCGGCCCATTTCTTACGGAAAGCGGCCTTATCCGCATATGGAGCCAACTGACGCAGATCACTCAATTTCGTAATCCAGCCATCACCAATCGTATCATTGATCAGAGCCGTCATTGATTTGTTGCACATCGCCATCCAGCGGCGCTGGGTAACACCATTGGTTTTGTTATTGAATTTTTCAGGCCACATGGCATAAAAGTCCGCGAACAGACCTTCCACCAACAGATCAGAATGCAGCTGCGCCACACCATTGACCGAGAAACAACCAGCAATAGCCAAGTAAGCCATGCGTACCTGCTGCGTATCACCCTCTTCGATGATCGACATACGGCGCTGACGTTCTACATCACCCGGCCAGTGTTCAGCTACTTTCTTTAAGAAACGTGCATTGATTTCATAAATAATATCCAGCACACGCGGCAACAGACGACCGAACAGATAGACAGGCCAACGTTCCAGCGCTTCTGGTAACAAGGTGTGATTGGTATAAGCCATGGTGTTACTGGTGATTTCCCAGGCTTCATCCCACTCTAAACGATACTCATCCATCAAAATGCGCATCAATTCAGCAACAGAAACAGTCGGATGTGTATCGTTAAGCTGGAAGCAGTTCTTGGCAGCAAACTGACTAAAGTCTTCACCATTTCTTTCTACCCAGCGACGTAGTACATCTTTAATACTGGCACTGGCCAAAAAGTATTGCTGACGTAAACGCAGCTCTTTACCATTTTCGCTGGAGTCATTTGGATACAATACCATAGAGATATGCTCGGCATCATTCTTGGCCGCAACAGATTCAGGATAACTACCCGCATTGAATTCGCCCAGATCGAATTCATCAGTAGCTGATGATTTCCACAGACGAAGTGTATTCACAGTACCATTCTGATAACCTGGAATTGGGGTATCATACGGCACAGCCAACACATCATTCGTACCAACCCAGCGGCAACGCTGGATGCCAGCATCATCACGATACTGTTCAGTGCGACCACCAAAATGGATACGCTGCTCATATTCAGGGCGTTCAATCTCCCAGATATTACCATTCTTGAGCCAATGATCAGGCTCTTCCAGCTGCGCTCCGTCTTTAATCAACTGGCGGAACATGCCATATTCATAACGAATACCGTAACCGGTGACCGGTAACTGCAGGGTTGCACAACTATCTACAAAACAAGCTGCCAAACGACCTAAACCACCATTACCCAGCCCTGCATCGTGTTCTTCATCAATCATCTCTTCGAGATTAATGCCAAGATCATGCATCGCTTGTTTAGCCTGCTCATCCAGACCAAGGTTCAAGATCGCATTGCCCATAGCACGACCCATCAAAAACTCCAGCGACAGATAATAGGCTTTGCGCCCATCTGCTTCACAGCTGGCTTCACGACTTACTTTCCAGCACTCCATCAGACGATCACGAATGGAAAATGCCAGTGCCTGATAACGATAGTGGCTCTGATTTAAACGGTAGCGGTTATCCTGCCCTAATGTACGCACAAAGTGGCGCTGCACACCTTTAACCAGATCATAACTGGTTGCACCGACTGGCGGTACATTGGTAATATCATATTTGGGAGTTTTATTATTTGTCTTTTCTGTTTTCATTATCACACCTTTTTAGGACAGTAATTAAGCAGGATTTTTCGGGCGCGCACGCTGGCTAATGTAATCACCCAAGTCAATGTAAGCAGCTTTTAGCAGCTGTTAGGCACATGAAAAAAGGCCACCACTGGCAGCCCTTTTTCATGTCTAGGATATTATTCCAATTAGAACAATTTGCCCATTTTAGGAAGATCGCCAACCAGAGGAGTAACATAATCAAGCCATGCCTGAGTTACGTCATTACCGGCATCATTGATATACTCATCTTTCATTTCAGTAGCTTCACGCGCTACGGTAGATAAAGGCGTCACAAAACAGTCACTGACATACGGCACACTGGAAATACGACGAATCGCCACCGAACCCGGTTCCGCTGTTTCCACCGCATGATTTACACCATGTGTGCCCACCATACGTGCTTCCTGCGCATCAATAGGTGATACAATAGAAGCAAAACTGCGCTGCAAATAACCGAATGTGTCGGCACGTACACGCACTGTTTCACCGGCATAGGCTTCTTTCACTTTAGCCGAAAGGAAATCACCTAGCGCACCAGAACCTGAAAGTTGCAAATTACCATGTGAATCTCGCTCACCACTGGTCATGACAGGATTACCATCGGCATCAGTAATACCTTCCGATACCGCCACCACACAGCGACCATATTTAGCTACAGCTGTTTTCACATCGGCCTGAAAGGCAGCCACATCAAAAGTGCGCTCCGGCATATAGATCAAATGCGGGCCATCAGCTTCGGATTGACGTGCAAGCGCTGAAGCTGCAGTCAAGAAACCAGCATCACGTCCCATGACCACATTAATTTTAACACCTGCCAGAGCAGCGTTATCACGGTCATCACCCATAAATGCCAGCGCCACAAAGCGTGCTGCTGAAGCAAATCCTGGACAGTGATCAGTCACTCTCAAATCATTATCAATGGTTTTAGGAATATGGATGGTACAGAAATCATAATTCGCTTCTTTGGCCATTTCAGCAATGATATGAGCCGTTTCGGCTGAATCATTGCCGCCAATATAGAAGAAATAGCGCACATCATTCTTTTTAAATACTTCAAACACACGCTCACATTCAGCTTTTCCAGGCTTCAAACGCACAGATCCCAAACCAGCTGCTGGTGTGTTGGCCAAGATTTCCAGCTCTTCATCACTCTGCGTGGTGAGATCAATGAAATCTTCCTTCATGATACCGGCAATACCGTGTTTAGCGCCCAAAATACCGGTGATATCAGCCTGTTTCCGTGCTGCCAAAACGGCACCCACCAGTGACTGGTTAATCACTGTTGTAGGTCCACCTGACTGACCGATCACCATTTTACCTGTTAAAGCCATTTCAAAACCTCCTGAAAAAAGTTTCGGCATTATAGCGGCTAACAAGTGGTGATGACATCATCAATATGACTTTTGAAAGTTTGTGTACTGTTTAACAAAGATCTATCCAAGCTTTTATCGCTACGTCGACAAAAACAGAGCACTACATCATTCTAAAATGAGCCTTCCTCATACCCTGAGAGGCTTTCACCTGATCGGCAGAGGTGAATGCAGCTTGCAGCAGAGAAGCTACCTTGGGGTATCCACCTTCTTCCGAGATCCAGGATGAACGTATGATTACCATCAGCTGTAATACTGCACTATTCAAGACCAGCTACACAAGCCTTGAACAACAATAAAGGAATCGCTGCAAGGCACTGATAACATGGACCTAATAGCCTTAGTAACAGGGCTTTATTTGATTTATCCACTTATTCCATCAGCAAGCAAAAAAATATCACCATGACCATTATCATCTCAAAATGATGAAGTAAAGTCTTCTTAAAATATTGTTTTTTAAGGCTTAATTTAAAAGCCTAAATTTTAGGCAAATGGGAAGATATGCTCTGGATCTATTGATTTATATGCATTTTTGGCTTCTATCCACAAAGTTATCCACAACTTCTGTGGATACTCAAACAAAATATATTTTATGAAATATTTCAGTTGAAACGACTTTAGAATAGTGCTACTCGAATTCCCCGGCAAACTATCTTTACAATGCATCGATTAGCTCCAAATGATCGAGATCGGAGTTATGAGTAATATAAAACAACTCATATCAAACTAACCATTAACACAATCCGTCGTAGCTCAGAGGATACTCTCTGGCTACACCACCCCCTGAATGCTGCTTGCAGCAGAGATAGCTACCTTGGGGTATTCACTTCTTCCGAAGTCGAGCTGGAATCCATGAGATAGCTATGACTACCAGCAAATAAATAATGATATGCAAATGCACTATTCAAGACCAGCACCCCATCAAACAGTATTAGTCCATAGACAGCTCAGCTTTACACATTAGAATTTTTTATATGATGAACATTTATCTCTTAACCCATCAACGTGAACTCGAGCGCAAGACCAATACCGGAGTGTTGGCAACTGAGCTGCTGGGGGAAAACTGTCGGGTGTTTGTCTGGGATAGAGTCTCACCAAATATCGAGCTTTTACATAAACTCAAACATGAATCAGTAGCCCTTATTTATCCAACTGAGGATAGTATATCTATGGATGAAGTCGCAAACTTTGATAGCTTTATCATCATTGATGCGACCTGGCAGGAAGCTCAGAAAATGTATAATCATAGTCCATACCTAAAGAATCTGGCCAAAGTACAACTAAACCGTGAAAAAACTTCGATTTATACACTCAGGCGCAATCAAAAAAAGTTAGGCCTATGCACTGCAGAATGTGTGAGTGAACTCTTAAATCTCACTGCCAACAAACAACACGCTAAAACCCTAGAGGCTAATTTAACCCGCTTCATCACGAACTCAGCAGGCTACAGAGTTTGGCTTTCACTGCTAATTACTCAACCCTTCTTAGCCATTTTATCTGCAAGTTTCGGATACATTTTTTTCATGCAATCCGGGCACATGCTATGACTGAATTCAGCTTCGGAATGATCCCCGATATAGGCCTCTATCTGTTTCCAAAATCCATCGTCATTACGGATATCCTTGCATGAGGCGCAGATAGGTAAAATACCCCTTAATGTTTTCAGCTCGATATGCGTTCTTACTCTGGCCATGAGCTCAGCTTTTTTAAATGGCTTAGTAAGATAATCTACACCACCAACATCGAAGCCTTTGACAATATCTTCCGTTGCAGTTTTTGCAGTAATAAAGATTACCGGTATGTGTTTTGTAGCCATATCCCTTTTCAATCGTTCACAAACTTCATAGCCATCCATCTCAGGCATCATGATATCAAGAAGAACAAGGTCTATCGCATCATTGTTGCAGACCTCAATGGCATCAAACCCGTTATCGACAGAGATAACCTCATAAATATTCCTGAACACAAGTTCAAGAACTTTAAGGTTCGTAGGATTGTCATCAACAGCTAGAATTGTTTGTTTTTGATGTCTCATAGATGAAGCTGAGTTTATTATCGATCCCTCTTTTTTTCAACTGAGCATCAGTTCACCCGAAACTTGCTACCGTTACCTTGTCCCTCGATTCAGGACGTAGAATCGCCTCCAAAACAGATAGATGTCAAGCCAGGCACCATCATTCCTTTAAATTCAAGTCTTTAATGAGCTTTTAAGTGCTGGAGCTGGTGCGTTCCCCATAACTTTTAGATCAATCGAGCCTGCCCCTGTTGATCCTTTGATGTGGGGTGAAAAAGATATCGCCGTAATAGGTAGTGGCTTTTTGCCCCGAATCATCACTGTCGGTCATGATCCCGATCGCATCGATATAACGGACATCCTTGCCGCTTAATATGCGCAGGTCTTCACGTACATTGCGTTTATAGCTTTGCCACTTTCCAACGGCTGAATTTCCCGATTCTACTGCAAACATGGTGACGTTGGATGTATAAGGATTTGGCCAGGTTTCATCTCTCAGGTGTGAAGAAGACCAGACATAATTTAGTGCGTGACTGTTCCAGAAGAGGATGCCGCCATCAATCACGATATAGAGGCGTGCTACGAAATCATCGCCACTCTTCTCCTTTTCATTAATACCAGAAAATAGTTGTTCGGTTTTCCACGACCAGTGAATCCAAGGTGTTTTTTCGAGATCAATTCGAAGTTTCCGGAAAACCCCCGAAGCTGTATTGTCGCTACTAGCTTTGAGTACATTCAGAGTCTGTTGAAGCGTGCTGTCTGTAACCAGTGTGTAGATGGTTTCACCCGCGAAGGATTCTCTTTCCCATCCTTCGACTGTTCCGTCAGAAAATTGTCCGATTCGTAAACTCTGATCTTCAGAGGGTGATGTGTCCGAAGCGGTACTATTTTGAGAAGGCAATATGAGCAGTACTGCAAGTATGACTATCGATATTGGCCAACACATGGATTCTGGGGGCTGTTCGCTTTGCAATGAAGATTTCATTTAATCTGGGAAAGAAAGGAACAGTTTACTTAACTTCATCGAGTACCTCGCTTATTGAATGTGCAGTAACAGCTAACGAAACACAACTCACTCTTTTCTGAAAGATAAAATAATCCAGCCTGTGCTATCTCCATAACACCACAGAAATGAACCCAATCATGATATCTCATATTCTCCCCTTTTCCTAACTGCTCATCATCTGTTTCGAATTGAATCCCCACCTCTGGTGATCCGCTACTCTAAACAACAAAACAAACCTAAAATGGCTCGGCTTGTCACCCTTTTGGATGACAAAGGACTGAATAACTCATGCCAGGAGTGGTACTAGAGTTCGACGATCACTTAGAGCACAGAACTCCGGACCGAAGAAATCAATAGATATATAAGCTGTCTCCTTATCTATAGCGACACATGAAACGTTGAAGAGGATTTCAATAAAACCAGTCACACCCGATTGCGCCGTTCCCGGTTTACCATGCATACGAAGGAAACCACAACCCCCTCAGCGTCAGGCCTTTACTTTATAGTCTCTGAATATATTTCACACGTTCACTCTTTATTAGAAAACACTTTAAAATATAAAGCCAACCATCAGATAGAGAGTCTAACTTATCACTCCGATGCAGCAATCAGGCTCGCATTACCGCCGGCTGCTGTTGTATCGACACAGAGATGCCGTTCTATGATAAAACGCTCTGGGGCATCGAGCTCGGTGATCAGCGGCAGTAGTGCGCCCTGGCGTTTCGACAAAGCCAGCCGATATGCAGACAAGCTTGTTTGTGTAGCCGAGCTGGTCACTGCGGCAAAGCCATTAACGCTTTCAAGGGATTCTGGCTGCAGCAAACCGTCCAGCGGAATCACGGGAAACCCTTCAGAGATCACGGCTGCAAAGTGCGCTGCTGCACCGGGAGCAACGACTACAACGGAATTGCCCTGCGAAAGTGCGACTCCCGCCTGCTTAAAGGCGCACTCCGTATCTGGGCCAAGACAAAGTACCACACCTCGGGCATGGAAGGAGAGAAGATTCAGCTCTCCTGTCGGCCCTGGCATCTCTTTTGATGTAACAGCCAAGGTTTCCGGCACATCACCAAAGAGCGGCTGGAGTTGCGTAGCAAGATCCAAATCCTGTCCCCCCTCTCTCTCTTTAGTACCCAACTGCTCGATTGCACGCTGTAACTGGGATGCGCTAACGGTTGGAGTTGCACAAGGCTCAATCTGAGTGAGACTCTTAGATTTCATAAAGCGACGCACATAGTGTGGCCCGCCAGCCTTGGGGCCTGTTCCAGAAAGTCCTTCTCCACCAAAAGGCTGGGAACCTACGATCGCACCAATCTGGTTGCGGTTGATATAGATATTGCCCGCTTTCACCTTATTGACAATGCGCGCTATCTGCGTGTCCATGCGTGTATGCAGTCCAAAGGTCAAACCGAAGCCTTTGGCGTTAATCTGATCGATGACCTGATCAATCTCATCAGCCTTGAAGGTTGCCACATGCAGAATAGGCCCGAATATCTCCTCTTCCAGCTCATCAATACCTTCAAGTTTAATCACCGTTGGCGCGACAAAGAACCCCTGCTCAGGAGCCGGCACTGTTTTCAGCACACGCCCCAGCTCTGCAAACTTCCGGCAATGCGCTTCAATATTCTGCTTGGCGTTTAGGTCAATCACCGGCCCAATATCGGTCGAGAGTAACCAGGGGTCTCCTACAATGAGCTCATCCATAGCGCCAAACAACATCTCCAGCAAATGCTCGGCAATATCTTCCTGAACATAGAGCATGCGCAGCGCTGAACAACGCTGCCCCGCGCTCTGAAAGGCGGAGGAGATCACATCAGCTACAACCTGTTCCGGCAAAGCGGTTGAATCCACAATCATGGCATTTAATCCGCCCGTTTCGGCAATCAGCGGAGCATCTGCAGCTAATGACTTAGCCATCAGCCTATTAATATGCTGCGCAGTGGGTATCGATCCGGTGAAACAGACTCCCGCGATGCGGGCATCACTGGTCAAAGCGGTGCCGACTCTATTTCCGGCACCGGGTAGCAATTGTAAAACATCTTTGGGGATCCCGGCTTCATGCATCAATTCGACCGCCCGTGTTGCGATCAATACGCTGTTACTGGCTGGTTTGGCGATCACACTATTACCCGCCGCCAGCGCGGCGAGCACCTGCCCAGCAAAAATTGCCAGTGGAAAATTCCAGGGAGAGATACAGGCGATCACCCCTCGCCCCGAACCAAACGCCTTATTCTCTTGTGCTTCATCCGCATAGTAACGGGCAAAATCTACCGCCTCGCGAATCTCGGCGATCGCATCCACCATGTTCTTACCCGCTTCCCGAGTTGCCAGCGTAAATAGCTCATACGCATGGATTTCAAACAGATCCCCCACGCGGCGTATACAAGTATTACGCTGCTTGACCGGCTGTAAAAACCAGTTTGCAAAGGCGGAATGTGCAGATGCGATGGCAGACTCGACATCCCTATCTGAAGCCTGGATAACGTGCCCGACCAGATCACCGGGTTGCGCAGGGTTATGAACTTCCCCCACATCGGTGCTCTGCACCTTAGCTGCCAAAATAGGCCCACCCTGCCATTCATGCAGCCTGAATTTCTCGCGCTGCAGATCAATCACAGCAACGTCATCTACATTGCTAAGGTCCCAACCTTTAGAATTGCGACGCCCCTCACCGTAAATAGCATGCGGCCGTGTGATTACTTTGCTGGCCAGTCCGTTTTTCATGCTCTCAACAATCGCGAACGGATCGCGGGCAATCTCTTCAGCTTTAACAGTGTCATCAACAATCTGGTTAACAAATGAGTTGTTAGCACCATTCTCCAGCAGACGCCTTACCAGATAAGCCAACAGATCCTGATGTTGTCCGACCGGAGCGTAGATACGGCAGTGTACCTGCCTGTTGCTAACCATGGGGTCGAATAGTGATTCGCCCATGCCATGTAGTCGCTGAAACTCAAAACTGTCCAGATCGCTGCACAGTTCCAGCACAGTAGAGACCGAATGGGCATTGTGAGAAGCGAACTGCGGATAGATGCGGTCAGTCATCTGCAATAGTTTTTTGGCGCAAGCGATGTAAGAGATATCACTATTTACCTTGCGGGTAAAAACCGGAAAACCTTTTAGCCCCATCACTTGTGCACGTTTGATTTCCGCATCCCAATACGCACCTTTCACAAGTCGCACGATCATACGTCGATCCAGCTTTTGCGATAAGGCATACAACCAGTCAATCACATGAAAGGCGCGCGGCCCACAAGCCTGCACTGCAATACCGAATCCATCCCAGCCTGCCAAAGAGGTATCGGAAAACAGCGCTTCGATGATATCCAGAGAAAGATCGAGTCTATCCGCCTCTTCAGCATCAATAGTAAAGCCCATGTGAGCAGCTTTCGATTTCTGGGCCAGCTCCAGGACACGGGGTACGAGTTCATTCATGACCCGATCTTTTTGAGTAAACTCGTAACGGGCGTAAAGCGCTGACAGTTTAACTGAAATCGCCGGATTATTACGCAGATCATCCGATTGGGCTAATGGTGCCAAGCTCTCGATCGCGGCCAAATAGGCACGTTGATAAGACAAGGCATCAGCATCAGTTCGAGCCGATTCCCCCAGTATATCGTATGAATAGGTATAACCATGCGCCTCATACTTCTTGCTCTGCTTCATCGCTTCTGGGAGGTCTCGCCCCAAAACAAACTGGCGGCCCATCCCCTTCATCGCCTGATCAAAGGCAGCACGCACCACCGGCACACTGACCCGCTTGATCATGCCCTGCAGTGTATGAACGATGCCCTCCGTCTCAGTCGGTTTGATAAGTTTGCCTGTAACAAACAAGCCAAGGCTAGCGGCATTAACGAGAGTGAATTTGGACTCAGCCAAGTGGCTATCCCAGTCTACATAAGAAATTTCATCTTCAATCAGGGCATCAATAGTATGCTTGTCCGGCACCCTAAGCAGCGCTTCAGCCAGGCACATAAGTGCAATTCCTTCCTGGTTATTTAGCCCATACTCAGAGAAAAACATCTCCATCATTGTCGGCGTTGATTCTGTGCGCACAGCGCGCACCAGTTCTGCAGCACGAGCGGAGATAGATGCCCGCTGCTCGAGAGAGAGCCCGGTTTCGGCCACCAACGTATTCACTACTTCTGTTTCATCGGCCAGGTAGTGACGACGGATTTTTTCACGGCATGCAGCCATTGACTCTGATTTCTTAGCCGCCATTCGCCTTATCTCCTTTGCTGCCTTTATATTTACTTAAAACATGATGCAGTAGCTGCTTGAAACTGAGTTTTGATAGCTATAGACGTAGTTTCGCACAAGCAGATGATGGTTACAATCGCACCAACAAATCTAATAAATCCACAACGTTTAATTGGGTGAATTCATCGCCATTTTGGCTCAGCGAATCCAACTAGTAAGTGCACCGTTTACTTCGTTTTTTTGTTAAAACAAGATTGAAGAAAAAACTATTCAAAAGGCACTTCAAGCAATCAAAAATGTTGCATTGCAAGACCAGGCTGCAACATTTTCAATGAGGCATACTGCAGAGATCTCAACTCGCTAAAATTCCAAAATTACGTTATAGTTAACAGCTGCTCATAGCTGAGAGTAACGATTTTATTTTTTCATCAAAAGAGTGTAACAATGCAAGAATTAAATGAAGTTAGCACTATATTGAATACACAAAACCTGATCATATTTTCATATTTAATCATCGTACTGATTATCGGGGTCTGGGCAGGTCGTGGTGTTCGAAACATGCAGGATTATGCCGTTGCAGGCAGGTCGTTTGGTACACTTGCTATTTTTGCCACGCTATCTGCTTCATTTATTGGTGGCGGCTTCACAATGGGTAATGCCGAAAAAGTTTTTTTAGTTGGCCTATCCAATATCGTCGCACTGTGGGGATTTAGTTTAAAAGAGATTCTGGTTGCAAGGTATATTGCTCCCAACATACAACACTACCCTGACGCTATTTCAGTCGGTGACATCATGGAACCGGCTTATGGTAGAGAGGCGAGAGTTTTTGCCGGTATCTTTGGTGTGATACTCAGTGCAGGTATTCTTGGTGCGCAGATTGGTGCAATGGGTTATATCTTTAACCTGTTTCTCGATTTAAGTCGCTCAACAGGCGTTGCACTTGGTTTAGGTATTGTCATTACATATGCAACAATTGGTGGCATGCGCGCTGTAGTCTGGACAGATATTATACAGTTCACTGTGCTGGTCATTGGTATTCCATTAGCACTCTATTTTGGCATAGAGCATGTTGGCGGATGGAGTGCCGTTGTAGAAAAAGTACCTGCAGAACATCTTATGATTGCTACTGAGCCTATCGCGCTTATTGCTCTTGGCTCACTGTTTCTTACCTTTCTTTTAGGGGAAACTCTGGTCCCTCCCTATGTACAACGCCTGCTTATTGGTAAAACAAATCAGAGTGTGAGGCGAGGAACACTCTTCAGCGGGCTACTTTCGATCCCATTTTTTGCCTGTACGGGCCTCATTGGTCTGGTTGCTTTCGCCATGAATCCAGCACTCGATGCAAACTTAGCCATGCCGTATGTTATCCAGGAGTCACTTCCACCTCTACTGCAAGGGATCATTATAGCAGCTGTGATCTCTATTATTATGTCATCAGCGGACTCTTTCTTAAATGCGGCTGCGATTGCATTCAGTAATGACATTATTAAACCTCTGCGTAAAACGTCACTTACGCCGGAAGCTGAGCTTCGTATGGCCCGAATAGTTACCCTCGCAGTTGGTATTTTAGCGGTCGTTTTCGCACTCTCGATTGACAGCATTATTGATATTCTCATCTACTCGTACAATTTCTGGGCACCGACCATTCTGGTTCCACTGGCTGCTGCTCTGCTGGGGGCACCATTAAGTCGATATCGTTTTATTGCCGGCGCGACTGCCGGTATTGTGACAACAATCGTATGGAGTCATCTATTGAACTCTCCCTTTGGCATCGATGGACTCGTCGTAGGAGCGGTCGCAAACTATCTGGCTTTCTGTTCAACAGACCGAAACAATGCAAAACGAAGAGAGACTATAAGCAACAACGCATAAGGCGCATGACACAGCGAGCTCCCCGTCATACCCTAGGGTAGTTTCTCTATCTGCGACATTCACCTTCTTCCGGAGACGATCCGTAATTCATGATGAACCTTATGATCACCCTCAACTGAAATTTTTAATGCACTATTCAAGACCAGCCACCAACACCAACACCAACACCAACACCAACACCAACACCAACACCAACATTTTCAGACAAATATAGTGCTGGCGACACCATAACAGCTAGAGCGCCATGTGATTGGCTGAAAGGCACGTCATGCGTATACTGTGCCGATTCGATCAAGCTAGCTGTGGAGGGGATAACAATGGAAATACTTATATTAGGCTTAACCATTTTCTTTGCGATACATCTATTACCAAGCATCCCTTCACTGCATGCTGCACTAAAACATAAACTGGGCGAAAAAAACTTTAAGATCACCTTTGCAGTGATTGCACTTGCAGGGCTGGTAGTGATTATAGTTGGCATGGGCAGAATCGAATTCAGTCCGCTGTATGAACCGCCAACATGGGGCAGACATACAACCGGCCTGTTCATGTTGATCGCCATCTATTGCATGATCTCAATCGAAGTAAAAACCAGTTTACAGAAGATCACAGCACACCCAATGCTCTGGGGCATTTCAGCCTGGGCTACCGGTCATCTCATGGCCAATGGAGACCTTGCATCAGTGATGCTGTTCGGTTCATTCCTGACCTATTCTCTGTTCGACATCTTTTCAGCCAACCTGCGCGGAGCACAACCAAAGGGTAAATCTCTGGCGCTAAAAACCGATCTTATTGTTCTGGGCTGCTCTATAGTGGCAATCCTCTGTCTTGTCGCTTTCCACGAATCAATCGCCGGAGTTCCACTTATTGGTTAATCGTCCAATCCCATAAAGCTTGTATTGAAGAGTGTGTTTGAGTTACAAATC
>JAJFLH010000006.1 GCA_021772775.1 Mariprofundus sp. | reverse complement strand
AGATGTAGTTCTAATTTCTGCAGGGCTTGAGGCTTTATGCTGGCTGAAGGCCTCAATAAGCAGTTCAGAGCTCGGTTAGTTTATGACTCAGCATGTTGAGTAGCTCTGCATTGGCTTCAGGCATCGGATACTCGTGCAGTCGGGCCGCATCGGCCCAAACATGAGCAGATTCACACAGCAGCTTTTCTGTATCTTCACATAAGCAGCGAAAGAGAAGGAAGTTTAGTTTACGGTCAGGATATGCGAAATCGTGCATACCAAGCAGCTTCCAGTTTGAAGCGTTCAAACCTGTTTCTTCCATGAGTTCACGTATGGCTGCTTTTTTCGGTGTTTCCCCTGCTTCAACCTTACCACCGGGGAATGACCACAACTCACCGCAATGCTGGTTGGCATCCCTTTTCAGTAGTAAGAGTTTCCCTTGTTTATCGAAGGGGGCAATAAGGGCAATAGTATGCGTGCGCATTAGCGTATCAGCCCATCTGTATTGAGTAAAAAACAGGAGCTGTTTTGCAGATGATACAAACTAAGTGCGATACTCCGCATTGATGGTGATATATTCATGGGTGAAATCACCTGTCCAGACACGGGCAGACTCATCCCCCATACCAAGGTTTAGTGTGATCGAGAATTCAGCCTGGGCAAACACTGCCATGCCATCCGCATCGCGGTAATCTGCCAACAGATTGCCATTTTCCATCATCACAACATCATCACATCGTAAGGATATTTTATCAGCCTCAAAGTCGATGCCTGCATTACCGGCAGCAGCAACAATACGACCCCAATTGGCATCGGAACCGGCAAAAGCAGTTTTCACCAATGGCGAGATAGCAATGGTCCGTGCCACATGACGCGCTTCTTCAGCACTGTTTGCGCCTTCAACGTTGATGGTGACAAACTTACTGACACCTTCACCATCGCGCACAATCATCTGAGCCAATTCAATGCAGAGATCGGTCAATACGGTTTCAAACTCAAACAGATCCTGCAGCGGCTCATACCCCAGCCCTAAACCACTGGAGAGCAGATAAACGGTATCGTTGGTCGATGTATCACCATCGACACTGATAGCGTTAAACGAAAGATCCACCACACGTTTGATCATCGACTGCAAATCAGCTTGATTAATCGGCGCATCGGTAGCAATAAAACCTAGCATAGTCGCCATGTTCGGATGAATCATGCCACTACCCTTGGATATGCCTGTGATGGTGTAGTCGCCCACTCTGCGGCTGCCCCATTTGGCATATGTGTCGGTGGTGCGGATAGCATTGGCGCCCTGCATCCAGTCCGCTTCTGAGACAGCAGCCTCTTCGATACCCTCTATAATGCGATCAATCGGGAATGGTGTGCCAATCACACCGGTTGAGGCCGATAACACCTGATCAGGAGAGATCTTCAGCGCATCAGCTGCTGATGTAATCATCATCTGAGCCCACTCTTCTTCACGGATACCTGTGCCCGCATTGGCATTGCCACTATTGGCAACAATGGCTCGAATCTCTGTACCATGCCGATTGACAGCCTTCTCACCCAAATCCACACAAGCTGCGCGCAAGCGATTCTGGGTAAAGGTGGCGGCAGCATGGCAATCCACCTCAGCCGCGATAATAGTCAAATCCGTGCGTTTACCCTTCAGATCAGCTGATTTCACACCACATGATGCTGTCCCAACACGAAAGCCGGGCACATGCAGTGCAGGGCTAAGTTCAGGAGCATTAACCGGCATTAGGCGTGTTTACCATGGCACTGTTTGTACTTCTTACCCGAACCACACGGGCATGGCTCATTGCGCCCAACTTTTGGATGTTCACGTTTATAAGTATGTTGCGCCTCTTCTTCCGCTTCTTCGCCAAGATTATAATTTACCGGCGTACTTTCCCGAGGTTCTTCTACCAGTGGTACTTCCTGCTCCATTTCAACTTGTACACGGTGCATCGCCAACATGGTCTCTTCACGCACTTTATCGAGCATCGATTCAAACAGTTCAAATGATTCGCGTTTGTACTCCTGAATCGGCTGTTTCTGCGCATAACCACGCAGGCCCACACTTTGACGCAGGTGATCCATGGCCAGCAGATGCTCTTTCCACAGATGATCAAATATCTGCAACACCAGATACTTCTCAAAGTGGCGCATCTGCTCAATACCAGTGATCTCCTCTTTTGCAGCCATATGCGCTTTCAGAGCCTCATCAATTTTCACGACCATATCTTCAGAGGTTTCAACATCATCACTGGCCAACCAAGCCTCAGGATCAGATTCTATTGTTAAACGTTCTTTGAGCGCATCACGCAACTCATCCAATGGCCACTCTTCCGGATGACCTTGCAAAAATTCAGCCTCCAAACGACCTGCCAAATCCGCCTGCATATCGGCAACCACATCGCTCACATCATCAGCTTCCAACAGTTCACGACGCTGTGAATAGACCACATCACGCTGCTGATTCATCACATCATCATACTCCAGCAACTGCTTACGCACATCGAAGTTACGGCCTTCCACCTTCTTCTGTGAATTCTCAATCGCTTTAGTCACCCAAGGATGCTCAATCGCCTCACCCTTCTCGAAACCTAATTTGGTCATCATTGCCTGCATTTTTTCGCCACCGAAAATACGCATCAGATCATCATCCAGAGAGAGGTAGAAGTGAGTCAGCCCTGGGTCACCCTGACGCCCCGCACGACCACGCAACTGGTTATCAATACGGCGTGATTCATGACGTTCAGTACCTAGAATATGCAAACCACCAGCGTTAACCACTTCGATATGCTCTGCCGCACAAGCCTCTCGAATCTCTTTCGCTTTGGCTTCACGATCAGCATCGGACAATTTAGCCGGCAATGCAGCAATCAACATCTCAGGGTTACCACCCAGCATGATATCCGTACCACGACCAGCCATATTGGTTGCAATCGTTACAGCACCTTTACGCCCGGCCTGTGAAACGATTTCAGCTTCGCGAGCATGCTGCTTGGCATTCAACACTTCATGTTCGATACCACGCTTGGTCAGATGCTCAGACAACAGTTCGGACTTTTCAATCGAGATTGTACCGACCAGAATCGGTGCACTAGTTTTATGTACCGATTCAATATCAGTGATAATTGCATTGAATTTATCCTCAACATCACGATAAATCACATCAGGCATATCGTTACGAATCATATCCCGATTGGTTGGAACGATAACGACTTCGAGTTTATAAATTTTATGAAACTCTTCGGCTTCGGTATCAGCCGTACCGGTCATACCTGCCAATTTGTCATACATACGGAAATAGTTCTGGAAGGTGATCGAAGCCAGCGTCTGGTTTTCCGGTTGAACCGTTACGCCCTCTTTGGCTTCCAAAGCCTGATGCTGACCATCGGAGTAACGACGACCCGGCATCATACGGCCAGTAAATTCATCAATGATGATCACTTCATCATCACGTACGATATAATCCACTTCGCGTGTAAATAGTGTATTGGCGCGCAGACACTGGGTTGCAGCATGCATTAGATTTACATTTTCAGGATCATAAAGTGTGCCTTCAGGCATCAGCTCCGCATCACGAAACAGCTGCTCCATATGTTCGTTACCCACTTCGGTAAACGAAACAGCTTTGTCTTTTTCATCTTTTTCGTAATCTGTTTCCACCAACTGCTTGATCAACAGATCAGTCTGACCATAGAGATCACCGGCAGCTTCAGCCGGGCCTGAAATAATCAACGGCGTGCGCGCCTCATCGATCAGGATAGAATCGACTTCATCGACGATGGCATAATGGTGCCCACGCTGTACCAGTTCGTCTTTGTTAAAAGCCATATTATCGCGCAGATAATCGAAACCGAATTCGTTATTGGTACCATAAGTAATGTCAGCAGCATAAGCCGCACGGCGTTCTTCCGGTGTAATGCCATTGACAATTACGCCTGTAGATAGACCAAGGAAGCCATAGAGCTGCCCCATATGTTCAGCATCACGTTTGGCCAGATAGTCATTCACCGTAACAACATGGGCGCCCTTGCCGGACAGAGCGTTAAGATAAACAGCCAATGTTGCCATCAGCGTCTTACCTTCACCCGTTTTCATTTCGGCGATTTTACCCTGATTCAAGATACCGGCCCCAATGACCTGCACATCGAAATGGCGCATACCGAGCACACGTGAAGAGGCTTCACGCACTACTGCAAAAGCTTCAGCTAATAACTCATCAACCGTAGCGCCATCGTTCAAACGGCCACGAAACTCTTCTGTTTTTGCAGCCAGGTCCTCATCAGAAAGCGCCTTTGCGTCAGCCTCGAAGTCATTGACCTGTTTGACAAGCGGCCAGAGGTCTTTAAGCAGACGCTCATTACGGCTTCCGAACAACTTGGTTAAAATACTAAACATGATGATGGTGCTCCAGCTAAAAAACTAAGGATGCCCGTGTAAAAACAGAGCATCCAAGGCTCGCGAGACTAACATGGCCTAACGCACCCACCAAGTAAGTCTATTGTAAGCACTACAGATCACACTGAAAATTTCACCTAACTCAGCTATAAATTGAACTTAAACAAGTCTCTATTTGGCCTATCTACTGCACGAAAATAAGCCATTGAAGTAACACTCGCCTTACAAACCAGCCGTTAAAATGACTGCTGGCGCCGCCGCATAAGAGAAGCGACTGATAACACGATCAACAGGGCCAGTAGCGGATCTAAAGACCCATCTGAAGAGGAGGCCATCACACATCCACCTGAAGTATAGCTCTGCACAGGTGCCACTACAGGTATACTTGTGGCTACGGCAACAGGGTCAACAATCACACCATTTGGCAGGCCATCCAGATCAAAGACCCCACCATCCAACAACGTGATAGCTATGCTATTGGCATTCAACTGCCTCCACTGATCCACCCCTGCACCATTCGGAATCAAACTATACACCCCAGCACTGTTAACCTTGTAGAGCACAGGATTCAGCGGCAATGGTGAACTAAATGCAAGAGATACTGTCTGACTTGCACCGACTACAACCGTGGAGTGATAGGACAATAGACCAAACGGAAAAGCAAAGCCTGCCGGCTGACCCGCAGCATTGGCGAGATGACTGACATTACTGATCGCCTGTCCAGTGCTGGTAATATCCACACTACCATTACCAAGCTGCAATCCAGCGGCCAGAGATGCATCATGCGCTTTCACTCCGGCTTCAAAAACATCTAACACACCATCTGCATCACTGTCATACGGATTGGCGGGATCACCCACTTCAGTAATATCCTGAATACCATCCCCATCTGTATCAGTAGTCAGCGCGTTCGGATCCAGCCCCACTGCCAATGACTGCGCAATTGTCAAACCAGTACCGGAAGGTGCTGGCGCATTATTACCTGTTCCGGCTGGGTTATTCACCGTCACAGTCACCATTGAGGCTGCTGTGGCCAGATTGCCACTCGCATCGATGGCTGTAAAAGTAATCCTGCTGGCAGTGCCATTGGCGAACAGAGCAGGAGCATTGTTGGTCGGTGTAATTGCACCATCGACGAGATCTGTTGCCGTCACTCCGGCAATAAGCGCAGCAATCACAGCGTCGTTAACGGGCAAACCACCCAGTGCAACATCCCCCAGTAGAGTAAGATTAGCGGGCAGCGTGATGGCAGGCGGTGTCGTATCAACCACACTCACAATTTGCGCTGCACTACCTGCATTACCGGCTTGATCCGTCGCGCTCCAGGTCACGGCTGTGGCTCCAACTGCGAATGGGCCTGAATTGTTTAGCACCGGTATTAAGGCACCATCAATATTATCATTTGCAGTAGCCATGCCCAATGCAAGCGGCGTAAATGGGCCTGTCGCCTCGCTCTGTAGCGCCGGTGGTGCACTCACCACAGGCGCGGTGAGATCAACCCAATAATTGAGTGTATTGGCAACGCCTGAATTGCCTGCCGAATCCGTTGCTGTTATCGTCAAGAGATGTTGCCCCTCTGAAAACAAGGCACTACCGGAAGACATACTCCAGTTGCCCCCAGCTGCCGACAGCAAAGCAAGCAGTGCACCACCATCGTTTAGCGTTACATTCGCGCCCGCCTCGGCTGTGCCGGATATAACAGGCCGCATAGGGCTATTGCTGTAGGTATTATTCACAGGAACGGTAATCGTAGGCATTGCTGGTGCGACGGTATCAACAACTATTGCATCTCCGATTGCGTTGGAGATATTACCAGCCGTATCAATAAAGCGTACATAAACCGAGCGCACACCGTCGACAGCAGTGACAAGCAACCAGCTCTTATTGGCAGCATTGGCCTCTGGCGCACTCCAGTTGGTATTGTCATTTGAAAACTGCATCTGAAGGCAGCCAACATCATCGCTACATGCCAGATCAAGCGTCACCGCTGTTGTATTCGTGTTCGCAGCACCCGCATCGATGATAATGGCGCCAACTGGCGGCAGATCAGGCACTGAAAAGACCAGGCTGCTATGACCTGAACCTGCACTGGAGGAGAGCAGTGGCGTATAGCTATCGCTAACCGGATTCCACGAAAAAAACAGCGTCGATCCGAAAGGCTGCACATAAAACAGCCCATTGGTTTTATCCACAGATGCCGATAGATGAAAAACGCCTGCTGCTACCGACACCCCACGCACAACAGCAAGCGCAGGATCAAGCAAGCCCCAGTGCGCAACCGGCCCTGAAACTGACTGTGTATACCAGCGATTGTTATAAATCTTGCCGAAGCGTCTGGTTTCAGATGCATTCAGAGCGCCTACATTAAACTCAATCACACTCAAGCTGGCCATATCAATTTTCCAGAAGATTTCGCTGTTCAGCTTGGCCAGAACAAGAGTATGCGTAATCGGATCATAATCCCCCAATGCACTGGCTGCTGCTGGCAGCGTAAACATATTCCAACCACCATTGCCGGAGTAATAGACCGTCGCCGAGCCACTTTTGCTTAGTATAAAGCCACCATCTTTTGTCACTTCCAGATTGCCTAGCCCACTAAGATAACCGACTGGCCCCGCCTGCACATTACTCCAGCTATCGGTAAGCTCATCATAGAGCTGGATCTGATTGGTGAGCGCGTTGTGCATATAGAGCTTGCCACTCGACGCTGTCGCCATCTGATGCCCTGTCGTCACCCCTGCCAATACCGTCCAACTGTTGGTGGCAATATCATAGACTTCGAACATCTGTTGATTTGCATCCAATAATGTCCGGTACACCTTACCTGCAGCCGCTGCGTCTATCGGCATGAGTACTGCGCATATCGCCAACAACAGAGCTGGGATTGAGCCTCCGCATTTCGGCTTCTGAATTGCCTTCTTCTCAGATGAGAAAAAGATAAAGCATCGATCTAATAATCTCATCATATGATATCCACCTGCATCATTAGAATAGTAGCGAGCTGAGCCACAACACCCTTAGCTGACAACGGGATCACTTTGAATACATCCTGATCAGATCGTCTCAGCCTTTGATGATTTGCCCAAGACAGCTGTTAATTTATCCACACTCAGCTGCTGCTGATCTCCTGTCGCCATATCTTTCAATGTCACACGAGCCTGCTGCATCTCTTCTTCTCCGATGATAACAACGAAACGTGCTCCTTCACGATCAACCACTTTAAACTGACGTTTGGCACTACCACCACCACAATGCACAACACTAAAGCCTTCTCCGCGTAACTGCGCAGCCTGCTGCATCGAATAACTGATGACTTCCTCACCCAGTGCAACCACAGCCACATCGACAAGCGCTGCATCAGTCTCGTTGAGCAACATGCCAAGGCGCTCCAAACCAGCGGCAAAACCAATCGCTGATGTGGCAGGCCCTCCCAGCTCGGTCACTAAACCATCATAACGACCACCGGCCAGAACAGTACCCTGCGAACCCAGCTGATCTGTAACAATTTCAAAGGCAGTGCGATTATAATAATCCAAACCACGCACAATGCGGGCATTGATTTTATAAGGCACATTCAATGCATGCAGACCTACTTTCAAACCGCTAAAATGTGTTTCACAGCCCTCACACAGATGATTCACCATTTCAGGCGCATCATTCAACTCAGCCTGACACGAGGTCTCTTTACAGTCGAGCACACGCATCGGGTTTTTATCAACACGTTCAACGCATGTTTCACATAATTTATCACTGCGTTCATTCAGATAAGTGAGCAATGCCTCGCGATAGCCGGGACGACACGCCGAACAGCCCAGCGAGTTCACCTCCAGTTGCAAACCACTGATGCCCAACTCCGATAAAAAATTGTGCGCCATAGCCAGAACTTCAGCATCTTCCAGAGGCCCATTGGCGCCGAACATCTCCACACCAATTTGTTGAAACTGTCTTAAACGTCCTTTTTGGGGCCGCTCACGTCGAAACATAGGGCCGATATAAAACCAACGCTGAGTGCCTGAGCGCGTTAAACCACCCTGCAGGTAAGCGCGCACGGAACCTGCCGTACCTTCAGGACGAAGACAGATATTATCATTGCCCTGGTCGGTAAACGCATACATCTCTTTGGAAACAATATCGGTTGCTTCACCAATTGAGCGCACAAACAGCTCCGTCGGCTCCAATATAGGCAAGCGTACCTCAGAAAAGGCATATGTTGAGAACACTTTCCGTGCAGCACTCTCCACCTTCTGCCAAAGTCGTACTTCTGCAGGTAAACCATCATGAATACCACGAATACTTTGTAATTTTTTAGCCGCCACTAGTTCTTCTCCCCATCTGTTGCTTGCCGTATCGCTGCCGCACGCCGTTCCACATCTTCAACCAACTGATCAACAATATTTGTAGACCTGATTTTTTCAGATTTCTCACCATCACGATACATCATATGAACCGGGTAACCTCCAGTAATACCGACATCTACCTCTTTGGCTTCACCTGGCCCATTGACCACGCAGCCAATCACCGCCACATCAATATTCTCTTGAATGTGAGCCAGACGCTCTTCAAGCTCTGCTACAATATTAATGACATTAAACTTCTGCCGGGCGCAACTTGGACAGGCAATCAAATTGACACCACGATGACGTAAACCCAATGATTTCAGAATTTCAAAACCTACTTTCACCTCTTCTTCCGGCTCTGCCGCCAGAGAGACTCGAATCGTGTCGCCAATACCATCAGCCAACAACAGACCAAGACCTATCGACGATTTTACAGTCCCCCCAAAACGGCTACCTGATTCAGTGATGCCAAGATGCAATGGATAATCCACCTTCGCGGCCAGCTTTCGATAGGCAGCTACGGTCATCGGAATATTACTCGCTTTGAGCGATACTTTAATATCATTGAAATTCATATCTTCTAAAATATGGATGTGATTCAAAGCTGACTCAACCATCGCATCAGCACATGGTTCACCATATTTTTCATTTAACTCTTTTTCCAACGAACCTGCATTCACCCCAATACGAATGGAAACACCGCGCTCAGCCGCCGCTTTGACCACCCGCTCAACACGATCCCGGCCACCAATATTACCCGGATTCAAACGCAAACCATGCACACCCGCTTCCAGCGATAACAGAGCCATTTTGTAACTAAAATGAATATCGGCAATAATCGGTACATTGGTCTGATTCAGGATTTCCGGCATCGCCGCCGCCGATTCAGGATCAGGCACAGAGATGCGTACAATATCTGCCCCGGCCTCTTCCAAGCGCAGCACTTGCGCCACCGTGGCATCAATATCGGTAGTGAGCGTATTGGTCATCGATTGCACGGCAACAGGAGCATTACCGCCAACCGCAACGTTTCCCACCTGGATTTCTCTACTCTGTCGGCGTGGTAAGACTATCTGATCACGCATATTGTCCCTCCTAGGGCATATCCCGGCTTATTCTAAATCGCGCATCATATCCTCTGAGATATGATCTGCTTTTTGTTCACGCAGCAAGCTCAAACGCTCTTTCAGCTGTTTGGCTCGGCGCAACGCCTCTTGATATTCAGCCTTTTCAGGCTTCAAAGCCACCGCATCGTGCCAAGAAGCAATCGCCTGATCCAACTTTTCTTTGCCAAACGCACTGCCTCCTTCCTCAAACAAGGCTGCGGCTCTGTTATCTACTTTTCTCTGCACCTGGGCCTGTAACTTCTCAGCATCTTTACCATTATTACGTCGATAGACTTGCGCAAACTGCTGAGCTTTTATCAGATCCCCCGATTTAATGGCTGCTAGAACCTGCTTATCTGTCACATCTTTAGGTGCAATCATACGCTGATTCGACAGCACGCCCTTCTGCGTTCGGCTCTGCTGCACAGGCGCAATAGAGAGCCTAGTTGGCATCTGCTTACGGATCTCTGCGAATCTTTTTTTACCCTGCACCATATCTGGCTGTAAACGCATATATGATTCAATTTCAACATAAGCTATTTCAGGCAAGCCCTTACGCAAAAAACGTTTGGACTCCCGAAATGCACGATCAGCTCTGTCATCCAGCAGATCATTATAATGCTCTCGCATCCGGCCATACACTTCATCGTTAGGGTTTACACCTTTTGGGGACTCATAAGCACTGACATCCGCTAACAATATTGCATCTTCTTTCCTGCGCTGTTTCAGTAGCTTATCAAAACGTAGCTGACGCATCTTCAATGCCATTTCTGCCTGTTTCTTGGCCATTTTCTTCGGCTTAATCGTAACTGCTTTGGCCTGATCATAGGCCCACATTGCCGCAGCCCAACGCTGTTGTTGCTCGCGGTGTTTGGCTGCCCGAAGATAGTGCACAAAGACCTGACGTCGTGCAGGTTCAATTTTCTCTTTCAGGAAACGCTGTGATTTCACATAATCCCTATGCGATTTATCCATATCCAGCGCCCGCGCACGAGCTTGCATGATTCGGCCATGGTCAAAATCACGCTGAATCATCATCAGACTATTCACAGTAAACAGGGCATCACTACCTTTTTCGAGCAAACCCTGCAGTGCAGCCATTGAGACAGTTGAATCCTTTGAACCAGGCAACGATTGACAGCCAACTAACAGCATTGTGAGCAACATCAGATGCGCGATACGCAACATCGCTTTAAACATTCCCATCACATTGATTCTCATCTTCAGAACCTTCCCTTGCCATTAACACCACCTGCTCAATCTGTTGACGCATTTCACGATTTGCCGTCACAACCCTCCCTACTTCCATCGGCTGACTAAGACCTTTGATCTCGCGCATACCTATACTGTGGAAATTAAAACCATCGCCCAATAAGTTAAATGAGTGTCGGGACATCACCAGCTCATCACCTTCACCCAGGCCCCCCATGCGTGAAGCCACATTCACCGCGTCACCAATGACGGTATACTCCAAACGCTGAGCAGCGCCAATATTACCCACAATAGCCTGCCCGGCATTCACGCCAACCCTGAATCGAATCGGCTCGCCATAAGCGCCTTCTATAGCCAGTTTTTGACAAGCCTGCACCATCGCCAAAGCAGCCATTGCCGCATGTCTGGTATGCTGCACATCATTGATCGGATGGTTAAACACTGCCATCACAGCATCACCGATATATTTATCCACATGCCCCCCATAATGGGTAACAATGCGATGAAAAAGCTCAAAATATTGATTCAGCACCGTGACAATTCTGGCTGTATCCGTCGACTCAGAAAATGGTGCAAAACAGACCATATCGGCAAACAGAACAGACACCTCCTGACGACGGCTCTCCATTTCTGCATCAGCACTCTCAAACACCTCAGACACCAATTTGGGGTTGAGATAGCGACCAAACACACCGCGCAACTCTTCCTTATGAGCCAATCCATGCACCATTTCATTGAATTGAGTCAGCGCATCAGAAAGTTCATCATTACCGGACACGGGCAACTGCACCTGATAATCACCTTTTGAAACTTTAGCTGTTGCCTCCGCTAACATTTCAATCGGCCTGGACATGCGGCTGGCGATCCAAAACACCAGCAAGGAGGAGAGCAGCACCACAAGCAGAGCCGCAATAAAAATATTCTGGGCTAACTTCCCGGCTATTTGCGTCCATGCCTGTCCAGAAAAACTCACAGCAACAATGCCCATTGAAGTTTTATCAAATATAACCGACTTCGAATACCAGTGTGTTTTTACCGACAACTTTATAACGCGTTTACTCGCAGTGATATGTTTTAGTGCCGCATCTGAACGATTGACTGAGCCAAGCATCCGGTCTGAACCATCGGGGTAACGAATCAACACACCCAAGACAGTCGGTACTTTTTCCAAAAAGCGCTGCACAACAAGCTCTGTTTCACTGCTACTTCCCGATAATAGTGGAAGCTTCAACTCATCGGTCAAACGATCAACCTGTAACTCCGCTTGTGCCGCCTGATTTTCAAGCCACGCATCATGCTCAATATCCAAAATAATCACGTATAATACGAGTACAGCCACAGCCACGGCAGAGCCAACAAGAGCAGCCCAGCGCCAACGAATGGGAATACGAGGGTTCACCCATACCGAGACGGCCTCAGGCTGACGCCCCTCTTCTAATCGTTCAGAAGGCGTACTCTGCAGAGAAGGTTTTGAAGATCTTAAATCATGATTTTGCACGCCGCCACTCTAACCAAAGGGGCTCGTTGAACAATGCCAGACACGTATCTTGCTTAAAGTTTAGCCTTATGAAAATCAGAGCGCTGCTTTTGGCTGCTATAAAGAACTACACACCCGATTTCGCCCAGCCTGTTTAGCGGCATACATGCACTCATCAGCCACAACGAGCAGATGCTCCATAAGCGCGTTAATATCAGACTTTTGAGGAACAGGCTCGAGTGTCGCCACACCGGCAGAGAAAGTAACATTGATCGTTATCCCACTATCCAATTTAAGCGATAGCTCAGAAACACTTTTAAGCCACTGCTCAGCAGCCTGGCGAGCCCCTTGCAAACCAGTATGTGGTAATAAAACAATAAATTCCTCACCACCCCAACGACCAGCAACATCACCCTCACGCACACTATCTCTTAACATCTCCGCCATTTTTGACAGCACCAAATCGCCGGCAGCATGACCATGCACATCATTAACTTGCTTAAAATGATCAAGATCAAACATCACGACTGTATAAGGGTGCTGATAACGCAGCGACTGAGACACACCTTGATGCAATTGCTCCATAATATGACGCCGATTGAACAGCCCTGTCAGTGCATCATGGCTGGCCTGATATTGAAGCTCTAGCTTGGTTTTTTTCAGGTTAGTGACCATACGCCAGATCAAACTGGCTTCGAGGCCACCGATCACCCCACCGGCTCCCAGCACTTCTGTTGACACCGATTCAAGCATTTCATTGCCCGTCATATTAAATGCGACACAAGGGCTTGATGCGCGCAAAGCTTGCTCAGCATCATGAAAAACAGTGATACCGTGCCGTCTAGCCAAAGCCAGCCCAGGTGCATCCACATCGGAATCGACCATGGCCACAATCTCCACTAAATCTTCATCCAGTAGCATTTCCAGGATAGCGCTGCCACCTCGACCTGCGCCAAGAATAACTGCACGATGCGGATCTTCTATTAAAGTAGCCATATCACCCCAAAACCCCCGTTCATGAAGCAGCAGAATCATCTGAACGAGCAAATCATATGCCATAACACATCTTGTTTGCTAGCATTCGCTGATGGAGGGCACTATGCCGCTAAACAGCCAACAACGCAAAACACTCAAAGCAAAAGCTCATCACCTGAAACCACTTATCAGGGTGGGACAAAAAGGAATTACCGATAACCTGATTGAAGAAGCAATACAAACACTGGACAGGCATGAGCTTGTTAAAGTCCACATTGCTATGGAAGATCGCCAGGAGCGCAATGACTGTGCCGAAGAGATCGCATCTCGCTGTACAGCTGAGATCGTAAATCAGATTGGAAAAACCTGCGTTCTTTACAAAAATAACGACGCCAATGCATGAGTGACACCAGCACTACAATAAGAGAGATCCTGGAAGCCGAATTCCAACCGACATCATTGCATATTGAAGATGAATCTTGGAAACATGCCGGCCATACCGGCACAAAAGAGCATGGCGGAGGTCACTTCGTGGTACAAATTGCCTCAGAAAACTTCAATAATATGCCCCGACCACAAAGCCACAGATTAATTTTCAAAGCCCTCGATAGGCTTTTTCCTCAAAGTATTCATGCCTTGAGCATTAAAATTGGCTAAAAGTACAGTGCCATGATGACAGAGTATTAATCAATCTGGCCTAATTCTTGCATGTATTTCATTTTGAAACGACAACACCAAGAAGAGCAGAGTGGGTTTAGATATGAAGATTCATAACAATATACCGATTAGCAATAAAACGACGCGCAGCACAAGGCGCAGCAGCTCAAGTAGCGTATTCGGTCAACTGCTCGAGACTGAAAGCCATCTATCCGATCAAACTGCAGTTGATCAAAAACCGCATGGACAAGATGATCAAGCAACAAGTGAAAAAGCCCCGATGCAAGAGGCTTGGCACACTCTGGAAGAGAGTGTATCACTGCTTGATAAAGCCATGCACTGCATTGAATCAGGTGACGCCCCTCCACAGCAGTTAATCCAGGATATCGAGCAACTACGTACTCTTTTACGGCGCCAAGTTGTTTCGGGAAGTTCTGCATTAGAATTAAAGCAAGCCGATACCCTGCTCGCCGTAGAAGCGGAACGTATCCGAGCCATGCAGTCCTGAGCGCGGCAACTACAATGAACCAAAGAGATATCATCGAAGAACTACTTGAAAGCATGGACGAAATTCGCCCTATCGTGATTTCCGCAAGGCCAAAGGACTTGGAGCTGCGCGCCTCAACTCGGCGCATTATCTCCGTACTGGAAGAGATCAAACAATCCCCCGCCATTCCTGCCCCAACATACACATGGTTATGCCAACTCACCTCAAAACTATTGGATGCTGAACATGGGGCACTTCTCAAACCCACTGTCGATGGAGATATTCCAGCTCAAGCCCAGCAATCGGTCAGACAACATATTGAAGAGCGCCAAATGATTTTGATGCAGGCTTTACAAGATGTCCCTGCCACACACTTCCTGTTGGATCAATGCAGTGAAATGATTGGAGAAAAAACCAGGCAAGAGGAGTCATTACAGAAAAGAGGCCGCCATCTGCTCACTCTTTTACGCGATCACTTGCAGCATGACAGCAACTTAAGAGCGGAAATACAGCAGCTCATCAGTGCTTTCAACCCATCCATATCGGCTATCTCCAGCGTGCTTGAACAAGCAGGTGAAGATTCAGCTGAACTGAAACAAGCCCAGCAAATCCTTGCTCAGGAGCTACCCGAGAATATTGAAGAGGCCCGTGCTTTATTGCGTAGCGCTCATCAAAGCATTCTCATGGCAGGCAACAAGTTGGCAACGGCCAGCGAAAGATTAAACGACACGATTCAGGAGCAAGTTGAAAAGCTGACCAGCCTCTCCAATAAATTAGAACAAGCCGAGACAGAAGCGCGCAATGACCCTTTGACAGGACTACCCAACAGGCGACGCCTGGCTGAATATCTTAATTCGCTGGGACAATCCCCCTTCTGCTTTCTGGTCGTTGATATTGATTTCTTTAAACAGGTCAATGACACCTATGGCCATGATGTCGGCGATGAAATCCTGCAGCAACTCGCTGTAATTCTTCAAACCAACATCCGCAACACTGATTTAGCGGCTCGCATTGGTGGAGAAGAGTTCTGCATTGTCTTTGCAGCAAGCGCTATCGATATCAGTTTTAAATTAGCTGACAAACTACGTCAAACCATTGAAGCCCATTCATTCACGACCCAACAAGGGCCGCTCAATATCACAACGAGCATTGGTTTAGCTGAACACATGCCAGGCAAAGCACACAGCAGCACATTCAAAGCTGCAGATCACGCGCTATATGAATCCAAACGCAATGGTCGAAACCAGGTTACTATCTCAGCTACAGAATAGGGAAGTCATACAAACGATGAATATAAGACAAAGCGTTTCTCGCTTTGATTGCATTGCCATGCTCTGCATCCGATCAGCTTTACTAACACCAAAGCATTAAAGTGACCATTTAAATACCTACGCATAAATAGATAAAGACCTATTCCCCTGCCAGTTTCTGCTGATTTTTGTTTTCAGCCCTAATAGTTTCACGATGGCGGCGATAGACATATTTAGCGACCGTATCTTCCTCATCATCACAGCGAAAATAAAACTTCACACCTACTTTCTGCTTGCCATCTCGCGACTCAGGCGCCCGCACAACAGTCCCCACCAACTCAAGAATTGAAGGAGGAAAAGCAGGCAGCATCAGGTTAACCGCTACGGCATCACCAAGCTGATAGAAGTTCTTTGTCATAAAACTAATGCCTGTAACACTCAGATTTACCGGCCGCTCCTGCATATTACCATGACTAGCATCATTTAGCATATTTACACCGATAAGATAGTTGAGCTTGGCATCAAGCGCCTCAAGCGCCTGCGACATTTCCGGATTAGCCCCGCCCCCCTCATTGGAAAAAATATCCCGTCCAACCATTTGACGCAACATGCCATTCTGGCGAGATCGCACCCCAACTTTCATCTTATTTACCTCAAATGCTTCGGCACTCATAGGCTCCTCACTAAGCGGAATCACATCATTAATTCTAAAATCCTGCCGCCCGTGATCATTGGTCTTTTCAGACATAATTGCGCACCTCCGTCTTTACTGAAATTAGAGCTGACAATGGCATAACACCATCATTCGCCTGAGCATTTTCAGCTTGGGTCTTAACCACCCCACGCTCAATTGCCGCAATTGCTACCTCTACCACCTGCGGATCAAACTGTGTACCTGAATTGTTTTTGAGTTGTTCCAGACAAAAAGAGAGCGGTCTGGCCATACGATATACACGATGTGTGGTCATCGCATCAATAGCATCTGCCACACACACGATACGTGCATCAAATGGAATATTCTCGCCAACCAATTTATCTGGATATCCAAAACCATCATAGCGTTCATGATGATGACGCAACATCTGACGCTCTCGAACCATGGTATCCATATTGGACAAAATATTATCTCCAATAGCCGGATGAGCCTTCATGATAGCAAACTCTTGCTCTGTATAACGCCCCGGCTTTAACAACACTGCATCTGGAATGCCGCATTTTCCAATATCATGCAACAGACCACCTGTCCGAATCAGATCCACATGATCTGAGTCAAGACCAAGGTCATCCGCAAAAATGGCCGATAGTGCCCCCACTCTGGCCGAATGATCTCGGGTATAGCGATCACGCGCTTCCAAAGAACGCACTAGAGCAATTAAAGTTTCCCGCATATTCGCTGCAAGAGCAGCATGCACAGCCCGATTATCCAATAAAGTGTCAAGTTTCTTGACCAACAGACCAAGCATTTGACGGGTTTCACTTTTCAACGGCAGATCAATAGCAGGATTGAGCAGGCACAAAACCCCCATCACGACACCCTGCAAACGCACCGGGACTGCGACATAACTGTCTGATTCCAAACCTGGCCAACACATACTCATTGCATCAGCAGCAGTTGATTGTCGCAACTCTTCATCACCGTTCATCAAGGGGTGAAACACCGTTTCATCAAGACTGCAAGACGGAGTCATGCCATCCATACCTTCCGATGCCACCATAACTAACTTAAGCTGTTGACGCTCAAACAGCGCCATATAGCCGCTATGTGAATGCACTACATCCATAGCCAGAGTCAGTGCTCGTGCGCAAACCGCTGACACCTCTTTTTCTTTAGGCATCTCATCAAACATGCGATAGACCAATCCCATGCGACGATCCATTTCAAACATTTCAGGCAATAGAATATCAGAAGAACGGCCACCCTGATTTAGCGCCCCTTCTACCTTAGCCTCATCATCAGTATGAAGCATGGCACTCAAACAATCTAGGAACACCATCGGTTCAAATGGTTTCGGCAACACATGTTCAATACCAATATTACTAGCCTGTTGCATACGACCTGAAGTCAGAAAACCACTCATTAATATCGTAGGAGGCAGAGCCATACCATCGCCAATGAGGTTTTCAAACAACTCCAAAGCATTGCCATCACCCAAACTCATATCACTAATCAGGCCATCCCAACGCTGACCAAGCAACACAGTACGTGCTTCCTGTAAGCTCCCAACTTGCGTAATTTCAACACTCAAACCCAAACCACCGATAATCTCGGCGACAACTTCGCGCACAGCAGGTTGATCTTCAATAATCAGAAGTTGCAACATCAATGACGACCTGACGAATTTTGGCCGTAGGCTCGAACAACCATATCACCACCCGGTTGAGCTAGCTCAGCAGGTTTGATGACATCACCATTAAGCGCTTTATAAGACGCTAACAAACGCTGATAACGCGCTGCATTGTCTAAGCGCACCCTAATTTCAGGCAACTGGAATGGTTTACTAACAAAGTCATATGCCCCCTTCTCGACGGCATGTAATGCATTTTCAATACCGGAATAGCCGGTCATCAGCAAGATAAGTGTATCGGGCATATGTTCATGAATATGACGCAACAATGTCAAACCATCGGCACCTGGCATGACAATATCACTTAGAACTAAATCAAAGTATTCCTCTTGTAAAAGCTGCAGAGCGGTATCACCACGATGGTGAACAACCAAGTCATAGCCAGCTTCTATTAGATACTCTTCCAACAATGAAGCCAAAGCCTCATCATCTTCAACCAACAATAACCGGGGTTTCTCCACGCTTATCCTCCATAATTATCGTTCTTCCTGTAGAGGTTAAGCAAGTGTGATTCCAAAGCGCGTTCTCCAGGCTTATTTTGCAGCTGAAGTTGTGATTCAGTCGATGGAGTTTGTGCTTTGTTTGCAGATGATGAAATACTGATCTGATCTTTTGGACCCATCGTCGTAGGGGAAGTCTGCTTTGCAACAGGAGAGTGTTTACCGTTCTGCTGCAACAATCGGTTAATCAAGCCGTCGACGGGTTGAACACTAATAGCCATTTTAAACCTCCATCGTGGTTGAATTTGATGCAGCAAGGTAACGATTCCCTTACGCATAGACCTATCGGCTAATATCACTGCAACTTTAGATATGAATTAGCGTCAAAAGTTTTTGCCCCAGAGAAAAACACATTCTCAACATCAACGCCGCCCCCGTCAATAGATTAGATAGATGAAGTTTATCACAACAAAACAACAACTTAGAAACACAAGATGGCCAATCAGATCGAATTTATAACACCCAGGGGCTGATAAGGCTTGCTTTTCAAATCGCGTGCGTCATTATTTTGACTTTCATGCATCACTCGAACCAGTTAACCAAGGAGCTACCAATCGTGAAACAATCTGCATTTATTCTGCTGGTTGAAGACAATGAGGACTTCCGTGAAATCCTACAAGAATCACTGGAAGCATCAGGGTTTCATGTCACCAGTGCAGCCAATGCCAATCGCGCCCGCGAGGCCATGAATATTGGAAAGTTCGATTTAACTCTGCTTGATGTTCGCCTGCCTGATGGCAACGGCATTGAATTGATGCGTGAATTTCGCCAGACAGACCCTGATATGGGCATCATTATTATGACCGGTTATGCTGAAATCGACACTGCTGTCGATGCAGTTCGACTTGGCGCTAATGATTTCCTGAAAAAGCCATTTGATATTGACGAGCTATTGGTTCGCATTGGCGAACTGATGAAAAACCGTCAACTTAAAAAAGACAACCACTCCCTGCGCGAACAAATCATCAATCAAGAAACAAGCGATGGTCTGAGAGGCCAATGTGATGCCATCCGAAAACTTCAGGAGACAATCAAACTACTCAGCAACTCAGACAGCACCGTACTGGTATCTGGAGAATCAGGAAGTGGCAAAGAGATATTAGCCAAAGCACTGCACAAAAGTGGCACCCGCTCAGGTAAACCTCTGGTCTCAATTAATTGCGGCGCGATACCGGAAGAGTTGCTTGAATCCGAACTCTTTGGTCATGTTAAAGGCGCTTTCACAGGAGCTATCCGCTCTCGCCCTGGGCGTTTTGAAATTGCTAATGGCGGCACTATTTTCCTTGATGAAATTGGTGATATGAGCCCCAAACTGCAAGTTAAATTACTGCGCGTCTTGCAAGAACGCTGCTTTGAACCCGTCGGCAGCCAACAGAGCATTCAAGTCAATGTACGCGTCATTGCTGCAACCCACCGAGATCTTGAGAAGGAGATTGAGGCCGGGCGTTTTCGCGAAGACCTCTATTACAGACTCAACGTTATCCCACTCACCCTTGCCCCTTTGAGAGAACGTGGTGATGACATCATCTTATTGGCAGAGCATTTCATGCAAAAGTTCAATGCAGAAAAAGGCGCCGAAATTAACGGGATTTCCGATGATGCAAAACGTGCAATGCTAGCCTACAAATGGCCTGGCAACGTTCGTGAACTACAAAATATGATCGAACGCGTCACCACCTTAAAACGCGAAGGCCTCATGATGCTGGAGGACCTACCTAGCCGCATGATTAGCGACAAAGACAGAATGCTGCAAAGCTTTCAAATGGACGTTAAAACGGCCAGCAGCATTGATCTAAAAGCCACTGTGGATGAATTTGAGAGCCATCTTATCTTGTCGGCTCTACAGCGCTTCGACTGGAACAAAAACCGCGCCGCCAATTTTTTGGCGATGAATCGCACAACACTGGTTGAAAAGATCAAAAAGAAAGGTCTTCAACCTATCGAATAACAGTAATTTAGCTTCCCATTGAGCGACTAATAGCATTGACTATAAAAGGTTAAATGGTGTCATTCGTTCATAACGTATCTGAAAATAGAGCTGTGCAGTTGACTGCATGTTTTCTTATCTACACCATGAAAAAAGAGGATAAACCAGCGCTAGGGAGCGTTAGAAAAGTACCAAAAAAGCTCTCAATAGAGACCAAGCAACTCATGATAAGCATTCAACACGCTTCAGCCCCCCCCAAAGCCTGGATATGAATGTTTTGTAACCGCTCATCAGCGCCAAATAGAACAACGATATATTGTCCGGCATGAATCTTGCAAATACCGTACATGTTGCGAATTCTCCTCATCACCATCGTATTACTATCAAGCCTTCCTCATGCTGCCATCAGCCAGGATAATGATATTACTCAAGCTGCTCGCGCTTACTTAAATAGCGGCAATCCAGAACAAGCCATCAAAACAGCTCAACGCATACTAAAAAACATCAACACCTCCTCATCTGACCGCCTTGGCTTGCTTAGCCTCATCGCACGCGCTGAAATCATGCGCACAACGCATAAACATTTTGAAGAAGTGGGTCATACATTCCGCGCCATTGAAGCAGTGCTTCAGGAGTTCCCGGAAAGCTCCGAAGCGGCAGAGTTCCGCTGGCAACTGGCATGGATACGCTGGAAATCTGGAGACCACAAGAAAGCCATTTCAGCAGCTCGAGAAATCATCACCCAGGATCAACAGCCCCACAACCTTCGGCGCGGCTGGTTACTGATGGCTCGCATCCATATCCAGTTGAGAAACTTTTCGTATGCCAGAAGCGATCTGCTGCAATATGGGCTACAGGTACGCAATAAAAGCTACGAACAAGCGACTGGCATGGCCTGGTTAGCGATCATCGACATCGGCGAAAAACGCCAAGAAGTGGCCTTCAAAAACTTAAACATGGTATACAAAAAGTGGCCCAACATTGTCACTTCTGAACCTGAACTCTTTTCCGCCTATATCCAACTCATGCATCAGCAGAACAAGCGTGATACAACCCTCAAATTGACTGAACTATTTATTGGCCAATATATTCAGACGCCCCATGCTGCCCCGGTTCGTCTGATCCACGCAGATCTCCTCGCGATGCAAAACAAAACACAAAACGATGCCATCAAAGAGTATAGTATACTGGCAGACCGACAGGCAGAAACACTGATTGGGCGACAAGCCTTCATGCGCAAATTAATGTTAGAGTTTAAAGATGAAACGAATCGGGACGCATTGATTCCAGTCATGATTTCACTGAAAAAATTAGCTACCGAAAATCAACTTTCAGTCATTGAGGATGAAGCAGTTCTCGATCTGGCACGTTTATGGGTGCGCTTACAGAAAGAGAATAGTGAAAGCAGCAGTCAAAAGAGATCTCCTGCATTGCAAGCCTATGCACATGCCGCCACCTCGCTTGATAAAAACATCGCCAAAGCTGCCATCACCGAAGGCATAACCTGGATGAGCAAAAGCATCGAGACAGCCTTAGCAGAAGAGCAATGGATTAAAGCCGTCAGTATCTGGCGTCAGTTCCCTCAATTACGCACAAATAGCAATCAATCCCAAACACTTCGTCTCGGCATTGCTCATGCCATGCGAATGCTCATGCTATTTGAAAGCAGCGAAGATATTTTACAAAGCTTATACAAAGAAAATCAATATAGCATCCGAGGTGAACGCACCATGCTTGAGCTCGCCAAGCTATGGATGGATCGCCAGGATGAAGCTGGCGTAAAAAACATTATGCGCTGGCTTAACAGGCATGAATTCAGCATGTTTCGACCTGAAATGCTACTCATTGTCGCACGCATGCAACTCAGGCAAAAACACCCAGAGCAAGCGCGACAAACACTCTCCTCAGTACGCTCAGATGATATGACAGATGAATCACGCGTCTCATATTGGCAAACCAAAGCGGCAATTTCCGAAGCCTTATCACAATGGCATAGCGCCGCCCGTGCATGGGGTGAATATCGCCGCAGCAGAGGCGCCGATGCAGATGAGGGCTTAAGCAATCAAGCAGATAATCTGTTTTCAGCACAAGAATTTGCTCAAGCCTTAAAACTCTATCAACAAATGCCGGAAGAGCGTCAAGATAACGCATGGGAGTATCACATGGGTATGTGTCAGGTGCGTACCGGCGAAATAAAACAAGGTACTGAACGGCTGCAAAAGCTGGCTGCGATAGCAGATGCGGGTAGATTCGCATCGCTTGCTAAATTAGCGCTGGCAGATAGACAGGCCGAGATATTATTGGGAGAAACACCATGAGCTTGTCCAACATCAGTATGATCGGATTTCCTGCCCATGAAGAGGCAGAACTGCGGGTCCAGCTGGGGAAAATACTTCCAAAGACATATATCGAGGCCTTTCCAGTAGAAGGTGTACAGGCAGATTTCAAGGCCGATGCGCTTATCTTCATATGGGATACCATGACCGCCCCATCCATTGTTCGCCGACTGTTTGAAAACAACCCGCAAGCGAATATTGTCATCATTACCGATAGCGGTGATAGCGAGCGTGGGGCTGACTTAATGCACTTGGGGGCGATCGATTATAGATTGATGCCAGTACCTGATGAGGTACTGGAAATTTATATCCGCAAAAGTGGCCATCAGACCGCTCTGGCCAAACAGGCCGATATACAAAAAAACAAAGCCAAAAATGGACAAGACATATTTGTCACCGAAGATATTGAAACACGCCGCCTGCTTGACCGCGTCGCACTGATTGCACCAAGTAATGCTTCGGTACTGGTTGTCGGCGAATCAGGTACTGGTAAAGAACGCCTGTCGCGCTACGTGCATGCCTGTTCAAATCGTGACGATGCAAACTTTATTGCTATCAATTGCGCCGCGATTCCAGAGGGGGTCCTGGAAGCTGAACTATTCGGTCATGAAAAAGGCGCTTTCACCGGAGCCACATCAGCCCGTCCCGGAAAATTTGAATTAGCCCATGAAGGCACACTCTTACTCGATGAAATCACAGAAATGCCGGTTCATCTACAAGCCAAGTTGTTACGCGTGCTGCAAGAAGGTGAGGTGGATCGACTGGGTGGGCGCAAACCCGTTAAAATTGATGTACGGGTGATAGCAACCAGCAACAGAGACCTCGCCAAGGCTGTGCAGGAGGGTTCATTTCGGCAAGATCTCTATTACCGCCTGAATGTAGTCTGTATTCAGCTCCCTCCACTGCGCCAGCGCAGTCACGATGTAAAACCGCTCGCCCTTCATTTCTTGCAACGCTTCTGTGACATGTATGCCAGACCAGCTCCAAAACTATCAACACAAGCCCTTGAGCAGTTACAGCGCTACCCATGGCCCGGTAATGCTCGCGAGTTGGAAAACTGCATGCATCGTGCTTTTTTGATGGCCGTGGACGATATCATTCGCCCCGAACACTTATGTCTGGATGAGACCACTGCACCGGACATTTCGCATGAGCAAAATGATGCAGTTCAAGCCGGTGTATCTATCCGAGACATGGAACGCACACTGATTGAAAAAACCCTCGTTCATGTACAAGGAAATCGTACTGAAGCAGCTCAATTACTGGGAATTAGCATTCGCACGCTGCGCAATAAACTACATACATACGATTCTGGCATGGCTTTTGCTGGATAGCTTTTAAGAGATGGCACAAAATTGACGTTATTCAGTTTAAGCACTCTCTTAGCTAACAAAATCGCACCAGCGAAGGAACGCCGGCAGGGAGTGTAAACATGGACATGTTCAACGGCGGCTTTCAACGTCTTGCATCTTCAATGATCGCACACGAAAAAATGCAGGGGGCAATTACCAGCAACATCTCCAATGCAGATACCCCTAACTATAAGGCTGACCAACGTAGCTTTGCTAACTTTCTGACTGAGCAAAACAGCCTCAACAACAGCTCAAAAGCAGCCACCACCAACAGCAAACATATTGCAAACACCAGCCCGACGCGTTTAGCTGGCAACATTTTCCAGCAGGATCAATCTCGAAAGATGGATGGCAATAGCGTCGATATCCAGACTGAAATGGCCCGCATGAGTGAGAATCAACTGATGCATGAACTCTCCATACAATTGGTCAAGGGCAGGCTGAATGGGTTGATGAATGCAGTCAAGGAGGGTAACCGCTAATGCCTAATGATATCTTATCATCTATGCATATCAGTGCTGCTGGCATGTCAGCGCAACGCACCCGTATGGATGTTATCTCTGAAAACATCGCCAATGCTGAATCCACCCGCACCAAAGAGGGCGGCCCTTACAAACGCCGACAGGTCGTATTTCAGGCCGTAGCACCCAAACAAGAATTTTCTAATGTCTTCAATAGTGCTTTTCAGTCCAATAATCATCAGTCCGTCAAAGCGGCCTACATTGCACAAGACAATAAACCATTTCGCGAAGTGTATGACCCTTCCCATCCGGATGCGAATGCACAAGGCCTCGTCAGAATGCCCAATGTTAATCCTGTAGAGGAGATGGTCGACATGAATGGAGCTGCCAGAAGTTTTGAGGCCAATGTCACCACCATGGAGGCATCCAAACGGATGTTTCTAAAATCACTTGAACTACTTCGATAGGAGTCAGACATGAATATTCATGGTTATCAACCCACACCATCAATCGCGCCAGCCACTAGCAGCATCCAGGATCCTGGCAAAGCTGCTGCCGGAGAAAATAATTTTGCGACCCTGTTGAAAGCCTACACAGAACAGGTTAATCACGATGTCAAAGCTGCAGCCCACGAAGCCGAAGGACTTGCATCCGGTGAAAACAAAAATACGTCTGAAACATTATTAGCGATTAAAAAAGCTGACTTATCATTCCAGATGATGCTTGGCGTTCGTAATAAGTTAGTTGATGCGTATCGTGAAGTGATCCGCATGCAAGTATAGACCAGCCTTCAATTTCACTGGTTCAATTGCATTCACACAACGATAAGAACACCATCAGAGGTACCCCACTATGGCTGACGCACTAATGCCACAAACACATAATCAGATGACCCCATCCCCACTTGAAGCTGGCTATCAGGAAGAAGGGCAAGCTGGTGCCACTATTCAGGTACCACAGGTATTGGCCAAATATAGAAAAATCATGTTATTTACTGCAGCTAGCCTGATGCTGGCGGGTTTTGTCAGCCTGGTCTTGTGGTCATCGGAAAAGCCTTATCGGTCAGTTTATGCCGGTATGGCGGAAAAAGATGCCGCCTCTGTCGTTGAAATGCTGCAAAAAGAACATATCCCCTATCGTCTGGAAGGCGGAGGAACCGTTATGGTACCTGAAGATCAGGTCTATCAGGTGCGCCTGAAGTTAGCCGGACAAGGGGTCACACCATCCGGTAACACTGGCTTTGAGATCTTTGATCAAAGCAATGAATTTGGACTCAGTGATTTTACCCGCAAAATCAATCTACAGCGCGCCCTTCAAGGCGAATTGGCACGTACCATTGAAGTCATGCCACAAGTCAATGCAGCCCGAGTTCATATCGTTCTACCCAAAGAGTCCGCTTTCGCCGAACGCGACCGCAAAGCGACAGCTTCTGTTATGCTGCAATTGACAGGCGGCCAGCGACTGCCAAAAAAATCAGTCATTGCCATCCAGAATCTGGTCGCAGCCAGCATTCCAGATATGGATCAAAGCAATGTCACCGTTGTTGACGCTTCAGGAACCTTGCTATCGAGCAATGAGAAAGAAGCACCAATGTCCGAAGGGCAGACCATACAGGAGTATCAAGCTAAGCTGGAACAGCGCATGGAACAACGCATCGCCGGTATGCTAGAACAAATTGTCGGCGCTGGTCAGGCCGTGGTACGTGTATCTGCGAACATCAATCGTGAGTTCGTTGAACAAAATAACACCCGTTACAATCCGGACGAACAGGTTTTACGTAGTCGTAAATCCATTGCAGAAGAGCGTTCATCATTCAGTGGAGCAGCCCTGGGCGTACCTGGACTTGCTTCAAATACGCCAGGTGGCAATCCAGCTACCGAGGAAAATGCCCCAAATACACCTGAAGATAGCGCCAAACGCACCGAAGATGTGAACAATTATGAAATCAGCAGCACTCAGGAACATCGTGTTATCCCCTTTGGTACGATTAATAAGCTCTCCGTTGCCACTATTGTCGGCGGGCATTACAAAACAGATGATAAGGGTGAGCAGGTATTCACCGCCCGCAGCAAAGAAGAGTTGGCCGATATTCAAAAATTAATCGAACAGGCCATGGGATATAGCGAAGACCGTGGTGATACGGTCAGTGTTCAAAGCATGCCGCTGGTTGACATTTCGAACCTAGTCGACAATGGAGCACTGAATGCTTCAGTGAATAGAGCTTTTTACATGGAGATAGCCCGCTATAGCCTTGCAGCCCTTGCTCTCTTATTGCTGGCATGGTTTGTATTGCGTCCACTGGCAACACGTATTAAAGAGTCTGCAGTCAGCGAAGACCCCAACGCCCCCGGCGCAGCCAACAACCCAAACCAGCTCACTGATGACGCGATCTCTCGTCTAGCCAATATGGAACAGGTCAAACACAGCATCAATCAGGAGCCGGATCGCGCCAATAAAGTATTACGGGAATGGGTTGATCCAGCATGAAGGGAGGCAAACCACTAACCGGCGAAGATAAAGCCGCCATTCTACTCTTCGCGCTTGGGCCAGAAGCGTCTGCTCCACTCGTACAGACGATGGATGACAAGATGTTAAAACGATTGGGGAGTCGCATGGCCGATTTGGGTAAAATTGAGGCCGAAGTTCTCAATTCGGTTACTGAAGAGTATTTAGAGCTGCATCGATCCGCAGACCCTTTAATGCGATCAAGTCAAAATGATGTTGTCTCTCTATTCCGCTATGCGATCGAAACTGATCGCGCAGATCGTCTGCTCAATGAACTCAATACACCCAAAACATTAACTATCTGGGACAAACTTTCACGCCTGAAACCGGAGATGATTGCCAACTCCATCACCAATGAACACCCGCAAACACTGGCTCTTATTCTTGGCCATATTGATTCGGGTGTCGCCAGCCGAGTCATCGCACTACTGCCCGAAGATATGCAGCTCTCGGTTGTGATGCGCATGTCCAAAATTGAAACGGTTCCCAAAGAGCTGGTACGCGATATTGAAGAGACACTCGAGAAAGAGCTGGCAGATATGCAGGGTGAATCGGGCATCAGCTTCGATGGTATGGTCAGCGTGGTCGATATTCTTAAAGGGCTGGAGAAAGAGGTCGCACGACCGATCCTTGATCAATTGAGAGATAAAGATGAACGCCTGTTTGCCCAGGTTGATCGCCTACTGCTAATATTTGAAGATCTTATCGAATTGTCCGATAGAGACATTCAAACCATCCTCAAACATATCTCTTCCGATGATCTGGTAAAAGCCATGAAAGGTGGCTCCGATGACGTCGCGGATCGATTCTTCGATAATATGTCACAGCGTGCAGCTGAAATTATGCGTGAAGACATGTCGGTCATGGGCCCAATGAAACTGGCTGATGTTGAAGATGCTCAACAGATTGTACTCAAAATCATTCGCAAACTGGATGATGATGGTGCTATCACACTGAGCAGCACGGATGATATGGTATAAATATGAGCGGCATTAATCCCATTTCATTTCCAGAAGATCACACTGTCTCAAACCAGGGTAACAGTACATTTCCATATACTTCGATTGATGCTGAACCCACCACTCAGGCAAATATCAATACGAATCGCATGAAACAATTGGAAAGTATGCTCAAAGAGGTGCAGGGACGCGCTGAAATTGTCGAAAAAGAAGCCTATGACAAAGCTTATTTGGCAGGTGAAAAGGCAGGCATGGTATTGGGGCGCAAACGCGGAGAACAAATTCTTGAGTCCCTTCAGGAGACCCTACAAGAGGCCGAGAGTTCACTCGAAAGCATCCAGCAATCCTTTGCTGAAGCAGCTATGGATGTCGCCAAACATATCGCAAAAACCATTGTCGGAGATCTCGTTAAGACAGATATGAGCGCCCTCTTTACGATCGCTCAACAGGCTGCCGCACAGCTGCCTGATAGCTCCGGCCTTCGCATTGCAGTTTCATCGGATGACTACTGCAGCTTCAAGCGCCTACTCGAAGATGAAGATAGCATGATCGCTTTAAGTCAGGATAACACGATTGAAAGCGGTACCTGCCGCATCATCTCCAGCCAGCAGGACATCCTTATTGATCCAATTGCGGCTGTGGACAACCATCTGAATACACTGCGGACAGAACTACTTACCCCCACCCCGCCCCATACCGATGCCCCACACGCCTAAACCCTCGCTGTGGAATGCAGCAGAGCGCCAGCAAGTACTGCAGCAGCATAATGACAACAACATCTTCCCGATTCGCGGCAAAGTACACAAAGTACTTGGCCCCATGCTCGAAGCCACAGGCCTTACATCCAGCATCGGGCACGCCTGCATCGTACATTGCAGCACAGGCCATACTATCGAAGCCGAAATGATCGGCTTTCGGGGTGATTACACTCTATTGATGCCAGTTGGCAGTACACGCGGTATTGCGCCCGGCGATGCCATCACGCCACTGGCTGAGACACCATCCATTATGGCTGGCGATCATCTGTTAGGCCGCGTTCTCGATGGCATGGGAAATCCCATGGACGGGCAGCCCCTACATCGGAAATCATTTTCATCATCCGAGCATAAACACCCCTTGCATGGCAAACGCTTAAACCCTTTCTTTCGTCATATTATTGACACCCCTATGCAGCTCGGTATCCGCGCTATGGATGCATGCCTACCCATGGGCTGGGGGCAGCGCATGGGGCTATTTGCTGGTGCTGGAGTCGGCAAGAGTAGTCTACTTGGCATGTTAGCGCGCAACTCCAATGCTGAGATCAATGTCATCGCATTGATCGGTGAGCGAAGCCGAGAAGTACGTGAGTTTTTGGACCTATCTCTGGGGGCTGAAGCGTTAAAACACAGCGTTGTCGTTGTTGCCACATCGGATATGTCTCCGGTACTCAGGCTACGTGCGGCCAATATGGCCACCACCATTGCTGAAGCATTTCGCTCTGAAGGTAAACGTGTACAGCTACTCATGGATAGCCTGACTCGGGTAGCTCAGGCACAGCGAGAAATAGGCCTTATGCTGGGCGAACCCCCAACAAGCAAAGGCTATACCCCGTCCTGCTTCTCTATTTTAGCGGAACTACTTGAACGCTCTGGCCCCGGCGAAGGCGATAGCGGTGATATTAGTGCATTTTATACTGTCCTCGTCGAAGGCGATGACTTACAGGCTGATCCTGTCGCCGATGCTGCCATGGCCGTACTGGATGGACATGTCATTCTTGATCGGCACCTGGCAGAACAAGGTCATTATCCTGCCATCAACATACTCAAGAGTGTCAGTCGTCTGGATTCGCAATTGGCCAGTCCTGATGCGCTGAAAGCCATGCGCACCTTGCGTCAAAAACTTGGCATCTATGAACGCATGGAAGATATGATCTCTGTCGGTGCATATGAAGCAGGCAGTAACCCGGAACTCGATAATATCATCACATTAATGCCAGATATTCGCCTTTTCTTACAACAACAGACAAGCTCTTTTTGCTCCAGAGACGAATCGGCACAACGATTGCTAGAACTAGTAAGTAGATTGAATGTAAACGTAAACAAACAGTCTAATCTCTAGGAGAGCTTGCATGAAACTCAACACGTCCAAAATTTTGGCCCAGCTCAGTGAACAGGACCGTAATAAGGTCGAGCTTGAACTGGCCGAACTAAATGGCCACAAACAGCGCCTCATGCAGCAACAGCAAAACTCTATTTCTCGAGTCCAGCAACTCAATCACCAGCGTGATCAGGCCATGAAGCAACGCAATGCAGCCTCCCTGCTACAGACCTTCAATTTATCGCTGCATGAACAGCAGACCATGCTCGCAGTAATTCATGCCGGCCTCATGGAGCTAGAGCAACAACAACAGGCTCTGTTGGAAAAATTCAGCATCGCATTTCGCAAACATCATAGTTGTGAAAAAATGCACCATAGCAACCAACGCCAACATAACCGTCAGCTCGAACAAAAAAAACAGCGTCAACTTGATGACCTGTTTGCCGCTCGCCACTCAACGGTGGCCAGCTAAACGATGTCTATACGTAAACTCTCCATATCCCTCTTCGCAGTCATCGGACTGCTATTAGGTAGTAAGATAGGGCTGTTTATCTGGCAGCTACCAAGTAGTTCGATCCAAGCCTCAGCTATAGCCACACAAACTATTGCTGTAGCTGATAATCAAGCCGATCTTATCATCCTTGAACCAACAGTAGCAGACGTAACAGCTCCGCCATCAATTGAACTCAGTAGCGCTGATTCATTGGCTCTGATTGAGTCCTATTTAATCCCATCTGCCAATGCGGAGGCATCAAGTTTAAATAGAGATTCCAACAGCATCATTGAAGACGAGACACTCAGCTCGCTGCGTCAGCTTAAAAGTGGCCTGGATCAACGTAGCAAAACCCTCGATCAACGTGAACAGAGCTTGCAGCAGGCCGAAGATCAACTCAAACGTCGCATCACTGAGCTGGAGCAACTTGAAGCCAGTATTCAGCAACGGCTAGCCGATGAATCAAAAATCAAAAGCAAAAAAATCAAACGCCTAACAGCGGTTTACGAAGGCATGAAACCTGATCGCTCTGCACCAGTTATAGCTCGTATGGAGCTGGCGACTGTCGTCAAAATATTTCTACTCATGGATGAAAAGAAAGTCGGAAAAATTCTATCCTTCCTGCCGCCTGAAAAAGCAGTACTCATCAGCCAGGCGCTTACCCAGCGCATTAGTTCAGTAAAATAGTAGAACGCTTCTGCTCCATTCTGAACAAGGTTTCTTTGCATAACGCTTATTCAATCCGACTTGAAGAAAGCAACATCTATTCAAAAGAGTTGTAAGAAGCTTCGAGATTACTCGGCTTCAAGCTTAGACAAATTTGCCAATTGAGCTTCCGCTTCAACAATTTGAAATTCACTGAATAGTGCGATGCCATGATGAGTCAACAAACGCGAAGTCACCCCCTGACCAGCGATTCTTGTAGCTGAAAAACTACCGTCGTTAAGCTTGTTTACACCACAGGAGGGGCTGCCCTCTTTCAGGATCGCAATGCGGATATCGTATTGCATGCATAGAGCCAAAGCTATTTCAGCACCGGCCATAAATGCATCGCTTACATCTGTGCCATCTTTGCGTCGAATCGCAGCCTCACCTTTAATGACTGCTTCAGCATTACCAGCCTCTATTTCTGCTGGTGGCCTTGGTATTGGCAAACCGCCGGCGACTTCCGGACATAAAGCAATCAAACGCCCCTGCTGACGCCAGCCCTGTAACACCTCAGAATTAAAAAAGCTGTTGTTTCCATCGTATCGTACATTTTGTCCCAACAGACAGGCGCTGATGAGGATTTTATGCATCAGATCGCTCCAATAAACTTTCCAGAGCATCGAGATCAGGCAAACCACATCGTGCACCAAGCTTCGTACAGTTCAGCGCTCCGGCAGCCGAAGCAAATTGAAGCAACTCAGACCATGGCATATTTCGAGCCAGCCCCAATGCAAAGGCACCATGAAATGCATCTCCAGCACCTGTAGAGTCCACTGCATCAACGTCAAATCCAGGCAGGCTACCTTGGGCTCCATGACGACTCCAAATCAGCCCTGCTTCCCCCTGTGTAATCACCACATGGGCGCAGTGCGTTGATAACAGCTCCAAAGCGATATACAGATCATCTGTATTACAGAATTGACGAGCGAACTTTTCAGACACCACCAGATAATCGACCTCTGAGACCAAATCTCGTGTCCCCTGATGCAGAGAGCCCGCATCGAGCAAGGTGACAATCCCTTGTTGTTTGGCCCATTGGCATAGTTGAAGCGACAGTAACGGCTCATGACCATCAAATAAGATGACTTTGGGCAACTTCGATATCTGCACAGCCTCAGCTTGAAGCCAGGGCGTATCAGCCTTGAAATTCACCACTGAACGACAACCATCCGGTTTAGCCAGTATCTGTGATACAGGCGTGGCCTGATCACCACGTATAAGGTAGGCGAGATCCACACCTTCAGCGATGAACTCCGCAACATGCGCCTGACCAAAAAGATCATTGCCCAAATAACCACAAAAACCAGCTGATCCACCCAAACGCGTCACACATACCGCCGCATTGGCCGCTGGGCCACCACCAGCCAACTGCATCGAATCGGCAAAACTCTTCTCATCCGGTTCAGGATGATTGAGCAGCGCCATGGTAATATCGAATGAGGCGTGCCCCACGCATAATACATCTTGCATGAGCAGAGAGTATCAATATTAAAGAGACAAATCAGCACCTACCTATTCAAACAGCCTCTATTATGAACCTTCCCCTACCTTGGGTTCGGCGACGCTCTGACAATGGTTGGCGCATTTTTTTATCCCACACTATCATCATTGTTGACTATTCAGTCGGGATTATGACGATGCTGTCACCTATGGAGGTTTCTCATGGTTTCCGAAGCTGATATTCTCAAAGCTCTTTCAGTTATTATCGATCCTGATTTCAAAAAAGACATTGTCTCGCTTGGTTTTGTAAAAGATATAAGCATCAATGGCACTGCAGTGGCTCTTACCATCGAACTGACCACACCGGCTTGCCCTGTCAAAGAGGAGTTTAGGAGTCAGGCTGAAGCAGTACTATTGGCACTACCGGGCATAACAGCAGCCAACATTACCATGAGTTCCAAAGTCACAGCCGCCAAAAGCAAAGAGGGTATTCCAGGTGTAGCCAATATCATTGCAGTAGCATCTGGTAAGGGGGGTGTGGGCAAATCTACCACTACTGTCAATCTGGCTGTCGCCATGGCTCAAACTGGTGCCCGTGTTGGGCTACTTGATGCCGATATTTATGGGCCATCGATTCCACGTATGATGGGACTGACTGATAAAAAACCACAGATTGATAGAGATACTGAAACAATTATTCCGCTTGAAAATTATGGTCTAAAAACCATGTCGATCGGTTATCTAGTACCCAAAGAGCAGGCCATGATCTGGCGCGGAGCCATGGTTGCCGGAGCATTGAAACAACTATTGAATGATGTCGAATGGGGAGAGCTTGATTATCTCTTTATTGATATGCCACCAGGCACCGGTGATGCTCAATTGACCCTCACCCAGACTGTCCCGGTCAGCGGGGCTGTCATGGTTACAACACCGCAAGATATTGCTCTGATTGACTGCCACAAAGGCATTAACATGTTTGATAAAGTACATGTGCCCATCCTTGGTATCGTCGAAAACATGAGCCAGTTTATCTGTCCGCACTGCGGTGAATCTTCTGCCATCTTCGCAGAGGGCGGCGCTGACCGACTAAGTCAGCAGCATGCAACCGATGTACTGGCGCATATCCCGCTCGACATTCAAATCCGCCAAAATGCCGATGATGGAACTCCTATCGTTGCAGCCATGCCTGATTCAGAACAGGCGAAAGCATATCAGGCACTGGCAGGTGAAGTTGCCCGTAACATAAGCATCCTAAACCGCCGCAAGGTAAATATTCCAATCATCATGCAGGCTTAATGTTGCTTCGGCACCATGAAAAAAGAGGCGTCTTGTGCGACTAGAAGTCTAACGTGAGATTCAAAACATTTATCTTTGTTCAATAATAGGCGATAGTTTGTATATGAGGTGACAAACAAGATATGTGAGGTGATAACATGTTTACTGTAAAAGTATCAGACATTAGCTATCAGAACCCACGTAACAAACAGCTTGATTCGACCGCATCACAAGATGACTGGGCCATTGAAAAACGCGATGCACCCTTTGAATTTATCAGCGTCCACTGCAATTGTGTGAAGCTCAACGAAGTCACTTCTGTCGATAATATTGCAGAAAGCTTCTTACAAGGCGGCGGCAGCATCGTGCAGGAAAAACTGACCATCAAAGGTGTTGCGTCATTGATCAGCTGTAAAGACAGCCAAGGCCACATATTTTCCTTTATCGAACAGGAGCTGTAGATAACTCAGCAGCTGCATTGAACAAATATTAGCCAGCATTATTCATGAATAATGCTGGCTAAATAAATGGACCTATTCCACCGTCACCGACTTGGCGAGATTTCGTGGCTGATCCACATCAGTACCTTTGATTAGTGCAACATGATAAGCCAGTAACTGCAGTGGAATACTATAAACAATTGGAGCTGTACCCGGATAGATATCTGAAAGCATCAGGCTCTGATAACGATCCAGACCAATATCTACCGTGTGATCAGAGAACAGGAACAGCTCACCACCACGAGCCCGCACCTCCTGAAGATTGGAGAGGACTTTCTCAAGCAATGGGTCATCGGGCAGCGCACAAACCACCGGCATCGATTCATCAACCAGCGCCAGCGGGCCATGTTTGAGTTCTCCGGCAGGATAGGCCTCAGCATGAATATAGGAGATCTCTTTCAGCTTCAGCGCTCCCTCCATCGCTACCGGGTAAAATGCACCACGACCAAGAAACAGAGCATTCTGTTTGTCAGAAAAGTCTGCCGCCATAATCTTAATCTCATCAGCCAATTGCAGCACAACCTCAACCTGACGCGGTAGTGCATGCAGTTCGTTGACCAACTCCTCTTCCTGTTCGCTAGTCAGCCCCTTACGACGGGTAAGTGCTATCATCAACAAACGAAGCGCTACAAGCTGAGTTGTAAATGCTTTGGTAGAGGCCACACCAATCTCTGTGCCAGCACGGGTCATCAGCGAAACATCAGATTCTCTGACCAGAGAACTCTCAGGTACATTGCAAACACACAAGCTGCCAATATAACCCTGAGATCGACTACCCTTCAAAGCAGCCAGCGTATCGGCAGTCTCACCTGACTGCGAAATGGTAATCAACAATGAATGATCAGGCACAACCGCCTTGCGATAGCGGTATTCAGAAGCCACTTCAACATGGCAGGAAACACCAGCTTCCTCAAACCAGTATTTGGCAACAAGACCTGCGTGATAACTGGTTCCACAGGCAATGATTTGTACATGTCTGGTGTTATCCAGCAGTGCAGTTGTTTCATGGCCAAAACTTGCTTCTAACAAACGCCCCTTATGAATGCGGCCTTCCAATGTTTCCGAGATCACCCCTGGCTGCTCATAAATCTCTTTAAGCATATAATGAGCGTATGGGCCTTTATCAGCAGTACTACTGCAGAGGGCTGACTCTTTGACTTCACGCTCTACCTCTTCACCCGATGCGTTAAAGACCGTAACACCATCACGCCTAACGTCGGCTACATCGCCCTCTTCAAGGAAGATGAAGCGACGAGTCACCGATAACAGGGCGGTGACATCAGAAGCTATATAATTGCTGTCTTCACCCAAGCCAATGACCAGAGGGCTACCCTCTCGGGTCACTACAATACTATCCGTATTATCAGGGCACGTAGCTGCAATGGCATATGCCCCTTCAAGCTCTGCAGCTGATTCGACAACGGCGTCAAATAGTGACTTACCGGATTCCAGCTTATGCGCCATCAAATGCGCCACAACCTCAGTATCAGTTTCAGATGTAAAACTGTAACCCAAGCCGATCAGACGATCACGCAACTCATTATGGTTTTCAATGATGCCATTATGCACCACCCCCACTCTGACTCCACTCATATGTGGATGTGCATTGCGCATTGCAGGCACACCGTGGGTTGCCCAGCGCGTATGTGCAATGCCAAGTTTACCCGCAATACCCGACTCTTCGACGACCTCTTTTAAGACTGCGACTTTACCCAGAGCCCTAAATCGTTTCAGCTCACCCTTCTCATCTCTAATCGCCACACCGGCTGAGTCATAACCACGGTATTCCAATCGCTGTAGTCCCTCCATAAGAATAGGAAGAACATTATGATCAGAAATTGCGCCTACAATGCCGCACATTAGGACTTAACTTTTACTGGACGTTCCCACAAAGGGAGATATTTCGTCTTACTGCGCTCAGATAGAGTCAGACCACCAGCAGTTACATCACGGGTGATCGTACTACCAGCACCAATAGTAGCATCATTGCCAACAGTTACAGGCGCTACTAACTGAGTCACAGAACCGACAAAAACATTATTACCAATATTGGTTTCAAATTTATTTGCACCATCATAATTACAGGTAATAGTACCCGCACCAATATTGCAGTTAGAACCAATATTGGCATCTCCAATATAACTTAGATGATTAATTTTACTGCCTTCGGCAACAACTGAATTTTTAATTTCAACAAAGTTTCCGATATGAACCTTCTCATCAAGTGCTGCCCCCGGACGCAAACGCGCATAAGGACCTATCAATGTATCGGAGCCCACAGACGCGCCGTGAATATGACTAAAGGCAAACACATTCACACGATCATCCAGCCGTGCATCTACCAACACTGCATTAGGCCCTACCTTACATTCATCGCCTATCTGAGTTGAACCAATCAGATAACAGCCAGCCTGAATTGTGGTATCAAGACCGATACTAACACCAGCTTCAATACGCACCGTTTCCGGCTTTTCAATAGTAACACCTCGGCGCTGCCAATCTTCGATAATGCGTTTTTGCATCAAATCTTCAACCTGAGAAAGGTGTATGCGATCGTTCACACCAAACATCTCATTGGCATCATGCATAGCAACGGCTTCTACAGATTGGCCAGCTTCTAATGCCAAAGGTACGATATCAGGTAAGTAGTACTCAGACTGGGCATTTGTATTGCCAATTGCACGCAGCAGATCAAACAGCACCTCAAAGCGCACACAATATATGCCACTGCTCACTTCACTGATATTCTGCTGCTCAGCACTGGCATCCTTCTCTTCAACGATACTGGACACCTGACCATGCCCATCACGTACAATGCGCCCATAACCGAATGGATTGGATGGAATAGCCGAAAGAACAGTAACATCTGTATTGGCTTTGCGATGCCCCTCTACAAGGTTTGATAATGTTTCCGCACTTAATAACGGCGTATCACCACAAACAATCAGCACATCACGGACATCACGGATCACTTTCTCGCACTGTTTCACAGCATGACCGGTACCGAGTTGCTTATCCTGGATCACCCACTCTAAATTCGCCGGTTGTCCAACATGCTCGCGTACTTTCTCAGAGGCATGGCCTGTTACAACTGCAATGCCTTTTGGTGTCAGTGATTCTACCGTATGCAGTATATAATCGATCATCGCGCGACCCAATACTTTATGCAGCACCTTAGGAAGATTGGAGTGCATACGTTTACCTTTGCCAGCGGCTAATACACAGACCTGTAGATCTGGATAATGGAGTTGAGTCATGAAGTTCTCCGTTTAATATGAAGTAAATGAGTGATCTGGAACTATAGTGAAAGCTCGCAGGATTGCAGTTTCTTTTTTACATAAAAAAAGGGCCGCACAATGGCGGCCCTTTAAATGAGTGATAACAGTGTTATCTCTTTTTCTTTCTAAGCCATGCCAGACGCGCTGCTGTCATAGACAGTTCAGCTTCAGCCTTAGCATAATCAATATCACCTTGAGTAGTTTCAACCATCTCTTTCGCAATACGAGCAGCTTCAATGGCTGCGGCTTCATCAATATCACCAGCACGTTCAGCTGAATCTGAAAGTACAGTGATCATATCAGGCTGAATTTCAATAAAGCCTCCTGAAACAAACACTTCGTCAATATGGTCACCATTGGTGATACGAAGCTCACCAGTGGCTAATGAAGCTAACAACGGACAATGTTTTGGATAAATACCAAGTTCACCAGCCGCACCAGGTGCAACCAAAAACTCAGCTTCACCGCGATAAACTTCGCGCTCTGCCGTGGCAACCAATACCTGCATGGTGGAAGCCATTAGCCTTTCGCTGCCATTTTTTCAGCTTTAGCGACAGCTTCAGAAATGTCACCAACCATGTAGAAAGACTGCTCAGGCATGTGATCATATTCACCAGCCAGAAGACCTTTAAATCCTTTAATGGTCTCTTCTTTCTTAGCGTAAACACCTGGCGAACCAGTGAATACTTCAGCAACATGGAAAGGCTGAGACAAGAAACGCTGCATCTTACGTGCACGCTGTACAGTCAGTTTGTCTTCATCAGACAATTCATCCATACCCAGGATTGCAATAATGTCCTGTAGTTCTTTGTAACGCTGTAGAGTCTGCTGAACGCCCTGTGCTACTTCGTAATGTTCGATACCAATAATTTTTGGATCAAGCTGACGCGAAGTAGAATCAAGTGGATCAACTGCTGGGTAGATACCCAATTCAGCGATCTGACGAGACAATACAATGGTAGAATCCAGATGCGCAAACGTTGTTGCAGGAGCCGGATCAGTCAAGTCATCCGCAGGTACGTAAACAGCCTGTACAGATGTAATAGAACCTTTCTTAGTAGAAGCAATGCGCTCCTGAAGACGACCCATCTCTTCAGCCAAGTTAGGCTGATAACCCACAGCTGACGGCATACGACCCAACAGTGCAGATACTTCAACACCAGCAAGTGAGTAGCGGTAGATGTTATCAATGAAGATCAGAACATCACGGCCTTCATCACGGAAGTACTCAGCCATAGTCAAACCAGTCAAAGCAACACGAAGACGGTTACCTGGAGGTTCGTTCATCTGACCATAAACAAGTGCAACTTTATCCAATACATTGGACTCTTTCATTTCATAATAGAAATCGTTTCCTTCACGGGTACGTTCACCAACACCAGCAAACACAGACAAACCACCGTGTGCTTTAGCGATATTATTGATGAATTCCATCATGTTTACAGTTTTACCAACACCAGCACCACCGAACAGGCCTACTTTACCACCCTTGGCGATTGGTGCGATCAAATCAATTACTTTGATGCCTGTTTCCAGAATATCAGAAGCAGGTGACAGCTCATCAAAACTTGGAGCTGCACGATGAATAGACCACCGATCTTCAGAAGGAACATCTTCACCTTCGAAATCGATGCCTTCACCAAGCACGTTCATGATACGACCAAGTGTCGCTTCACCAACAGGAACCTGGATTGGCGCGCCTGTATCATCTACTGGCATGCCGCGTTTCAAACCATCAGTACTACCCATTGCAATAGCACGAACGGTGTTATCACCAACATGCTGCTGAACTTCGAGTGTCAATTTAGGATCACTCATTTTCAATGCGTTATAGATGCCTGGCAATTCCCCAGCTGGGAAACGAATGTCCACAACCGGACCGATCACTTGGATAATGGTACCTGTACTCATGTTATGACCTCACTTAAAATCTTTCTAATTAACCAGCAGCAGCTGCACCGGCACAAATCTCTGCCAGTTCCTGCGTGATGGCGGCCTGACGGGCCTTGTTATAGGTGATGCTAAGATCTTTAACGATATCCTTAGCATTATCAGTAGCTGCTTTCATCGCTACCATACGAGCTGATTGTTCACATGCTTTGTTTTCCAACATCGCTTGATAAACCAGAGACTCAACATAACGGCGTAATACACCTTCGAGTACAATCTTAGCTTCAGGTTCGTATAGGTAGTCCCAGTAACCGGATGTATCTTCATCTTCAGGTACAGGACAAGGAATCAACTGCATCGTTGTTGGTTTCTGTGTCATTGTGTTGACAAATTCAGAGTAAACCAAATGTACTTCATCTATGCCTCCAGCTTTGAATTTTTCAATAGCTAGAGTAATGACACCAAGAATATCTGCCAATTCAGGTGAATCGGGAATGTTTTCAGCAACACCCTCTACATGCGCACCAATACGACGCATGAAGGAGCCAGCACGACGTCCAATAGTGAATACTTCCACATCAGCAGTCTGCTCTTTCATCAAGCCGAGAGCAGCTTTCAGCGCGTTAGTATTAAGACCACCACACAAACCCTTATCGGTTGTAATAACGATCACACCAACTTTTTTAATCTGATCACGTTCGACCAAAAATGGGTGCTGGAATTCTGGATGAGCACCCATCAAATGAGCAACTACACGTCTGATGCCTTCAGCATAGGAGCGTGCTTCAATCACACGAGCCTGAGCTTTGCGCATCTTAGATGCGGCAACCATTTCCATCGCCTTGGTAATTTTACCAGTGTTCTGGATAGCCTTAATTTGGGTGCGTATTTCCTTAGCAGATGCCATGATTAATTCCTAATCAGTACGTGCCAGTTGATTTAAAGTCTGCAATAGCATTCTGCAAACCCTCTTCAACCTGTTCATTCAAGGCAGGCTTAGCATTCAAACCATCCATCAATGTAGTGTGTGATGACTTAAGGTACGCAAGATATGATTTTTCAAACGAAACGATCTTCTTAGAATCAACATCATCCAAATCGCCGTTATTCAATGCGTACAATACTGCAGTCATTTCTGCAACTTCCTGTGGAGCATTCTCGTCCTGCTTGAGGATTTCAACACCACGTTTACCACGTTCAATCTGCTGACGCGTTGCTTCATCAAGATCTGATGCAAACTGTGCAAATGCAGCCAACTCACGATACTGAGCCAGATCCAGACGCAAACCACCACCAACTTTCTTCATAGCTTTAGTTTGAGCAGCACCACCAACACGAGATACAGATAGACCAGCATTAATCGCTGGACGCTGACCCGAGTTAAACATTGCTGTTTCAAGGAAAATCTGACCATCAGTAATAGAAATTACGTTGGTAGGTACGAATGCAGAAACATCGCCTTCCTGAGTCTCAATAATTGGTAGAGCTGTCAAAGAACCTGTTTTGCCTTTAACTGCACCGTTGGTGAATTTTTCAACATATGTCTCATCAACACGCGAAGCACGCTCTAACAGGCGGGAGTGCAAATAGAACACATCACCAGGATAAGCTTCACGACCCGGAGGACGACGCAGGATCAAAGAAACTTGACGGTATGCCCAAGCCTGCTTAGTAAGGTCATCATATACAATCAGTGCATCTTCACCACGATCACGGAAGTACTCGCCCATTGTGCAGCCAGCATATGGTGCAATGAATTGCAGTGCAGCAGACTCGGAAGCTGAAGCAGCAACGATAATGGTATTATCCAATGCACCATGTTCGCTCAATGTACGAACAACAGTTGCAACTGTAGAGGCTTTCTGACCAACAGCTACATATACACATGTAACGCCAGTGTTTTTCTGACTAATGATAGAGTCGATTGCAATAGCTGTTTTACCAGTCTGCCTATCTCCAATGATCAACTCACGCTGACCACGTCCGACAGGAACCATCGCATCAATCGATTTAATACCCGTCTGCAAAGGCTGATCGACTGATTTACGCTCAATTACACCTGGTGCAATTTTTTCTACCGCATCAGTCTGAGTAGTTTTAACTGGGCCTTTACCATCAATAGGCTGACCCAAGGCGTTAACTACGCGACCTTTAAGTTCTGGACCGACGGGCACTTCAAATACTTTACCCGTACATTTAACTTCATCACCTTCGGACAAGGTCGTAAACTCACCAAGAATAACAGCACCAACGCTGTCTTCTTCCAAGTTCAGCACCATAGCCATAACGCCGCCAGGCATCTCTAGCATTTCGCCAGCCATTGCACCGGAAAGACCGTGAATGAGAGCTACGCCGTCACCTATGGATACAATACGACCGACATTGGCGTCAGCAGCACTGACTTCAAAGCCTTTGATCTTGTCTTTAATAATTGAACTAATTTCTGCGGTATCGAGCTTCATGTTTATTTTCCTCTAATACTCAGTCTGTTACTTAAGAAGCAAGGACACGGTGCAAACCGGCCAGCTTCGTACGCAACGAATAATCTATTTTACGGTCTCCAATCTGGACAACCAAGCCACCAAGAATGGCTTTATCTTCTGAAACGCTAACACGCACTTTTTTACCCGTTGTTACTTCAAGTGCCTTAGTCAGCTTCTGCCTACTCTCTTCATCTAAAGTAGAGGCGACAGTAACTTCAGCATCAACTTCACTTTCAGCCAAACGAACCATTTCATCAACGATGGCTGATATCTCAGGCAACAAACTTGCCTTATTTCGCTCTGTTAGAACTTCTAGCAATCGCACAACTTCAGGCAATAATTTATCACCTGCAGCTGCAACAATAACTTCCTGCTTTAACAAAGCGGGATATTCAGGTGAAGCAATCAACGCAGACACTTCATCAAGAGCTACTACGGCAGCGGCCTTAGTAAGATCTTCCTGTAAACTTACGCCTTCACCAATCAACTCAAACAGTGCTACGGCGTAGCGGCGAGATATCTGCGAAGTACTCATGCGTTACCAAAGCCCTTGCTTACAATACCTTCAATCAATGCGCTGTGACGCGAAGCATCCAACTCAGCTTCAACAACACTTTCAGCAGCCATCATGGCGATACCAGCAACTTCCGAGCGCAGCGTCTGTCTTGCACGATTAAGCTCAGCGTGAACTTCTTCACGTGCAGAATCGATAATACCTTCTGCTTCATTACGAGCCCTTGCAACGGACTCTTCGCTCAGCTCTGCAGCACGCTTTTCAGCAGCAGCAATAATTTCAACTGCTTTTGTACGTGCTTCTGCCAACTGTTCAGCAATTTCAGCTTGAGCATTTGCAAAAGCTTCTTTACCAGCATCTGCAGCAGCCAAACCTTCAGCAATTTTATTCGAGCGTGCTTCCATCAACTCGGCCATTGGGCCGTATAGATACTTCCTCATCAGAAATACCAATGTCAGGAAAACAACGATCTGACCAATAAATGTCAGGTCTAAACTCATGTGACCTCCTCTTTAGTCCTTAATTCTTTCTGTACCCAGGTCTTCAATTAGCCCAAGAATGGGTTAGCGAACAAGAACCACAAAGCGAATGCCATGATGATGAAAGGAAAAGACTCCATCAGACCAGCAAAGATGAACATATTAAACATCAACTGTGGGCGCATTTCCGGCTGACGGGAAATACCTTCTAGTGCTTTCGAACAGATGAGACCCCAGCCAATAGCAGAACCTAGTCCTGCAGCAGCCAGAATTACACCAACCGAGATTGCAGATGCAGCTGTGATAATTGTTGTAGCGTCCATATTTATATTCTCCTTTCGTTTAAATTGTTATGTATATTTTTTTTTGAAAATCAGTGCTCTACAGGCTGATGTGCAATTGAGAGATACACAACCGTTAGAATCATGAAGATAAATGCCTGCAAAATGCCAATGAACAGATGGAAAATTGTCCAAGCCACGCCGACAAAGAAGCCTGCAGCCATACCTATTGCACCACCGCCCAGAAGCAGGAATGCAATCAACAGGAATATAACCTCACCTGCAAACATATTACCGAACAGTCGGAAAGAGAGACTCAAAGGCTTAGCAACTTCCTCAACCAACTTTAGAATAAGATTTATCGGCATAACAAATGGACGCAGGTAAACTGGAACCAAACTTGTAAACGGCTCCATCACCAGCTCTTTCAGGAAATGCGCCGGCTTAAGCTTGAACTCATAATACAACACCAGAATAAACACCGACACAGCCATAGCAGCAGGCAGATTCAAGTCATTCGTAGGCACTGGACGGAAGTGTTCAACACCAAATAGATGTGCAATATTGCCCAACAAGAACGCAGGCAGAATATCAATCGTATTGATCAATGCGATGAAAACAAACACAGTAAAAGCCAGCGGAGCAATCAATGGATTATGCACTGGAAAGTTATCCTTTACAGTTGTGTCGATAAAACCAACAACAGACTCCATGAAATTCTGCGCACCGGATGGCGCACCTTCCACCAAACGACACTTCAACCATAGCGCAAAAATAAACAGACCTGCAGCAACAACAATTGAAACCAACATGGTATCAAGATGAATCTGCATGAAAGGGTTGGACTCATCAATTTTTAATGTCCAGTACTGAAGGTGACCAGCGATGCCGCCTTCACCATGACTCGTATCAGCCAAACCCATCTCCCTTATACTCATTCTTTATAGCAGATGACTCTTGATCATCCTGCTCTTTCTTCAACTCAAGCAAGGCACCCACATAAATCAGCGCCTGTGCAACAAATATACCAGCCGCCACCAACATCAAATGGAGACCGATGAAGTGACCCAATAGCAATCCCGCTATCAAAGCCACAAAGCGAAGTGCAGCCCCCGCATAGAGAGAACGTTGCCCCGCTTCTGCACTCATAACAAGCGCTTTATTCAATCGACGAGCAAGCCACCATGCATTTGCAGTCATAAGCAACACGCCAAATAGATAAGCATATGCGTAATCAACATAACCAAACACAATAAGCGCCAGGCTTCCAAGCACCCCCGCAACAACTTGCATGCGTACGATACGTGGTAAAGCGGTCATATTTTCCAGAGCCTTAACTCCCCAGTAAACATATAGATGAATTACTAATGCAATCCGTCCCCTCGTTCTAAGCGAGGCGCATTTTAGCGCCAATATAGCCTTGTGACAAGTAGATATTTAGCACAAACTATTTCATCAACTGTTTGTGCAAATAATAGCCCTTAAATCAACCCCACCAAAGCCTGTTTACACACTTCCATTAATGGATCCGGATAAACGCCCAGAGCAACAATAGCAATAGCTGTAATCGCTACAGTTGCCTGCATCAATCGACTATCCGAAAAATTAAAGGCTACGCGCGCTTCATCAAAGTAAATGTATTTGACCACTCGAATATAATAAAACGCCCCTACAGCAGAGAACAGTAGAGCATAAAGTACTAGGTAGAGATGCCCCGCCTCGACTGCTGCAATAAACACCGCGTATTTAGCCCAAAAGCCTGCTAGGAAAGGAATGCCACCGAGCGAGAATAGAAACAGACCCATCGCAAGTGCATATCCAGGGCGTGTCTTTGACAGGCCGGCAAAGTCATCCAGCAGCTCTCCCTGAATGCCATCACGACGCATCAAGATAATGATCGCAAACAGACCCAAAGTCATAATCAGATAAATTGACAAGTAAACCAAAATACCAGCATAACCATCAGCGTTTCCAGCAATGACACCAAGCATCACAAAGCCAACATGTCCGACAGTAGAATAAGCCAGCATACGTTTGATATTGCGTTGCGCAATCGCCGCAAGGTTACCTACAGCCATCGTCAGCACGGCCATACCAATTAATATAGTCATATACTCATCTTGAACTGCAGGCAGGGCGTCAATGGCAATACGTATAATAACGACAAAACCAGCCACCTTCGGTGCAACTGACATGAATGCAGTAATCGGTGTTGGTGCACCTTCATATGCATCCGGCGTCCACATATGAAATGGTGCCATTGAAACTTTAAATGCCAGACCTGCCAGTAAGAACACCAGCCCCAATAAGACCGCGGCATGCGAACTACTGTCTGCAGACATTAATGCAGTGCCCATTTCGGTATAATCAAAACTGCCACTCACACCATACAGGAAGGTGATGCCATAGAGCAGCATACCCGATGATAATGCACCAAGAATGAAGTATTTAAGTGCCGCCTCATTCGAACGAAGCACCTCACGCTGATAACCCACCAACACATAGATACATAGTGCCATAAGCTCCATGCCAAGATAGAGAATGATGAAGTTCGTTGCAGAAACCATCAACATCATACCCAGCATCGCAAACAACATCAGCACATAATATTCACCAACGTGGTTCTCATCCTTCATATAATCAATCGACAATACAATCGAAATCGCTGTTGCGGCAAAGATTAATAGCTTACTAAATGCAGCAAATGGATCAAACACAAAGAAACCATAGAACGCTTCAATTGATCCCGCCGGATATAGCTGAACGGTTGCTACTGCTGCTGCGGCAATTGCCATAATTGCCAGATAAGCAGTCCATACTTTATTCTCTTTTGATATAAACAGATCCACTAACAACAAGATCATAGCCAGCACTGCCACGATCATTTCGGGCAATAGCGTGATCAGATGATCAGGGAACGGAAACGGGAATGTCACATTAGCCATGGTTCACTTCCTTCAATGATGCGCAGCTTCTGCTGCAGGCACGGCCTGTAACAGAGCAGCAGCTGCATCGAGCTTACTTGTTGATACCTGATCAATCAGATGTGATACGGAAACGTGTAGAAAATCCAAAACAGGTAGCGGATAGAAACCCAACCACAGTGTAAGAATAATCAACGGCACAAAATAACCAAATTCACGAATAGTCATATCTTGCATAGATTTAACACTATCTTTCACCAAGTCACCCATAATAACGCGCTTGTACATCCATAAGGTGTAGCAAGCTGACAGTACTACCGATGTCGTTGCTGCAATCGCAATCCATTTGGCCGAGATACCTAGATGGGTTGGAGCAGCTTCAAACGTACCAATCAGCACCATGATTTCACCGACAAATGCAGATGCACCTGGTAGAGCCACATTGGCCATACAAAAGAACAGCATCACAGCAGCAAACACAGGCATGACGTTAACCACACCACCATAATCACCTATCTCTCGAGTATGTAATCGGTCATACATCACCCCAACACACAAGAACAGTGCTGCTGCAACAAAACCATGTGAGATCATGCCAATGATAGCACCTTCAAGTGCCGCCTGTGTAAACATGAATGTTCCGAGTGTGACGAAGCCCATATGTGCGATGGATGAATAAGCGATAAGACGCTTCATATCCGTCTGCATCATGGCAACCAATGAGATGTATACAATTGCAACCAACGACAAACCAATCATCAGCGGCACAAAATATTGTGATGCATCAGGTAACATCGGCAGTGAGAAGCGCAAGAAACCATAAGCACCCAGCTTAAGCAGAATACCTGCCAGAATCACTGAGCCTGCAGTCGGTGCTTCGGTATGCGCATCCGGCAACCATGTATGCACTGGCCACATCGGCACCTTCACAGCAAAAGCGATAAAGAAAGCTATCCAAATCCAGAACTGCCAAGTGAAATCAAACGGATAGTCCATGAAATCCAACATGCTGAATGTATGACCAGCTTCGAAGTACATCGCCAACACAGCAATCAACATCAGCACCGAGCCTGCTAAGGTATAGAGAAAGAACTTAATCGTAGCATAAACACGATTCTTTCCACCCCAGATACCAATGATAAGGTACATAGGAATCAGTAGTGCTTCCCAGAAGAAGTAAAACAGAATTGCATCAAGCGCACTAAATACACCAATCAGTGTCGTTTCCAGAATTAAGAAAGCAATCATGTACTCTTTCACACGTGTCTGAATGCATTGCCATGCAGATATAATACAAACCACAGTAAGAAAGCTGGTCAACACAATAAACGGCATTGAGATGCCATCCAAACCTAGATGATAATTAATATTGAAGGCAGGTATCCAGTGGTGAAACTCTTCAAACTGCATATGTGCTGTTGTTGTATCAAAGTTCAGTGCCAAAGGCAGGGTCACTAAAAAGGTTGCAACAGCAACAATCAGTGATGCCCATCGAACAGCATTATCGCCGCGTACAAATAACCAGATAATCAAGGCGCCAAGCGTCGGTAAAAAGATGCTCAGTGACAGGATAGGAAAATCCAGAACGTTGTTCAAATCCATCGTCGTTCTCTCCCCTTAACCTTGTAGCAACAGATAGGTCAGGAATCCGAAGACGCCTATCACCATCGCAAATGCATAATGAAATACCATGCCGGTCTGTATCGCACGCATGCGTGCCGCACCAGCTACAATTGTATCAATAATACCACCGTGAATAATGCCCTTATCGATCACTTTAAGATCACCTGATTTCCACAAGTAGGTACCCAAACAACGTGCCGGTGCCACAATTGTTTTATCATAGAACTCATCCCAATACCATTTGTTGAGTAGAAATTTATACAACCACGGTACAGATGCTGCAATTTTAGCAGGCCATGCTGTTTCACGAAAATACATCACATAGGCCAAGGCAATGCCACCAATGGCTAACCAAAATGGCATCGTTCCCAGGAAATGGAACATGCCATGCTCACCATGTTCAGCCAATTTCATCAGTGGATTGTGCGCATCGAGAACAAACAGACTGCTGCCAAAGAAGCCTTTGGCAATTTCAGGGTTAGCGATATCCAGATACATCACACCCCACATACCGGAGAACACAGCGCCTATTGCTAGCACAACTAATGGAATGGTTATTACCTTAGGTGATTCATGCAAATGAGCCTTGGTTTGAGCATCAACACGATCCGAGTTATGGAACGTAAGGAAGAACATGCGAAAGGTATAAAAGGCAGTCATAAACACACCGGTTAACAGTGCAAACGTCGCGAACGTGCCTACCCAGCCATATTCAGTAAATTCACGCATCATTGTAGCTTCAATGATCAGATCCTTAGAGAAGAAACCCGCAAATGGAGGCACACCAGACAAGGCGAGTGCTGCCAAAAACATGGTAATATAGGTAATTGGCATATATTTACGCAATTGACCCATCTTACGAATATCCTGTTGTGCCATCACAGCATGGATCACAGAACCTGCTGCCAGGAACAACAGAGCCTTAAAATAAGCATGTGTCATAAGATGAAAGATGCCGGCTGAATACGCTGAAACACCACAGGCAACAAACATATAACCTAACTGTGAACAGGTAGAGTAAGCGATAACACGTTTGATATCATTCTGCACCAAACCAATCGTAGCACACATCCATGCTGTCACAGCACCAACCAGAACTACAGCGGCAAGCGCTACTTCTGAAAACTCAAACATCGGAGATAGACGGGCCACCATAAATACACCGGCAGTTACCATCGTTGCAGCATGGATCAATGCCGAGATTGGAGTTGGACCTTCCATGGAATCCGGTAACCAGACATGCAACGGCACCTGACCGGATTTACCCATCGCCCCAATAAACAGGGCAAGACAGATAAATGTAATAGCAGAAATTTCCCAGTCCATGAAATGCAGTGATACATTATTTGCTACCAGCTCAGGTACCTTGGCAAATACAGTAGTGTATTCGACACTGCCAAAATAGTACCAAACGGCCAAAATACCTACGGCAAAACCAAAGTCACCCACGCGGTTCACAATGAATGCTTTCATGGCTGCATGGTTCGCGCTTTCACGTTTATACCAGAAGCCAATCAACAGATATGAGAACAGACCAACCGCTTCCCAACCAAAGAACAGTGTGAAGAAGTTGTTACCCATAACCAAAACCAGCATGGAGAAGGTAAAGGCTGAGATATAGGAGAAGAAACGCGCATATCCCGGGTCACCGTGCATATAACCTATGGTATAGATATGCACACAGGCAGAAACAATGGTCACGGTGATCATCATGATAACGGTCAAGCGATCAATAAGCATACCAACAGGCACGATAAAATCACCGGCAATCATCCAGGTCCAGAAATTCCCCTCAAATGAGGCGCCAGCTAATACCTGTGTGAAAATGTGAATCGACAATAGTGCCGATAAAATTACCGCACCAGAGGTAATCAGATGGGACAGAGTCTCTTTCAATGCCCAGCCAAACAGACCAACTACCAATGCAGCCAGCAATGGCAGGCCAGGAATAGCGAGCAGTTCAGTTGTATTCAGTACTTCCACGTTTGCTCCCCCTTAACCCTGTAACGTATTGATGTCTTCAATTTCGATTGAGCGACGCAGACGATAGAAGCTCACCAGAATTGCCAGACCAATAGCCACTTCACATGCGGCGACGGTCAACACAAAGAAGACAAAGATTTGACCCGATATATCATTCAAATAATGCGAAAAAGCCACCAGGTTAATGTTCACAGCCAATAACATCAGCTCGATACACATCAAAATGGCAATGACATTTTTACGATTCAAAAAAAGCCCAATCACACCAAGAGAAAACAGCACTGCTGCTACAATCAGATATTCAGATAATCCAACCATTACATACTCACCTTGCGCACACGATCTTCTCTGCGCACATTTACCTGCTTCGATACATTCTGATATTTGGCGTCTTTACGCCCACGAATGGTCAACACGATCGCGCCAACCAAAGCCACCAGCAGAATAATCGCGGCAATTTCAAAACCCAGCAGATATTTAGTATACAACACCTTGCCAATTTCTTTGGTATTGTTTACATCCTGTGCGAAATGTTCCGCAGTTGCTTTCGCACCCTCTGTGAACACGCCGGTTGTAGAAGCTGCCACAAATTCAATCATCAGGATCACGGCAATCATACCACCGATTGGCAGATACTGCTGAAAGCCCTCACGCATCTTCGACACATTCACTTCAAGCATCATGATGGCAAACATAAATAGCACCATCACAGCACCGACATAGATCAATATCAGAATAATTCCGAGGAACTCGGCATCAAGTAGAAAGAACAGACCGGCTGCATTAAAGAAGCAAAAGATCAGAAACATCACTGCATGCATGGTATTACGTGATAGCACCACACCCAGGCCAGCAAAAATCGACAAACCTGCAAACAGATTAAAAAATGCAGTTTCGAGCATTACGCCCCCCTATCGGACTTGAACAAAGACCATTTGAATTTCATATCGGCCTCCAGATCAACTATAACGCGCATCAGCTGCGATATTTGCAGCAATCTGCTTTTCATAACGATCACCTACAGCCAATAACATATCTTTATCGTAATATAATTCAGCACGCGTTTCAGTTGCGTACTCAAATTCTTGTGTCTCTACAATGGCATCCACAGGACAGGCTTCCTGACAAAAGCCACAATAAATACATTTGGTAAAATCAATATCATAACGCGTTGTGCGCCTGGAACCATCATCACGCTCTTCTGATTCGATGCTGATCGCCAGAGCAGGACAAACAACTTCACACAACTTACAAGCGATACAACGCTCTTCACCCGACTCATAACGACGCAAGGCATGTAACCCACGAAAACGGGGAGATAATGGTGTCTTCTCTTCAGGATATTCAACAGTAATTTTCTTTTTAAAGAAATAACGGCCGGTTACAGAGAGACCAATCAGTAATTCCCATAGGAACCATGTTTTAAATGCACGTTTCAGCATACCGTTACCTCCACGCTAGCCAGAAATCGATAATGCTGTCTAAGCCCGGCGTGTAAATGAATATACCAATGACAAAGATCCAACCAAACGTCCACGGCAGGAAGATTTTCCAACCCAGACGCATCATCTGATCATAACGGTAACGCGGGAATGTTGCACGGAACCAGATAAATACGAAGATCAACAATGCACTTTTACCCAGCAACCATATCGTACCCGGAATAAAGTCCAATGCAGCGATCGGAGCATACCATCCACCCAGGAACAGGATTGAGGTCAGCAGGGAGATCAAAATCATCGCACCATATTCAGCCAGTGAGAATGTAGCGAACCACATACCTGAATATTCTGTGTAATAACCGGCAACCAGCTCTTCAGTTTCAGTCAGATCGAATGGAGTACGGCCTGTTTCAGCACAACCAGAGATAAAGAAGACCAGCAACATCGGGAACAGAGGGATCATATACCAGTGCAGTATACCACCAGCCTGAGCATGTACGATATCAGCCAGATTCAGTGAACCGGCCAGCATCATTACTGTAACCAGACCGAAACCCATGGCAATTTCATACGAAATCATCTGACACGTAGAACGAATCGAGCCCATGATTGGATATTTGGAGTTTGACGCCCAGCCCGCCATCAATACCCCGTACACGGATAGTGAAGCGATTGCCATCACATAGAGCAGACCAACATTAAGGTTCGAGATCGCCATAATATGCGGTGTTTCCCACACACCAAACAACGAAGTTTCGCCAAATGGTACAACAGCAAACGCCACCAGAGCCGGCATCAGAGACAACAGTGGCGCACCAATAAATAGTAGTTTATTGGCTTGAGCCGGAATAATCGTCTCTTTTAAGACCAGCTTCAAACCATCAGCCAACGGCTGCAACAAACCGGCCGGACCAACACGATTACACCCCTTACGCGCCTGCATAAAGCCGATCACACGGCGTTCGCAGTAGGTAATATAAGCTACCGACAATGCAACCGGTACAGCAATCGCAAGAATTTCCAGCGCCCAGATACCACCCTGAATCGCCATATCTAATCCACTCATGCCGCACCTCCATGTGATTCAGGGCATCCAGCCCCCTCACCTTGAAGGCGAGCTACGCTCGTCCAAACGGCGTTCACGCCTTTTTGTGCGTCACACTTCGTGCGTGCCAAGGCACATGTAATTTTTCTATCCTGAAAAATTATCATTCCGCCCCCCCTGCAATTGAAGCTTCTGTCACATCGGACAAGTCACCAGCCACACCACGTTTGGAGACAAACAACACACCCGGGCTGACATCATCACGCACAGCAATGTTATAGCTTGCTGAACCCAAGAATGTCGTCACAGTATTCTCACCTTCGGCGAGGCCACTACTACTTAATGTTTCCGGATGCACCAATACATCGCCCAAAGCATGTATTCTACCAGCTTCAGTCAACGCTTTGGATGCCCGTACCCATGCGCCTTCACGATACATGGAATAACGACTCACAACATCAAGTGTAAAGCTGCTGTTCTGCACACGTGGAACTGTTGCAACACCTTTATTACGAGCCGGTGCAATCAATACACTATCCTGCTCCGCACCTTGCCATGCACCAGCTAATGCAGGTATTTTCTGGCGCGCAACATCGCGCAACTCAGTCAGATTAACGACTGGTACAGCACCACCCATCACCTGCACCATGCGCATCATCACTTTCCACAGTGGACGTTCCTGACCCAATGATTTGATTGGGTTATTCGCCACGCGAATACGTCCTTCCATATTGATAAAGCTACCTTCGATCTCTGAATAGGCGGCGGCAGGCAGCTGCACCTCTGCATAATCACTGACTTGACCTGCAACAGCACCAATCTGTACCAAAGCCACTTTTTCAAGCGCCGCTTTTGCAGCAGAAGGGAACAGCCCATCACCCAGCGGATCGCTACCGACAAGAATCAGAGCATCCAATTCACCGGCAGTTGCAGCGGCAAACAGATCTCCAGCACTGACGCGCACATCACCAAAAGTGGCACTAAGCGCCTGCGTATTCATACCTTCCGGCATCAAATTACGCCCATCATTCTCTTTTTCTGCATGGCCACAGGCACGCATCAACAGATCCAGCCCCTGAATCAAAGCCGCAGCATCAGCATGCGAACGAATCTCTTCACCAACAAGTAGTGCACAGCTATCAGCCATTAAAGCATCAGCCAATATCTTGCCCGCCTCATGGCGGTCCGGTACAGCTGCAATCCATGCTTCAAACCCAGCTGCGGTTTTGCCCAGTACACTTACCTGCTCCATGGCACGCGCAATAACACCGAACCAATCACGTGGACGAATCAAAGCATCGCTACTGATATCCATATTGGTACGGTAATTCATCGCACCGATTCTTGATACGGGTTTACCAGCCAGACCACGTTTACGCAGACGCTGCATCAACAGTGGCAGGCGCTGCCTCAAATCTGAGCCCAACACTACAACCTGATCAGCATCCGCGATTTGAGCTGTAGTCATGGAAAAACCTTCTTCAAAGGCGAACGGACGCATATCACGGCGATGCAAATCATAAGCAACATGCGCATTTGGAAACAATTCATCACGCATTAAACGGATGGCAGTCTGGCCTTCTACACTCCAATCCGGTGACAACAAAATACCAACACGCTTGTCTTTAAGCAGCTCTGACGCTTTAGCAAATGCATCATCCCAATCAACACTGTTAAGCTCACCATCTTGACGAACTTTAGGAGCCAAAATACGGTAATCGGAGCGGAAAGCATCATATACATAGCGACCACGGTCACAAATCCATGGTTCAGGACTATTTTCGACAGGTTGAATGCGCATCACTTCATCAGCACGCGATTCAATTTGAATATCACAGCCATTGGGACACTGCGTACATGTGCTCCGATGATGTGTCATCTCCCACGGGCGAGATACATCATGAGAAGGCTTATCAAGCAGGGCACCAACAGGACAGATATCCGGCAAATTACCAGAGAGCTCAGACTCCAACGCCTCCTCAACAATACCGGCGATGGTCATATGGTCGGAACGGTTCAACACACCGATATCACCAGTGCCCGCGACTTCATCAGCAAAACGTACGCAGCGTGTGCAATGAATACAGCGCGTCATACAGGTATTCACAAAGGGACCTAACTCATAATTGACTACAGCACGTTTAGGCTCGCTATAACGCCCTTTGGATGCACCATGCTCGACGGTGTAATCCTGCAGTTTACAACTACCACCCTGATCACAGACAGGGCAATCCAGCGGATGATGAATAAGCAGATACTCCATCATCATCTCACGATCTTTTTCCAATGCCGGTGATTCTGTAATCACCTTCATGCCTTCGCCAACCGGTGTACAGCATGATGCCGCAGGCTTGCCCCAACCTTCGACCTGTACCAAACACATACGGCAATTTGCCGCTACAGATAACTCAGGGTGATAACAAAAATAGGGAACATCATGGCCGTTCTCACGGCAGGCTTCTAAAATACTGGTTCCAGCTGCAACTTCGACTTCTTGGTCATTAATAAATAAAGAGGTCATGCCGCACCTCCATGTGCGTCACCCTTACGGGCGCTCTTCAAGCGCGCAATTTCTCTATCGTGATAAATTGTCATGCCGCATTCTCTCCCAGACAAGCTTGCACATCTTCAGGAAAATGTTTGAGCAATGATAATACTGGTGCAGCAGCACCTTCAGCCAACGCACAGATCGTGCGCCCAGCCATATGTGTCGCCGCTTCACTCAACACAGTCACATCATCATTGGTTCCCTGACCATTCTCAACACGCGTAATCACGCGCTCCAACCATCCCGTACCTTCACGGCACGGCGTACATTGTCCACACGATTCATGCGCATAAAAATGCGCCAAACGACGTGTCAGAGCCACCAAATCGGCAGTTTCATCCATCACAATAATCGCACCAGAACCCAAAAAGGAGCCTGCTTTCATAATATCGTCATAGGTAAGTGGCACATTATAATTTTCCGCAGTTAACCACGGCGTAGATGAACCGCCCGGAATAATAACTTTCGGCACAGTACCGTGCTGAAGACCACCACAATACTCTTCAATCAGGGTCTTCATCGAAGTTCCCATAGGTACTTCATAATTACCCGGTCTATTCACATGACCCGAAACGGAGAAAATTTTGCAGCCAGTATTATTTGGAATGCCAATCGCAGCATGCCAGGCACCACCATGCTCCAATATAGCCGGCACGGTCGATAGCGTTTCGACATTATTCACCACGGTAGGGCAGCCATAGAAACCTTCAACTGCCGGGAATGGCGGTTTAAAACGCGGACGTCCCGATTTACCTTCCAGTGATTCGATCAAAGCGGTCTCTTCACCACATACATAAGCGCCAGCACCACGGTGAACAACAAGATTCATGCTGAAGCCGCTACCCAAGATATTTTCACCCAGTAAATTAGCAGCACGAGCCTCTTTAATAGCGGCATTAAGCACATTAATTTCATGCACAAATTCACCACGAACATAGATATAAGCATCTTTCACGCCAAGTGCGAAACCAGCCATAATCATGCCTTCAATCAAAAGATGTGGATCAAAACGCATAATATCACGATCTTTGAATGTACCCGGTTCACCTTCATCTGCATTGCATAGCAGATAAATTGGCTTGCCCGTATTACGCGGCACGAATGACCATTTCAGCCCGGTAGGAAAGCCAGCACCACCACGTCCACGCAGACCGGATGTTTTCATTTCATCAATAATTTTACTTGAACTAAAATCTTTCAGGACAGTCGGCAGAAATGCATACGCCCCATTTTCACGGGCCACCGCCAATGTATTCATGCCCGGCACGTTGATATTATCAAAACAGATCTGTTTTACTTGTTTTGGATCAGAGGAAATGGTCATGCCACACCTCCATGTGTCTCACACTTCGTGCGCGCTAGTGCGCGTGTGGTTTTGCTATCCTGCAAAAGCATCATGCCGCACCCCCATCACGCACTCGAGTGATCAAAGAATCCATCAATTCAGGTGTAACCTTTTCATGATAGACGTTATTAACCTGTACAACAGGTGCACCACCACAAGCTCCAGCACATTCAACTTCTGTGACGGTAAACAAACCATCAGCTGTAGTTTGTCCCTGTTTGATACCTAAAGTCTCACACATATGAGCAACCAACTCATTGGCACCATTCAGCATGCAACCAGCATTTGTACAGACTTCCAATAGATACTTACCTGTCGGCTGCTCTCGAAACATGGTATAAAAGGTCACGACTTCGCGTACCTGCATCAAACGCAAACCCAACACTTGGGCAATCATTTTCTGCGCTTCCATAGAGATATAACCAAAGTCTTCCTGCGCCATATACAATACAGGCATCAAAGCAGACTGCGCACCGGGATAAGTTTTCACCAACGCTGCAATCTCAGTCAGACGTTCATCACTGAAGCGAACTGCATCCGCACTCATCGGTCAACCTCCCCAAACACGATATCCTGTGTTCCAAGAATCGCTACAACATCAGCAATCATGTGACCACGGATCATATAATCCAAGGCTTCAATATGGGCAAAACCTGGTGCACGTACCTTCATGCGGTAAGGCTTATTGGAACCATCAGAAACGATATACACCGCGAACTCACCCTTTGGATGCTCCACAGCCTGATACACTTCACCCTTCGGAACATGAAAACCTTCCTGAAAGTATTTAAAGTGATGAATCAAAGCTTCCATATCGGCCTTCATTTCAGCACGACGCGGATTGCTTAACTTATAATCTTCAACTTTTACAGGGCCTTCGTTCTTCTCAAGCCAATCGATACATTGACGGACAATACGATTGGATTCACGCATCTCTTCCACACGAACCAGATAACGATCATAACAGTCACCTGTGACACCAACAGGAATATCAAAATCCATCTTATCATAGACATCATAAGGCTGTTTTTTGCGCAGATCCCACTCAACACCGGAACCACGAATCATCGGACCAGTAAAACCCCAATCCAATGCAGCCTCTTTATCAACGGTGGCAATATCCACATTACGCTGTTTCCAGATTCGATTCTCAGTCAACAGCGTTTCATATTCATCTACATAAGTTGGAAAACGCTCAGTAAAGCCCTTAATTTTCTCTAACAAACCATCAGGCAGGTCTTTTGATACACCACCGGGACGAAAATAAGCCGCATGCATACGCGCGCCACTGACTTCCTCATAATAATCAAAAATATCTTCACGCTCACGGAAGCAGTACAAAAAGACAGTCATTGCACCAATATCAAGCGCCACAGCTCCCAACCACATGGTATGATTGAGAATACGTGTCAATTCAGCATACATCACACGAATATATTGTGCGCGCTCAGGCGCCTCGACACCAAGCATCTTTTCAACACCCAGCGCATAAGCATGTTCATTGGCCATCATTGATACATAATCGAAACGGTCAAAATAGGGCACATTCTGTAAATATGTTTTGTACTCAAACAGCTTTTCGGTACCGCGATGCAACAAACCAATATGCGGGTCAGCCTTTTCAACAACCTCACCATCCAACTCAAGCACCAGACGCAATACGCCATGTGCTGCAGGATGCTGTGGACCAAAGTTTAGCGTATAATTCTTAATCTCAGCCACGGTCAACTCCCGGCCATGTACGCTCTACCAACACACGCTCTTGCACTTCATTGGGGCGATAAACACAGCGCCACTGCGCTTCATCAAAGAACATTTCAACACGGCCCGTTACAGGAAAGTCCTTGCGTAGAGGGTGGCCTTCAAAACCATAATCAGTAAGCAGACGACGCAAATCAGGATGATGGTTAAAAATAATACCATACATATCGAACGCTTCACGCTCAAACCAGTTAGCAGTTGACCAGACTTCAGTCACCGAATCCACCAACTCGCGCTCATTTACGCCTACTTTCAAGCGTAAACGTTCATTTTTTGACACGGATAGCAGATGATAAACCACTTCAAAACGAGGCGAATCGGTTGATGACCAGCCCGGCATCTCCAGCAGATCGACACCACACAAGTCCATCATCTGCTCAAAAGCCTGCTCATTTTTCAAATAGTGACACGCCTCAGCAATCGCTTCCCGCGCTAAAACCACTACCGGGCAATCCATACCTTGGCTTGAATCAAGCACCTGATCGCCAAACTTTTCTCGCAAACTGGCAACCGCCGATACAGCGTCTGGCGTTGCACTCATGCCAATATCATCCTGCAATTTCTCTGTCATCGTTACCTACCGAGCAATCGTATTGGTGCGTTTGATTTTTTCCTGCAATTGAATAAAGCCATATAGCAGTGCCTCTGCCGTTGGCGGGCAACCCGGCACATAAATATCAACCGGCACAATACGATCACAGCCACGCGTTACCGAATAAGAGTAATGATAATAACCACCACCATTGGCACATGATCCCATTGAGATCACCCAGCGAGGCTCTGACATCTGATCATAAACTTTACGCAGAGCCGGAGCCATTTTATTACACAGAGTTCCTGCTACCACCATCACATCAGCCTGACGCGGACTTGGACGAAACACGATACCAAAGCGATCCAGATCATAACGAGAAGCGCCGGCATGCATCATCTCTACAGCACAACAAGCCAACCCAAACGTCATTGGCCACAGCGAACCCGCACGCGCACCATTAATAAGCTTATCGGCGGTTGTCGTGATAAAACCCTTTTCAAGAATACCTTCTATTCCCATTGCAAGGCTCCTTTCTTCCACGCGTAAACATATCCAACGAGCAGAACCACCAGGAACAACACCATTTCGACAAAACCAAACAGACCGATCTCATCAAGCACTATCGCCCACGGGAAAAGAAACGCACTTTCAATATCAAAGATAACAAACAGGATAGCTAACAGATAAAAACGCACATCGATCTGCAAGCGTGCATCTTCAAAAGCTTCAAAACCGCACTCATAGGCCGAAAGTTTTTCTGCATTAGGCTTCTGCTCAGCGACAAGAAAAGTCAGCGCAAGTGGAGCAGCTCCCATTGCAAGCGCAATGAGGATAAAAATAAATATTGGTGCATATTGATTGGCGAGATACTCCGCGCCCATGAAACCCCTCCCTAAAGCCGAAAACCACCCTCTATCTAGCGGGTGCTTGCTACCATCGACAGCCATACTGGTCAAGTTTACGACACACTAAAGCAACGATGAAAGCCTTACTTAATATAAGGAAAAAACAACTCCCAACTGGGCGGCAGTCTAAGCCTCAAACAGACAAAAAACCAATCATTACAATTCAACGCGTAGCGGTACTGCCACACCCTCATCCAATTCCTTAATAGATAATGGATACAACCCTCTTGCACAAGGCCCCGCAAGACACTCTCCCGACAGCGGTTCAAAAGCTGCATAGTGCGTATGGCAGACCAAAGACCTGCCATCATCACTAAAAAACTGCCCTGGCACCCAATCCAATGGCGAACCAGCGTGCGGACAATGATTGCGCCAGGCCCGCAGCTGCCCCTGAAAACAGACAACAAAACCCTGCTCTGTCAGCTCCACCCCCGAACCATCAGCAAGCGACACCCTAGCCTGCAAATCAAAACAGACGACCTCTCCCTCACCAGGGCGAACAACCATCTGCCACTCATCTAAATCAACCACAGGCACACTCCAACAGCAATCGCCCACTCCAACAAGAAGAGTTACACCCAACCACACAGGGCAATCACATTAAAACATTAAACTTTTTTTAGCCACTTATTCACAATACCTGGCATCATTTTTCATCCCCCTCGCTAAGGCGGAGATCCCCCTTAAAAACAACGCTTAACATGGAAAGCATAGACAAACAGCATGAAGCCCCACATGAAAGTGAATACAGCAGATCAGCTAAGTCACGAAAAGATCCCCCCTTCGGGAGAAACCACCTTGAGGCATCGGCGAGGATCACACTATCAATTTAATCCACTTGCACCGCCCAACCACAGCCTCCCTCTTGTCACTCGAACAATCAGCCAGCATACTACTTGCACTCTCTAATACGGCCACCTACTGGAGGTTTTGCCATGACTGAAGCAAGCTGCCTGCGCATATACCTCTGCGAATCAAGCCGGATAGATGGCAACCCTGCTTTAGAGAATATTCTTGAATTATGCCAAAATGCCGGACTCAGAGGTGTATCAGTCATACGAGGCATTGAAGGCATGGGCCAGCATGGCACCCATTCAGCATCTTTTCTTGCGCTATCCAACAACCTCCCCCTCATCATTGAGGCCATCGACACAACCGAAAGAGTTGAAGCAGCGTTAAGTCAAATACAATATCATCTGGGCGACTGTACAGTAGCAACCTGGCCCGTTTCAATACGACTCGGCAGCATTATTGCACATGGAGCAACACATGGACATGATTAACACACTGAAAAAAGTACCCCTCTTCTCCGAATTAGATGAAGGGGAGCTACAAGCTGTCGCAGACCTGGCGTCCAGCATTGAAGTGAAAAAAAAGAACATCGTCGTACAAGAGTCTGAGCCTGGAAACTCGCTATACGTCATTCTCTCCGGCGAAGTCAAAGTATCCACCTACTCTATTGACGGCCGCGAAGTCGTCCTAGCACTGCTCGGCAAAGGCTCCTTCTTTGGCGAAATGTCGCTGCTTGATGAAGAGCCTCGCTCAGCCAACGTCACCACTCTGGACGACTGTAAGTTTGCCAACATTCGCAGGGGCGACCTGATCCCCCTATTGCTAGAGCAACCCCGCATCACATTAAAGCTATTATCTGAAACCGCCGCCCGACTGCGCAAAACCAGCGGCATGTTAAAGCGCGTCAGCAGCATGGATGTACCGCATCGCCTATACACTTACCTGGTCGACCACTGCCAACGCTTCAATCAGCAAGACAGCAACGGGTGGTGTGAAACCATATTGCCGACCCACCAACTACTGGCAGACCAACTATCAACCAGCCGCGAAACCATTTCTCGAGCCATCAGCCAACTCAAAAAAGATGGCATCCTCAAACAAGGAGAAGGACGTGGAAAAATGTGTATTGATGTAGACACCCTGGAAGATCTACTGGATGACTTTTAAATCCACTCAGAGAGATAATTTAACTTCAAATCCTATCTGCCGAATAGACTCTGCCATCTGATTCATCCATTCAGCACCCAACGCACTAAGATGAGCCGCCTGATCCTGCAAGGAAGGGCGCGCCAAACCGTACAACAACACACCTCGAACAGACACTTGATCACTCCGCAACCCCTTCAACAGATCAAGGTAAGCTACCACTTCACAGTCAGAAGGAGGCCTACCATCCCAACTTAACATACAACTCTGGATCCACAGCGGACACACATCGGCCACTGATTCAACCTGCTGCCGCAATCGATCTACATCCAAAGCAACACCATTCATACGCAGAATACCTGCATCAGTAGCACTATCCACCTTAACCCAAACTTCCCCATGATGCGCCGCCATCAGACGCAAGCCAGACTGCACATGCTCCCTGTGTACATAGGAGCCGTTACTAATCAAACGCAGCGGCACAGTAAGCTGAAAAGAACCCATCACATTAACTATAGTTTGCACCACAGCATCAAACTGCCTGCAACTTGTCGGCTCACCATTACCTGAAATCGCCACATCACAAAGCCGGCGACAGGACTCCGGCACACGCTGCCGCATAAAATCACCCGATATAATTTCAGACAGTAGATGAGTCAGCTCATCATGCAAAAGGGCCAGATCAATTTCCGGCGCCACCCCTCGCTTCAAACCAGGCACCTGACAATATGCACAAAGCCAATTACAGGCATTATTCGGATTGAGATTAATCCCAACAGACACACCTCCGGCTCGACGTGAAATCACCGGATATACGTAAAGCATACCAACAGCATCACGATCATGATTTTTTGTACTTAGAAGCTGCCCCATCAGGCGTAGATATTCAGAAGCTGCCCACTCAGTAATGGGAGTGATGTGCCCGCTGAACCTTTACGAGAATAAGTGAGCTGTTGCTGTTGCTGCTGCAGCTCTGAAAAATCCCTGGCACTACTCGAGAGACCATTATGCCGCGCTGCGCCGCCACGAGCTGAAGATGTAATTTCCACTACTTTTTCAGCCTCAATAATCGGCCGCACCGGCCGCGCATCCTGCTGCAACGGAGGCAAAGCCACCGCAGAAGGAGAGCTATCGACGCGCAACATCAGACCCAAAGTAACAGACATAGGTCATTGACTATAAACATAAGTCATTTTTATTCAAATAGAGGAGACTCAAAAAGAACGTCCGATTACAAAATCAATGGCATAAATTACTAACTTAAAGAAATAGAAAAAAGATATTTAAAGATGCCATGGTTGGAGGCAGGGGCGAGAATCGAACTCGCGAATAAAGGATTTGCAGTCCTCCGCCGTACCACTGAGCCACCCTGCCGTACAAACCATATGCGAAAAAAAAGGGGCCACTAGGACCCCTTAATCTGGAGCGGGTAACCGGGCTCGAACCGGTGACCTCGACCTTGGCAAGGTCGCGCTCTACCAACTGAGCTATACCCGCGAATCGGGGCGAATAATGGCGGCCATTTTTTTTCTGTCAAGCCTTAAAATACTTTTTTTTTATTGAGTACATATTTGTAGTGGATCTGGCATCATATGCCTTGAGCCATCAAGCCGATTAATAAAGGAGAATCATCTTGAATAATGACCTGCCGCGTAAGATCTACATCCTTGATACCAATGTTATTATCCATGACCCCAATGCACTGCAACGCTTTGATGAACATGATGTTATATTACCTATCGTGGTTCTGGAGGAGATGGATCATGTAAAAAAAGGGCTCGATGAGCTCGCTCGCAATGTTAGAGAGGCCTCTCGTCAGCTCGATGAGCTCAGCCTTGCATGTGAAGACCTTTCGAAAGGATGCCCTCTACCCGGTGGTGGTCATCTATTTTTTGAACTCAGCAACCGCTCAACCGAGCTTTTACCAGACTCCCTAAGCATGGGAAGCGCCGACAACCGCATCATTGCAGTCGCCATGTCGATGCAAAAAGAGCACCCGAACCGCCACGTCATTCTGGTCTCCAAAGATATTAACCTACGCATCAAAGCACGCGCTCTAGGCTTAAGAACAGAAGACTACCGTTCTGATCGCATTGTCACTGACCTCTCCGTCCTACCGAGCGGCAAACTACGTCTTGATTTAAATACATGGGAAACCATGGCTGAAAGCATGGAAATATTAGATCATGATCACGGCAACCACTTTATCATCACCTGGCCCAACACTATGGCCTTACCATATAAGAACAGCTTCGTTATTTTACCCGGCGATCGTGAAATCGCCATGCGTTGTGGTGAAATCAATGCAGATGAACGCCGCGTCCACCTGCTCGATACCATGTCATATCGCCATGAGAGGCACGCAGTATGGGGCATTCAAGCCCGCAACCTTGAACAAAACATGGCCATGAATCTGCTGATGGATGCCAACCTTGATCTGGTCGCCATTATGGGATTGGCTGGCTCTGGAAAAACACTCTTAGCGCTGGCTGCAGGTCTGCATCAAACACTCGACATGGGAACCTACGAGAAGATCCTGGTCACACGTGCCACTGTACCGATGGGACAGGACATCGGCTTTCTTCCGGGCACCGAGCGCGAGAAGTTGGAGCCTTGGATGGGCGCAATTACTGATAATCTATCCATACTACTTGGTGATGAAGCTCAGAATATTTCAGATATCCTCGGCCAGAACCGCATTGAAATTGCCGCCCTCTCATATGCGCGAGGACGCACATTCACCAAAACCTGGCTAATTGTCGATGAAGCCCAAAACCTGACGCCCCACCAGATGAAAACCATTGTTACGCGCATGGGGGAAGACTCCAAACTCATTATTCTCGGCAACAATGCTCAAATCGACACCCCATATTTAACTGCTCATACCAATGGACTGACTCAGGCTGTATCCGCCTTTGCAGACTGGGAGCATGGCGGCCATATCGCCTTAAAAGCCAGTGAACGCTCACGACTGGCAGCCAAAGCAGTTGAAGTATTGTAATAAAATAAGATCACAAGCGAGCCCTTCATGTTTTGGAAAGAGAAGCCTTTATTAGAAATGTCAAATGATGAGTGGGAATCACTTTGTGATGGCTGCGGTCGCTGCTGCGTATGGAAATTCGAAGATGAAGATTCTGGCGAGATTCTCTACACCGATATCCGCTGTAAAATGTTCGATGACAGCCAATGCCGCTGCACCGATTATAGCCATCGTAACAAACTCATACCTGAATGCATGGATATTCGCTCATTCGCAGATCAACAATATGCATGGCTACCAGACACATGCGCCTATCGCTTACAGCATGAAGGCAAACCGTTATTCGACTGGCACCATTTGATCTCTGGAGACAAGAACACAGTGCATCAAGCAGGAATATCACTACAAAACAAAACAGTCTGTGGTGAGAAGTTCACCGAAGAGGACATTGTCCGCCACATTATTGATCCCGATGAATGACATCGCCCCATGCCCCTGTGGCAGCCAACAGAATTTTGCCAACTGCTGCAAAAAAGTCATTACAAAAGACTCAGCCACAAGCCCTGAAGCACTCATGCGATCACGTTATTCAGCCTATGTACTGGGTTACTGGGACTACCTGCACAGCAGCTGGCATCCAGACACACGCCCATCATCAGTATCACCGACATCGACCAACTGGCTTGGACTGAGCATTGTTAAAAGCAATTTCGACAGCGTTGAATTTATCGCCGGTTTTAAAGAGGGTTCAAAAGTCATGTCACTGCATGAAACCAGCCGTTTCCAACAGATCGAAGGCCACTGGCGCTATGTTGATGGTCAATGCGAAGTATCAGAAGCCGGCCGAAATAGCCCCTGCCCCTGTGGCAGCAAGCTAAAAACCAAACGCTGCTGCGGCAAAACTTAGATTGTAAAACGAAGCTAAGGAGACAGCTTATCTCTCAGGTGAATTTGAGAAAAGGCCTCTCTCTTAATTTTTCCCTCCGTTAATCGGGGGAAGCTCAGCCATCGCTGTCCCATTTAAGTTTTTTTGTCATGCCCGGCTTGATCCGGCATCCATAGAAACGTTGAAAGGCTGGATTCCAGCCTTCGCGGGAATGACGTGTATGGATCGACTGCTGTCATGTCGAATGCGCCACGAAATAACGCAATCTCTTGTTTCTTAATGTTTTTTCAAGACTGCATTGAAATCATATAGGACAGCAGTGGGTTAGAGCCCTCAATAGATGAACCTACTGGATGAATTCACCATCAACGCCTATCAAATTCATTACCCTGTCATGAACAATGAGGTCTCCTTCAGGTAGCGGCGTCATGGCCACCTTGGTGTTCGCTTTAACCTAGCGAAACATCAAAAGTAACGCCTGAAATCGTTGTTTTCCATACACACCAGCAAAGCACATTTCGACTTGCCATCTTCTCCGAGCAAACAAAAAAAGCGCCACGCAGAGGGTGCGTGACGCTTTTTAAACACTATTACAGATTAATAGTGAGCTGAAAGTTATGCCACGCCGATTGCTTCACGCCATGCAAGAATCAAACGGAACTCTTCATTATTAAGCTCTACCGACAGATCCGATTTAACCTCTGACAATGATGCATATGGATCGGCTTCAGTCAGTTCATTCATAGCTGTTTCAAATTCCTTGCCAATTATGGCTGGCACATCAATGAACTGACCTGCACGGATAATCGCGACATAGTGCTTCAAAACCGTTGTTATACTCACGCCCTGCTGCGCAGCATTCTCTTCCAGGCTCATGCCTTTGCGATGCAGTAAAAGCGTATAAGTCTGCGTCTCATTCAGCCCTGGCCCTTTGGCGATTAGCATCGGAATATCTTTACCTTCGCTCTTGGCCTTTTTGCTACCTTGACTGTTTTCATGTTTTTTAATTAGCGCGATAAAAGCCTCACCATAGGCTTCCAGCTTATGCTCACCCACACCACTAATCAGGCGCATCCCCGCTTCTTCAACTGGTTTACGCTGAGACATTTCAGTCAGGGTTACATCACTGAATACAACATGCGGCGGCACATCTTCTTGCTCAGCCAGATCTTCACGAAGTGCAACGAGCTTCTTAAATAACAGTTCATCACGCGCCATGCCAAGCCGCTTAAATTGACGCCTGATACCTGGCTGATACTTGGCCAGAACAATTGGCTCGCCGGTACCAATATGCTCAGATTTTTTGGTTGCCAACATAGCCGCACGTTTGGAAACATCCTGTAAAAAATAACCATGATGGACAAGCTGGCGCAATATCGACGTCCATTCATCGGCATTAACATCAGCACCGGCACCGTGACTTTTTATCTTATCATGTTTGTTTTCTTTAATGCGGGCATTATTTGATCCGCGCAGCACATCAATAATATAACCCATGCCAAAATGGCCTTTCACTTCGCGCACGCATTGCAGAGCAGCTTCAGCCAGCTCCGTCGCATCGTAGGTTTTTGGTGGATCAAGACAAACATCACAGTTTCCGCAAGGCTTATCCAATGGCTCACCGAAATAACCAAGCAACACACGACGACGACAGGTCATTGCCTCGGAGAACCCCACCATACTATTGAGCTTATGCACTTCCACACGACGCTGATCAATATTTTCCACATTCTCAATCAAACGGCGAACCAGATTCACATCTCCAGAGCCATATAGCATCAGCGCCTCTGATTCCAAACCATCACGCCCGGCACGGCCAGTCTCCTGATAATATGATTCAATACTCTTGGGAATATCGTGATGAATCACAAAACGAACATTGGGTTTATCCACCCCCATACCAAATGCAATCGTGGCCACAATCACCTTCACACGATCGCGTAAAAAGTCATCCTGCACTTTTTCACGCGAGCGTCCCGGAATACCGGCATGATAGGCAGCAGCACGAATACCATGGCGCTGTAAGTTCACCGCCAGATCTTCCACCCGCTTCCTAGACAGACAATAGATCACGCCCGAGCAATTCGACCAGCCTTCCAGAAACTGCAAAATCTGAGTCAATGGTTGACGTTTTTCAGCCACCAGATAACGGATATTAGGACGATCAAAACTGGCCGTAAAACGCTGAGCCTTCTCTAATTTCAAGCGTTCACTGATATCTTCACGCGTATGCTCATCAGCCGTCGCGGTAAGCGCCAACATAGGCACATCAGGAAAGATCTCTCGCAATTCGCCCAGACGAACATACTCAGGCCTGAAGTCATGCCCCCATTGTGACACACAATGCGCTTCATCAATGGCAAACATGGATAGTTCTAATTTTTGTAACTTGGCAATAAAAGCCTTGGAAAGAAGGCGCTCAGGCGCAACATAAAGCATATCCAGATCACCAGACTCAAACCGCTCCAACACATCTTTCGCATCGGCAGCTTTTAATGACGAGTTGTAATATGCAGCTTTCACACCACACGCTGTTAATGCATCAACCTGATCTTTCATCAAAGAGATCAATGGTGACACCACAATACCGGTTCCTTCACGCATGATAGCCGGAATTTGGTAACAAAGAGATTTACCACCACCAGTCGGCATCAGCACAAAGGCATCTTTGCCATCCATTAGGGCACAGACGATCTCTTCCTGCATTGGTCGAAAAGAATCATAACCAAAGATATCCTTCAGTACTTGACGGGCTTTGTCTTTTACTTTTTTCGTTGCCATTTCCATCCTCTCACATAGAGCAATACTCCATGCATTATCATCCGATATTATATTGTCCGGATGTCTCTAATCAGCTTTTATTACATTGTATTGAGTTAACTCTTAGCTATTATCCGAGCGCAATTCATAGCTAATTTACTGCTTTATTAGTCATTGAATCATATTTTAAGATAATCTGCAAGCACCTTCGCTGCTTCGAATCAATCAATAGACCCATGATCCAGACAAACATCAACTCACTCTATTTCCAATTTAACCATTCCATTAACGCGACTTCATCCGCAACCATGACGCCCAACTCTCGTGCTTTAGTGAGTTTCGAGCCTGCTTTTTCACCTGCAATCAACACATCGGTATTTTTGGATACTGATGATGCCGGTTTTACACCCAAAGTTCGCAACTGCTCTTGCGCAGCTCGGCGCTGAACAGCACTGAAGCTCCCCGTTAACACAACAGTCTTACCCGCCAACGGATGATCACTATGTAGCTGCTGCGGCACGAACGGTTCAACACCTTGTTTTAACAGTCGCTCAATGACATCACAGTTATGTGCTTCAGCAAAAAAACTACGAATGCTTGCCGCCACTTCCGGCCCTACATCTGGCACTTCAATCAAAGCTTCTTCATCAGCCAGCTTCAGAGCATCCAAGCTGCCGAAATAAGTAGCCAGTGCCGCCGATGTGGCAGAACCAACATGACGAATGCCAAGTGCGTGCAAAAAACGTGCTAATGGCTTCTGCTTACTGGATTCTATGGCCTGCTTCAAGTTGGCGATTTTCTTGTCACCCACACCTTGCCAATCACTTAAGCTTTCAAAATCCAGCTCATATAGCTTGGCTATATCGCTGAGCAGGTTCTCCTCAACCAGTCGGGCAATCAACTTGTCACCCAGCCCTTCAATATCCATTGCGCCACGCGACACGAAATGACGCAAACGTTCTTTCAGCTGTGCAGAGCAGGAAAGCCCCCCACTACAGCGCCAGGCCACTTCACCTTCGACGCGAAACAGTGATGCAGCACAAACTGGACAACAATCAGGCAGGCTTGGAAAAATAGCCTGTTCATCCACTTCAATAGCTTTTACAACCTCAGGAATCACATCGCCGGCCCGGCGCACAATGACAGTTGCACCGGCATAGACCTGTTTGCGCTGCAGCTCATCAATATTATGCAGTGTTGCACGCGACACCATCACACCGCCAACAGCCACCGGCTGTAAATCGGCAACGGGCGTGATGACACCTGTACGACCGACTTGCCAAAGAATTGCATTGACCACGGTGGTCACTTCCTGGGCAGGGAACTTATGCGCAATCGCCCAACGCGGTGATCGAGCCACAGCCCCAATGCGTTGCTGAAGTGCAAAATCATTGAGCTTGTAAACCACCCCATCAATCTCATATAGCATGTCGGCACGCTGCTGCTGTAATAACTCATAACCAAGCAGCAGACCACTCAAATCATTAACTACAGCGGTCTCTTGAGTCGCAAAGCCAAAGCTACTTAGCAACGCCAAGAGCTCGGACTGGCTGGCTGCCAGTTCACGACCACCAAAACCGACACCATAGGCAAAGAAACTTAAACTGCGCAGGGCTGTTACTTTAGCATCCAACTGTCTAAGTGATCCTGCAGCGGCATTACGCGGGTTCGCAAAAGCCGCGCCACCTTCTAAAAGTTGACGCGCGTTCAAATCGGCAAATGCCGCTTTGGACATGTAGACCTCACCACGCACTTCCAATAGATCAGGAATACTTTTATCACTCGCGTTCAAATGCCAGGGAATATCAGCAATGGTACGGATATTATCGGTAACATCTTCGCCGGCTTTGCCATCACCTCGCGTCGCAGCAATGGTTAATCGCCCATCTTCATAACGCAGATTGACCGCTAGGCCATCAACTTTGGGTTCAATAATAAATTGTAAACCAGCTTCGCTAATCTCTGCACCAAGAGCATCTCGGATGCGTTGCACAAAAGCATCGGCCTCCACTCCATTAAAGGCATTGGCCAGCGACAGCAAGGGCTCAAGATGCTCGCGTGCCGCAAACGTTTGAGAAACCATTGCACCGACAGTTTGGCTCGGTGAATCAGCCGGAACAACCTCCCCCGACTCAGCTTCCAATATCTCAAGCTGGCGCAACAAACGATCATACTCCGCATCAGGAATGGATGGCGCATCAAGCGTATAATAACGGTAATTATGTTCCTTAAGCGTCCTGCGCAGAGCGCTAATATGCTGTTTCAACGCCTCATCGATGTTAAATTCCTGGCTTGTTATCGCCATCCACAGCTCCATGATCTTCAGCGCCAGCGGCTGGCGCGCTAAGCATCGTCTCAACCGTTTGCGTAACTGAAGCAGACATCCAATCCACGGCTCCGACCAGATGGTACAACACCTTGCCATCACGACCGATCAAAAATGTTTCAGGATAGCGGAACACACCATAATGACGTGCAATCGCACCTTCTGCATCATGCAACACTTGGAAAGGCATTCTGTACTCTTCAACAAAGTTGGCCAAATCATCACGCCGCTTATCAACCGATATGGCGATAATCTTCAGACCTTTGGGTGCATACTTATCATGCAGTTCAGCCATCGATGGTATCTCTTTACGACACGGTGGACACCAGGTCGCCCAAAAATTCAATAATATAGCTTCACCTTTAGGTAGTGATTGAATCTCACCATGCAAATCCGGCAACTGGTAATCACCCGCCACCGAACCTTTATCCATCGAACCCGGTGCCTCGGGCAGGGCCATCCAAACAGCAGTTCCGATACCCGCGATCAATCCCAAGACTACGAGCCAGCGGGACGCCATACTCGTTCCGCCACCTGATTCACCAGTCAAATCGTTACTCATCCTTCAACCCCACCAATGTTGATTTTAACTCTTCTTCCACTACCCGATGCCTGAACAGCTCTTTGCCATCCATCATCAGCACCGGAACATGCATGCCGTATTTTACAAGTAACGACTTATCCTGGTCTACATTTACCGTTCCCCAAGAGCATAAACCTTGCTCAGCAAGACGCTCGAGAATCGGCTTAGCCTCTTCGCACAAACAGCAGTCGCGACGACTTAACAGTTGAAGATGTGGCTCTATCACTGAAGTCTATTTATCTTTAGATTTCGGCAATGTCAGCAAAGCAAACACCTGATCACCACGTCGATCCAACATCACCCGCAACACATCACCCGGTTTAAAATCAGATGCCATCTTAGAAAAGCTGCCCACATCTTTTACATCCTTGCCATTCACACGATAGATCACATCACCGCGCTGAATACCTGCCCGTGCAGCTGGCATGCCACGTTGCACCTTTTTAACCACCGCACCTTTTTTCACGCGAGTCTGCAATCGTGCAGCCAACTCAGGACTAAGGTTTTCTACGACCATACCAAGACGAGGTCTATTTTTATTTGTCGAATTCCGCTCATTCTGAGCCGTCTCGCTATCCACCATAGCTTCAACTTTTACGGTAATCGTTTTGGCTTTCCCATCACGAATCACGCCAATTTTAACTTTATCACCCGGCGTATGACGCGCCACTCGAATGGGCAGGTCATGGGCTTTACGGATTGCATCACCATCAATCGAAACAATCACATCCCCCGGCAAGATACCCGCTTTGTCGGCAGCAGAACCGGCCTCAACCTGTGGCACCAGAGCCCCTTCACGATTTTTCAAACCCAGTGCCTGCATGGTCTCTTTATCCACACTGGTGATATGCACACCCAAACGTGCTCGTGTCACATGTCCTGTCTCCCGTAACTCATCCAGCACAGATCGCGCTAAATTAATAGGGATGGCAAAACCAATACCGTTATTACCGCCACTGCGTGAAAAAATAGCGGTATTGATACCAACCACTTCACCTCGACTATTGAACAGAGGTCCACCTGAGTTACCCGGATTGATGGCTGCATCAGTTTGAATAAAATCATCATAAGGGCCGGAACCAATCACCCGCCCTTTGGCCGACACAATACCTGCAGTTACAGTTTGCTCTAAACCAAATGGATTACCGATAGCAACCACCCAGTCGCCCACACGTAATTTTTTAGAGTTTCCCAGACTGACTGCTTTCAGATTTTTTGTATCCAGCTTGAGCAGTGCCACATCCATCTTGGGATCGGCGCCAATCAACTTGGCTTCGTGCTCTGTACCATCACGCATTTTCACGATCACTTCATCAGCACCATCAACAACATGATTATTGGTTACAATATAGCCATCCGAAGAGAGGATAAACCCCGTACCTAAGGCATGTTTCTCCTGCTGTTGCTGCGGCATATTACGGAAAAAGTCATTGAAGAATTCATCGAATGGTGAACCGCCATGTGGCGAACCAAGCCCTGGAGGCATGCCCTGCATGCGCTGTTTTACACGTTTGGTGGTACTAATATTGACCACAGAATCTGCTTGAGCTGCCGCTAGATCGGCGAAACTTTCAGGCATCGCCTGGGCAGGTGTTACCCACAAAGCAATTAAAAACAAAACAGTATATATACGTTGAATATGGCTCAATCTTAACTCCTTAGAAATAATTTGAGGGCGATTTGTACGATTGTCAGATGAACAGATGATGAAATAAATGTATTGTGTTGATAAATTATGAATCTGCAGAAGAGCGCAACTGAATTGCAGTCACTGCTTTTAGAGAGCCCTCTGACTGAGCTGATGCAGAATAAAGCACCTGCAACATCTGCACATCCAAACCACTTTGATGATTAGACAGATACATTTTATACCAGAGATAATAGACCAGCACTGCAGCAAAACCAGTTAGCCCCGCAATTGCTTCCACCTCTGGCCAAGCCATCCATAAAGCCAGAGTTCGCATGCCAAGCCCCGCCACAACAAAGGCCAACATCGGTAAAGCATATAATTTAAAGGCAATCTTCATCACCGCACTATCGGGCACTTCCAACAACACCTCATCGCCAACCTGCGCATTCACACTGTTCTTTACACGTAGTTCAACAAAGCGATCCACCCATGAACCCAAAGTGCTACACGATGTTTTCCCTGCACAACCACCGCAGGCACTCGCACGTTGACCGCGCACAATGGCATCAGGCCCTTCCAGAGCAATAACTGTAACCTGTTGCTGCATCAAAACTCCTGTCTTTAATCCAGATGATAGCTAGTTAACAAATCAAGCGCGCATCTTACACTGGAATCTCCTTACGTCGCTAGTTTCTCATCTCAAACTGCTGATGCATCACTCAGTATCGCCCCCACCATAAAGTAGATATCCCGCTCAATGCACTAGAAGTCGTGCCCTTCCCTTCTCCATCATTGCCTGTATTGCCTTTTTTGACAGCTTGTGACAAAGTCTCGCTTCCTATTTTTACCGGGTGGGATTTTCTGTATATATGAGAGGAGAACAGTTGTGAGTGACGCAATTCAAAAGGTTTTTGACCTACTTAAAGAAAATGAGTGCGAGTTTGTTGACGTTCGTTTTACGGACACCAAAGGCAAATGGCAGCACGTAACCTTCCCAGCCCATACGCTGTGTGAAGATAACTTTGAAGACGGTTTCGCCTTCGATGGCTCTTCAGTAGCTGGTTGGTGTGATATTAACAATTCCGATATGGCGTTGATTCCTGATCCAGCAAGTGCAAATATTGATCCATTCTTTGAAGCTTCCACATTGGTATTGGTTGCACAGGTTATCGATCCAATCACTGGTCAGGATTATAACCGTTGCCCACGTCAGGTTGCACAGCGTGGCTTAAGCTATATCCGCTCTGCTGGTATTGCTGATACAGCATACTTTGGCCCTGAATTGGAATTCTTCATCTTTGACAGCATGCGCTTTAGCAATGAAATGGGTAGTTCCGGTTATGAAATCGGTTCTGAAGAAGCAGCTTGGAATTCAAATGAGAAGTATGGTGGACAAAACACTGGTCACCGCCCTCGTGTTAAAGGTGGTTATTTCCCGGTTCCTCCTGTTGATTCCCTGCACGAAATTCGTAACGACATGTCCTTGGTCATGACTGATTTGGGCATGGATATGGAATGCCATCACCATGAAGTCGCAACTGCTGGTCAGTGTGAACTGGCGATGAAGTTCGGCGAACTGATTGAGCAGGCTGATAAGTGCCAGTGGTACAAATATGTTGTACATAATGTAGCCCATGCACACAGTAAAACTGCAACATTCATGCCTAAACCTATCTTCAATGATAACGGCACGGCTATGCATGTTCATCAGTCTCTATGGAAAGATGGCACCAATCTGTTCGCTGGTGATAAATATGCCAACCTGTCTCAGGAAGCGCTATGGTACATTGGCGGCATCATCAAACATGCTCGTGCATTGAATGCATTTAGCAACGCATCGACCAACTCCTACAAACGTCTGGTCCCAGGTTTTGAAGCGCCAGTGATGCTGGCTTACTCAAACCGTAACCGTTCTGCTTCTATCCGTATCCCGGTTGTAAACTCTGATCCGGCTCGCCGTATTGAAGTGCGTTTCCCAGATTGTTCTGCAAACCCTTATTTGGCATTTACTGCTATGATGATGGCTGGACTTGACGGTGTAGCGAACAAGATTGATCCGGGCGAAGCAGCAGATAAGAACTTGTACGATCTTCCTCCAGAAGAAGGTAAGTTGATCCCGACGGTTTGTGAAAGTTTAGAGCAGGCGCTGGAATATCTGAGTAATGATCGCGACTTCCTGAAAACTGGTGGCGTGATGGATGACGATATGATTGACGCTTACATCGCCTTGAAGATGGAAGAGGTGAATGAAGTTCGTATGCGTCCACATCCAATGGAAATGGAACTGTACTACTCCTGCTAATCTTTATCCGATAACGGTTCATTTGGAATCATGAAAAAGGCCGCCCATTGGGTGGCCTTTTTTTTCGCTTTATCGCGGATTAGCGGGAACCATGGACTTAGCTCATGTCTTTTGATCGCCCCTATGCATAATCTGAACGGCTGCTTTTGGCCACTTATCACTTCGTAGACAACTTAAAAAGGTTCCCTGACTTTTAAAAAGTCAAAAAACAAAAAACCTGCTTGGCTGAACTGTTGCCGTGAGTCGCTATGTTAGTGATTGTAAGTTCCTACTCTCTTGCGTTCCCTAGAAAGTTGCAAAGATAATTCAGTAAGATAGTTGAATTAGACGCCTGAAAAGGCTGGGCTTAGCTCTGAGGTCTCGGACAGCCCTAATCAAGGGAACCCATTTATGTTGATTAGAGTCCTATCGCGCGGCGAGGGAGACAAGTCTTTTAACCCCGCTTAGAGATGCACCGAAGTATTGATTGTTACATGGAAAAAGGCGGAAACGTTTTTCGCCCCATTTCACGCTCAATACGCAGGGAGAAACAGATTTGCAGGCTACTTTCTTTGGTTCGTTTCTTTTTTTGGAAAAGAAATGAACGAACTCGCCTATACGAATAACCCTTCAGCACATCACAAACCGTCGCGGCATGGCTATGTATTACGCATTGCGAATGACTCAAAATGGCCGAAGTCGATCTGTCATTCCCATAAATGCGCGATGAACCTTTTATTATACCTGTTAAGAGCCTTAACAGGGTGGGGTGATGGAAGCGGCAGAAGCGGACGGTTCTTTTTTCCATCCAGCCCATTGAATTAAAAAGTTCTGGTCAGCATTCAGATTAACCCAGCGCTGAAAGTGATTCAGTTCAACCAACATCCATGGCCCTGGATGATCGGAAAACAGCACATGGTCGGTAATCTTATTTACACACCATAGCTTACCCATCTTGTGAATCCAGCCCCTGCCAAAAGGCGAGGTACCGATTAATTGAACTGTTTGCCGTACCATCACAGACAACCTCCATGTTGGCTTTAAAGTGCTATTCGCTGCCCTATCCATATTCTATCGGCAAAAGCTTCGGCTAATTTAGTGACCTCAACAACACAGGATTCTGATTAGTCAAATATAGGAGTTCGCGTCATCATATTCATACAGCTTAAGCAAATAACAATCATGCTTTAGCTATTATTTCAGTTGATTAGCTTGATGGAATGGACACTGCTCTCCCACAGCAAACTCACACTGCTGATCAAATACACGTGAGCCTTTAGCTTCAACAGCATTTTCGCACTGATCCAGCAATGATAGCAGCGCAACCAACTTTTCAGGATGGAAGGGCTTATCGAGCCTGGAGCAAAGTTGATGTGAAGCATGTTGATTATAATCAAAGCCGGCATTACCCGTAATCATCAATATTTTCAGATGTGAATGCACCTTACGAACTTTCAGTGCCAACTCATAGCCATTCATGCCAGGCATAGTAAGATCACTCAGCACCGCAATTGGCATTTCAAACTCAGGAGAGTATAGGTATTCAAGGTAAGCTTCAGCAGAGTTGAAGCAGCAAACGCTATACCCAGCCTCCGAAATAATGATTTTAATCATTTCACGAATAACGTCTTCATCATCTATAACATGGAACATAGTCCTCATTGTAGATGGCAATTGGCAAATAACAATTTAGCAAAAGTCTATTAGACTATGCATCATCACCAATACAGCCCCATCTCAATTCGTTTATGCTGCCCCTCCACTCCTCCCAGCTAAAAGCAATGACTACTAGCTGCTTTGAAATAAAACGTCTTTGATGCTCATCTCTGATTTGTGTGGTTGATCACATATATCCATACATTGCTTGAGATACTCCGCTCCTGTTTCTCAGCGAAGAAAGGTACAAAACAAAGGAGTCATACAATGTTAATACGTTCCTCTATTGCAACTGCCCTATCGTTATCACTCATCACATTTATCAACCCGGTACAGGCTGACGCTCTCGATGATACAAAAGCCGCCATTATCGAAGCTCAGGCGCTGCGCGCACCAGAATTTGCACCACAGCACTTTAAGATGGCAAACATCAAACTTGCTGAAGTTGAAAAACTGCTGACAAGCAGCAACAGAACCAAGGCGACGGAACTACTGCATGCAGCCATGACTGATGCGAAACAGGCATCAGAATTAGCTCAGAAGTTCACACGCAACTTCCCCGATCTCGTTGAGTCCCATGATCGCCTTAAGCTCGCTGGTGATAAATATATTCGAGGTGACCTAGGAAAACGTTCGCAAAAGGAGTTTGCGACAGTGGTTGCAGCTGCTGAAAAAGGCAAAAGCAATAAAGCCCAACGCAGTAAGAAAATTGCTTTACAGACCCTACATGCAGCTCAGCTGGTCGCTGCCAGGGAACAGTTTGTGCGGCCAATAGCAAAAACAATTTCTGAGACACGCAAGCTAAAAGCAGGTAAATATTCGCCCAAAGCATTCAAACAGAGTGTTGCAAAACAGAGTGAAATTGAGAAGCTCATCAAATCCAACCCCAATGCACAGAGTCAGGCTCATGCACTCTCTCAGCAAGGTCAGGCGCTCTCCCAGCATGCTAAACGTGTATCTCAATTAGGTTCAAGACTGAACCGCAACCCTGCTTCTGCAGAAGCATGGATTAATAGTAGTGATAATCATATGGCAACGCTGGCTGAGAGTGTGGGCCTGCAATTTGATCGAGGGCTGGAAGCAGAAGCTAAAATAGCCCTGCTTAAACAGGCAGTGCAGGAGATGAAAGCTGAACATCTTGCTCAAATCATGGATGCCGATAAACAGGTCGTTGAGCTGGGGCTAAAACTGGCTAAATATGAGGGTGAATTATCCGACATGGCAGAAATGCGCCATAAGCTGCAGCTTAAACGTGAGGCCGAAGCCAAAATTAAACGCCTGACTAAATTATTCGATGCTGAGAGTGTTGAGATCCTACTCACCCCTGATGCAGACGTTATCCTTCGCATGAAAAAGTTAAACTTTTTGAGCGGTAGTGCTGTCATTCCACCTAAAGCATATGCCCTGCTCGATAATACGATTAAATCGATCGGTATTTTTCCAAAACGCAACGTTCGTATTGAAGGGCACACCGACTTTATGGGCACGGATGAATACAATCAGGAGCTCTCTGAAAAACGCGCTGATGCGGTTCAAGAATATCTTCTGCTTCAAATGCCTGAGGGTGACGCACGCATGAATGCCACTGGCCACGGTGAAGAGAAACCGATTGCCAATAATGAAACATCCGAAGGGCGTACACAGAACCGCCGTATTGATATTATCCTACTGGCTCCGGCTGTCACGCCTAATGATCAACCCATGCATAGCCTGAACAACAGATCGAGTCGCTTTAATACAGATAAAGCTGGAGTAGATAAACGAAACATCCACAGCCGCAATTAAGGCTACCAACGCCTTGCAGATAACCGGTTTTACTCACTCACGAAACCGGTCATCTGCTTACTGTCATGCCGAATAGATATTCGGCACATAGCAGAAGCTCATTCATCTCTGTAAATGAAGGTTTTTACATTAAACAATGCAAGCTATACTCATGCCATGAGCGAACTGATTGATTCCATACTTGAAAATATTCCCGGCCAACATCATGCAGATGTACAACGCCTCTTTGACATATCCCAGCAATTCTCGCATTTGATGCGAACGGTTACTGAAACTGAATATCGCACTTTATTTGTGGATCAGGCCAGCGCATTGCTCCCTGATGCCAGCGAACAATGGGTAACTGCTTACGATGGTGCGGATCTGGTCGGCTGCATGTCCCATTTACGACAGTGTAAACATCGAGGCCATCGTCATCTGATCTGGTGGGAGCTGGGGCTTAGAGGCGACATGGATCGCTCCTGTCGTGCTATCGCAGATCTGGCCTCGGGCCTGATGGACGAAGCGCTAAGAATGGCCCAATGTCTGGTTGCACCCCGTTATGGACATATCGAAGGTGGTTCATTCTGTGTGATCGGACTCGGTAAGCTGGGGGGTAGAGAGCTGAACCTGGGCTCCGATGTCGATCCTCTGTTTATTTGGCAAGGTGAGGGAAACACCGTTGGAGGTCGTCAATCGGTGCCTGCCCAAGAGTATTATATGCATGTTTCTCGCATGTTGATTCGCTTGATGGGAGAACGCACCAGCGATGGCATGGTTTGGCCAGTAGATATGCGCCTCAGGCCTGGTGGTGATGCGGCTTCCATCGCTTTGAGCCTCGATGCCACGGTGAACTTTTATCTCGATTATGGTCAGACCTGGGAGAGAGCCATGTTGCTCAAAGCCCGCCCTGTCGCTGGAGATATGACGCTTGGGCAAGCTTTCCTTGACGGCATCGTACCATTTATTTATCGCCGTTATTTGGACTATACAACAGTAGCAGCACTGGCTGACATGAAACGCCGCATTGATGGGCAGGCAGGTAGTGGAGGCATTGCAACAGGTTTTGATGTCAAACGCGGACGTGGCGGCATTCGTGAAATTGAGTTTATTATCCAATCTATGCAACTGCTACATGCAGGAAGAAACAGCGAGCTCAGAGTACAACCCAGCATGCAGGCCATTGAGCTCTTACAGCAATCTGGAGTCATTGGAGAAGAGGACGTCCTGGCCTTACAGACGGCTTATCGCTTCTGGCGTCGCATCGAACATGCCATTCAATCCCGCCGTGGTGAGCAAACTCATAAGCTGCAGGACGATTATAGTGAATATTTGACTGCCGCCACTGGCATTGCAGATATCGAACGTCAGATGATCCATCATGCTGCGATTGTCGAAGCGGCATTTCGTAAATTCATTAAACCTGTTGGTGAAGAGGCCGCTGAGACACATGGCTGGTTATCGGGCAAAACAGATGGCTTTGAATCATTAGAGACAACAGAGGCAGAGCGTATGTCTCTCGCCTTACAGCAGATCGATGAGTGTCTGTTGCGAGGCGGCCTGCCCGAACGCAGTCGCGTGCAGGTTGAGCGTATTCTTGAGCAAGCCATGCCACGCTGGCTCGATGATGAAAACAGAGTAAGCGCACTGGAGGCTTTTTCCGGTCTGATCTACTCCATCTCCGGACGCGCCACCTGGATTGATCTATTGGCCACACATCAGGGTGCACTCGACTGGTTAATTGGTGTACTCTCAGCCAGCCGCTATTTAGCTGACCATATTGTCAAAGACCCATCATGGCTGGAGTGGCCTTTGATGACCGAACATAATCATACCGATATCCGCCAAATATGCGCGGAGCTTGATGCGCTGCATGGTTTTGATGATGTCGAACAGACATTGGCTGATATTGGCCGCTGGGTGGATCGGGCACGTCTATTGGCAGCACTGGCCGTGGATGCACATACAGCCGACGCCATGACGATTGGAGCCTGGTTGGCTGATGTTGCCGATGCTGCCACCTCAGCCGTGTTACGCTTATGCCTGTATGAAATGAAACTGCCTGAAGATTTCCCCTTTGTAGCTTTAGCCATGGGTAAACATGGATCACATGAGATGGGACTGGTTTCTGACCTTGATATGGTATTTGTACTGGCTCATAAAGAGCCCGCAGAGATGGTTGGACGACGCAGCAGAGGTGAACATGCACAACGCATTGGCCGCCGTATGATTCAGTACCTCTCCGGCCAACCACCGTTTGGAGCAGGTTTTGAATTCGATGCGCGTTTGCGTCCATCGGGTAGCTCCGGGGTTTTGGTCACCAGCTTGAGTGGATTCCACGATTATCAATTGAATGAAGCGCATACCTGGGAGCATCAGGCACTGTGCCGAGCCAGACCTGCTGCTGGCCCTGAGTCAGCAAAAGCACAAGTGGTTAAGGTTATTCAAGAAGTCTTAGATCAGCCCCGTGATCCGCTGCCTCTGGCCGCTGATGTGGTAGAGATGCGCGGCAAAATGCTCGATCATCTGGGCAGCAAATCAGATTCTCTCATCAACCTGAAACACGACACCGGCGGTCTCGTTGATATCGAGTTCTTGGCACAATATGCACGTCTTGCTTTTGGAGGCGATGGAAAAAGAACGATTGATATATTAAACTATCTCCCGGATGAGACACCGGCAGCCTGGCATGAACAGGCTACATTTCTGGCTGACACCTATCTTGATTATCGCCAAATGGAAAATGCACTTCGGGTAGAGCTGTGGCGCTCTATTGGTAAGCTGCCTAATGATGCTTCAGCCACAGAGTGGGAGACCATGTCCCGCCATGCTGCAATCACTTCACCCGATGCATTGAACAGACGTATGACCGAGGTGCATCTGCTGTTCAAAACACTGTTACATGCATGATCATGAACAAAGCCTCACATTGACTCAATATTCAACTAAACATTAAGCCACTACACATGAACCAGGAGCCCTTATGAAAAACAGATCATTATGCCTTATTGCTACACTATGTTTATCTATGCCAACGATAGCAGTGGCTGAGCCGGGTGGAACGTGCCCAAGCAAAGGAAAGAAATATCATTACATTGAGAGCATGGATACCAATAAAGATGGCAAAGTATCACTCAACGAATTCAAAGATACGCGTCAGGATTACCTCAAAAGAAAATTTGAACGCATGGATAGCAATGGTGATGGTTTTATCACCAAAGATGATAAAAAACCGACTTACAAAAAATATACCGGGAAATTCTTTGATCAGGCAGATGCCAATAACGATGGCATGTTAAGCAAAGAAGAGTTTACAGCTGCAAAGCAAAAACGCTACAACAGGGCACATCCACCACGCTAAAAAGCACTCAACAAAGGGCTGAGCTATACAGCCCTTTGTTGCCTTCTTCCCCCACTAGAACCACAATAATTTCATGGTTTAATATTGAATACCCCATATTGACGAGCCCATGAATTAAGCATTGTATAACGCCATGGTCATCGCATGAAAACATTACAGCCTGCACTGGGGTTAGCTTACGAGGAACTGCTCAAATCTGAACAGGTAAAATTGCTTTACGCCGCCATGCCAATGGCCCTTCTAGCCACACTTGTAAATGCTATGATTTTGGTTGCTGTACTGTGGGATGTGACGGAACAACTTTCATTAAGCATCTGGTTCGCCTCTATTGTAAGCGTAATGCTGGCTCGTTTTGCACTAACCATGGCTTATAACAGAGCAAAGCCAGCACCATCTCAAACTAAAAGTTGGGAGCAATATTTTACTATAGCCTCCATTGCTACCGGCATCACTTGGGGCAGCACTTCCCTCTTTCTGTTTCCCGAGCATTCAGCCATGCATCAAGTGTTTATAGCTTTTGTGGTCGGTGGTATGTGCGCAGGTTCAGTAACCTCACTCTCGCCTCTACTCATACCAGTATTCAGTTTTTGTATTCTGGCATTAGCCCCGCTCATCGTTCGCTTTTTCACGCTTGATTCCGATATCAACAACGCTATGGGCGTCATGCTGGTGCTGTTTTTGGTGATGGTTTCTACCAGTGCATTGCGCATCTATCGCAACATCAGCCAAAACATTGAACTTCGAATACAGAGTGAACGGCAGGAAGAGATTATTTTAGCCAAGATGATTGAACATGAAGAGCTTGAAGAGCAGCTGCTCCAATCTCAAAAAATGGAAGCCATAGGTTCACTGGTTGGTGGCATAGCTCATGAGTTCAATAACATGCTCGCCGGCATGACCGGCAACCTCTTTTTGGCCAAGAAAGAGATCGCCGATTTTCCACATGTCATAAAAAAATTGGATAATGTAGAAACACTCAGCTTTAAGGCTTCTGCGATGATCAAAAAGCTATTGATCTTTGCCCGAAAAGACGCCATCGAAAAGAAACCCTTCGACTTAACCTCTTTTATCAATGATATCTCCAATCTGAATGCTGCAAGTATCCCTAAAAACATCGCGTTCCAGACTCAACTTTGTTCAGATAGACTCGTTGTAAATGGTGATGCCACACAACTGCAGCAGATATTAATTAACCTGTTGAACAATGCCTCTGATGCAGTAGAAAACAGACAGAACCCTACTGTATCATTAAGCCTTGAAGCGATGGAAGCTGATAAAAAGTTCATCAGCAATCATCCTGATATTGAATCCAGTTCACTCGTGCGTCTGATTGTTAAAGATAATGGATGTGGCATAAGCAGCAGTGACAAAGAACATATCTTCGAACCTTTTTTCACCACCAAGGAGATTGGGCAGGGCACAGGCTTAGGCCTTTCCATGGCCTACGGAGCAATTCAAAACCTTGGTGGTCTCATTGAGGTTGAAAGTACCCTGGGGCAAGGCTCCTCTTTTCATATCTACCTACCGCGTATTAAAGAAGAAGTCATAGCCTCCAGTTCCGTAGAGCGACTGGAAACCTGTTTAGGGAAAGATGAACTCATCCTTCTGGTTGATGATAATCTTGATATTCGCACGACCAGTAGAGAAGTATTAGAGAGCCTTAACTATCGGGTAATGGAAGCTTCCGATGGGCTTCAGGCAATTGATATATTCAGCGCCAACCATAACGATATAGCACTAATTCTCATGGACGTTGTGATGCCAAAAATGGGTGGGGTGCAAGCAGCCGCATGTATTGAAGAGACTGACCCCAATAGCAAAATTATTTTTGCCTCAGGATATGACAAAAACAACAACTTAAAGAATGAGATGCCTTCAGAGGAATATCCCATTCTTTCCAAGCCTTATAATATTGCCATCTTAAGCCAAATGATTCGAGATCAGCTAGACTGATCGTCGCCCCTGCTGAACATTTTATAGATCAAGCTCGATCCAACAGTCGCACTGGCCGTTTTTTGCTTTGCCAAAATTACTGCTAGTCTCTCTGCATGTACGATCTATTCAGACAATCGATTGCATCAATCCCAGGCATTGGGCCAACCCTGCAAAAACGGCTTATGGCGCGTGGAATCAACAGCATGGGAGACCTGTTACTGCATCTACCCAAAGATTATATTGATGATCGTCATATCGTTCCAATCGCCCAACTCAGTGAAGGGAACAGTGAACGTTTCATTGGTCGTATTGTTAGCAGGCAAGCGCGCGGCTTTGGTCGCAGCAGGCAGGTGATACTCAATATCGCCGATGAGAGTGGACAGATATCACTCAACTTCTTTCATTCCGGCTATATGATGAGTGATGCGAGGCTTTCAGAGGGACGTGAAATTTCCGTTCGTGGTATAGCTGAGCGCTGGAAAGGGCACTGGCAAATGTCGCATCCCGACTGGTGTCTACCCGAGCAGTTTGTTGCGGGCTTTCAACCGCAATATGGTGGCCTTGCTGGCTTAGGTGGCAAACGCCTGAGCACATTTATTCAGCATGTTTTATCATTGTTAGCAACTACTGCGCAGAGTCCACTGGATGCTGCCTTACAAACAGCTCATTTGCCTACTCTGTGTCAGGCCTTGCTACATATACATATACCCAATGATGTGGATAAACAGCAGCTTGAAAAATCATTAATACGATTGAAAAGCGAGGAGATGATTCTCTATCTGCATCTGATGCAGCAGAAGAAAAAAGCTGCCGACTGCCCTGCCCTATCATTGCAAGATGAAACTCAAAGCGCACAACTCTTGCATAGCCTGCCTTTTCCACTCACCAACGCTCAGCAAGCGGCATGGCAGGATATTCAGACAGACCTGCATAGCGGCAAACGCATGCATCGATTATTGCAGGGTGATGTGGGGGCGGGCAAAACATGGATTGCAGCTCTCGCCATGGTCAAAGCCGCCGCTTCTGGTCATCAGGCCGCACTGCTTGCACCAACTGAGGTATTGGCCAACCAACATGCTGAAACGCTGCAGGAGCTACTTACGCCATTGGGTTTCAAAATCGCCCTACTAACAGGCAGCTGCAGAGCAAAAGCACGGCGTGAAATATTGAACGGACTTCGCAGCGGAGAAATTTTGTTGATTGTCGGCACCCATGCACTGCTCAATGATGATGTTCTGTTTGATCGTTTGGCGCTGGCGCTGGTCGATGAGCAGCACCGCTTCGGTGTACGCCAGCGCTGGGGTTTAGCAGACAAGCAACAAGGCTCACATGCTGTTCATCTGCTTGGCATGACAGCCACACCGATTCCTCGTTCCCTCGCTTTATCACTCTATGGAGATATGGACTTAACCATTATGCGTGGCATGCCACCAGGGCGAAAACCGGTCGAAACACGTGTGATAGCCGCCAATAAAATGAAACCACTGGCTGATGGCATGCAGCGCCTGCTGGATGTTCAAGGACGTATTTATTGGATCGTGCCGCGTATTGATGAGGATGAAGCTGGCGTATCCGTCGATCAGCGTGTTGAGCTATTAAAAACGTATTTTCCTAAATCCAATGTATTGGGACTGCATGGCCGCATGAAACCGGCCGATAAAAAAGCTGCCCTGGACGCCTTTTCCTCAGGAGCAAGTAAAATCCTTGTCTCCACTACCGTGGTTGAAGTTGGGGTAAATGTCATAGAAGCACGCTTAATCATCATTGAACAAGCCGAAGCCTATGGATTGGCTCAACTGCATCAGCTTCGAGGTAGAGTGGGCAGATCGCACGAGCAGGGTTATTGCATGCTCATTGCAGGAGAGAAGGCCAGTCAAAAGTCAGAAGAACGCCTCAATCATATGATTCACTCACATGATGGATTGGAATTGGCCGAAGCTGATCTGGCCCTGCGAGGTAGTGGCGATGCCATTGGAACACGGCAACACGGCGATGCAGGCTTTCGTCTGTTGAATATGGCAGAGGATGGCGCCTTGGCGCGACAATGGTTTGAAAACCTGCCCGAATTCTCACCTCATGAAGCGATGCAACTCTTTTGGCGCCCCTGTGCAGAATCAACGGATTAGTGACACCTTACAGCCCCCTTCGTCATCTATCACTGGCATAAAAAAGCATTTTAAAATCACTATTTTGATGGAAAAGTCTTATATGGCATCTTTATTGCTGTTTACCTTCATCTTGCATTTTCCGATGTAGTAGTCTATTTAATGACAAGAGAGGATTTATCATGTTAATTTTAACACGCAAAAAAGGTGAAGCGATTGCTATCGGCGACAATATTCAGATTCAGGTATTGAATGTGAAAGGTGGCCAGGTACGTATTGGCATTGATGCTCCCCGCGATGTGAGCGTCAATCGTGAAGAGCGTGTGGAGCTCGCTGATAGCATCAACAAGCCCCCCTTAGCAGCAGCCTGAAAACTCTGAACAGCTCAAAAGTCTTCACACTCATTTCAACATCACGAACAAGCTAAATCAGTGCGTCACATATTCAGACTTTACACCACAGTGATAACGATTATCGTTATGCCATGTCAAAATTAACAACGCAGAGACAGGCTATCCTGGATGTTATTAACAGTTCCAATCGCCATTGGGATGCCGATGAACTAACCCGTAGCCTAAGCGATGCAGGTAAGCCCATTGGTATTGCCACCGTCTATAGAGGTTTGGCGGCACTAGAGGCGCAGGGTTTGATTCACTCCATTCAATTGGCCGACAAAAAACGCTATGAACGCGCCGATAAAGAGCATCATGATCACATGGTATGTACACAATGTGGCCATATCGAAGAATTTTCCCATCAGACCATCGAGCAGCTACAGCAAGCCGCCGCACATGAGAAAAACTTTAAACTGACAGGCCACCAACTGGTGATGTTTGGCCTATGCTCCGGGTGCCAACAAGAGTAGATGCATCACTCATTACTGGTCAGCATAGCTTAGAGATTACTACTTCGAGCCTCCCTAACTGCTCCGCTCTGAACAGCACCTCAATCTTATCATCCAGCCAAACACCAGATGATACATTTCATCAATTTATTGCTTATGCTCGTCACCCCTTGATTACCGTCATCGTGATCAATCACTTCAAGTGGCAACAAATTCCGCTTAAGTTTATCGAAGTTTGGAACAGCAGGACTACCTGAATAGATCAAGCGCAGCTATGATTGCCGCTATGCGTTATTCTAAATTATTCATACCTACTTTGCGTGATGATCCAGCTGATGCTGAGGTAATCTCCCATAAACTATTGCTGCGTGCCGGCTACATCCGCCGTGTTACTTCCGGTGTCTATGACTATTTGCCGCTGGCTTTACGTGTACTGCGTAAAATTGAGGCGGTCATTCGTCAAGAGCTTAACCGCTCCGGTGCGCAAGAGTTGTTGATGCCGATGGTTCAGCCCTGTGAGCTCTGGGAAAAGTCCGGACGTATGGAAAAGTATGGCCCTGAGCTACTGCGCTTTAAAGATCGTCACGGCCATGACTCCTGTCTTGGCCCCACCCATGAAGAGGTGATCTCTGATCTGGTAGCGCGTGAGTTGCGCTCTTATAAACAGTTGCCAATGAATCTCTACCAGATTCAAACCAAATTCCGTGATGAGATTCGTCCGCGTTTCGGTTTAATGCGTGGGCGCGAATTTATCATGAAAGATGGCTATTCATTCCATGCTGATGATGCCTGTCTGGCAGCCGAATACGATAATATGTTCGCAACCTATTGCCGTATTTTTGAACGTTTTGGACTGAACTTCCGTCCGGTTGAAGCTGATTGCGGTTCCATTGGTGGTAATAAAACGCATGAATTTCATGTACTGGCTGAATCCGGTGAAGATCTGATCGCCCACTGCTCTGGTTGTGATTATGCCGCCAATGTAGAGAAAGCGGTGTCGGAACGATCTGTGCAGGCGTTTGAAGCTGCCACACTGCAATCGGTTGATACACCTAATGTTACATCGGCTGAAGATGTGGCCGCACTCTTATCGCTGGAACCATCCGCATTGTTGAAGACAGTGGTTTATCGTGTCATAGGTGGTGAAAACGATGCTACGGTTATAGCCGCCTGCGTACGAGGTGATGATCAACTGCAAGAGATTAAATTGATTCATGCGCTCGCAGCCGATGGTGTTGAAATGGCCACAGACGAAGAGGTGCAATCGATTGGTGGTGTAAGCGGATTTATTGGGCCACAAGGGTTGAGTTGTAAGCTGTTGCTGGATCAAAGCCTGAACGAGGCCGCTGGTCTGGTGGCAGGAGCCAACAAAAAAGATGCGCATGTCACAGGTCTGGATACCGCTCGTGATTTGGATGCGGCCAGCTTCGCAGATCTGCGTGAGACACGTGCCGGTGATGACTGTCTGAAATGCGGTTCGGCAATTGAATTGTCGCGTGGTATTGAAGTGGGGCAAGTGTTTGCTCTGGGCACGCAATATACTGAGTCGATGGAAGTCATGTTTCAGAATCAGCAGGGTAAACGCGCTGTTGCTACCATGGGATGTTATGGCATCGGTGTATCACGTTTGATGGCTGCTGTTGTTGAGCAGTGCAATGATGATTCCGGTATCTCCTGGCCTCCAGAGCTGGCTCCATTCCAGTTGGGATTGATCACGATGGGTAAATCCGAAGAGGTCATGCAAGCTTCGGAAACCATTTACCAGCAACTGCTTGATGCAGGTATTGATGTACTGTGGGATGAACGTAAAGAGCGCCCCGGCGTTAAATTCAAAGATGCCGAATTGATTGGTCTGCCCATGCAGGTTGTCATTGGTGACCGTGGTTTGAAAGCAGGTCTGGTTGAAATGGGGTTACGCAGCGGTGAGCGCAATGAAGTTGCCCTTACTGATATAGTCAACCTGGTTATTGATCAACTCAAGACTTCAGGTAGCACAAACTGAATTCAGCAGAATTAAGACGCCGTCTGGGTGGAATATCACCCAAAGCTATATTGGCTGGTGTCTTTGTGGCTGGTTTCGTTGTAACCATCCCCGTCTGGTTAAAAAGTAATACGGAAGACAAACAACATTTAGCGCAAAGCACTGTCAAACAGATGGTGGAAACGAACATCGGTCTGTTAGATATTAAACCGGATGAGAAAGAAGAGCTGCGCAAAATGCTCGCACCGGCTGCCAAAGAGAACAGCACCGACTTTGAACAGGCTGTATGGATAAAAGATATCATACAAACGATTCGCCCCTGGGTTCCTGATCAAGCTGAAGCTGAAACCATTGCCCACTGGGTCTATGTCAACAGCCAGCGTTTTCAGCTTTCACCGGAGTTAGTGCTGGGCGTCATTGCCGTGGAATCACGCTTTGATCATTTTGCCATTAGCAGTGTTGGGGCCGTTGGTTTGATGCAGGTAATGCCCTTCTGGAAAAAAGAGCTTGGCAGTTCATCAGACAATCTGCTGCAAATCGAAACCAATATACGCTACGGCTGCGCAATTCTCAGACACTATATTGATCGTTATAAAGTTCTGGATCGTGCTTTGGCAGCCTACAACGGCTCACTCGGCCGCATGAAATACCCCAATCTGGTCTATGCCAGAATGAAATATTTTAAGGCTACCGATAGCACCTTGCATTAATAGTTCAGAATAAGTTCAACAGGGATGAACACCGTAAACCATTCACTACGAAGGTTTAGATCCACAACCACAGATAGGCAAAATCCTGTGGTTTTCCTTGTGTCTCTGCGCCTTCGTGGTCAACGCTTTTATTGAACTGCTTAATCGCTTAGAAGGAATTCCAGCAATGCTTTTTGGGCATGCAGTCGATTTTCAGCCTGATCCCAAACTACCGATTGTGGGCCGTCAATCACACCGCTCGACACTTCTTCGCCACGATGAGCGGGCAGACAATGCATGAACAGTGCATTCGGATTGGCATGCGCCATAATCCCTTCGGTCACACAAAAACCAGCAAAGGCCTTTTCGCGTGCGCTCTGTTCATCTTCCTGCCCCATTGAAGCCCATACATCAGTACTGACCAAATCAGCTTTATGCGCCGCAATAACAGGATCATTAGATTTGGAAATATCAGCGCCCAGTTCACGCGCCGCAGCCAATAGTTTTTCATCCGGACGATAAGCTTTAGGGCAGGCAATTTTCAATTTATAACCAAATGTAACCGCACCATTAATCCATGAATGCGCCATATTGTTACCATCACCAATCCAGGCAACCGTTTTACCCTCAATCGAACCGCGATGCTCTTCAAAGGTCAACACATCGGCCAATATCTGACACGGGTGCGTTAAATCAGTTAGGCCATTGATAACCGGCACTTTCGAATATTCAGCAAATTTTTGTACAATATTATGACCAAAAGTACGAATCATGATGCCATCGCACATACTCGATAATACGCGGGCAGAATCTTCAAGCGGCTCACCGCGCCCCAACTGTGTTGTATCCGAGTGCAAAAACAGCGCATGACCACCAAGTTGATACATACCAACTTCAAACGACACGCGCGTGCGGGTACTCGATTTATCAAAAATCATACCCAGCGTTTTGCCTTCCAGTGGCCGATGTGCCTGGCCCGCCTTTAATTTACGTTTGATGATCACCGCGCGATCAAGGATATGTCGCGCCTCCTCTTCGTTCACATCCAACAATGTTAAAAAATGTCTCATCCCCATGATTAAGAGCCCTCCAAAACAGCGCCAACAATTGCCAGTGCCTCATCTACTTCCGCTGCCGATACATTCAATGGTGGCAGAAAACGCAACACATTCGGCCCTGCCATCAGTATCAATAAACCTTTATCTCGTGCTGCCGCAACCAAGGGGCCTACCTCCTGACTTAATTCAGCACCATTCAACAAACCCTGGCCACGCACCTCAGTGATGACCGGAAAGTGGGTCGCTAAATCGCGTAAACCTTGCCTTAGTTGCTCACCCCGTTGCTGCACATTCGCCAACAACTGAGCTGATTCGATCTCATCCAGCACGGTCAAAGCTGCCGTACACGACAATGGATTGCCACCAAAGGTAGAGCCGTGAGTTCCCGGCCCAAAGGATGCAGCCACGCTTTCTGTTGCCAGCATCGCACCAATAGCTACACCACCACCCAAACCTTTGGCCAGAGTCAAAATATCTGGCTGGATACCGGCTTGTTCAAAGGCAAACATCGTGCCGCATCTGCCCACCCCGGTTTGAACCTCATCAAGCATCAACAGCAGACCATGCTCATCACAAAGCTGACGCACTGCCTGCAAATAAGCCGCATCCGCAATATTTACCCCACCTTCACCCTGCAGGGGCTCAAGCAGTACAGCAGCAGTCTGTGCATTGATGGTCTGTTTAAGGGCCTCAATATCATTTAAAGGCACATGCACAAAACCCGCTGGCAAGGGGTCAAAACCAATTTTTACTTTATCCTGCCCTGTCGCGGTCAGGGTCGAGAGCAATCTGCCATGAAAGGATTGGGTTGCCGAAATAATCGTTCTTCTTGCTGAACCCTGATCATGGAAGTTTTTTCGCGCCAATTTAATGGCAGCCTCATTGGCCTCAGCTCCAGAGTTGCAAAAAAAGGTCGCATCCAGCCCTGACAGCGTAGCAAGCCTATCGGCCAAAAGCTGCTGTTTGGGAATATGAAATAGATTTGAGCAGTGCAACATATCAGCCGCCTGGGCCGACAGAGCCTCTGTCATGCCCGGATGTGCATGGCCCAGTGTATTCACCGCAATGCCGGCGATAAAATCCAGATATTCATTTCCGTTATCATCCCACACACGGGAGCCTTCGCCCCGTACAAGGGTAAGTGGAAAGCGTGCATATGTATTCATTACTGTACTCATCCGCGCAGTTTATGTGAGCCGCGCCAGATGTGCCAGTTGAATGGCATAAGTCCTAAACGCACTCCACAAGAATGTGTGCGTTTACAACTTGAATTCACCACTTATTTTTGAATTTTTTAGCCAATATCCTGATTGAAATCGTGATTTATCACAACTTGATGAGGTACATAGCCAAGCTATTGATTATTTGAATTTGGTCATAAAGCACTTAAAATTATTCGATCCGGTAACCAACAATGAATCATTAATACCTGATTCGATTGCGCCACATTTGGCATCGAGCCAACTCATCCATAGAGTAGGCGGATGTCAACACCAGCGATCAGAGCGCGTACGCGCATCAAAATATGCGGTATCACCCGTTTAGAGGATGCACTAGAAGCATCCCGACTCGGTGTTGATGCGGTTGGGTTTGTCTTTTATGACAAATCTCCGCGTTATATTGATCCGCAAAAAGCCGCCACAATTATCCGTCAACTGCCACCATTTGTTTCCGCCGTTGGCCTGTTTGTGAATCCATCACAGGAATATATTGCCGAAGTACTGCAAACCGTACCGCTTGGAGTGGTTCAATTACATGGTGATGAGACGGCTGATTTCTGCTCTGCACAACGCCGCCGTGTGATGAAAGCCATGCCTGTATCGAACGCTGATGATTTGAAACAGACAAGACGTTTCAACTGCCCTCTCCTGCTCGATGCCAAAGCACCTGCCGGTGTCTATGGTGGCACAGGAAAATCGTTTGACTGGTCTTTATTGCAGGGATTTGAACACGATTTCCCGCTAACCTTAGCCGGCGGCCTGAATATCGACAATGTCGATGAAGCGATGTCGATTCGTCAATGGTTTTCCCTCGATGTATCTTCCGGCGTTGAATCATCACCTGGGATCAAAGATGCTGAAAAAATGCGCGCCTTCGTCGCCGCAGTGAACAACGCAAAAGGACTTTAAACATGTACAACTTGGATATTACGCACGCACCGGATGCGGGCGGACATTTTGGTAAATTCGGTGGTCGCTTTGCGGCTGAAACACTGATGCAGCCACTCAAAGAGATTGAAGAAGCCTTTTTTGAAGCATGGCAGGATGAAGCCTTTCATACCGAACGTCTGGATCTGTTGAAAAATTATGTTGGTCGGGCCACACCGCTCTACCACGCCAAACAGTTGACTGCCTTGACCGGCGGAGCCCAGATCTATCTCAAACGCGAAGATCTAACCCATACCGGCGCACACAAAATTAATAATACCATCGGTCAGGGGCTGTTGGCCAGGCGCATGGGCAAAAAACGTGTAATCGCTGAGACTGGTGCAGGCCAGCACGGCGTAGCGACGGCTACTGTTGCAGCCATGTTTGGCATGCAGTGTGATATCTATATGGGACGCGAAGATATGGCGCGTCAAATGCCCAATGTACTGCGTATGCGGCTGCTGGGCGCCAATGTTATTCCAGTCGATTCAGGTACCGCAACACTCAAAGATGCAGTCAACGAAGCGCTGCGCAACTGGGTAGCAACGTGTGAAGATACCTTTTATATCTTTGGCACTGCGGCTGGGCCACATCCTTATCCTCTGTTGGTGCGTCAGTTTCATACCGTGATCGGACAGGAAGCCCGTGCGCAATGTCTAGAACAGGCAGGACGCCTGCCGGATGTCGCAGTCGCATGTGTCGGCGGCGGCTCCAATGCCATGGGGCTACTGCATCCATTCCGTGATGATGAGTCGGTTCGCCTGGTGGCTGTAGAGGCGGCGGGTTATGGCCTTGATAGCGGTCAACATGCGGCCTCTCTCGCCAAAGGAAAAGCAGGCATTCTGCATGGTAATCTAACCTATCTGCTTGAAAATGATGAAGGCCAGGTTAAAGGCACCCATAGTATTTCAGCCGGACTGGACTATCCCGGTGTTGGCCCTGAATTGGCCTATATGTTGGAGCAGGGGCGTTTGGAGCTCGAGGCCAGCAGCGATGATGAAGCACTGGAAGCATTGCAAGTGCTCACACGCAGTGAAGGCATCATCCCAGCACTTGAATCGAGCCATGCACTGGCAGCTGGCACACGTTTGGCCGAATCAATGTCTGCCGATCAAATTGTACTGATTAACCTTTCAGGTCGTGGTGATAAAGATATGAACACCGTCTTCAAATCACTTGGCTGGCTGGAGGATGAATCATGAGTGCTCCAATAACCACTTCACGACTGCCTGCAGTGTTTGAGCGCTGTAAACAACAGGGCCGTACAGCCTTGGTGGGTTATTTAACGGCAGGAGACCCTGATGTCAGCACCAGTAGAGAGTTATTGCTGGCACTGGCTGAACAGACAGATATTTTAGAAATTGGCATGCCATTTTCTGACCCCATGGCCGATGGCCCGGTTATTCAGGCTGCCAGTGAACGCGCACTTGAAGCAGGCACCCATATTGCCGATGTATTTGAACTGACCAAAAACGTACGTGATGCACACCCTGACCTGGGGATTGTGCTTATGGGTTATGCCAATGTGCCCTATGCGATGGGCTTTGATCTGTTTTCACAACGCGCCAAAGCAGCTGGAGCTGACGGTGTGTTAATCGTCGATATCCCTGCTGAAGAGGGGCACATCTGTGATGCAAGCCTGAAACAATATGGCCTGGATCGTATTATGTTGCTCTCTCCAACCTCCACGGATGAACGCATCCAATTGGCTTCTGATTGTGCCAGTGGGTTTATCTATTATGTCTCTCTCAACGGTATCACCGGTGCAGACATGGGTGATATGCAAAGCATTCATGACAAAGTGAACCATATTAAAGCTATCAGCAATGACCTGCCTGTCTGTGTTGGCTTTGGGGTTAAAACGCCCGAGCAAGCCGCTCAGGTAGCACAGTTCTCTGATGGTGTGGTTGTCGGCAGCCATTTTGTTGCCCACATCACTCAGGCCGCCACTAAGGCTGATATAAAGCCCGCGCTGTCGGCATCCGCTGCCAGCATGCGCAAAGCTGTCGAGTCGTAATTTGAAGATCAAGGTACTGGGTTGCTACGGCGGTCAACAGGTCGGTTTTCGACTGACCTCTTTTCTGGTCAATGACACTATTCTGTTGGATGCAGGTTCGCCTGCTGAAGTATTGTCACTGGAAGAGCAGCATCGTATTCGTCATATCTGTGTGTCACACACCCACCTTGATCATATCAAAGATATCGCTTTCTTGGCGGATAACCGTTGCGTTAAACGCTTTAGCGGGTATGCCGAGAACAGAGACATCACCATTCACAGTCTGGCGAAAAACAATCAGATTTTAATGAAACATTTTCTCAATGGACATATTTGGCCTGACTTTACCATCATCCCCAATAACGATGATGCTATTCTCAAGCTCTGCGATATCGAACCTGAAGTACCTTTTAGCATTGATGGCGTTCAAGTTACTCCAATATCTGTCAATCATCCTGTGCCATGTACAGGTTTTTTACTTGATCAAGATGGCAAACAACTGATCTATTCCGCTGATAGCGGCAATACAGATCGCCTCTGGGAGATCGCCAATGCACAGCCCAACCTGCAAGCAATTATCATGGACTGTTCATTTCCCAATGCAAATCAATATCTGGCGGATATCAGTGGTCACATGACGCCTAATGGTGTCATGAATGACCTGAAAAAGTTTAAACAACTTGGTAGCGTTCCGGTCTATCTGTATCATATGAAACCGGAATCACTAAATCTTATGATTGATCAAGTTGAAGCGCTGCAGGTGCCACATCTGCGCATGCTGACGCAAGCTGATGAATTGCTCTTTTAGCATTCGTTAAAAAATATAGAGGTCTTCTACATATGAGTTGGTTTACACGCCTAATTGAAACTCCAAAAAATATTTTGAAATCGGCTGATTCCGGATCACCGGAAGGTTTGTGGGTGAAATGCCCGAGCTGTTCTGAAGCGCTGTACAATAAAGAGCTCGACCGTAATGGCATGGTTTGCCAAAAATGTGATCATCATCTGCGCATGTCTTCAGCGAAACGGGCTGAATTCCTTTTTGATTCAGATAGCTTTGAAGAGAAAGACGGTGAATTGCATTCACAAGACCCTCTCTCTTTTAAAGATCAGAAAAAGTATAAAGATCGCATTAAAGCGGCTGACAAAAAGGCCGGCCCTGAAGATGCCGTCCGTAACTATATTGGTGATGTCCATGGCCACACCATCTCCGCCTCCATGTTTGAATTCGCCTATATGGGCGGCAGCATGGGCTCGGTAGCAGGTGAAAAAATTGTGCGTGGTATGGAACATGCACTGGAGCGCAACTGCCCTTATCTGTTGGTTACAGCATCCGGTGGCGCTCGCATGCAGGAAGGTGTGCTATCGCTCATGCAGATGGCCAAAACATCGGCCACGGTGAACAAATTAAATGATGCACGCCTACCCTTCATCTGCCTGTTGACTGACCCGACCATGGGTGGTGTTTCCGCATCTGTAGCCTGGCTTGGTGATATCATTATTGCAGAACCCAAAGCCCTGATTGGGTTTGCCGGGCCACGTGTGATCCAGGAAACAGTGGGTGAAAAGTTACCAGAAGGATTTCAGCGTTCTGAGTTCCTGCTCGAAAAGGGTTTAATTGATAGTATTGTTGATCGCCGGGAGTTCCGTGATCATATGGGCATCTTATTAACGCATTTGACTGATCGCCCTTATCGCCAAAGCGCCTGATTCATTCATCATTCTCAAAACAGGGTGAACAACAAACCACAGCATATTGAGCAATGGCTGGAAGCATTAGGCCAACCCTCGGCTGATAGGGACTACAAGCCCGGCCATGAGCGTCTGCTGCAACTGCTGTCTCATATTACGCCACATAGGCCTCGTTTACGCGTGCGCGTGGTTGGCACCAATGGCAAAGGTTCGACCTCGTTTATGCTGGCTGCAGCCCTTCAGGCCTGTGGTCTGAAGGTGGGGTTATATACTTCCCCTCATATTCTTGAATTTAATGAACGCATTCGTATCAATAGCACACCTGTAGCGACAGACCAGCTGTGGCAAAGCCTTGAGTTGCTCATGCCCATCGCACTTGATGTTGGTGCATCATACTTTGAAACAGCCACCGCGCTGGCACTGGATCAGTTTGGCCGAGAACATGTCGATGTGGAAATTCTTGAAGCAGGTGTTGGGGCCCGTCTGGATGCCACAACTGCCGTTGCTGCTGACATGGCATTGATTACCCCCATAGGCATTGATCACCAGAACTGGTTGGGCGATACAGTGGCAGAAATTGCACATGAAAAGGCATATGCCATGCAGGGGTGTCACCATAACATCAGTGCAGCGCAACATCATGACGTCGCAAGAGTATTATCTCAATTCAACCCCGACATCTGTTTTTCTGATCACAATAAAGCGTGGCAAAGCCTAGCGGCAGTGGGCTTGCATCAACAGGGCAATGCATCGCTGGCCTGGTCAGCATTGCAGCATCTGTCGGGCCAAGAAGCTGACTACGATCTCCATATTGATCTGGATGCCGCACATCAAGCCATCATGCAGTGCCAAATCCCCGGACGACTACAGCATATTCAGATCGGTGAGGCCAATATCTGGCTCGATGCGGCTCACAATAAACACGCCATCGAAGCGCTGCTTCCATCACTGCAATTCATTGCAGATCCATTCGATGCTATCGTCCTGTTTACCCGTGAAGATAGATCACTCAGTGATACGCTGACCCAACTCAAGCATCACTGCATACGATTAATCAGCAATGATGACGCTTCGCAAAACCATGATGGACAAACTCCTGCGATGCAGTTGCAGCAAGAGATAGAGCGTAATCCGCAAGGATCTTTCCTTGTTTTAGGCTCATTCATCACCGTCGCTTCAATTCTCAAAGCCAATACAAATTGACATTTCACAAACCTTGCTCTATATAAATAGAGCTCATGGGAGGTATAAGTGCTCATTTATATTGTCGATGATAATTTGGATCTATCTGATTTCATCTCATTCGCACTCGCCAATGAAGGTTACAGGGTACATACATTCCCCTGCCCAATAGAAGCCTTAGATCATATGAGAAACCACCAGCTGCAACCCACTCTGCTCATTACCGATTATCATATGGCAATGTTGAATGGTTATGAGCTGCATCAGCAAGTCAACCAGCTCGCCCCGGAAGTTAAAACAATTGTGATTTCAGAGCGTGCCATACAGCACCTGATTGGCAAACTACATTTTCTTCAGAAACCCTTTGCCCCCGAACACCTTCTCAAACTTATCAGGGTCGTTCATAGTACTTAACCCGCATCAATCATCACGCCGGTTTATGCATAACAGGGGCTAAAAGGCGACTTTAATCGACAGTAAAACCATCGGATGCACGACGCATGCCTACTGGCCCTGTGCGGCTTGTTTCAATAACACCAAATGGTTCTAATTCAACCAGAACACCATCGAGCACTTCTACCTGGCCTGTGAACTCCAAAATATCATGACTGTCAGGATGATCATCAATAATGCTGGCATCATATTTTTCAATCAGTGCAAGCAGCGCATCGCGCTGATCTACTCCAGCATTTACTTTAGCAATCAACATGCCGCGTTCCAAATGCACCGCATGTGAAATATCTTCAACCTTGATGACCGGAATCAGCTTATTGAGCTGTTTTTTAATCTGTTCAATGATGCGTTCATCACCGCGAGTCACCAGTGTCATGCGACTGATGCTGTGATCCGGTAACGGTGCCACATTCAGAGTTTCGATATTATAACCACGTGCAGAGAACAGCCCTGCTATGCGGGTCAATACGCCAAATTCATTTTCCATTAAAATTGTAATGGTATGTCTCATGATAACACCATCTCATTGAGTGCTGCACCGGCAGGCACCATTGGGAATACATTCTCTTCTTTTGCAATAGCCACGTCGACAATGACAAAACGATCTGTGGTATTCAATGCCTGGCTCAAAGCAGCATCCAACTCTTCAAGTCGGTCAACCCGCAATCCAAGACCACCATAGGCTTCGGCCAGTTTTACAAAATTAGGCAGAGAGTCAAAATAGGAGTTCGAATAACGTGATTCATAAAACATCTCCTGCCATTGACGAACCATACCCATATAACCGTTATTCAGAATAATAACGATGACCGGCAGATTATATTGAAAGGCCATGGAGAACTCCTGACTGCACATCTGAATCGATGAATCACCAGTGAACAAAACCACCTTATCCTTCGGTTTCGCTACCTGCGCACCAATCGCGGCTGGAAGCCCATACCCCATGGTGCCAAGGCCACCGGAAGTGAGCCAGCGATTGGGTTCTTTAAAACCATAATGTTGGGCCGACCACATCTGATGTTGGCCCACATCAGTGGCAACAATGGCATTACCTTCAGTCAGCTCGTGTACCTTTCGGATCACTGTCTGTGGTTTAATAACCGCATCTGCCGCCGGATCCTGATCAAAGCCGAGTGAGTCTTTAGCACGCCACTCATTAATCTGTTCCCACCACAGGGCCAGTGCGTCCTGATTCTGTTCGAACGATTTGCGGGCCATTTCATCCAGGATCTGTTGTAGCACATGCGCAACATCACCAACAATAGGTAGATGTGCATGGATATTTTTAGAGATCGAGGATGGATCCACATCAATATGAATAATAGTCGCATCGGGTGCGAAGGCTTCAAGGCGACCGGTTACGCGGTCATCAAAACGAGAGCCTATTGCTACCAGCAGATCGCAATGCGATACGGCCATATTGGCTTCATAGGTGCCGTGCATGCCGAGCATGCCGACAAAGTGATCATCATCAAAAGGCATACCACCAAGCCCCATCAAGGTATTGGTAACAGGAGCATTGATAGTGTGTGATAGCTCTTTGAGCAGTGCGGCACCACCAACCGAGTTAATCACACCACCACCAGTGTAGAGCATCGGACGTTTGGCTTTGGCCATCAGTCTGATTGCCTTTTTAATCTGACCGGGATGGCCAGTTACAACCGGTTGATAGGAACGGATATTGACCTCTTCGGGCCATACAAACTCACAAATATCATTGCTAACATCCTTAGGAAGATCGACAAGCACTGGGCCCGGCCGGCCAGTCGTAGCGATATGAAACGCTTGCCTAATCACCAGCGCCAGATCTTCTACCTTTTTTACGAGGAAATTATGTTTGGTCGCCGAACGCGTTAGCCCAACAACATCGGCTTCCTGAAATGCGTCGCCACCAATCAAGCTGGTTGGCACCTGACCAGAGAAACAGACGGTAGGGATTGAATCAGACAGAGAGTCGGCTAAACCGGTCACCGCATTTGTAGCACCTGGGCCAGATGTAACCAAGGCTACGCCACACTTTTTGGATGTGCGCGCATAACCATTGGCTGCATGCAAAGCACCCTGTTCATGGCGAACGAGATAGTGTTTAAAATGATCCTGTTTAAAAATCGCATCGTAAATCGGCAGCACAGCACCACCGGGATAACCAAAGATGGTGTCCACACCTTCACGTTTTAAACATTCTACTAATATTTCTGCACCGGTTAATTTCATGGTCGTTTTATTGCACTCCCAAGTATTTTAAAAAGGCTGGGAAAACTGCACCTCTACCCTCATAGGGTCAAGAAAACAGAGTATAAAACACTGTGAAAATAAGGGTTATTGCTCTATCTCACCGGCTTGGGAAATCAACAAAGGGGGTCTCAATTTCACCGGTCACGGTCACACTCACCTTACCCTCACCAGAAGAGAGAGAGGTCGCCCCCATATCCGCAGATTTAGCCATCATAGCCATTTCAGAGCTATATCTGACCGGCTGAGGCAGATGTTTACTGGTACTCAAACGAATGATTTTAAAGCTCTTCGCACTCAAACCCTTGGCGATAGTGGCGGCTTTATGCCGGAATAAAACGATGGCTTGAAATCGTAGCCTATCTTGTGCCTGCTTCGAGGCAGCTGCACTAAGCCGAAACTGCAAGCCCGATAGATGAGCCCCCTCTGCTTCAATGGCATCCAACCATGCAGGAACCGCATCAAGTTTTTTACTAACCACTTTCCCTGTTTGCACCATCCTCCAGCCCGTACGCACACGAGTTTTATTCGCCACATGCTTCCACACAGGCTGCATATTGCGACCTGTCGTTGTCAGCTTCACAGCCTGCTCCTGTTGCAATCGTTTCTGAATAGCGGCAGAGACCTTATTCACATATTGCCGAATCATGCGTGCATTCGATCCCTCTTTCTCGACCCTAAAACTGATCACTACCTCATCATTAGGCAGCTGAGTTTCAATCGTCGCATTGAGATTAATGCGAGTGCCAGCTGGTGACTCAATTTCGGCTGCAGCAATAGCGGGCATCAAACAAGATAGAAAAAGAGACAGGAGATATCGCATTGGATCAGTATGAAACGGCTTCCCTCAATCTGCAAGGCACTCTGTTGTCTAGCCAAGCATCATACCGGCTGCTTTGTCTGCCTTCAGTGCTGACAGCCAGAGCAGTAAAAGCTACTGCGTCCTGCTTGTATGATTCGCTTGATCGCTTTACTGCAATGCAAACAGCCTTCACCCTGACGCCCATAAACTTGGAAGCTATGCGCAAAATAGCCGGGTTTACCATCGGCATGTACAAAATCACTGATCGTAGAGCCTCCTGCCGCAATGGCCTCCGACAACACTTGCCTAATTACATTCACCAACAGAGCCAAACGCCTCGCCGAAATTTTACCGGCAGCTCTGGTCGGATGAATTCCAGCTCGAAACAGTGACTCAGAGGCATAAATATTACCCACACCAACCACGATAGATGCATCCATGATCACGTTTTTAATAGGCGCTTTACGGCCGGCACAGGCTTCGGCCAAATGAGCCAGATTGAAATCATCCGTTAAGGGCTCAGGCCCAAGCACTGTAAACCATGCATGTTCCTCAAGTTCCTCAGTCTGTGACAGACCCGCATAACCAAATCGACGTGCATCACGATAACGCAAACTTTGTCCATCATTCAGATTGAAACAGACATGCTCATGTGCCCCAATCTTGGCCTGCTGCGGCAACACATGAAACTGCCCCGTCATACCCAAATGCCAAACCAGTGTTTGTGCTAACAGCGAGTTGAAGCCATCAAAGTCAAATAGCAGATATTTGGATCGACGGCGAACACCCTTCACAGTTAAATCTGTTAGTAGCGACAAATCAGGCAGAGGATAACGCAATGAACTGCGATGACAGATCACCGATCTGATCTGCCGCCCACTCAATAGCGGTTCAAGCCCACTGCGAACCGTTTCAACTTCAGGTAATTCAGGCATGCATACGCCTGACTAAACTTCTACTGGAGACCACCCGATCAATAAACAGGACACCATCAAGATGATCAATCTCATGCAGGATGACTCGCGCCTCGAAACCAACTGCCTCGATCTGCTGACGTTTGCCATACACATCATCATAGCTCACTCTGATTTCTGCAGCCCGTGACACCATCCCCACCCAATCTGGTACAGAGAGACAACCTTCACGCCCTAATCGTTCACCCTTGGCCGATTCAATCGCTGGGTTTGCCATATATAAAAGACCATGATTTTTGCATGGCCTAAGGCTTTCACTACAGTCCACTACAATCATACGTCGGTTATCACCGACCTGAGGCGCTGCAATACCTACCCCGCCGGGGCCTGCCCGCATGGTCTGCTGCAATGTTTCGAATTGAGCCTCCAACTGTTGATTAAACAGCTCTACGGGAGACGAAACCTGACGTAACCGAGCATCCGGATTGGTTAGTATGATTTGCACAGACAAAAGAGAAACCTAAGAATTAACGAACAAACTTAAAGTACCGCGTCATCCAAGATATGCAGATCAATTTCAACAGCAATACGTTCACCTACGGTGCCCAGTGCCGCTTTCATCGCATCGCCCTGCTTACCAGCAGCTACTTCCAGAACCATCATATAAACACTGCCTTGATTTGAATCTCGCGCTTGCGTTGACACATCAACCACCGATACACCGAGAGAAGCCAATGCATCTGTTACCGCATACACAATTCCAGCCTTATCTGCACCATGCACTGTAATGATATGATCTGGCTCCAAAGCTGAAACACTGGCTTCTTCATCACTAATGGTTTGTGACTGAACAGTTAATCGTGTGCGCTGTTCAAGTTCTGCTAAAGCAGCTTTCAGTTCACCCATACTTCTATCTTCTGACATGCGTACAATCAGCATCATGGTGAAACGGCCACGCAGAGCAGTCATCGATGAATCCTCAATATTGGCATTAAGATCCAATAGAGCTTCGGCGACATCACGAACGATACCGGCACGGTCATGACCGGAAATAGATAACAATACACTCGACATAAAAACTCCTTTAAACGAATAGGCTCAGCCTAGACAAACAAAACAAAAAAATGAACAGAACTCTTGAGTAATCAGATCATTTAGCACGAAGAGTCAAAGACACAGAAAAAGGCCTATAGCACATAAAACGTGGACCTTTCCTCTGCCTCTGTGGTTCATACATGTAATGCTATTCGCACATTCTATTTACACTGAAAACGATATACCGCAGCCACACTCACCTTTTTGATTGGGATTATTATAGACAAAGGCAGATGAAAGCGCATCCTGTTGAAAGTCCAACTTCAGCCCCGTTAATGCAGAAGCATACGACTCCGCATCCACATAGAGATCAAAACCATCATAGGATTTCACCAAATCACTCTCTTTGGCCCCATCGGCTAAATCCATCACATACTCCAGGCCCGAACAGCCAGCCGGACGCACTGCGAGAAAAAGACCAGCCTTACCTGCATCGTCTACCAATTTTTGCACTCGTGCAATCGCGGCTTCCGTCAATTCAATATCCATCTCTATTCCTGCCCCCCGTTACCATACAAATCTATTATGCAAATTGATCAAGCCGCCAATCCGGCCATACCTCTTAGGCGCTGACGCGCTGTCACCAATGCTTTTACCAGTGCATCAGCGTCATCCATCGTATTACCCGGCCCAAAACTTACGCGCACAGAGCTGCGCGCCATCGCATCATTTAAACCCATCGCCAGCAGCACATGCGATGCTTCACGTTTACCCGATGAACAGGCCGAACCTGACGCCACAGCGAAACCAGCCAGATCCAATTGCATCAATAGCGTTTCACCATCCATGCCCGGCAAAATAAACAGACTGGTATTGGCAGAACGTGGAGCCTGATCAGAGATAATACGCACTTCTGGAATCTGCTCTTTTAATTGCTGTTCAAATGCATCACGAATGGGGGTGAAAGCAGTAAAATCCACTTGCCCTAAAGCGGCTGAAAAACCGGCAATTCCCGGCACATTCTCTGTACCCGAACGGCGGTTACGTTCCTGTCCACCGCCGGGAGCCAACTCCTGCAATTTCACACCACGTTTCACCAACAGAGCGCCGACACCTTTCGGGCCACCAATCTTATGAGCTGACAAACTCATAAAATCGACATCCATAGCCTGAAAATCAAGCTCCGACTTTCCAAGTCCCTGTACTGCATCCACCAGCACAGCAATGCCACGTTCACGACAATATTCAGCCACCTGACGAACTGGCTGAATCGCACCGCTCTCATTATTAACCAGCATCATGCAAACCAGACGTGTATTATCCCGAATCGCATCAATCATCGCCTCAGCACTCACAACACCATCGTCACCAGGGCGCACACAGCTCAGTTCAAAGCCTGCATCGGCTAAACGCTGCAAAGGTTTAAGCACTGCAGGATGTTCAATTGCAGTACAAACAAGGTGCCCGGATGCGTGCGATGAAAGCACGCTGTGAATAGCAATATTATTGGCTTCTGTGCCACCGGATGTAAATACCACACTACCCGATTCACAGCCTACAAATGCAGCCAATGCATCTCTCGCATCATCGACAACACGTCGTGCTGCCCGACCTGCCCAATGCAAGCTCGATGGGTTACCTATCGCGTCTCGTGCAGCCTGAGCCGAGGCATCGAGTGCCTTTTGCACAGGAGGACAGGTCGCATTGCAATCAAGATACCGCTTCAATTTTTATCGTTCCTTCCGGCAATGTCTGCACTGGCATATATTCAGCCACATCACCCAATTCAACATGATCAAGCACAACGTTTTTAGCACACACCTGTTCAAGACTAACCGCATCCATAAAACGATAAATGTGCAAACCCAGTGATTCCCACAACTGATGCGTGTCGCAGCGCTGCCCACGATGGCAGCCACGGATACCATTTTCACACATGGTGGTACGCACGGGCTCATTCACCGCACGAATAATTTCAGCCACCGAAATATCAGCGGCCTCTTTGGCTAATAGATATCCGCCACCAGGACCTCGTACGGAGGCAACCAGACCACTTTCACGCAAACGGCGAAACAACTGCTCGAGATAAGAGAGTGAAATAAACTGTCGCTCTGAAATAGCTGACAGTGTCACAGGCCCTTTTTCCCGCTGATTATGTAAATCAACCATGGCCGAAACCGCATAACGTCCTTTACTTGTTAACCGCATATTTGCCTCCATGGGCATATAATACCCTTGTAAAAGACTCGGATATTATTAATCCGACCATTTTAGTCAAGTATCGATTTTTACATAGAATTAAAATAACGCATTAATTTCCGCATGAATGAAATGGTCATCTCTAGCTTTCAATCATCATGCCGATCTGTATGCTCGCCTCTCTAATCATAACAAACTGGGTTGCACCAAACATTCAAGGACTGGAGTGTTACAGTGAGAACATACTATTAAAGATGCACTAGTGTATGCCCAATGGATTGGGAATATATCTACCAAGCAACGCAGACAACTAAGTTTGACTGTGCTTGCGCCATATAAACTTCACTCTAGCCCACATACACATCGCTTCGCATGATTCCTCATAAATCATATATGCCGCGGGAAACACTCACATACGCCATAACACTAATATTTGGCCTATTCTTACTGTTCATTCCTAGCACTCTTCAGGCCGCTGAAAACATCAGCCTACAGCTTAAATGGAAACATGCATTTCAATTTGCCGGTTTTTATATGGCGCAAGAAAAAGGTTTTTACGAAGAAGCCGACCTCAGCGTCACTCTCATTGAAGGTGGACCCGGAAAAACTTCTGTTGATTTCGCCCTTCAAGCTGAAGGCCGATATGGCGTAGCTGACACCGGCGCTCTGCTCTCCCATGCAAATGGCAAGCGCATCAAAGCACTCGCCGCCATCTTTCAACACTCACCACTGGCGCTTGCAGTGCTCGATAGTTCGGGCATTCGTGATTTTTCTGATCTGCGCGGCAAGCGTATCATGATGCAGACTGATAATATGGATGCCGTGATATCAGCAAGCATTCAAAAAGCTGGCCTGAATGAAGCTGATTTTACCCGACAAGCTAATAGCTTCAACCTTCACGACCTCATTAATGGAAACACTGATGCATTCAGCGTCTACCTCACAGATCAACCGCATCAACTGATCGAACGGGGCATTGCACATCGCATCCTGAATCCACGCGAATATGATATCGACTTTTATGGTGACATCCTCATCACCTCAGAGACAGAAACCCTCAAACACCCTGAGCGCGCACAGACATTTATCAAAGCCAGCCTTAAAGGCTGGCAATACGCTCTGGATCATGTCGATGAAACCATTGAAATAATCCAAAGCAAATATAACTCACAGAACCTCAGCAGCAGCCAACTCTACTTTGAAGCCAAAAAGACTGCCGATATGGTATTAAAGGATGTCGTCAATCCCGGTTATATGAGCCACCATCGCTGGCAAGTGATTGCCCGCACATATGCCGAGCTCGGCTCCATACCGGACACATATTCAGCCGATCAGTTCCTTTATGTACCTGAAGCCAATTTCAGGGACTTCATCATCACTTACCAGTGGCAGTTAATTATTATAGGACTGTTCATCCTGCTGCTATTTTTTGGTTTCCAGGCAACTCTGCTGCGGCGCATGGTAGGCAATCGCACCAAAGCCTTGCATGAGAGTGAGTCACGTTTCCGAACTCTGGTGGGTAATATTCCCGGTGCTGTTTTCCGCTACAATCCAGAGCGCGGTTCTAACATGAACTATATCAGTGCCGAAATTGAAAATATCTCTGGCTATCCAGCATCCGATTTTATCAATAACTCCCTGACTTATCGAAGCATCACACATGAAGACGATAGGGAGCAGGTGATCACCACTATCCAGCAAAACCTTGAACGTAAAACAGCCTATGCTCTTGAATACCGTATTATTAAATCTGATGGCAGTGAATGCTGGGTGCTTGAATCGGGTAAAGTCAGCCATGAAATAAACAGCCCCACCTGGATAGATGGTTGCATTTTCAACATATCCGAACGTAAACAGGCTGAAAAATTAAAAAGCACTACCTCCGACATCCTGAAAATGGTCGCCAGTGACAAAAGCTTAAATCAAATATTCACCGCCATTGTACAGAGCTATGAAAGCCGCTATCCCGGCATGAAAGCCTCCATCTTAAGAGTCGTTGATGGCCGCCTGTGTAAAGGTGCGGCCCCGAACCTTCCAGAGAAATACAACAATGCCATTGATGGACTGGAAATCGGCCCCATGGTTGGCTCGTGCGGCAGCGCCGCCTTCAACAAAGAACGTACTATTTCAGAAGATATGGAACACGACCCTCGCTGGGCACCTTATCTAGGGCTCACCATGCCAATGAATCTTCGCGCCTGTTGGTCTGAGCCGATTTTCAACTCTGAAGGAGAAGTGCTCGGCACTTTTGGCATGTATTACGATCATGTCCGCAGTCCCAGCCCTGAAGAGATCATCGATATTTCCAATGCCGCCAAACTTACAGGCATTGCCATGCAGCGCGAACAGAATATATCTCAGCTTAAAAAGCTCTCTCAAGCTATTGAGCAATCAAGAGAAGTTATCACCATTATGAACAGAGAGTGGGTAGTCGAGTACCTCAATCCAGCTTTTACAGAGGTCACCGGCTTTGAACAGCACGATGTTATTGGTAAAAAATCACAACTGCTTAGTAGCAATGAAAATCAAGCCATTGTAGAGCAGCTCTGGCAAGCACTGGACAAGGGCGAGTCATGGCAAGGGAAAATCACCGAAGTTCGAAAGGATGGCACCCACTTTCCGGCCATGTTGACCACATCCCCTATTCGCAATGAAGATGGTGAAATAAGTCACTTCATCAGTGTGCTTGAAGATTTAAGTCAACTCCACCAGATGGAAGCGCAATTCCAACAAGCTCAAAAAATGGAATCCATCGGCACGCTGGTCGGTGGTATTGCTCATGATTTCAATAATATGCTGGCTGCTATGCAGGGTAACCTATACTTGACCAGGAAGCTTATCAGCGATAATCCCCGTGCGATCAGTAAACTCGATAATATGGAGCAACTGGGCACCCATGCCTCCAATATGATTCAACAACTACTTACCTTCGCGCGTAAAGACAGAGTGCTCATGCAGCCCTTAGCGCTCAACAGCTTCTTGCAAGAGGCCTTTAAGCTTGCCAGTCGCTCTATTCCTGAAAACATCGAACGCCGTTGTAATGTTTGTGATGAATCCCTTGTCGTCATTGGCGACTCAACCCAGCTACAGCAGATTCTCATGAATCTACTGAACAATGCGCGTGGCGCAGTCATTAACACCCCCCAACCATCCATCAACTGTTCTCTGGTTCCATTTACCGCAACAGAAGAATTTCTGCTCCTGCACCCAGAAGCTGAGACAGACTCTTTTGCCCACATCTGCATTCAGGATAACGGCTGCGGTATCCCTGACAGTATTCGAGACAAGATATTTGAGCCCTTTTTCACCACCAAAAATATCGGTGAAGGAACCGGCCTTGGCCTCGCCATGGTATATGGAGCAATCAAAACCCACGCGGGGTATATTGATCTGAAGAGCAGCGCTGAATCCGGCACCGCATTTCATATTTATCTACCTCAAGCCGCGAGTAGATCGTCTGAGCTCATCGATCAAGAAAGCGCTGTTTTACAGGGTCATGGTGAAACTATATTAGTAGTCGATGATGACCCGAATATCAGAGAAACAACATCGGAAGTGCTCAAGTCACTGGCTTATAACGTTATCGAAGCCGAAAACGGACAGTTAGCACTAGATATCTATAGAGAGCTTCAAAAGAACATTGATTTGATCATTAGCGACCTTGTCATGCCCGTCATGGGCGGCGCTGAGATGGCCAAACACATCAGACAGATCAATCAATATATTCCAGTCATTTTTGCCTCCGGTTACGATAAAGAAGCAGATTTCGACACAAAAAATGTACTGCCGGAAAGTCTATACCTGAACAAACCGTTTACAGTTGAAAAACTCTCACAATCCGTACGTACGCTACTCGATGCTAAGGAGTAGGCTTACAAACATGCAGCAGGCATCATTCACTGATCTCGTCTATCATTCGGTAATGAACAGGGAGTAAACATGATCAAACATATCGTAATGTGGAAACTCAGAGACAAAGCAGATGCTGTAGAGATTAAACAGCGCCTCGAAGCTTTGAAAGGAAAGATACCAGGGCTATTGAATATCGAAGTTGGCATTGATTTTTTAGCTTCGGAGCAATCCGCTGATGTTGTACTCTGTACTGAATTGGAAAGCCGCGCGGCACTGGATGCCTATCAGGTTCACCCTGAACATCTGGCCGTAGTTCCTCTTGTCAAAGCTGCCGCGATTGCTCGTACAGTGGTCGATTACGAGATTGGTTGATTCCGCTCAAAGGTTTCATGCTGAATCACAGCACGTAGTTTATCGATACCCATGCCTTTGAAGCTGGATGTAGGGATAGGGCTAAGCAGTCCGCCCATCGCTTCAGTCATCTCTTTTAAACGCTGACCGCGTTTGTTTCCGGAGAGTTTGTCCGCCTTCGTTGCAACAGGAACCCAACGAATACCACCCTCATTAAGCCACTCGATGAGTTGCAGGTCGGAATCTTTCGGGCCATGCCTAATATCCAACAACATCAACACCAGCTTCAGATCAGCATTTACAAGATATGACTCGATCATATTGATCCAGCGTTTCTGCTCTTTTTTAGGCGCGCGGGCATAACCATACCCAGGCAAATCGACGACAAGCAGTTGGTCATCAACATCAAAAAGGTTGAGCAGACGGGTGCACCCCGGATTTTTGGACGTTTTGACCAAACCGTTGCGCCCAAACAGTGCATTCATCAATGACGACTTCCCAACATTGGAATGGCCCGCCACAGCGATCTGCGGCAAATCAATCTCGGGGAACTCTTTGGGGTCGGCTACCGACTGGGCAAAGTTTGTATTCGGCCAGTGTATAGCTTTGAGAACGTTATCAGTTGTGTCAGAGGTTTGCATGGCCGTTAGGCTGACGATTGCAAAGAATAGGTGCAAGGATTGAAGAAAAAGCTATGGTTGCACATTTTTTAGGCAACGAGGCAATAGAGACACCATGAATCAACGACTTCTCCCCGGCTTTAAGCTCGGCAATCACACTATTGATGTACCTCTGGTGCTGGCTCCCATGGCTGGCATTACTGATTTACCATTCCGAAAAGTCTGCAAGCCCTTTGGTGTAGGTCTGGTTGTCACTGAAATGATTGCTTCCCGCGCTATCGACAAGTCAATAAAAGTGGGGCGTGAACGCACTGAACGCATGGCCGAACTCGATGATGGTGAACATCCGGCCTCCATCCAAATTGCCGGCTCTGATTCAGGCTATGTAGCAGATGCCGCACGTTGGGCTGTTGATCATGGGGCTGATTTTGTCGATATCAATATGGGCTGCCCGGTCAAAAAGATCTGCAAGCAGACAGCCGGATCCGCCATGCTCAAAGATGAAAAACTGGTTGCCCGCGTCATTGAAGCGGTTGTAAGCGCTGTAGAAGTACCGGTCACCTTAAAGATACGTACTGGCTGGGATGAGCCATCAAAAAATGTTGCCAATATTGCTCGAATCGCCGAGCAGTGTGGCATTCAGATGCTGACTGTACACGGACGCACACGAGCGCAAATGTTTCAAGGTCACGCCAACTGGGAAGATATTGGTATCGCCAAAGATGCTGTTTCGATTCCGGTGATTGGCAATGGTGATGTCGTCGATGGCGAATCGGCCAAAGAGATGATCCGCATATCAAATTGTGATGGTGTCATGGTTGGTCGTGCAGTTCAGGGTAATCCATGGGTACTTGGTGAAGTATATGCAGCGCTCATGGGCTTAGCGCAACCAGCTCCCCCAACACCTGAACAGCGTTGGGCTATTGTGATTGAACACATGCGCCATTTGGCTGACCATCATGGTGTTCGCAGTGCCTCCAAATTAGCCCGTAAACATGTCATCTGGTACAGCAAAGGGCTGCGTGGCTCAGCCGATTTCCGCTCTCACTTTCAGGTCATGCCCGATTGGCAACAGATGCTAGATTTTGCCGAAACTTATTTCCTTGGCCTATCCGAGCATGATACAGGAGAGATGCAGCACAGCTCAGAGACTGTCGTTGCAGACTGATCTCATTGCCCTCTCGGCACTTCCCTTAGCAACTATTCTGTTAAATAGAGAGGCTGAACTATCGCAAGCCAACATCTATGCACAGGAAGCTCTGGGCACATCCGAAAAACGTTTGATTGGGCTACACATCAGTGATCTATTTGCCCCGAAAGTGGAAATCAATAAACTGTTCGAACGCCTTACACCGTATGGCAATGTATCTGACAATCAGGTCTGCATCCGCTCATCCTGCATGCCCATATCGCTGCATGCAGGCATGAATGATGAGGGCATAACCGTTATATTTGTACCGGAAGCACGCCGCAGTGAAGTAGAGCAACATTCAAAACGCCACGAAATGGCAGAAGCTGTTGCCCGCATCGCACTTGAGATGGCGCATGAAGTAAAAAACCCTCTCGCAGCCCTGCGCGGGGCTACGCAGTGGTTATCCGAACAACAACTTGCCACATCAAATAAAGAAGCCGTAGCCCAAATATTGACCGGGGTTGATCGCATTCGGGATCGCATTGATTCATTTCTGCAGGTTGGGCCTCACGCATCCGTTCAAATGACGATGACCAATGTTCACAGCCTGATTCAGGGCGTCATTAGTCATCAGGACGGCTTCCATATCAGTCGGGTATTTGATCCTAGTCTGCCTGAAACAATGGTGCATGCCGCCCGCCTTACACAGGCGCTGGAGAATCTCTGGCAAAATGCCGTGGAAGCAGCAGAGAGTAGGATTGAGTGGCAAACACGCATGGCCCCTCTTGTGCATCTGCCTGGGCATGATGGACAAGTCATTGAAATTAGCATCACCAATGATGGAGCAATGATCCCGCTGGAACTACGGGATCGGCTGTTTGAACCTTATGTCACGGGCAAACAGCGCGGCAGTGGCTTGGGGCTAGCGCTGGTTGAGCGGGTCATGCTTGAGCATGGTGGACGCGTCAATGTAGATAGTGGCAAGGGACGCACAACGATGACATTGCAGCTGCCGATCAAGCTGGATAGCGATGGAGAAGAGAACACATGAAAGCACTAGTAATTGATGATGATGAAGGTATTCGCTGGATTCTCGATCGCGTTCTGCAAGAAGAGGGATTAGAAGTATTGCAGGCCGACTGCCTGACTGAAGCGAAAGCCATTCTGGCAGCCCAGACTGATATAGGCATCACTTTTCTCGACGTCTATCTTCCCGATGGCAACGGCATGGATTTTCTGGCTGAGGGCCACTGCTCCATGCCCGTTGTCATGCTGACGGCTGAAACCACCTTTGGTCATGCGGCTGAGGCCTATCGCATTGGTGCAATGGAATATCTACCAAAACCATTCGATCTCGATGAAGTACGGCAATTGATTCAACGGGTGCGCCCGGAGAAAAAGATACAACAAGATCAATCAAAACCGGTCATCAAAGATGGTCTGATTATTGGCCGAAGCCAGGCCATGCAACAGATGTTCCGCACGCTAGGGCGAGTAGCAGAGTCCGACCTGACGGTGCTCATTACGGGTGAATCAGGTACCGGTAAAGAGATGGTGGCGCGCACCCTGCATGATCTTAGCCACCGAGCAGATAAAGCTTTCGTCGCCATCAATACCGCCGCCATTCCAGCCGAATTGCTCGAATCAGAACTCTTCGGCCATGAGAAAGGGGCGTTTACAGGTGCTGATAAAGCCCGTGAAGGGCGCTTTGAACAAGCCGATGGAGGCACACTCTTTCTCGATGAAATTGGTGATATGCCTGCCGCTCTACAAGCCAAGCTTTTGCGTGTACTGGAAGAGGGCCGCGTACAGCGCGTCGGAGGCAGTCAGTATAAAAAACTCAATGTACGCCTATTGGCCGCCACACATCAGAATCTTATGCAGAGCATTGACAAAGGAAAATTCCGCGAAGATCTCTATTACCGCCTGAACGTAATCCCTGTTCAAATTCCAGCCTTGAGAGAGCGTCGCGATGATATTCCTGAGCTGGCTCATCACCTGCTCGACAAAGCGGCCCAGGATTTAAGCATGACTGCACCGATCCTATTGGATGATGCCATTGAGCTTCTATCTCGCCACGACTGGCCGGGCAATGTACGTGAATTGAGAAATGTCATGCATCGCTTAGCCGTATTAACGCCTGGCGCTAGCATCACCCTCTCAGATGTCGCTTTGGCCCTGGGTAACACGAACAACTCTCAACATGAAGAAGAGACGCTGGCGCAAGTCGTCACGCGCACCACACGCCAATATCTGCATCAACTCGGTTATGGCAAGGCCACTGATCTGCATGCCAATTTGCTCGAACAAGTAGAGCCGCCCTTGCTTATTCTGGCCTTGGAACGCTGTAATGGTAATCAGCTCAGAGTCGCTGATATGATGGGGTTAAATCGCAATACTGTGCGTAAATTACTGCGCAAATATGAGATCGACCCCCAAAGTTTTCGCTGATTTTCAGCCCTGAAACAGAACAGATCACAATACCCATAATTCATACAATATTGCTCCGGATTCAATCCGGAGTAGAATTGTCGCATATAGAGGTATGGCATGCTGAGATTAACCAAATTAACGGATTATGGAATTCTGCTGATGACCCACATGGCGGCATCAGGAAAAACACGCTTTTCTGCTGCTGAACTGGCAGAGGTCACGCATATCCCTCTGCCAACAGTCAGTAAAATTCTACAAATGTTATTGCATGAAGGTATGCTTGATTCCATTCGTGGTGCTAAAGGTGGGTATGAACTGACCCGCCCTGCCAATCAAATCAATGTACGCGATGTGATCAATGTTTTCGAAGGTTCGATCGCGCTGACTGAATGCAATCTCGATGGCGGTGGTGCATGTGATCAACACTCCGTCTGTTCAACCAGCAACAATTGGAAACGCATCAATCAAGCCGTACGCCAGGTTCTCGAAGACATATCGCTGGCTGACATGACTGAATCAGACTTTGTACCAATATTTCGTTTACAGCGCGGCATCGCGATTCGTGGAGATAACACAATGCAATTATCAAAGGCACTCTCATGAGTGATCTTAGCTTCGATAAAAAAACAGAGCGCAAACCAGAAGAGTTCACCAACAATGAGTACGACGCTGGTTTTGTGACGGACATTGAAACCGATACTCTACCACCCGGCCTCAACGAAGATGTCATTCGTCACATCTCTGCCAAAAAAGATGAACCTGAATGGTTGTTGAATTGGCGTTTAGAGGCATTCCGCCACTGGCAGACCATGACCGAGCCGCACTGGGCTCATGTAGATTATAAGCAGATCGACTATCAGGCGATCTCATACTACTCAGCGCCCAAGTCACAAGAAGATGGCCCAAAAAGCTTGGATGAAATTGATCCAAAACTGCTGGAGACCTACGATAAGCTGGGCATTCCACTGCGTGAGCAGGAATTTCTGGCCGGTGTTGCTGTTGATGCGGTATTTGATTCAGTATCGGTTGCCACCACCTTCAAAGGCAAGTTAAAAGATGCAGGTGTTATTTTCTGCCCAATATCAGAAGCTGTGCGTGATTATCCCGAACTGGTACAGCAGTACCTTGGCACCGTTGTGCCTACTGGTGACAATTTTTATGCTGCACTGAATTCCGCCGTCTTTACTGATGGATCATTCGTTTATATTCCAAAAGGTGTACGCTGCCCGATGGAGCTATCCACCTATTTCCGCATCAATGCCCTGAATACAGGACAGTTCGAACGCACCCTGATCATTGCTGATGAAGGTGCTTATGTCTCGTATCTCGAAGGCTGTACTGCGCCTCAACGTGATGAAAACCAACTGCATGCCGCTGTCGTAGAGCTGGTACTACTTGATGATGCGCAGATCAAATATGCCACGGTACAGAACTGGTATCCAGGCGATGAGAATGGTGTTGGCGGCATCTATAACTTCGTCACCAAACGTGCGGACTGTCGGGGCCAACGCTCTAAAGTCTCTTGGACTCAGGTAGAGACAGGCAGTGCGATCACCTGGAAATATCCAAGCTGTGTTTTACGTGGTGATGATTCCGTGGGTGAGTTTTATTCTGTTGCCCTGACCAAGATGCGTCAGGAAGCCGATACTGGCACCAAAATGATTCACATCGGCAAAAACACCAAGAGTACGATTGTTTCCAAAGGCATTGCAGCCGGTCACGGTCAGCAGGCATATCGCGGTCTGGTACGTATCGGTAAAAATGCTGATGGGGCACGTAACTTCACCCAGTGTGATTCGTTACTGATTGGCGATACGTGTGGGGCCCATACCTTCCCTTATGTGGAAGTGAAAAATCCAACGGCGACTATGGAACATGAAGCCACCACCTCAAAAATTGGTGAAGATCAACTGTTTTACTGTCGCCAACGCGGCATTTCAGAAGAAGATGCGGTCAATATGATCGTTAACGGTTTCTGTAAAGATGTATTCAATGAACTACCTATGGAATTCGCAGTTGAAGCGAACCGACTCATGGAAGTCTCGCTCGAAGGCGCTGTAGGTTAAAAGATAAAAGCATTCACCGCAAAGTACGCGGAGTTGCGCAAAGTAAGACAATATACATATTAGTAAGAACGATATGACAAAATATATTCCTCGGAGTCACAGAGGCGCAGATAAATTCTTAACAAGATTTACTCTGCGTACCTTTGCGTACTCTGCGGTAAAAAGGTTTTGATAATGTTGAAAGTTAAAAATTTACACGCCTCAGTAGATGGCAAAAAAATCCTTAAAGGCATCAATCTTGAGATTGGCGCTGGTGAAGTGCATGCCATCATGGGTCCTAATGGCTCGGGCAAATCCACCCTCTCCAATATCATTGCCGGCCGTGACGGCTATGAAGTGACTGCCGGTTCGATCAGCTATAAGGGCAAAGACCTTTTGGCGATGGAGCCTGAAGAGCGCGCTTGGGAAGGTGTATTCTTAGCCTTTCAATATCCGGTAGAGATTGCCGGTGTGAACAACACCTATATGCTCAAAGCTGGTGTAAACGCCAAACGCAAACATCAGGGTGAGCAAGAACTCGATGCGATTGATTTCATGCAGTTGGTCAAAGAGAAAGCCAAAATGGTCGAGCTTGATCAGTCCTTTCTGTCACGTGGTGTGAATGAAGGCTTCTCCGGTGGAGAGAAAAAGCGTAATGAAATTTTTCAGATGGCTGTTTTAGAGCCATCTCTGGCACTACTTGATGAGACCGATTCTGGCCTGGATATTGATGCCCTGCGCATTGTCGCTAATGGTGTAAATAAACTGCGCCGTGAAGAGCGTTCCATTGTTATGGTCACCCACTATCAACGTCTACTTGATTATATTGAACCTGATTTTGTACACGTACTGGCCGATGGTAAAATCCTTAAATCAGGAGATAAGAGTCTGGCTCTGGAATTGGAATCTCGCGGTTACGATTGGGTTAAGGAAGAAGAAGCTGATCGGATAAAAGCCGCATGATAAATTTACAAAAGCAAGCAGCGGTGCTCCCGCTGCGCGATAATGGGCCTTTCAAATTTACGAGGATAATATACCGCTCTTTGGATGATGCACATGGAGGTGCATCATGAGTGCTTTGACCCTAGATAATATTGCAGCGCTACCCGGCAATGCTGCTCTGCAAACCTTGCGTCAGCAGGCTGCTGACACCTATACCCGCACAGGTTTACCCGGCAAACGCGATGAAGACTGGAAGTATACCGACATTTCACGACTGACTGCCGCACTCGGTGAATCATGGTGGACAACATCTGAGCCTCAAACCGTGGACATAAACGATGTCGCCGCCATCGAAGACTTAGATGCCTATCGTCTGGTCTTTGTTGCTGGTCGATTTCAGGCAAAACAATCAAATATCCCGGCTGGTGTACAACTTCTGCCCTTAGCTGAACTTCTGAACAGTGATGCCCATGAAGATGCGCATTGCCTGTTCAAACTCGATGAATCCGCCCCCCTATTTAATGGTCTGCTCGCAGCCAACAGCGCTTTAGCCAGTGATGGCTTGTGCGCTTGCATTCGTGAAGGCATTAAACTCGATAAACCACTCTACGTTGTTCATGTAGGCAACAGTACCGCCCATGTGCTCAGTGGTCTGATGTTAGGTGCGAATGCTGAAGCAACTCTGATTGAGCACTTTGTCGGCACAGACAGCAGTGCAGCCTCGTTAAGCAATATCGCCACCTACGTGCGTCTTCAGGACAATGCATCATTAACGCATTACCGCCTGCAGCTGGAAAGCGACAAACAGCTCCATGTCGGTCGTGTTGAAGTTAAACAGGCTCGTGACAGCCGTTATACCCTGCATGCCGTAGAACTCGGCGGCAGCTTGTCTCGCGCTGACATTATCATCAATCTCTCTGAACCGGGTGCATCATGTGATTTGAATGGCCTGTTTGTAGGTTCAGGACGTCAGCATATCGATCATCATACCCGTATTGATCACAATGCCCCACATTGCCGCAGTCGTGAAAATTATCGCAGCGTACTCGATGGTCGTTCACACGCCGTATTCAATGGTAAAATCGTTGTCGCCGAAGGTGCAATCAAAACAGATTCAGCACAATCGAATGCCAATCTGCTGCTATCCAAAAATGCTGAAATTGATACCAAACCTGAACTGGAAATTTATAACGATGACGTCAAATGTGCTCATGGTGTCACCGTTGGCCAGCTGGATAAGAATCAGCTATTTTATCTGAAGTCCCGTGGCCTGCCGGAAGATGAAGCCCGCCAATTATTAACATTCGCATTTGCCGATGAAGTACTGGTTGGTATGAAGATCAAAGCGGTACGCCGTTTTATCGAAAAAGAAGCCTTTGCGAAACTACCCAATTTGAGTGACCTGGAAGGCATGCTGACATGATGGATATTACCAAAATCCGTGCTGATTTCCCTATCCTGAATCAGCAGTTGTACGGAAAACCACTGGTTTATCTGGATAACGCAGCCACCACCCAGAAACCACAGTCTGTGATTGATGCCATCACTCACTATTACGAATGTGATAATGCCAATGTTCATCGTGGTGTGCATGCACTTTCCGAGCGTGCTACAGCAGATTATGAAGGCGCACGAAAAATCATCGCAGGTTTTTTCAATGCCAGAAGTGAACGCGAAGTTATCTTCACACGCGGCACCACAGAAGCCATTAATCTGATCGCATCCTCATGGGGGGGGGCAAATATCCGCGCCGGTGATGAAGTGGTGATCACACATATGGAACACCACTCCAATATCGTACCATGGCAGATGCTCTGCAAACATGTTGGTGCAACACTGAAAGTAGCCCCCATCAATGATGCGGGAGAGCTGATCATCGAAGATTTTGATGCACTGCTCTCTGAACGTACTAAACTGGTCGCTGTAGTGCACATGTCCAATGCACTGGGCACGATCAACCCGATTGAACATATCATCGAAAAAGCCCATGCCGTAGGCGCCAAGGTATTGATTGATGGCGCACAGGCCGCCGCACATCTTGCTGTTGATGTGCAGGCGCTCGATTGTGATTTTTACGTCACCAGTGCACATAAAATGTATGGCCCGACAGGCATCGGTGTGTTGATCGGTAAAGAGGCGATTCTTGATGCCATGCCTCCATATCAGGGTGGTGGTGACATGATTCGCATGGTCACTTTTGAAAAAACCGAATACAACGATCTGCCGTATAAGTTCGAAGCTGGCACACCGCATATTTCCGGTGCTATCGGTTTTGGTAAAGCCATTGAATATATTCAGGGCATCGGTTTTGAAGCCATTGCTAAACGTGAACAAGAACTACTGGCTTATGCTACAGCTCGAGCCAATGGTTTTGATGGCCTGCGCCAGATTGGTACAGCGCGCGAGAAAGCCTGTGTACTCTCTTTTGTACTCGATAGTGTGCACCCACATGATTTGGGTACCATTGTTGACCGCGAAGGCGTGGCGATCCGTGCCGGTCACCACTGCGCCATGCCAGTGATGCAGTTCTTTAAAGTGCCGGCCACAGCGCGTGCTTCATTCTCAATTTATAACACCGAAGCAGAAGTAGATGTACTCTTCAACGCCCTAAAAAAGGCTCAGGATATTTTCGCATGATTATTTCACCGCTAAGAACGCAAAGGTGCGCAAAGTCAGCAATGGCATTAAAAGCTTGGACCTTATTAGATACTAGTAACTATTTTTCAGTAGCCATCGCTGCACTATTAAAATCAGGTTTTCCTTTGCGGGACTTTGCATCCTCTGCGGTAAATAGAAGGTTATTAATATGTTTGATTTAAGAGATCTGTATCTACAAGTGATTGTCGATCACAATAAAGCACCACGCAATTTCGGTGTGCTCAAGGATTATAACCACGATGCAGATGGCTATAACCCACTCTGCGGTGATAAACTACATGTCTATGTGCATGTGAACAGCGAGGAGATCATCGAAGATATCTCCTTTGAAGGTGAGGGCTGTGCGATTTCCGTTGCTTCAGCCTCCTTGATGACAGAGACATTGAAAGGTAAACCGATATCTGATTTCCCTGATAGCTTTGAAAGTTTCCAGCATATGGTCACTTCAGACATCAATGAAGAGCCCGATGAAGAGAAGCTGGGTAAATTAGCCGTGCTGGCGGGTGTACGTGAATTCCCCAGCCGTATCAAATGTGCCGTACTGTGTTGGCATACCCTGAAATCAGCCGTGGAAGATTCCCACGAAGTCGCGAAAACAGAATAAAAACAAACGAGTGGAACTAGAATGAATATGTCAGCTAATATGATCACCACAACCCGCGATGTCGATGCGATCCTGATCCCATTGGGTACACCTGTGATGATCCCTATCGGTGCCAAGGTCATGATCACACAGGAATTGGGTGGCACTTACACCGTCAGTGTGAACGGTAACCTGGCCCGCATAGAGGGTAAAGATGGTGATGCACTCGGTTTTGTAAACGATGATGGCGCTAGCGACAAACCGGCTGAAGAAGAGAAGAAACACTCAGAAGGTTCTGTCGATGAAGAAGCTCTGCAGGCCGCTCTTAAAACCTGCTATGACCCTGAGATTCCGGTCAACATTGTTGATTTAGGACTGATTTATGATTGTCATGTGGTGGACACCGATGACGGCAGTAATTTGGTTGAAATCACCATGACCCTGACAGCTCCGGGTTGCGGTATGGGCCCATTTATCGTTGATGACGTACGTGCCAAAATACTGGATGTAGAAAACGTTGATGATGTGCAGGTTGAACTGGTGTTTGACCCGGCTTGGGATCGCTCCATGATGTCGGATGAGGCACGTCTACAGTTAGGTATGTTCTAAAACCATGTCTGGAAATGCCATCCAGATCCCCACCGAAACGCCCACGCCGCCGCCACAACAGTGGGCACCACTGGCGCTCGGGTTCCGCCCCTTCTTTCTGCTCGGCATCTGGTTTGCCGTAGTCTTGATGCTCATATCACTGGCTGGTTTTACTACCGGCATCTGGCACTACAACTATTTTGAGCTATCACTCTGGCATGCGCATGAAATGGTATTTGGTTATGCAACAGCCGTTATTGCCGGATTCCTGCTCACTTCGGTACGCAATTGGACCGGGTTGAACACACCAACCGGCCTTTCACTGGGCCTGCTGCTATTGCTCTGGCTGCTACCAAGATTTATCTCTGCGATGCCCTTCATACCTGCACCTCTCTTTGCCATGCTGGATATACTGTTTCTGCCAACGCTGAGCATCGTTCTCGGTCGTCTGATTCTAAAGGCAGAACAATCACGCAACTATCCAATACCGATCATATTACTGTTGCTGGGGCTCTGTAATGGTGCAGTGCATCTTGAAGTGCTGGCTTTGGTAGACAACATCGCCACTCAGGCCATGCAAATCGCAGTCTGTTTGATCATGGCACTGGTCGCACTCATTGGCGGGAGAGTCGTTCCATTTTTCATGAAGGGGGCAATTGGTATCCGTCCAGAAGAGAACAAACGCATTGAGCAACTTGCCCTGCCCTCGGTTCTGCTGGTCGCTATCACCATTGCGATCGGTCATACATGGCTGATTTGTATTGCCGCGTTATTCACTACCCTGATTCATGCTATCCGCCTGTTTGGCTGGTTTGATCGTGCAATATTAAAGCAGCCCATGTTGTGGGTATTGCATATCGGTTATGCATGGCTGGTTGCCGGGTTCCTGGTTTACGGATGCAGTGTGGTTCTCGATCTTCCCATCATCCATGCCATCCATGCCTGGACACTGGGTGGAATTGGCATATTTACACTTGGCATGATGAGCCGGGTTGCATTGGGACACACCGGACGGGCAATTCAGGCCCTGCCATGGATTCCGACAGCATTTATGCTGCTATTGCTTGCCACTCTCGTACGCGTGCTACTGCCTATGATAGAACCCGGCCTGCTGGATAGTTCGATTCATATCAGCACAAGCTGCTGGATCGTCGCCTTTACGATTGTAGGAATCCGCTACTCATCTATCCTTCTGCGCTCACGAGTCGATGGAAACCTAGGCTGAACCAATGGAGAAAGAATATGTCTGACTGGATTGATCTAGCCCCACAAAGCGAATTGCCAAATGGCAGTCGTAAAATCATCAACACACCCTATGCTGAAATCGCCGTGTTTAATCTTGATGGAGAGTACTTCGCCATTGAAGATGTCTGTACACACGATGGTGGTGAATTGGCCAGTGGAGCCTGTGAAGGTGATCAGATTATCTGTCCACGCCATGGTGCCCGCTTCTGTATTCGTGATGGCCGCTCCCTGACCCCTCCGGCTTATGACGATATCGATACTTTCCCTGTCCGCGTTGAAAATGGCATGGTACAAATCGATATCGATGACTAAAGAGCTACCGATCCAAGCGCCCCCTTGCCGGAGTTGCCAGTACTATTTCATCACATGGGATAAACACGCCCCGCATGGCTGTAGGGCCTTCGGTTTTAAATCAAGAATGATCCCCTGCATGGGTGTAAAATCAGCCTCCAGCTTACAATGCCTGCAATATCTGCCCAAGCAGCCAAAAGAAAAAAAATAACGCTGCATTCATGGCATTTGTTTGTAGCATGCGAACATGTCAGACAAACAAACCCCATACAGCAATGCTGATGATTGGCGTATCGCAGCCATGCAACGCCCGTCACTTTGTGATTCTGCCGAATCCAATCAACGCAGCAGCCTAGCCGAAATACATAACCGACAGGAAAACATCACCGATCCAGACACCTTGGCTGATCAACAACTCTATATTCAGGGTAAAATGGATATGGATGAATATCAGAACTACTTACTCTTCAAACACTCAAAACCGTCATAGCTCATGCCTGAATTAGATCTGTCCCTATTGTTATATGGCCTCGCGGTCGGCATAGGTGCAGGACTATTGGGTGGACTGATGGCAGGGCTAGCTGGTGTTGGCGGTGGTCTGGTTTATGTACCCATCTTCTACGCCCTAATGCCGGGGCATAGCGAAACGATGAGCACCTATATATTTGCCAGTCTCGTCGCCATCGTCATGACCGGTTTCATCTCATCACGTTCGCATTGGAAGCTTGGTCATATTGATAACTCTTCTATTTTAATATTAATTCCCGGTCTGATTATCGGTGCTGGTCTGGGCCTATGGAGTACACTGCATATTCCGGGCTTCTGGATTCTTCTCGCACTCTCTATACTCAATGCTTGGGTAGCCTTTGACTATAGTCGCACATTGGCATCACCATCCAAAGCTACCAATGCACTACCGCTATTATCCGGCCCGATAGGTTATATCTCAGGCCTGCTCGGCATCGGTGGTGGCACCATGCTCGTCCCACTGTTACGCCGCTCTCTGATCCTACGCCAAGCCGTCGGCACATCCGCTATCTGTGGTTTCATCATGGCGCTGGGCGCAGTTGCTATGAACATGAGCCTTGAAAGCAACTGGTACGCCCTGCTCTCCGACCAATGGCCGTTTCTACTCGTAGCCTGGCTGGGTATTGTGATGATATTACCTTACAGTGTCAGTTGGTCAGCCCATCTGCATGAAACCATTCCCGAATCAACCCTGCGTATCATACTCAAAACGATGTTTATGATGTTATCAGCAGGCCTGCTGATCGCTGCTTTACTGTCCGGGTACAACTAAACACGATCCAACAAGAGCAGCAACCAAGGGCTGCTTTGGGTCGAAAGCCGATACTCTCTACTGCGATAATTTAGAGTTTATAATAGTTCCGCATCATCAATATTGATGAAAAATAGTATTTATTTTAAGAAGCACATCTGCAATTCACACAATCGCCATGCCGCGACGGTTTGTGATGTACTGAAAGGTTAATGGTCTAGGCAAGTTCGCTCCAAGCTTGCTTACCCACAAAAAGGCATAAGCCGTTTGGACTAGCTATGGATAGCTCGACCGACATCCCTGCCCTTCGGCCCCCATCAGCCATCATATTAAAGCGGCCACGGCTCCGCCCTCTACTCCGCTAAAATATGATTACTGAGGCAGATCTGAAAGGGGAATGAAATCAAAACCAAAGCATTTTAGTCTCCCGCTAGCAGCCTGCCAATCTCGGTTATTTATAGACGGATGAGAGCGGCGGAGCCGTGACCGGAGATAAATGACTGAGGTTGGGAACCCGAAGGGCTGACTGCTTTGGGGCAATTTCTTTGGTTCATTTCTTTTTTTGAAAAGAAATGAACGAATTCTCGCCTACACCATCAGCATTATAAATTAAGCTACACCAGTCGCTGCATGGCTCTAAGTGAATATAAACTGAGCCTTATTCCGGTGAATCGGGTTTTTCTTCTGGTTCTGGTGCTATACCCAACCATTCATTCAATGCTTCTAAAGCATTATCGGAAACAGAGCGACGACGTTCTGCGCGTGAGAAGCGGCGTCTACCTTCACGTTTTTTACCCGGTGGTAACAAACCAAAATTAACATTCATCGGCTGAAAACCTTCAACCTGTGTTTTGGAGATATGCGCTAGCAATGCACCATGCCCCGTGTTTTCCGGCGGACTTTCAGGTTCTTCACCAACAGCCATCGCAGCCAGGAAACGACCAGCCATCAATCCCATGGAAGCGGATTCAACATAACCTTCCACACCGGTGATCTGACCGGCAAATAGAATACGTGGATCAGATTTCAGGCGCAGCGTACCATCCAGCAATGCAGGCGATTTGATAAAGGTATTGCGATGCAATGAACCAAGCCTAAAAAACTCAACATTCGCTAAACCGGGAATCATACTGAATACGCGTTTCTGTTCACCATAAGTCATTTTGGTCTGGAAGCCGACCATATTCAACAGAGACCCCATCCGATTATCGCGACGCATCTGCACCACAGCATAGGCTTTTTCACCAGTTTCCGGATGATCCAGACCAACAGGTTTCATTGGCCCAAAACGCGGCGTGTCTTCACCACGTTCAGCCATCTCTTCAATCGGCATGCAGCCATCAAAGAATGGGATATCTTCAAAATCCTTGAATGCTACTTTATCGGCAGCCACCAGCTCTTTGATAAATGCCTTGTACTGTGCTTCATCCATCGGGCAGTTGAGGTAATCACCCGCTTCACCCTCTTCGACATTTTTATCGTAACGGTTTTTCCAGTAACAGATATCCATATCAATCGATTCAGCATCCAGCACAGGTGCAATCGCATCAAAAAACATCAAACGGTCTTCACCGGTCAGTGTTTTGATCTGCTCATAGAGCGCATCGGAGGTCAGTGGCCCGGATGCAATTAGCACCAGTCCTTCAGTTGGAATCTCAGTAACTTCACCCTCTATCATCTCAATCAAAGGTTCAGCGTTTAAGCGTTTGGTCACAAGCTCGGCAAATTGTTCACGATCCACCGCCAGCGCAGTACCGGCTGGAATGCGGGTCTGATCACCACAATCCATAATCAGCGAATCCATGCGGCGCATCTCTTCGTGCAACAGTCCCACAGCATTTTCCAGATGGTCAGCTCTAAACGTATTGGAGCAGACAAGCTCAGCGCATTTGCCTGTATTATGTGCAGGTGTCATTTTAACCGGACGCATCTCATGTAGGCGAACAGGAATGCCGCGCTTGGCCAATTGCCAAGCCGCTTCAGAGCCAGCCAGGCCAGCGCCAATAATAGTTACAGTTTGTGGAGTTGAAGAGGAATTATTCATGGCCGCACACTAATAGGAATTTAGCATCAGGTCAGCGAAAGAGTACGTTCAGCGTCTCGGTCTACTTTGTAAAAATTCTTAAATTCATATGCCGTCGAAAAACAGAGGGGGAGCACACGCTCACCTCCTTCGAAATACTGCTACCTGAATGTGATAGGCAAGCACTATAATAATTAGATCCGGCACGATAACGTGCTAAACCTTTATAATAAGCCTGCGCACTTGTCCTGCCATATACAGTGGCAACGATAACAATTGATAGACTTTATCATCACCTTCCGCTGTTTGATATTCAATCGGCATTAAACTTGGGATATCAACATTTAATCGCACGGCTAGATCTGAAGATCTTCTCCTTCATATACAGGTGCAACGATTTCAATAAGCCACTTTTACCAGCTTTCACCTCGACCGGGACAACTTTTTGCCCAGCAATGACATAATCCAGCTCGGCCGAACTTGAGCGAGCTTCTCTTGCCCAACCCATTGTTTAGCTAACATCCCCTGGTTGATCAACATTAAATCTTCCTGCAGCACCTGCCAGCTCACATTTAACATCGTGGATACCAGACCAACATCCAGAAATAGTAATTTATAAAACTTACTGCTCTCCTCGGCAGAAAGTGGCAGTCCATTGGCTGTCGTACGAAGCACTTTATGAATCACTCTAGCCATACTGAGTTGTTCCAATGCCCTTGCCACGCGAAGTGCAGGCATATCTTTATTCAACGCACTGTATTTTACCTTACGACCAATAAACGCTGGTGCTTTGCGATAACTTAATCGAATGATATCCTGATCCTGAAAGCGACCATATTTAGAAAAATCATCACTAAACGTAGCCAACAAATCCTGTTTAATCTGCTCACACTGTCGATAATCTGGCCCTTCGGCATAAGAGTTCACCACTTCAGGCATTCCACCTACCGCCATATTCTGTCGCAGCAAACCCATCAATTTCTGGTGCTCCGGCACAGGTAAACCATCACCAAGCTGCCAAGCATTCAGATATTCAGCCAAAGATGACTCGCCAATAGCACGTAAAAATTCGGTAAAGCTCATCGGATACAGATGCAAATAACTGATACGCCCAACAGGCATGGAGAATGAAGGCGAAGCTAATTCAAAATCAAGCAGTGAACCTGCAGCCACAATATGCAGATCAGGCATCTCTTCATAAAAGTAACGTAAACCAGCCAACACTTTGGGAGCAGCCTGAATTTCATCAAGAAACAGTATCGAGCTGCTCGGGGTAATCTCTTTATTGAGCATCAAACGTATAGCAGCAACAATCTGTATTGGATCATTTGAAGTGAATAGATCTGCATACTCTGGATTCCGCTCAAAGTTGAGCTCGGCCAATTCAAGCTGCTGCTCTTCTGCAAAGAGACGAATCAAGGTACTTTTACCGACCTGCCGAGCTCCACGCTAAACAAGTGGTTTGTGTCTCTTTTGCTTAAACCAGCGGTCTAAAGATGCTAAATGATTGCGGTACATAAGCAGTATGGGTAGATCAGAATAAGCTAAAACACAAGGGTGTTAAGCGCGCCAGTGAGATAAAAAACAAGGGTGATTTGGGCGCATGCGCATTAGCATCAAACCATACTGCGTTGCATCACAGCCACAGCCGAATCATTCAATTCAAAAATTAACCGCCGCAGCCACCACCGCCACACATCGGAGCTGGAGAACAAGGCGCATTACCACATGGTGTCTCAGCCGTAGTGCTACCAACGGCATGGGCAGAAATCAGTTTCTTCAACTGATCACCCGAACAGGCCGGACAAGCGACGGATTCATCATGTTTCCTGACCAGTGATTCAAACTGGTGCTCGCAAGTTTCACATCTGAATTCATATATTGGCATTCTGATCTCCTTACGCTTCAATCAAGGAATAGAGCAATTGAATCTCTTCCGGCCAGATGGTTTCATCAATGGTTTCCAGCACCATCGGAATATCATCGAAATGTTCACTGTTCATAATATAGCGAAACACATCCAGCCCCATCTCACCCTGCGTTAAAGAGTGATGGCGATCCACACGCGAGGCAAACTTGGCTTTGGAGCCATTGATATGCATACCACGCAAATATTTAAAACCGACAATAGAATCAAATTCACCGAAGCTCTTCTCACAATCAGCTGTTGTGCGTAGATCATATCCGGCCGTGAAGGTGTGGCAGGTATCGAGGCATACACCTACGCGGGACTTATCTTCCACCTGATCAATAATGGCTGCCAGATGTTCGAATTTATAGCCCAGATTAGTCCCTTGCCCACTTGTATTCTCAATCACCGCAACCACATCGGATGTCTGGTTCAGAGCCCAATTAATCGATTCGGCAACACGAGCCAGGCTATCTTCTTCAGAAATCTTCTTCAGATGCGAACCGGGATGAAAGTTGAGCAGCTTCAGCCCCAACTGCTCACAACGCTGCAGCTCATCAAGAAATGCATTGCGTGATTTGTTAAGCGGCTCCTCTTCAGGATGACCCAAATTGATCAAATAACTATCATGTGGCAACACATGTTCAGATTTGATACCGGCAAATTCCAGATTCGTTTTGAATGCTGCGATGCTCTGATCGGTTAACGGTTTCGCTGCCCACTGGCGCTGATTCTTGGTAAACAATGCAAATGCAGACGCTCCGATCTCTTTGGCTCTAAGTGGCGCATTTTCCACGCCGCCCGCCGCACTGGTATGGGCTCCAATATATTTCACACAAAACTCCTGAACTGAATAGTGCGCGTAGCCTAGGAGTCTATCGGACTATGGCAATTCGCAGTGAGCAAACCGGCTTGTCTATCAACAATATTCAGAGTAAATATAATACCTTCCAGCAGAGGGTAATCGCATTAAAACATCCTGAATTTTACTATCTTTTCAGCTATTCCACACGTCATCCCCGAATGGTTGTATCGAGGATACAATTTCAATCTATGGATTTCCCCCGCTGTGGGCTCTCTCTGCCCAAGGCATTCACCTTGCCCGATGAAACCTTTCGGGTTGATGAAACTTTAAGTGCATTGCAAAACAATAACCCGCTTTTTTTAATGCGCTTGCCCTGTACCTTACCGACATACTCTTGCACAGGCGTCTTGCCTCGGTCACATTTCATTGATGCGTCGCCTTATTCTACTTCTGCTCTGCCTGCTCGTTGCCGCCAGCTGTGACCTCAACGCCATAGGTATCGAGCTTGCCCCCGGCTGGAATTCGAAATCTTTGGCTGCATGGCGTAACGCCAAACCGCAGATGTTGACCGCCTCAAAAGAAGGAAAATGGCTCTATATCAGCTATGAAACTACGGCCAGCATCACCGCTCCAAGTCTCGCGTCCATCAATATCAACACCGGACGCCAACTGATTCTGCTACGAGGGTTACACAACGCACATACGCTAAAACAGGCTCCCGACAAAAGTCTTTGGATCGGAGAACAGTTCAAAAAGGGTATGATTTGGCGTATTTCCGAACCCGACAAACTGCCCGATGATCAGCGTATTGACCGCTCCGAACTTACGATCAGTCACCCATCCATCGTAACACTGCAGGCTGCCGGAATATTCGAGCATAGCGGCTTCGACTTCTCAACCAACGGCCGTTTCGCCTATCTCACCAGTGGTGGTGCACAGGGACATATCTACCGTTACGCATTGATTAGTCGGAAACTACAGGTACTGCACAAGGAGCTTGGCTGGCTGGCCATCGCCAACCCGGAAAGTGCCGAAGCCGAAGCAGTACATCTCAATGCGAAAAGTTTTATGCCCCTACAAAGCGTTGCCACGCTGCCCGATGGTCGAATTCTAATGGTCGAGCCCGGCCGACATCGTATCCTGCAACTCGTTGATGAGGGGGACAAAGCCCGTCTCTCCACCTACCTCGACGATGAACAGCTCACGCAACCTGGCGATCTGGCCTGGGATGCGCAGCGGCAATGGCTATGGATTACGGACGGAGACAAACCGTCCCGGCTGTGGGCCTACAATGGCAATCGACTCATCCGTATTGCCACTCATAAGACAGCTCGTTTTACCGGCATCGCTCTGCACCAGGAGAAGGTGTTCCTGAACCTTCGTGACAATAACCCAAGCCCTGAAATTATCCTGCAGCTGACCGAAAAAATCGACGAAGCCAAATAGTCCCGCTAGCAGATTGCCAAATTAGATCGTTAAAAGTGTCGACCCCGTGATCAACAAGCAAAGCCAAAACTACTGCTTTTGAACTACAGCGCTTGGCTGGAGTAATCCGCCACTAAACGATGTGTCGCACCTGTTGCAAGTTCGATGACATCAGTTGCAGCGTTGGTGCTTTCAACACAAAGCATATTCAAATAACCATCTGCACCCAGATCACCCATTTTAGTCGCGATCTCAATCCATGGGTTCCAGACCACCGTGGAGGCACTGCCTTCAGATGAGATGATAATCTTGCGCTCTAATACCGGATCAATGATTTCACAGCATTTAGCTGTATTGAGGTAAATACGATCCACTTCGCTTGCGATCTCTATCGCGCCCTGCTGAACCTTATGCACGCCATAATCTCCAGCGGATTTAACTTTATCGATGTATTCCTTACCATCAAAGCCTTCAATAGACGTCTCTCTCACATCCCCAACATTAAAGTAGGTGTGCAACGCCTGACCAAGGGTGAATGAAGAACCTCCAAGGTTTGTTGTTTCAAGCGCCAGATTGAGATGAGTACCTACGGTCAGATGCAACTTCACATTCAAAGGGTGTGCGCAGAGGTCTTTTGTGCAATCAGACTCGATCAATTCAAAGCTGACTAAGATGCTGCCATCACTATTGGCTTTTGAGGCTATCGGTTGCCAGTCATTCGTTCGTGCACAACCATGTGCAGGCATACTCTCATCCGTGGCATGCGGACCAAACCATGGCCAACAGATTGGAATACCACCCCGCAGAGACTTTGCTGGACCATAGACTGCATCTTCACTCATCCAGATCAGCGGCGCTTCGCCTTTGGCCTGAAAGCCCAGAACATGTGCGCCCTGCAAAGCAATTGATGCCTGAGCCAGTGCATTGTCGATCATGACAATCGGCATATCCCCTTTGCCCAGCGTAAAATTCACCTGACCATCAATACCGTATGCATGATTCCACTGATCTAACTGATTCATCTCAACTCCCCTTCCCTTCCCCAAAAATGCTATCTCGTAACTGAAACCGCCACACCCTCACCGCGATGATCGGCAATACCGGTGAGTTCGCCCGTTTCCCGCTGCCACATAATGGCATGCATATTGCCATATTGACGGTTCATCGCTTTCAGATGATGACCGCGCTGCTGTAAAGCTTTTGCCACTTCCGGTGAAAAAGCACCCTGCTCATGCTGTACCACATCCGGTAAAAACTGGTGGTGGAAACGCGGCGCATCCACCCACTCAGCCGGAGTCTGCTCATCCAGCATAAAACCCACCGAAGCCAATAACACCATGCTAATGATACGCGAGCCGCCGGGCGTACCGACAATCAGAGTACGGTTCGGGCCAATGACAAAGCTTGGGGTCATGCTAGAGAGCATGCGTTTCCCCGGCACTACAGCATTGGATGCGCCCTGCACCAAACCATAGGCGTTGGCTTTGCCAACTTGAGTGGCAAAATCATCCATCTCATCGTTAAGTAATATTCCTGTTGAAGGCGACACATAAGCTGAACCAAAGCCGTAATTGATCGACAGGGTGGCTGAAACCATATTACCTTCTGCATCAATAATAGAAAAATGAGTGGTATCAGTGCCATTACCCGCCGGTTCAGCTAAACCTTTCAACAGTGTTGATGAAGTCGATTGATGCATATCAATACTTTTACGCAAAGCCTGCAAACGTGAAGCATCCAAATAGTCTGACGGTATCTGCACAAAATCGGCATCACCCAGATGTTGGTTACGGTCACGATAAGCGCGTTTCATCGATTCAATCAGCAGATGTGTGCGATCCGCTTCACTCAATGATTTTAGATCATCATCTTTCAACTGTTCAAACAAGTGCGCCAGAGTCAATCCACCCGATGAGGGAAGAGCAGCCGAAACAAAATGAAAATCCTGATAATCGAAGACAACGGGTTCGCGCTCAATAACCCGGTAAGAAGCCAGATCGGCTTCACGAATCAGCCCGCCATCGCGTTTCATATCAGCCACCAAACGCCCCGCTGTTTCACCACGATAAAACTCTTCCGCCCCAGCCTTAGCAAAACGCCTCAAGGTATCAGCCAGAGCGGGCTGTTTAATGACACTGGTATTGAGAAAGATACGGCGGGCTGTCTCATTGAAAGCTTTAGCACGCCAGTTGAGCATGCCTTGCAGACGCGGTGAGACTTCAAATCCACTGTTGGCCAATGCAATGGCCGCTTGTGTAATCTGGCCACGTTTCAACTTGCCATATTGGCTGACCAAATGATCTACACCTGCAGCAATACCCGGTACACCGGCAGACTGTGGCCCATTAATACTGGAACGACTTTGATAAACCTCTCCATGACCAGCTAGCTGAGGCGATGTTTCGCGCGCATCAATCATCACATAACGTTTCTCTTTGGCGATATAGAGTAGAAAAAAGCCACCACCACCAAGGCCCGATGAACCCGGCTCAACCACACCCAAAGCCAGCGTTGTCGCCGCAGCCGCATCAAAGGCGTTACCACCAGCGGTTAATATATCAATGCCAGCCTGAGTCGCATCCTTATGGCCTGATACCACCATTCCTGATGCTGGTGCCACCGCTTGCGCCAATGCTGAAGCCATCAGCAAGACAAACGGCAATGCAAGCAACGTGAAAAGTCTTAAGTATAAGCGACTCATATGAATGGGGAGTTAGTTACGTTCATCCATCGGGACATAAGAGAGGCCCTTTTTGCCCGTATAGATCTGCGCAGGTCGATAAATACGACCAACACCAAGCTGCTCTTTCCAATGTGCCAACCAGCCCGCTACCCGCGCAACGGCAAAGATCGGTGTGAAAACATCGGTTGGAATACCCAATTTGCGATAAACAATACCCGAATAGAAATCGACATTGGGGCAAATCCCTCTTTTACCCAGTGTGTGATGCGACAGCTCTTCAATCCGGCTGGCAATTTCATACGTTGGGTCGGCACCCAGCTGTTCGGTCAACTGTTCATAGAGCTTTTGCAATAGAGTAGCGCGTGGATCTTTGGTTTTATAAACACGATGACCAAGCCCGGAAATCTTCTCTTTTCTGTCCAGCTTACCCTTCAAATAGCCTTCAACTTCATCAACAGAACTGATCTCATCAAGCATATTCAGTACATCTTCATTGGCACCACCATGCAAAGGGCCGGACAGAGAGCCAATACCCGCACTAATTGAGGTATAAGGATCGGCATGGCTGGAGGAGACCACCAAAGTAGAGAAGGTACTGGCATTCATGGTGTGTTCCGCATGTACAATCAATGCCACATCCATGATTCGTGTCACCAGTTCATCCGGTTCATTACCAGTTAGCATATAATAGAAGTTGGCGGCATGAGTAAGATCGTCACGCGGAGCAATCGGGTCATCACCATGGCGCATACGTGCGTGGGCAGCAACGAGTGTAGGCACTTTTGCAAGCATATTCACAAATACCTGGTGTACGTTTTTGGGATCCAATTTACCCTCCCAAGATTTAGGGAAGGGATAAAACATACCGAGTGCAGCAACCGTTGCCTGCAATGAATCCATCGGATGGGCTGATTCGGGAAAACATTTCATCATATCCCGCAGACGAAACTTGATACGGCGGTGATGGCATAACTCATCCTTGAACGTGGCCAATTCATCTACCGTAGGCAACTCACCGTACAATAATAACCATGATGTCTCTTCAAATGAGGAGTTTTCAGCCAGCTGCTCAATATCAATGCCGCGATATTCCAGATAACCGCGCTGACCATCAACCGAGGAGACGGCGGACTCGGCGACGGGAATCCCTGCCAAGCCTTCTGAATAACAAGATATTTTATGTGCATCTTTCTGATCTACCATGGTTTTTTACTCCAAATATCCGCAAGATAAGGAGATTCAAGCGGAAAATGTATTCATTGCTAGCTGAGTTCCGGCGCAAACTAACAAATGTGTATCCAAAATGCTTCTGTGATTATCTGATCTGTATGTTTATCTGCTGCCTAGGGGGTGCGCTTGATTGACCAGATCATGCAAACGTGCACGCGCAACATGCGTATAAATCTCAGTCGTAGTGATATTCGCATGCCCAAGCAACATTTGCACAGCTCGTAAATCAGCTCCGTGATTGAGCAAATGTGTCGCAAATGCATGCCGTAAAGTATGTGGTGAAGGTAAAGGATAGACCTCAGCAGCCTCTGCATACTGCTTGATACGTAACCAGAAATTTTGGCGTGTCATAGCTTTTCCACTGCGACCGGCAAATAGAAAAGATGTCGCATGCTTCGTTGGGCGAAGCAATAACCACTGCTGCAACCACTGTTCCGCCTCTTCACCAAAGGGCACCAATCGCTCTTTATCACCTTTACCAATCACGCGCACCAGCCCAGCCGCCATATCGATATTCGCCAGGCTTAAACTCACCAACTCAGTCACGCGCAGCCCGGTGGCATAGAGTATTTCCAACATGCAACGGTCACGCACACCGGTCGGCGTCGCAGTATCTGGAGCATCAAGCAGCGCTTCGACATCGCGTTCACTAAGAAGCTTGGGAAGCGGCCTGCTTTTTTGCAGCTTCGGCAGATGACGAGCAGGATGATCTTCACGCAGATCCTGATCCTGCAGATAACTGTACCAGGTCGAAAGCGCACTGCGACGGCGCTGAATGGTACTCTCCTTCAAACCATCCTGTCGTAATGATGCCAGATATTTCAATACAGCAGCCTGATCCGCCTGCATCAAATCGGTTTTCTGACTGTGCATAAACAGATCAGCATGCAGCAGATCTGTCCGATATGATTCAGTCGTATTGTGAGACCAGCCACGCAACATCGCCATGCGCTGCAACAGGCCAGTAATCATCTCTTCATTGGATTGTTCGTGAGTCATTATCGGAAATACTATAGAAATTATAGTAATACCCTAGTCCCATTGTCACAGCGCGCCTACAACCGTAGTGGCAATCACGCTAGGGCCTTGCTAGCTTGCAGGCCGATTTTAATTCATTAATGAAGTGAGGAATAACTCATGGCTTTTGTTGTTACCCAGTTATGTAAAGATTGTGTCGATAGCGCTTGTGTTGCTGTATGTCCGGTAGACTGTTTCTATCAGCCCAAAGAGATCTCGGATGAGACACCCAATATGCTCTATATCTCACCTGAAGAGTGCATTGATTGTGCGGTATGTGAGCCGGAATGCCCCTGGGAAGCTATTTATCCTGAAGAGGACGTGCCTGAAGTATTCGAATCCGACATCGAATTAAATGAAGCTTGCGATAGCAAACGTGAAGCCTTTGATTTGGCTGAAGTACACGATCACACGCCGCCATCAGCAGAAGAAGTCGCGGCAAACAAAGCCAAATACGGCCTGTAATAAGCAACCAACAGGATTTATCTTGAAAGCGCATGTGTGGGTATCTGCACATGCGCTTTTTTAATTTACCTCGACCATGAACTCTACAAAAACGCCGCTAATTGGCATGACGCACAGTGATCTGGTTGAACTCTGCTATGATGCAGGTGTCAAACCGGTACATGCTGATCATATCGTAGCCTCTGTATTTCGACGCTACAATTCCGACCTTAGTAGTATCAGCACTATCCCCAAGACACTGCATAGCTATCTGGCTAAACACATCAGTATGTTTGAACCGACATGCAGTGCTGAACAGCTGGCTGCAGATGGTACCCGCAAACTGGTATTGCAGATGCCTGATGGCAAAGCTGTGGAGACAGTGCTTATTGAGGGAGCCAAGCGTTTAACGCAGTGTATTTCAACTCAGGTAGGCTGCGCCGTTGGTTGTACATTCTGCCTCACCGCAACCGCTGGCTTAACCCGCAATCTCAGTGCAGCTGAAATGGTGGCTGAAGTGATGGCCGGCCAACGCATTAGTGGTCAAAAGGTGAGTAATATCGTCTTGATGGGAATGGGTGAACCGCTACACAATTACCAGGCGGTCGCACAGTTTTTAAACATTATTACAGATCCCAAAGGCATGGCTTTTTCGCCCAACCGCGTCACCCTATCCACTTCAGGCATGGTACCTGCAATTTACCGCATGCTGGAAGACAAGTTCCCCTGTAATCTGGCTATTTCACTCAATGCCACCACCGATGAGGTACGTGACCGGATTATTCCAATCAATCGCAAATACCCCATTGCCGCATTAATACAGGCCGTTCGTGAGTATATTCAACAGCGTGGAAGTAAACGTGTATTAATTGAATATGTCATGCTGGCAGGCATCAATGACAGCCTCGAGGATGCCCACCGTTTATCTGCATTGCTCGAAGGCATGCATTGCACCATTAATCTACTGCCTTTCAACCCATATCAGGGGGCATCATTTAAGCGCCCAGATGATGCGACGGTAAGTGCATTCCAGGCCGTACTGGTCGAAGCAAAATTGATTGCCATTATACGAAAATCGAAGGGGCGAGATATTTCAGCTGCTTGTGGTCAACTGATTACTGAAATTAAAAAGAAACGCTAACTGTTCAGCAGGCTCACAAAAGCACCTTCCAGAACTTAATAAAACGTCATTGCCAACGGCTTGTATTGGAAATCCATTATAGGAGTAGCTGATTTCATTTGTAATCCTCGATACAAACATTCGAGGATTACAAATGAAATGACATTGCCTCATAACTAGTAGTGAGTGAATAGTTACATCTCAGATGAGGCTGGCATAAAGCTTATGTGGCTCACACAAACGTAAGCCACATAAGCCTTATCTCTATTTAATTAATTGTCTGCTGCTGCTCAGCACGACTGGCTTCAAAAGCTGCTCCAAAATTAACAGGTTCCAGTAACAGTGGCATAAAACCACCATCCACAGTCAATTGACTGACAAGCTGGCGGACATAAGGAAAAATAATTGTAGGGCACTCAACACCAAGAATCGCAGGCAAATGATCTTCAGGTATATTTTGCATAAAAAATAGAGCTGCTTGCTCAACTTCGACCTCGAAGAGTAATTTATCATTTTTTTTGTCATGCATCGTGGCCGACACTTTTACAGATACTTCCCAGTGTTCTTCATTAACCTGCTGGTTTTCCATCGTAACGTTTAACTCCACGTGGGGTTGAACGTCCGGAATGGCAAAGACCTCGGGTGCATTTGGGCTTTCAAATGAAATATCTTTGACATATAACTTCTGTATGCTGAAAACCGGGCCTTCCGCTTCAGCTGCTGGATTTGACATGATTAGTTCTACCTCGCTTCTTATTTTACCTATCCGTTTTGTATCTCGTTATTCATAACGCATTGTGATAATCAGTACATCATTCATATCATGGCGAAAGCTCACAACATCCTGAGTCGATGATTGATTCTATGCCTTGGCATGTCAATCAAAGTATCATCAAATCACCCGGTAAAGAGAACATTTCAAGCATCGAACATCAAGAGTTCTCTATTTCACTTTCCTGGCCCGAGGGTGTGCCTGATCATAGACTGACGTAAGTTTAGCTATATCGAGATGCGTGTAGCGCTCGGTCGTGGCCAGTGATGCATGGCCGAGTAACTCCTGAATCGCACGCAAATCAACCCCTCCAGCCAGCAGATGAGTCGCAAAGGAGTGGCGCAAGCGATGCGGTGTAACTGCCATATCCGCCCCTGTTTGCAGCGCTCGCTCTTTAAGCATACGTTGGACACTGCGCACAGAGAGACGGGTATGGTGTTTATTTAAAAAAATGGCCTGAGCCTGTGCATCCGATTTTGGCAGTAGCGTTTCATCACGATCCTCCAAATATACCTGCAGATACTGCACTGCCCCCGCTGGCAAAGGTACAATACGCTCTTTGCGCCCCTTACCAAGCACACGCAATTCACACGCATCCAGATCGATATCACTCACATTTAATGCCACCGCCTCAGATACACGCAGACCACAGCCATACATCACCGCCAACAGTGCCAAATCGCGATGGTCAGATACCCTATCGGTCTGTTGCATCAGAGCCGTTGTCTGCTCAGGAGGCAGTGTACGAGGCAATCGTTTAGCCTGTTTGGGAGCACGAACTCCGGCAGCGACATTGCTCTTACAGCCCCCCGACTGCACAGCAGTATCAAAAAAACTACAAACAGCAGATAGTCGTCTGGCCAAAGTTGAAGCTGCTAGACCCGATGCATGACCAGCGACCAGCCAATCCTGCACTTCTGTCCGGGTGATATGATGCACGCATGCATCGGCACCGCAGTGCACTATAAATTGAGACAGATCACGCCGGTAGGCCGATACTGTATGTTCGGATGCCAGCCTTACATCAGCCAGCTCATGCAAAAAAGATTGCACCGCTTCCTGAAGAGTCTGCTTTCCCGCATCCATCACTGCCCCCTTAAATGTCACCCTCATCATCATTCGCCACAACTCGATTTAACTCGCTAACTTCAAAGCGGTTGCCACCTAATGCTTTGGCCACATACATGGCCTGATCCGCTTGCGAAATCAATGTTTTAACCGCAATATCCTGATTCAATGATGAACAGGCCACACCGATACTAACCGTAACCGCCTTAGTATCATCAACATTCTGACTGGCCACAGCATCTACAACAGCCTGGGCAATCTCATGGGCTTTGCTCTCGGAGCAGCCAGCCATCAACAAAACAAATTCATCACCACCCATACGAATCAGTGGATCATTGGCACGCACATCCTGTCGCAAGATGCGACTAACCATGCCGAGTACTTCATCACCCGCCTCATGACCCAGCGAATCATTCAATGTTTTGAACTTATCAACATCGGCATAGAGGCAGACCACCTGAGTACCTTTTCCAAACCACTGTGATAATGGCTGATGACTATAGGGCTGTAAGAAGCGGCGATTATGGCTACCCGTCAAAGGGTCCGTGACCGAAAGCCTGGCCAAATGCTCACGTGCCACAGCATGCTCCAAGGTTAAACCAATAACCTGCGACAGATGTTGAAGGAAATCACTGGCTTGATCCGGAGCAAAGCGATCACGATCCAGAGAACCCACCCCCAGCACACCAAAAGGCCGATCCAAATCCCCCAACGTAAGCAGCGCAATGGAACCCAAATGACTATCTTTTTCCGTCAGCCAATCGAAACTATTCTGACTCGAGAGTTGAACTAACCATGTTCTTTTGCGATCCAGCCCCATCTGCTTGATCTCACCCTCTTCAATCCAAACCAGATCACGCTCGGACAGACCTTCGAGTTGATGACCACCAATAAAGCTTGAGCGGTCAAACCAGAAGCGGACAAAATCCAGATCAAAACCAGTACGCAAGCCCCGCAACAGCGTAAAACATAAATCTTCAGGATCGGTCGACTTCAGCACTTCCGATTCAAGTTCAAACATGCGTGAAAACAGACGTTCATTATGTCTAAGCCGATGCATGACATCTGCCACATATGCTTTCAGCTCACGGTTTTCATCAGCCATCTGCTGAAATCGACGTGATGACAGGTCGCCTATTTTGCTAACGCCTTTTTGAGCGGTATCGGATTCATTACTCATTGAGAATTGCCTCTTCAATCAAAATTTGCCACGCATGACTGGCGTCTGAGCGTACCAAATAAAGACGTTTCCTACCATGATCCTGATAGTTATTTGAGCGATAGCTCTGAATGAACTCCGCTACGACAACCTCTCCTTCAGGCCAGCGATTGGGGTCATGGATAAGCGTCATATCCGTAAACTCAACTTCAACAAAGCTTTTTCTCTCATTGAGTTTGGTTTTGTGACGTTTCCAAGCTGTCAGGCCCCGTTTTCCTGAGCGAAACTTTTGATGGTAATGCGACAAATAAGCCTTGCTGTCCAAGGAGACCCAATCCTGCCGCCAGGCTTCAATATCACGCTGTACCGATGCAAGTATTTGCTGCTTGAGATCATCTCTGCCAAAAACAAAGTTATTGCCTACAATGACCCAGCTGCGATGCAAACGTACATGACGCGCTATGCTACTCAGTCGCTCATTGTCCAATGAAAAACAACCACGTGTATCCTGCGGTGGCCTGCGATCCACATTCAAAGGATAACCATGCAACCAGATACCACTGCCATTTTTTTTATGCAGTGCATCCAGCTCATTGGGATAATCAATAGGAAATGCAACCGGCCCATAACGAGAGTGAAGCTTCTTCCCCTGCAGCTTTTCCACAAAGCGATAGACACCATGCGGTGTTTTGCCATCGCCCCGGCGCCTCTTATCCCCTTCAGTCGTTCCCGTCACAACATATTCATCCGTCACTTTTTGAAGAGCACCGGATTGGGTAGGGCGAAAGACAAACAGCCGATTGCGCGCTTTATCAAACATAAACACGTTGGCCATGCTCTTACCCGCCAGAAGCACATTTACAGGCTCCCCTTTGACACGCTGCAGATTGGATATAAATGCATTAAGACGCGCTTCTGCCTCACCCAAACCACCATTCAAGTCAGCCGATTGCAACATGCGTTGCTGTTTACCCATATTATTAACGCCGGACTCACGCATCGCCTCTAGGGCCTGCTGTCGATACGCCTCAGCTTCCAGCAAAGCTATCAGGGGATCTTTTGATTCCCTTGCTCTCAGCAATAGCCTTAAAGCGCTATCAGGCTTATTCGATTTCAAAGAGATCGTGGCGAGAAGAATGATACGTTCCTGACGCGACAAACGTTTTACAGTGATATTGGTCGCGGCCTTAAGTTCATCGACGACCCACTCAAACTGATTTTCAGTGGCCGAAACAGCTGTCGCACTTCCTAATGTTAGTAGTGCAAACAAACATATATAGAAGCAACTATATAGATGCTTCATAAATAATTTTCCATCCGCCCGCTGTCTTTCTAAACAGCATCTCTTTGACACTATCGTTATTAAACGTATCTGAACGGAAATGCTGAATAAAGGTGAGTTTAACCACGTCGTTCGCCAACATCGTCATATGAACATCTTCAATATTTACTTTTATAAATGCGCGCTGACGCATAGCCCAGGTTTTATAATCTTTCCACTTCGCAAACGACACATACTTTTCACCATACTCAAAGTCGTTGCTATAGGCGGCAAAATAGCCCGCCATATCCTTGTTACTCCAGGCCACCAGCCACGCTTCAACCGCTTTCAAAACCTCTTGTTTCAATGGGTTTACATCCATCTTATCCAGTGCAACAACATGACTCTGACTAGCTTGTTCAGCAGCTGATACGCTCATGGCTTGCTGCGGCATAGCCGCCTTTAATGCAGTAGCCGCTGTTGGCTTTTGAACCGGTGCTTCAACCACCTTCAACTTCGCTATTTGTGAACGACTCATGCTAGTCGAAGCTGGCACAGCAATCGGAGCTGAACTTTGAGCGCGGCTTGCTGATGAAGCAGCTGTTTTGAGTGCCACAGGTCGCTCTGATCTGCTCATCATTTCAGTTGTTTTTTGAGCTGATGATTTTTCGGCACGAAGATTCAACAAACCCAGATAGCGTCGCTGCAGTGCAGGGTTATCTTTTTGAGCGAGCACTTTTCGATATGCATCCGCTGCCAGCTTCACATACAGGTCACCAATATTTTCCTGTGCCGTCACATAACCCGGCTTCAGTGCCAGTGATGCTTCCAGCTCATTCACTGCGGCCTGAAATTTTCCCGTTTCATTGTAAATAACAGCCAAATTATTATGCGGTTCAGCCAGCTTAGGTTTCAACCGAATCACCTGATGAAACGACACAATGGCGTCATCAAACTGGCGCTGTTCGGCCTGATTTACACCGAGTAGAAACCAGGCTTGATAGCTGTCTGGCTGATCCTTAAGAAACTGGCGTAACTGCTCCAAACCAGCCCTGCTATCTCCCTGCGAGAGTAAAGCCTGTATTGAGGCGAGAGAAGATCTATCGCCGGAACTGGCATACGCTTGTGCAGAAGTGAAAAGCAGCAATAAACATAGGACTTTTTTTAACATCCGGGCATCGTAGCGAGATTGACGACAGGAACAAGACTAGAAATATTCTTCCTTTCAATCGATGCAGTATAAACACTCTGTGACTGTTATCGATTTACTCGCATACATGTAGCTATTTCTTCACATCGCCTGCAGCTGTTACTGCGCCACCGGAGAGCAACAACTTCATGCCCTCTTCAACAGTGATATCCAGATGTTTGAGCTCGGACTCTTTGACAAAGAGTAACCAGCCGGTGGTTGGCAATGGGGTCGAAGGAACAAAAACAGATACACTTGTCGCTTCACTCTCTCCCACAACCAGCGGACTCTCGCCTGTAACAAACCCCATCACCATACAATCCTGATGGGGAAAAGGTACCATCACCACTTCCTTAAAAGCTTTCGAACCATCACCAAATATCGACTCGAGAAACTGCCGCGTTGCATTGTAAACGTTACGGACAAGAGGAATACGCCCCATCACCCTGTCGACGACGCGCATAAGATGGCGGCCAATAAAGTGCGTTGTTAAGGCACCGACAAGAATAATGAACAGCAGTGCTAAAATAATACCTAAACCGGGTATATCCATGCCTATCAAAGCGTCTGGACGAAACTGAACCGGCAACAATGCCACTGCTTTATCCGAGATTTCAATCAACCAATTGATGAGCACAACAACAACTAGCAATGGCACCAGCGTAACCACACCGGCGAATAGATACTTCCTTAGTGCAATCAAGGTAATGCAGCTGCCGAAATGGAGCTATTCAGGACTTCCCCCTGCAATAGATGTTTAATTGAAACCATATATTTTGCATCCTCCTTGCTCAGATAGTTCTCAAGGAAGGCAACAGTTTTAGCTCTGGGATGAGCAATAACAACACAACTGAGTTTCTTTTTAGCGCAGTTTCGGGCGCGTTGCCAGGCATGCTTCATAGCATCCAAGGTCATCTCATGGTCTAGGAAAATACTCCGTGACGCCCAGGCTACACCCATTGCTTTAGCCGATTTCGCCGCCACACTGTTTGCACTCGTTCTTGAATCAACAAAGAACAGTTCTTTTTCCCGGCAGACCTGCATCACCCAGTCCATAGGTTTATCCAGCTGCGTCAACTTGGAGCCCATATGATTATTCACGCCTTCGACAAAAGGTACTTTTGCAAGGTCACGTAAAAAGGTGTCACGAATGTCTTTTTTCTTCATGTTTTCATGCAGAAAGTCATCAGTCATCTGTAATGAAGGGTCGCCCGGTTGCATCGGCAAATGCAGCATCACAACTTGACCAGCCTGATTGCTAAGGGTCGCCGCCTCACGTGCAAATGGCGACTCAGGCAGCACCGATATCGCCACAGGAACAGACAGAGCGAGTATACGTTTGACCGCTCTCAGGTCATAGCCCACATCATCAAGCACCAATGAAATACCATAGCTCTTCTTTACAGCAGTCTCAGCTTTGGCCTGAGCTTTCACGACTTTCAGCGGCTCATCTGTCTTGGCTGACAAAGCCAAATCATCCTTAGTGGATTTCGCTTCAACCACCGGTTCAGCCATGCTCTCTGTTTTTTCATCCCCCCCGACGTAATCCAACTGTATCTGATCCGGCTGTTGCTCTTGCTCCTGCTGGGGTGTCGAATTTGATACATCTAAAGGCTCAGCCACTTTAGCTTGTTCAAGTAGCGGCTGCTCTACATCAACAGTGGGCAAAACAATCTGCTCATGATCTGGCTGATCCCGATCCAATTGCGGCACAACAACGATAAGTACAGCCGACATTCCCAGTATCATGCCAAGTACAACACCAAGCCAAAATGGCAGTTTCTCTTTTTCAGACATCAGAATATTCGACGCGTTTTAATAAAAATATAGATGAATAACGTCCCTTCAGCCCTGGAGGGCATGTAAGCCTTTCAACAGGTCAAGTGCACGCTGCAACTGAGTATCCAGCTTCAGACGCGCTTTCATCTTATCACTTGGCTGATTATCAGTAGCCGGTTTCGCACTGCTCTTGTTCACAGCCTTTTTCGAATTGCCATTAGAAAGATGTCCCTTCAAATCACGTTCAGACACAGAGAACCCCTCTCTGTCGGATTTTTCAGATTTAATAATTCGCTGCTCAACTTCAATATCAGGATCGATTCCGGTCGCCTGAATAGAGCGTCCACTCGGCGTATAATACAATGCTGTAGTTACTTTGATGGCTGTGCCATCACCCAATGGCACCACCGACTGCACAGAACCTTTACCAAAGCTTTTGGTTCCAACCAGTACTGCACGGTGATGATCCTGCAGCGCACCACTGACAATTTCGGACGCAGAAGCCGAACCATTATTGATCAATACAATCAACGGCAAACCTTGCAAGGCATCACCACTGCGGGCATCAAATGAGAGGTTATTACCTGCACGTGATTTGGTCGTGACAATGTTACCCTTTTCAAGAAACAGATCAGAGACTTCCACTGCCTGATTGAGCAGGCCGCCCGGATTATTACGCAAATCAAGCACAGCACCGGTCAACTTACCGCCGGATCGTTTACTCAAGGCTTTGATCTGTGCTTTCAACAAACTGCCGGTACGTTCCTGAAATTGTGTGATACGCAAATAAGCATAACCTGGCGCTAACAAATCACTTTTAACCGACTTCACTTTGATGATATCGCGAATGATTTTTATCTCTAATGGAGCATCTGCGCTTTTACGGAAGATCGTCAAAACAATGCCTGTGCCCGGCTTACCACGCATCAACTTCACAGCTTCCGGCAAACTCATATCACGCGCCAGTGCATCATTAATTTTGATAATCAGATCACCAGCTTTCACACCTGCCCGATCAGCTGGTGTGCCCTCAATCGGCGAAACAATACGGATGCCACCTTCAGCAGCTGATATTTCAATGCCAAGTCCACCGAACTCACCTTTGGTGTCGACAGTCATCTGTTTGTACATCTCTTTATCCAGATAAGTGGAATGTGGGTCCAGACTGGTGAGCATACCGCCGAGCGCACCATCAATGAGCTTATCATCTGTTACATCTTCAACATAAGCACGACGCACCATCTCCATAACACGGGAGAACTTCTGTAGTTGTTCATAATCGGTTGCCGCATCAGCCTGCTCAAAGCCGGTACTCGGATTCCAAGCCATGGCTCCAATCGCTAACGCAAGCGCTGCGGATGAGCCCAATAACAGGTGACGTAACTTCAAAGGCATTTTCTTCATATTAATCCTTACCCCATCTAAACAATCTATTTGCTGCAAGCTGCCAGTGGATTAACGACGACACCAGCGTTTCGGATTCACCGCCTTGCCACGATCTCTAACTTCAAAATAAAGCGTCACATCATTCACCCAGCCGGTACTGCCTGCATCAGCAATAATTTCACCTTCATCTACCCAATCGCCCAACTGCTTATAGAGCGCATCATTATGGGCATAGACACCCAGCAAACCTTCACCATAGTCGACAATTGTCATCAAGCCATAACCGCCGAACCAGTCAGCATAACGAACCTGACCAGCAGCCATCGTCCGCACTTCTTTAACGCCGCTCTTCGGCCTCATCTGAACACCTTGCAAGCGCGCCATAGCCTTCTTAGGCCGAGAACGGAAACTTGCCATAATGCGGCCATCCACCGGCCAGCTCAAGCGCCCTTTACGTTTGCGCACATTAAGCTGCTCCGCCTGCTGCTGATCGATGGCCAACAGATCTTGACTCATATCATCCAACAAATGCATCAAGGCCCGCTCTTCACGTGCCAGGCGCAGGTCTTTTCTGTTCTTGCTCTTAACCTCTTTCCGCACCCGTTTAATCACTTTTCGTTTGGCTTTGACCTTAATGCTAAGTATTTCTGCTGTTTTACGTTTTTCTGCCCGAAATCTCTCCAGCTCCTGACGCTGAACTTTCAATTCGGCTGTAACTCTGGCCATTTCATCTATTGATTCTTTATAAATACGTCGGTCATTTTCCTCAGAACGCATCACTTCCTGCAACAAATAACGTCGATGTGGAATATCACTGACAGGCACACCAGTCAAAACCCCCATCCACGGTGAAGCATGTGAACTGCGTTGCCATGCCGCCGCAGCCTGATCAAACATAGCCTGCTTCAAAGCTCTGATTTGGATCTCCAACTTATTGGCTTTACGCTTGAGAACAACGAGTTTTTTATCCGTTAGCAACACATTTTTATGTGCTTCCCGACTAGCTTTACGCGCCGAGATCAAGCCCGAATCAAGCTTCTTCAACTCCCGCCCTACGCTGCCAAGCTGCCTCTCCAGCCGCTTTTTCACCTGTGCCAGACGTTGCCGCTCATGTTGAATTTTCTCAATTTTTCGCTCTGCATCAGATGCCGCCCACGTTTGTGAGAACGGCAGCAGCACCCACACCGCAGCAAAGAAAGGAATAAGGAGTAGACGCAACACTAATTCATACCCTGTGGTAGGGATGCCCCTGAATAATTGTGAATGCACGATACAACTGTTCAAGAACAACGGCGCGTACCAATTGATGCGGCAAGGTTAACTTGGACAAACTCCAACATGCCGCAGCCTCTACACGCACACTATCAGCAAGACCATCAGCCCCGCCAATCACAAAGTCCTGCTGCGCATCACCACTTAAGCGTCCCAGATAGTCCGCCCACTTTGTACTTGGATGTAAAGCTCCACGCTCATCAAATATCACAAAACCTTTGCGCGCCTGTTGCAGGATATGTTTGGCCTCTTCCTGCTTTCGCTGGGAGACCTGTTTACCACGTCCTTCAGGCAACTCAATCACCTGACATGTAGCAAACGGCTTAAGCCGTTCGATAAAACGCCGCTCGAAATCAGCCAGCTCTTTCGAGCCACGACCCACAACCAACAAACGCAGCTTCACGACGCTTTAGCTTCTCCACTAGGAGCCGACCACAAACGTTCGAGCTGAAAGCTCTCACGAGCCTCCTGAAGAAACAGATGAACAATCACATCACCCAAATCAACCAGCAGCCACTCGGCTGCTTCCAGGCCTTCTATTTTTGCAGGCATCTCATGTTTATGCGCCACTTCACTAACCGATTTCGCCATGGATTTAAGCTGCCTGTTGCTTCGGCCACTTGCCAAAATAAAACGATCGGCAAAATCGCAGCGACCACGCACATCAATCACCAGTACATCTTGTGCTTTGATATCTTCCAGCGCTTCAACCAATTGCTCGGTAATCGTTTCAAGTGCTTCATTCTTCTTTACCAATTCTGTTGCCATATCTGTCATTCCTTCTGTTATCATCGAACATCATTTTTTTCGATATTGTCTGGCAATATCGGACTGCAGCACTTTAGGCACTAACTCAGTTAAAGACAGACCCATGGCTGCATTTTTACGAATCAGCGTGGCCGAAACATCTGGCAACAGCACTGCAACATCACAGTAGTGACCTGGCGTCACACATTCTGTCCAACGATCCATTGCCACCGTTTGCCAGCCTGTATGTGAAGTTGATCTGTTTGAGGTTTCATCAAATTCATCACTCTGTCGTGCAAACACGGCGACATTACACAACTTCTGATGAGATGGGTATTCAAACCACGACTCCAAGCCCTGCCAGGCATCCTGCCCCAGCATCAACCAAGGTACGATTCCAGGGTATGTTGCCTTAAATTTGCGCAGGGTATGTACCGCAGGTGTTGGCTTGGATTGAGATACCTCCCAGTCAAGAACCCTGACTCTGGGCTCGGACTCAAAGAGCTGCTGAAGCCATAAGAGGCGAGTTCCAGCATCGGCTTTGCCGGATAGAACACGATGCACCGGAAAAGCAGGAATAACCCACACTTCATCCAGCCCCATCGCCAAACCAGCATGCACCAATGCCACATGACCAAGATGCGGCGGATCAAATGAGCCCCCGAACAGACCTATTTTATTTATTGGTTTGACTGAACTCACGGTATCTATCACCTGATCAACGCGCTCTTATCACAGCAGAATGAATATTTTGAAACTCAATCAACGAAAATAAGTAAACAACAAAAGAGTTCTAGCCCACATTAATCATCACACCAGCCTATGAATCATGCCGGCAACCAATACGTTATTCAAAAAACGATGATAAGGCTGATTCAACCTGACTAGGGGTTTGTGAAGAAGCAGCGGCCTTACGCTCCCTCTCTTCTCGGGCTTCTCTCTCTTTCCTAGCTTCCTCTTGACCCATTTGGAAACAGTAAACATTGCTGGCCCGCAGTTGCTCCAGCTCCACCATATCCTGCTGAATTTTACGCTCCCGCTCATCAAACTCAGCCCTGATGTCAGCAAGTTCATCACCCAACTTTTTACTTTTCCTTCTAAACCTGGATCGGCTATTTTCCAGCATGGCTTTCTTTAAGTTTAATTTAGACTGCTCTAATTTCCAGGCATCTTTCTCACCCAGAACTGAAGCAAGTTCACTCTGACTATCTGCCAGTGCGGTATTTAATATCGCATTTGCCTGTTCACTATTACCCAGGCGAATCAAAGTTTGACGATGTTTTTCAGTAGCACTGGCCAAACTTAACTGCATCTGAACCAACTCTTCCTCTAAACCGATCAAATGATAGTTAAGGTCTTCATTAATCTCAGTCATCGTTTTCACTTCAGCTTGCGCTACACGCTCCAGCTCTATTGCCGATGTCAATTCATCCAACAGACCCATATTTTTCGCCAACAGGCTTAGCATTGTCATGATGAAGATGAGAACAATCACAGTCATCACATCGGTAAAACCCGGCCAAAAGTTCGCGCCGTCTGTATCAGCACTATCAATTCTCAAGTCAATAAATCCACTTTGCTGCATGGTTTATGCTCCTGGCAATCTGAATCCATCTTTCAGAATAGAAGAGAGCTCGGCCAGTTGCTGCCTGGACTCTTCATGCTGCTGCTGCGCTTGTGCTGCCATCTGTTCATGCTGCATTTGTGCCTGCTCAACTGCCGCTTGATGCAATTGATTCGCATGCATGCGTTCTTGCTGCAAGCCCTCCTGCATATCGGTAAAGTTTAGCAGACTTATTTTCTCATTGATCGTTTGTAGCAACTGATGAGCCTGACTCACCATATCTACCGCCTGCTGTGAAATAGACTCTTCACTGACTTGATAAAGAGGCAAAAGATAGGTCGACGTCAACTCTTCAACACGACCTAAAAAGCGTGTCTGAAGATTCTGAATAGCGGAGAGGAAGTATGCCAAAACCAAGTAACAAAGAATCGCGCTCATTGTAGTGGAAAGTGCTGTAGACATACCATGAATGACTAAGCCCATCCCGCCTGTCGTTGAGGTATCGCTTAACATATCACCAGCACCTAACAGTGCGATGGATAAGGAAACAATGGTACCCAATACACCACACAAAATCAGAATATTGTGCAAAAAGCGAACGGTACCCGTACGCGTACTCTCTTCCGCCATCAAGGTAGAGGCTATGGCTTGATGTTGAATCGCGGTACGTTTGACACGCATGCTATTCAAAAGCTCTATTCTAATGGCAATGATCGAAGTTGGATCAACACCTTCTAGGAAATGATTTGGCCCAAGGTCTTTGTTGCGCTGAAACTGACTCAACGCATCCTCCTCTTTACGGTAACCATTCAAAATACTGAATACCCGTCCCATTCCGAAGAGAAACAGTATAAAAATAAAGCCATTCAGAATATAACCAACCATCGTTTGCTGGTTAGAGAAATAGATCATCCCTAAGGTATCCGAAAAAAGGACTGCCAGCGCCACTGCAGCCACACCTATAATCCCCATTCGTTTCAGAATAGTCCTTCCGTGCTCTAATTCCTGCATATTAATCCCCCATACACCTACATAGATAGCATACTATTTTGCTTTTGAATAGCTTTAATATTGTTTCCTCTCAAAAAACATTAAAAGCATTCCACACCTACATCATTCGCCGGAGAAGATAATACATTACACCGACGAAGCAAATAACGACAACGATTTACTGTCGAACTTGGCCACTACCCAAGACGATCCACTTCTGATTGGTCAAACCTTCCAAGCCGACGGGGCCACGCACGTGCAAACGGTCGGTCGAGATACCTATTTCAGCCCCTAAACCATACTCAAAGCCATCTGCAAAACGTGTACTCGTATTCCACATCACCGATGCTGAATCTACTTCACGCAAGAAACGCTGACCCGCGTCATAATCCGCCGTCACAATACTTTCGGTATGACCCGAACTAAACTGTGCAATATGCTCAACGGCCTGATCGAAGTCATCCACGATACGCACCGACAACACTGCCGATAGATATTCCGTCGCCCAGTCTTCTTCAGTAGCTAAAACCACATCAAGACCATCGCTTAATTGGCATGTTTTGTCACAGCCTCGCACTTCCACGCCCCTCTCCAACAGAGCCTGCATAATAACTGGAACCACTGCTGCTGACTGCTGATGAATCAACAGTGTCTCCATAGCATTACAAACACCATAACGATGTGTTTTCGCATTGACCGCAATACTTAACGCCATCTCAGGATCTGCTGCGGCATCAATATAGACATGACAAATACCATCGAGATGTTTGATCACTGGAACGCGTGAATCAGCCGTCACACGTTCAATCAATGATTTACCACCGCGTGGTATGATCACATCGACATACTCTTCACTTTTCAGTAACGCACCAACCAGAGCGCGGTCAGTGGAATCCACCAACTGCACTGCATTTTGAGGCAAACCCGAATCGACCAGCGCACGTCTGAGACATGCCGCAATCGCACGATTGGAATGAATGGCTTCCGAACCACCGCGCAAAATAGCCGCATTACCAGACTTCAAACACAAACCCGCAGCGTCAGCAGTCACATTGGGGCGCGACTCATAAATAATCCCGATCACACCAAGTGGCACACGCATATGGCCAACCTGAATACCTGATGGACGGTATCGCAAATTATCAATCGCCCCAACCGGGTCCGGCAATGCCGCAATTTGCTCTAACCCTTCAGCCATCGCATCAACCCGCTCACCATTGAGCAGTAGTCGGTCTTTTAGCGCAGCATCCAGATCATTCTCTTCTGCCGCATCCATATCTCTGGCATTGGCAGCCAGAATATGCTGCATATCACGACGAATAATTGCCGCGGCAAGCGTTAAGGCACTGTTTTTAGCGCATGTATCTGCCACCCGCATGGCCTTAGCCGCCTCTTTTGCATGTTTTCCCAGCGCCTGCATAATTGTTATTGCATCAGCCATACCCTACTCCCTTGCTTTGTTATCTATCGTAATAACCAGATTATCCCGATGAATCACCGATGTGAAATCATGGAATCCCAGAATCGATTCAATCTCATCACTGGCATGCCCCATAATCAGGCGCATCTCTTCAGCCGTGTAGTTACATAAACCCTTAGCGATGACACCATTAGCATCAATAAGCTCAACACAGTCACCCTTATCGAACACACCCTCTACCGCCACAATACCGATTGGTAAGAGACTTCCACTCTGATTCAATAGCGCCTCAGAAGCTCCAGCATCAATATAAACCTGACCTGTAGCTTGCACCACTTCTGCAATCCAGTGCTTGCGATTGCTGTGCCTGTCTTCACCACACAAAAACAGCGTACCTTCATCCTCTCCAGCCAACAGTCGGCTCAAGCCTCCCGTTTCTTTGCCGCTGATAATAGCCGCGGCCACACCACCACTAGTTGCCACACGAGCAGCAGAAAGCTTACTGGCCATTCCACCTGTCCCAAAAGAAGAGCCTGCATCACCAGCCATTTCAGCATGCTCATCTGTTAATTCAGCTATAATTCCAATACGTTTAGCATCGCTATTTTTACTGGGGTTACTATCGTACAGGCCTGCGACATCGGTTATCATCACCACCAGGTCAGCCTTAACAACCAGCCCAACCAAAGCACCTAAGCTGTCATTATCACCAAATTTAATTTCAGCCACGACCACCGTATCATTTTCATTTACAATCGGCACAACACCAACAGAAAAAAGTGTTTCACTGGTATTACTGGCATTAAGATATCGACGACGATTTCTAAGGTCATCTTTGGTCAATAGCATTTGAGCCACACTGACACCGTGTCGTTCAAAAGCTTGACCATAAGCATCCATCAGCTTGGGCTGCCCAATGGCTGCTGCCGCCTGCTTTTCATGCACCGAAAGTTGACGCTCCAGCCACTCTAGCTGCACACGCCCAAGCGCCACTGAGCCTGAAGTTACAATCACCACTTGCAGACCCAAACGCATCAAGACTGCAACTTCATCAACCAGATGATCAATCACATCCTGACGGACACCACTCTTGGCATCGGCCAACAATGAACTACCTATCTTCACCACCACACGGCGACATCGACTAAGATCGGATCGAGACTGAATCATGAGATGCCTTCAACAGGCGCTTGTGTGGCCTGCTTCCGCATCTGCAAGACCCGGTCGTAAACTTTATGCAATAACATCTTCACTCCTTCACCACTGACGGCAGAAACAATGAAAACAGGCAGATCTTTTTCACGCGCCACAGCCAGCGCCTCTTCCCTTTCATCATCCAACAATGCGTCGGATTTATTTAAAACCAGCAGACGTGGTTTATTCCACAGGGTGTCGCCATAACCTTTTAACTCCGCTTCGATTTCGTTAATTTGATCGGCAACACTTTTGCCATCGGTGCAACATGCATCGACCAGATGGAGCAACACCGCTGTGCGCTCAATATGGCGCAAAAAACGAATACCCAAACCACGGCCTTCATGAGCACCTTCGATTAGACCCGGAATATCAGCGACTACAAAACCATCACCATCATCCATAAACACTTGCCCAAGTTTAGGCTTAATCGTCGTGAACGGATAATCAGCGATTTTGGGACGCGCGTTGGAGATACGAGCCAACAGTGTTGACTTCCCTGCATTTGGCAAACCAAGCAGGCCAACATCGGCCATGAGCTTCAACTCAAGCTGGCGTATCCCCTGTTCACCCTCAATGCCGGATTGTGAGTAACGTGGTGCACGGTTGGTACTGGTCGCAAAACGGGCGTTACCCATTCCACCTTCACCACCGCGTGCCAGCAAATAAAACGCCCCCTCTTCGGAAAGGTCGGCCAGTAGATTACCATCCTCATCACGCACCATGGTACCTATAGGCACTTCCATGATGATATCTTCACCATTTTTACCATGACAGTCAGAACCCATGCCTGATTGTCCATTCTTGGCAATCAAACGCTTACGAAGGTAAAGCTCCTGCAAAGTATTTTTGGTGCCCGATGCAATAAATTTAACATGGCCACCTCGACCACCATCGCCACCGTCAGGACCACCCTTGGGAATATATTTTTCACGTCTGAACGAGGTGCAGCCACTGCCGCCATTACCCGCCCGAACTTCAATTTTCACTTCATCAATAAAACGCATGCTGTATTACACCATAATTCGACTTAACAACAAGGGCACAGAATCACAAAACACCAACCCCCACATCTCTTTGCTGAATGGATAGAGGGAAACTCATGGCTCATATTCCGATATACATTAGTGCCTTCGTGGCAAATATTTTTCCAAAAAAAAGAGGGGTGCGACAAGCGCACCCCTCTTAAACAAGCTTAAAGCTCTGACAACATTATTCGGTAATACGAACAGTTGTACGACCAGCGCTTTTATAAAATTCAACTCTTCCGTCAGTCAGAGCAAATAGGGTGTGGTCACGCCCACAACCAATATTGTTGCCTGGGCGGATTTTAGTACCGCGCTGACGCACAATGATATTACCGGCAATGACTACTTCACCACCAAACTTTTTCACGCCTAAACGCTTGGAATTGGAATCGCGGCCGTTACGACTGGAACCACCTGCTTTCTTATGTGCCATGGTCTACTCCTTAATACTATCGATACGCACAGAGGTGAAACTCTGACGATGACCCTGAGTCAAACGATAGTTTTTACGACGACGCTTTTTAAATACCACAATTTTCTGGCCGCGCCCACTTTCAGTAATAACACCAGTAACTGATGCACTGGCAGCTTCGCCACCTGTTTTGATTGATTCGCCTTCGCCAATCATCAAGACATCGTCAAATGTTACTTCTTTGCCATTTTCAGCATTCAGCTTTTCAATGCGAAGGACATCGCCTTCTTGCACTCTATACTGTTTGCCACCTGTTTTAATTACAGCGTACATAATAAATCTCCGTGCTTACGCTGCTTTCGCAGGTTTGCCGTATTTCTTATAGAAGCGCTCAACGCGGCCTTCAGTATCGACAATCTTCTGCTTGCCAGTGTAAAAAGGATGGCAGGCTGAACAGATTTCGACACGAATGTCACCTGTAGTTGAGCGAGTCTCAAATGTGTTTCCGCATGAACAAGTTACCTTGGATGCGAGATATTCTGGATGGATGTCAGCTTTCAACGTCATTTCTCCGTGCTTTTAAAGGGGCGCGATTTCTAGCGCCGCCGTAATGATTAAGCAAGCGCTAAATAGCACTTTTTTTTATACCAGCCTAAAAAATATGAAAAAGGAGTTCTTTTTCAGCCCTCTTTATGGCTTTTACATAAAGAGCGACCACACTATGACTATATTAGATAGATGCATAACCGACTTTATCTTAGGATGCCCGAACACTACATGAATTTCATAAAGATGCGTGCAAAAAATAGCATTTCGCTGTTTTCTTCAATTGACCCTTGCCTTGCAAGGTATTATTCCTAGAATCCGCGACCCTTTTTGAGCGTTGAACAGGATAAAGTCCGGGAGATTAAATATGAGCAATGAAAAACGTCATCTGATTGCAGGAAACTGGAAGATGAATGGAGCACTTCAAGAATCCAAAGACTTCATGGACGCCTTTGGATCGAACCCTTCCCCGGATCATGTTGAAATTGGTCTGATGCCACCATTCACATTACTACACTCTATGTCAGATCGTCTGGCCTCCATGGGCTTAATGCTCGGTGCTCAGAATGTATATAATGAAGATAAAGGTGCATTCACCGGCTCAATCTGCCCGATGATGTTACGTGATGCTGGTTGCCACTATGTTATTCTCGGCCACTCCGAACGTCGCAGCATTATCGGCGAAAGCAACGCCAAGATTCGCTCTAAAATGAATGCATCATGGCTACATGGCCTGGAGCCAATCCTTTGCATCGGTGAAACACTTGAACAACGTGAAAGCGGCGTAACCAACGTCGTCCTGGCTGAACAGCTCTCAATCCTGAAAGGCGCACCAAAAGGCGCAGCGCTAACTGTTGCCTATGAACCTGTATGGGCTATCGGCACAGGCAAAACTGCATCAGCTGAACAAGTCACCGAGACCCATGCTTTTGTACATCAGGAACTACAGCGTCTTGGACATGATTGCCGTGTTTTATACGGTGGTAGTGTTAACCCGGGCAATGCAGAAGAGCTAATGAGCTGCCCTGGCGTAGAAGGTGCATTGGTTGGTGGCGCAAGCCTGAAAGCCGATTCCTTCATGGCCATTGTCAACGCCACTGTAAAAGCAGTGAGCTAAGGAGACTTTTAAGAGATGACTAGCATATTAATTATCGTGCACGTACTGGTTGCGCTGACCCTGATCGGGGTAGTACTGGTTCAACGTGGGCAAGGTGCCGATATGGGCGCTTCATTTGGCGGCGGTGGCGCACAAACACTGTTCGGCAGCCGTGGTTCCGGTTCATTCCTGGGTAAACTCACAGGTGGCTTGGCTGCGACGTTCATGCTGACCAGCTTAACATTGGCTTTCTTCTCTCAGCAGCAGACGGGCTCAATCGTAGATCAATCTATTGCTGGCCAAGCACCTATTGAACAACCTGCAGAGGCTCCAGTAGGATTTGACCCAGCCTCACTAAAGAGTGATATTCCCGCCTCAGACGGCCTTCCAAGCGCCGAATAAAAATTCCTTATCAGGGTAATCTACCACCCTGATAACATGCCGAAGTGGTGAAATTGGTAGACACGCCACCTTGAGGGGGTGGTGCGCTCACGCGCGTGCTGGTTCGAGTCCAGTCTTCGGTACCATCAGAGAGTCCAATAAGGACCCATAAAGGCCTGTAAGCGTTATGCTTGCAGGCTTTTTTATTGCATGTTTGTTTCCTTATGTTCTATAATACTCTAGGATATACCAACAAATTAATGGTATATCTGTTGGTATATTTTTAAATCAAGGATTCATCTCCGAAAATATACCAACAAATGCGGAGGTATGGACATGGCTCTTTCAGACGCAAAAGCGAAAGCTGCAACCATTCCAGAGGGGAAAAAGCAGTTAAAACTTTCAGATGGCGGCGGCCTTTTTTTACAGGTGCTTAAATCCGGAAAATACTGGCGCATGAACTATCGCTTCGCAGATAAACAAAAAACCTTATCAATAGGTGTTTATCCCTCTGTCACTTTAAAAGAGGCCCGCAACAAACGTGAGAAGGCAAAAAAGTTATTAGAAAGCAATATCGACCCCTCCCAACATAAGAAGAAAGAGAAGCGTAAAGCTTTTGCTGATGCTCAGGCTGCAACCTTTGAAGGCGTGGCAAGGGAGTTGATCGAAAAGAACAACGTCAAGTGGAGCCCTCCCTACTTGAAAAGCACCCAAAGTAGGCTTGAGCGACATGTATTACCATGGCTAGGCTCAATGCGTATTGCTGACATTGAACCCCCTGATGTATTATCAGTTATCCAGCGCGCCGAGAATCGCGGCACAATCGAAATGGCACACAGACTCAAGATGCTATGCAGCCAAGTATTCAGATATGCTGTTGCTACCGGCCGAATCAAGAGTGATCCATCCAGAGACTTACAGGGAGCACTATCTCCCATCGTGACCACCCACAGAGCCACTATTACTGAACCTAAAAAAGCTGGTGAATTATTAAGGGCTATCCAGGGGTTCGAAGGCACATTTATTGTTCAATGTGCCTTACAGGTCACGCCCTATATCTTCGTCCGCCCCGGTGAACTGCGGCATGCAGAGTGGACAGAGATTGACCTGAATACCGCTGAATGGCGCATACCAGCTGAGAAAATGAAGATGCGCGTTATTCATATTGTGCCTCTAGCAACGCAAGTAGTGAAAGTTCTGAAGGAACTGCAGCCGCTCACCGGATCAGGGCGCTATGTATTCCCATCCATCAGAAACACACACAGGCCGATGAGTGAAAACACGATAAACGCTTCACTCCGCCGCATTGGCTATGGCAAATCCGAAATCTGCGCCCACGGCTTCAGAGCAATGGCCAGCACCATGCTGCATGAACAGGGATGGGATTCTGACGTTATTGAGCGCCAGCTTGCTCACAAAGAAGGCAATGCCATCAAGGGAGCGTACAACCATGCCCGCCATCTACCTGAACGAATAACAATGATGCAACACTGGGCAGACTATCTGGATGGATTGAGAGATGGTGCAAAAGTAATTCCATTCAAGCAGGGAGCAATCGCATGAATCATATAGCTTTAGCAAAAATAGCTAGCCAAAAGGAGCGATTTACTCCTCATGAGGCAGCATGCTATTGGCAAACATTCTTTGATGCCGATAGTCCAACAGCAATCTATTTTGAAAGTTTCTTTGATAGCAAAGAGGCAAGGCTTCCTGATGAGTTGCAAATGTTAGATGGGGAGGACGTAGTTCAATATAAAGACGAATATGTGAAAATAAGGAAGCTGATTAAACTGCATGGGTTAGATGAAAAAGGCTATATATCTCGTAATTCCTTGATATATATTGCCGAACAGATCGAAGAAAACCCCTCTTTTTTATTTGTCGCCACAAAAGCCCCTATCCCCCTCCCTCACCCAGAAATCCCTCATGGGCTCGATAAAAGCGTTGTAAAGCGTCTAAATGCCTTACATGACGCCGCTGAACTGTGGGTTACCATAACCCCCAAGAGTGATAAGATACCATTAAACAAGCATATTGCTGGTGACATTGTAAAGGCATCGGGAGTTTCGCCTACCATGGCAAATCACATGGCTAGCATTGTTCGCCCAGACTGGGCAAAGGACAAAAGTAAAATATAACAATAATTTCAGGGGCAACACCATGTTACCCTCAGGGTGGTACCGTGACACCAATTCCCATGAGCTAAAACAATGATTCAATAGCGCCATACCACTCAGGAGGCGCAACAATGTCCGACAACTATTCAAAACTACAATTAGATGGCTACATGCGACTAAACCAAGTCTTGCAGGTGATACCTATCAGTAAGTCTGCATGGTATAGAGGTCAACAAGAGGGGCGGTATCCCGCCGCCATTTCCTTGGGCCCCAGAACCTCGGCCTATCGTATCAGCGAGATAAAGCAGCTACTTGATGAGATGGCACAACCATGAATTCACTTATTCATTGCAATAGTGGTGAAACATGAAGTTGCGAGAAGTTGATAGCCGCCTCCAAACGAATGCCACTTACAATATCGTATTGGCAATTATGCTGAACAGTATTCCTGCATCAATTTTATTGACTCGACTATTGTATTGGTCTGGCAAGGAACATAACCCCGATGGCTGGATATACAAAACCGAAGGTCAGCTGTTTCATGAAACGGGAATGAAACGACGGCCTCAAGAAACAGCTCGAAAGAAGCTAAGGGAGCTTGGCCTAATCGAAGAGTGCCACAAAGGAATCCCCCGAAAGAACCACTTCCGAGTCAACCTAGCCCTATTGCGCGCAAAAATTAATGTCTTTCTACTCGATGAAGAGGCTTTGCTTGTGGGGGCACGTGGTAGGGCAAAACTTGCTGGACCGGTTTGTACATCAGGACTGGATGAAAGCGCCCATCATAAAGGTCATAGCCAGACAGACAGTATGGCACAGAAAGGACCGACTAATACAAAAGAGACTCAGAAGGATAAACAAAAGGTTATTCAAGCACCCTTCTTTCCAGAAGGTGCAAATGCAGAAGAAGAGTCAAAACCTATGACTCTACAGGAGTTGTATTTACTCGATGAGAAATTTAACTAACAGCAGTTGTCCGTGCACTTGAGTGCATGCAATTGATGCTAAGACATCACGCAAAGCCGGGCGTATCGGCAATATAGGAGATCAACATGAACAACGTAAAAATCACCATCAGAGCTACATACCCAGATGGCACCTACGACCAGACAGGCTGCACCTTTCGAGATGATACCCACAATGATGGAGGGATGGTCGATTACCTAAAGGATATTCTATTCAATGAAATCGAACCAGATGATGTGGTGTGGGATGATGAGTAACCGCCATTACCGACAAGTTGGGAGCTCCCAGTCTTACCCAAAACTACCCCACCGGAGGTATTTATGCTGACCGCGAAAATGCATAAAGCTGCTTACCTGCTATATCAGGATGAACTGACCGATGAGCAGGTAGCTAAAGAGGTCGGTGTGTCCCGTAAAACTCTAAGTTTGTGGAAGCAGAAGCCAGAGTTCGCGGATGAACTAACAGGCATGTCGACCAAACAGCGTGAGCGTGCATATACAGTACTAGAGAGCAACTCAGAGCTTGCTGCCAACACGTTAGTCGAGCTTGCCCGCACAGGGGCAGACCACGTACGTCTAAAGGCATCACTGGAACTATTGAGAATGACGCGGGTCGATGTCCCTGCAAATGAAGTCCGAGATGACACAGTGGGCATTGCATTCTCACAACTTATTAAATCATTACAGGTATAAATTATGAATAATTTTTCAAAGAACAAAGAAGACATGCTAGCCATTGTAAGGAGTGAAGAGGAAAAATTACTGACGGAGCAGGATAAATACTACGCATTAATCGAACAATTTGCTGATGGTGACCCAGAGGTCATCCATGCCAGAATTGAAGAGCTTGGATGGGAGGGTATAAAAAAGGCACTTAGGAATGAGTCGTACCCACCTGACGATGAAGAGCGACAGAAGCACCTCTACATTAGCTACAGCGATGGCATCGCCTGCAAGAAGCTGAAAATTATCGAAGACCTACAGCTAAGGGGTTCACTCACCGTATTCAACGATATGCATGAGCACACGCAACGAATACGTGCCATGGCTAAGTTCATGGAATTGCTCGGGGGGGCTACAATCGCATCAAACTTGATAATGAAACAGTGGCTAAAAATATTGGTTCTTCAACGGCTTCATCAGGAAGCGGTGATTCTGGAATTAAGTGACAAGGCAGCTTCACTACAACAGCTAATCGATTCCTACGACAAGAAAGGCCAGATATATGCGGATAACGTGCGCGAGATGGACTCCAAGCAAAGTAACAGAACTGATGAAGAAAGGCAGAAGTCACTGCAGCGGGCAAAACAGTTGATTGAGAAGATAAAGACGTATGCACCAGAGTAAAAGACGTATGCACCAGAGCAATCAAACAAGCGCAGCACCTGTGCACTCAAGTGCAAAGATATTCACTGTCTCTGCTTAAGGAGTCAGTCATATATTTTTCACCAATGCACTACAAACCTATTTGGCATTGTGTGGAAAAATAATGCACCCGATGTTCGAACCCCTTCTAAGGGAGGTTAATTACTAATATGATTCCTGGAAAATAGTCAGTGTAACATGTATCATCACGTAGATTTTGTATTTCAGAGGGGCTTTCTAGATGCCAAAACCCAAGTTTATTGACCTATTTTCCGGGTGCGGCGGCCTATCCCTTGGCCTGAAGATGGCTGGCTTTGAGCACGTTTTAGCTGTTGAGAAGTCTGATATGGCCGCCGAGACTTACTACCATAATATTGTTGAGCGAATTGATGATGGGAAATGGAAAAAGCACCTTGCAAGCGATCTATCAGAGCAAAAAGATAAAGGATTAGTAGTTAATAGCCTTTACGAGGTTCTAGCCAATAAAGACGTAATGAAGGACCTGAGTCAGCAGGACATTGACCTTGTCGCTGGTGGGCCACCCTGCCAAGGGTTTTCATTAGCAGGAAAACGGCGCGGAATTGATGCGCGAAACAACCTTCCCTGGCAGTTCCTTGAGTTTGTTCGCCAAGTTAAACCAAAAATTGTACTGGTTGAGAATGTTGCTGGAATGAACACACGAAGTGGTGTTAACAAAGATTCAAAAACACCATTTGAAGAGCTAGCGGATGCGGTTCAAGGAGCAGGGTATTCTGTTCAAAAAATGAAATTGAATGCTATGCATTATGGAGTTCCGCAACACCGTCCACGAGTATTCCTTGTAGGAGTAAGAAAGGATCTATCAGGTCACCCAGACTTTTCTAAAGTTCTGTGGTCTTCATCTGGGCCAAGAGTATGTCCGCTTCTGGGCCTAAAGCCGTCCAAAGACAGAATTACTGTACAAGAAGCACTTGGTGACATTGGTGACGATGACTATCTTCCAGAAGGGCATACTTCCCCATACGCCAAGCTTATGAAGACTATGAAGCCAGTGATATTTGTAGGAGCCGCTAAAAGGAATCTGAATAATCAACATTTGAGAAGCCATAACCCTCGAACTAAAGAACGTTTTAATTTGTACCATTATCTTTCTGATATGGATCCTTCCTTGGTTTCTCTGGTTAGCCTTCCAGCTAAAGCATTTCGAACTGCTAAAAATGTAGAATGCTCCAAGCATGAAGAGTGGAATACACAGTGGCAGCTAGAGAAGGAAGGGACGGTTTCTATTGAATGGGACCGTGAACACTCAGGGGTATTAAATGATGCATGGAACCGTGGTCACTCAGGTTTTGAAGAATCTGCTATCCGCTCCAAGGAGAAGTGGATAAGGCAGGAAAAAGAGAAATATGTTCGCCGTAATTGGACGAAAAAATACGGGGAGCTTTGGGACTCTGAACTGCAGGAGAGCATTAGGTTACTGAAAAGTCACTCAAAGGTTCGCGCTGAATCCATATTTGGCTTAAGCTATATTGTAGAGAAGGCCTATGATGAAGTCTCATCAAAGCTGGATGAAAAACAGTGCGAGTACGGTCTAGATCTAACCCCTGAGGATAAGGAAAGTCTTATTTGGAGAACAATTGAGCTGACAACTCTTAAACATAGCCAACGGCCACTTATTAAAAATTTACCATCGCCAACAATAGTAAGCATCCCTGATGACTTTGTTCATCCATGGAAAGCAAGAACCATGACCGTTCGAGAGTTAGCTAGATTACAGTCATTTCCAGACTGGTTCGAATTTTGCGCAAAAGAAACCACTGGCGGCGCGAACCGCCGGAAAGAGGTTCCTCAATATACCCAAGTTGGAAATGCAGTTGCGCCATTATTAGCCAAAGCGGTCGGCAAAGCGTTGAAAAAACTACTCTAACAGCCAAAGCGCCACTGCAACTATACTTATGTAGAATCTAAGCTAAACTAGAAAGACAATAGTCTGGGGAGTCTGGGTGAGGGAATGTTCCGTTAAAGAGAACGAATGGATTAAGTTTTTATCAAAGCAATCAGTCTCATTTGAGCTGATTCATATTACTGAAACAGGTCTCAGCAAAGGCATCTTAGATGCTACGAATAAAGTACGTCATTTTCTATCCTCAAATAACCTACATGATTTTGAAAGCCAAAAGTTTGGTGCAGAAAATAAAGTTTTTCTCCCAATAAAGTGCTTAGGAAAAAACAGTGGAATCCAAAGTAAAATGACTTTGTATAGGTCTTCTACGAGAGGCGACCGAAGACTATGGGTTGCTGCGTTAAACAAGATGGCAATGGGAGATGATTTAGTCGCCCTCACAGTCTACAAAGGCAAATTTCTCGCGATTAATATCTCGCGAGTCTCTTTAAATAATCACACTTCTAAAGAGCAGCAAACAGCACATCAAAGTGATTCTATTATCAATGGTGGTAAAACAATGAGTGATGAAATAAACGAGCTATACCCGCTTGGTTTTGTCAATTGGTCAGGCTCTAAAAAAGGTGGCGTTAGGCACCCATTTAAAGAAAACTCAGGAAGACCCGCAGGTGAAAAAATCGAGACACCTTTAACAATTAAATTAGAAAACTGGGTTGATGGGATTGTGAATGGTGGCGTGGAAAATCCTCCAAGGGCAATTTTATTAATAGGTGGGCCGGGTAATGGAAAAACAGATGCTGTTGAAGGGTGTATTGAGGCTTTTGATAATGCCATAAATGCCAATGGCGCATTGACGAATCGTTTTGCTGAACAATATACGACTCAAGAGGGGAAGTTACCCCCAAGAAAATCTATAGTTGTATTTTCTGATTTATGGAAATCTAACCGAGGAGTACAGGCTGAAATACATTTAGTGCAAGATGCTACAGAAAAAGATACTGAACGGAGCAGTATCAGCCCAGAGCAGCTATTCAATGATGAACTTAGTAGTCTATTAAGTGAGGAATTTTCAGGGATATATATATGCTGTATCAATCGTGGAATTTTGGCAAACGCTTACTCACTAGCACATAAAGAAGACAATAAAGTTTTGATTGGCTTGATTAGTGAGTTGGTTAAAGCAGCAAGTGGAGGCCCTAAAGCCCCTGATTGTTGGCCACTCGAGGGGAAAAATATTGCGATATGGCCTATGGATGTAGAATCGCTGGTTTTCCCAACACCCGAAAAATCAGAGACTGTGATGCATCAAATTCTGAAACAAGCTCTGAAAGATGAGTTATGGCAGCCTCCTTGTGAAAACAGTTTGATGTGCCCATTTTGCCAAAATAAACTATTACTTTCAGAAAAAGACGCTCAAAATAATTTGGTGAAATTACTGCTCTACTACGAGCTGTGCGCTGGAAAAAGATGGACTTTTCGAGATTTATATTCACTAGTGTCTTATCTACTTCTTGGCGATCAAGAAGAGTTAATGGTTGGGAAAAAAATATATTCTCCATGTGATTGGACTGCCAAGCAATTGGAAATCATTAAAAAAGAAGGAGAAGAACTAAGTTTTGCTAAAGCGCCTTACCTGCTTATGAGTAAACTGTATTACCATAGGTTGTTTTCTTTATGGCCCAAATTGAATAAAGGTGAACATCGCAAAGCCAAGCTACAGGTGCTTAAAAAACCTAGAAGTATGAAGCTTTATAAAGAGTATGTCTCTGCTTCTAGTCACTTCAGGGCTCTTGGTAGCTTAGCTATCAATGATTCAAGCTCTATCAGAAAAATACTTTCTGAGGGTTTTTCTCAACATTTAGATCCTGCGTTGTTAAGTGGTGATGTTATATTTTTTGAAGGGAGTGTTAACAATGAGAAAACCAATGTTACTGCCTGTGTAATTGATGAGAGATTTGGATTATCTGTTAGTGATGGCCTAAAATTAGTATCTAGAAGATTACCAGAAGTTGAAAAGAGAATTCTAAAAGGTTTAACTTTTGCAGATGAATTTTTGATGGAACATAACCATAGTCCCCTGATCTCTAATCAGGTTCGTTTCTTACAAGCCTCAATCAGACAATTTTCATCTAGGTTAGTAAAGCGTAGTTTGGGTGTTAGATATGGGCGATGTAAGAACGTCGATGCTTTAATCGATTATTCGGAAATTCATCAAGATAGAAGACAAATTAAAAATACAGAAAAACAAATACGTGGATTGATTAATGAGCACGGACATTTTTCTATACCCCTTTCGACGACATTTGGTCAGCCGGTATCACATAGAGATAGAGACATATCATTACTAGTTAACGAAATTAAGCCCCGAATGCTTAAGCAAGAAGTGAAGGTGTCAAAGCCTATGGAACATTTACCATATATTGCTATTCACAAAAACCGCTGGTTACCGGTTACTTTTAATTTATTTAAATCATTGAGAGAGGTAGAAAATGGTTTAAATGAAGCTTCATTACCTGAAGAAGTTTTTGCGATGCTGGATGAAGTTAAATCTATTGTCGCTGGTGAAATAGTCAGAGATGGAGCGTTTCTTGATGTAAGCGCTGACATAAAAATTGGTTCCAAAGTGTATGAGATTGATACAGATGAAGAATTAGCGTTTATTGGAGAGAAATAGAATGAGCCAATTATTAGACTTCATTGAGGCCCCCTGGAGTTCAGAAAAATTACATAAAAAATATACTAAAAGTTTTATCCACTTAAGTCCTCTACCAGAAGTTGCAACAGGTGAAATTCTACTTGCATCTTTATACCGAAATGTAGGATTTTTTGGAGTAGCTACAGAAAGGAAAACCCCTATTTTTGGACGAAGGTTTACAAAGAACCTTGATAAGCGGAAACGACCTAATGGCACCGAAAGCGCTATAGATGTTGATGATGATTTATGGGTTAAAATTGTCACTAAGTCTATTACTAGCCCGAAGCAAGCGAATCAATCTAAAAGGCAATTCTTACAATTAAGCCCATTTGTACCCGACTCTGCAATTTATTCTATGTCGGCAAGGCTAGCTGGCAACCCATGGAACCCAGGTAAATTGATTGCCAAAATGGTGAGTATGGGAGCTGATAATAAATTAGATGCCCTGAATACTTGGCAAGATATATTTGAAAAATTATCTGTTACAGAGGATGATGATATCTGGGCGAGATTAATTCAAACAGAAATGGTTACTTGGCGTGAGGAAGAATTTATTGGGGCTTGGACTAAACCCAGTAGTTTGCCTCTAAAAGAAAATGAAGTATTTGATAAACACTTGTTAGAAACCCCAGCTGCACATTTTGTAAAAGATTTAAAAGTAGTTTTAGCGTTGAAAAAAACATTAACTCGAAGGCAATGGGTTTCAATGTTGGAATCCTTATGTCGAATAGCGGCATGTTCTCACGTAATGTGGTGTTGTACTATTAACAAAAAAATATCTTTGATGCTTGAGGATGCCTTAAAGTATGGGACGCACTTTAGTCTTAATGATGTAACACAAGAGTTATCACAAAAAGAATGTTTTTGGTCTCTCGAGCAACCAACTAGCAAAACAATAGAAGAAACAGTTAGAGGTTATGTTGTAGGTCGCTGTTCAATTAATTTAGTATTGAGTGGCATTTCGGACAATGAGTCCTTTGATGATGCTAAAATTGAATTAACTTCTCCTGAAAAAATCACTGAAACTTTAAATCATTTGGCAAAACAAAGAGCCTCTTTCGAATACGATGAATATCGAAGGAACTTACAAAACATTCTTGAAATGGAACCTAGAATCACATCCTGCAAAAAAGGCACATCTAAAAATATTTTAGAGTTTATTAGCTATGTTGTTAGGCAAAGGCAGACATCCGAGGCCGGCCTAGAAAGCTATGACCAAGGTTACTTTCTTCGTAAAAGAGGTGCTTATTCCAGCGCTCCATGGGTAGTGGGGCTAGGGCCAACTGCGCTTTTGTTAATGGTACACTGCACTGTCGCCCGGTCTAATGGACCGTGCACCATTGCAGACCTGATTCAACAACTTTCTTTTTATGGCTTAGAAGCTGAGATTCAACAGGATAGTAATAGTATATTCTACAAACTACTTAGAAGTTTAGGTCTGGTCATTGAAAGTCCAGACGCTGAAGGTGGCATGATAATCAATTCTCCTTTCAAAAATTCTTTTTAAAAATGGGAAATAGTAATGAATAGTTTTTATGGGTTTCTAACTAAAGAAATTATAGATGAGATTTCAATGCTTTTAACAAACGAAAGGGACCCAATCCGAGTTCTTTTCTCAGGTTTCCCTAAGTATATGCTTGATAAAATATTTGTACTTCTGACTGATGGAGAAAAGAAACTTAAAATATCTAGAAATGATTTAACAAAGTATATTCCTGTTTTACTAGTTGATCCTGATGTAACTGAAGACCCTAAAAATTTAGACTCTGGGAAATGCACGAACAATCATTTAGTAACAGTCAGGAATACTGAAGAGGGCTCATACTTTGCTCTTCATGCTATAGATGATGCAACGAACCTATCTTCTGAAACAGCAGCTGAACGTAAAGGAATTTCAACTAGAAACCATCAAACTATTAACGAATGGCTGGAAGAGCCTTTTGTATTTAAAATATTAAATTCGATAGATTCCAAACTTCCCAATGATCAGGAACGAAAGATTGTAAAGGAGGCCATTAAAGAGGCTCTGACTGAAGCATGGGATGCCGATCAAAGGCACAGTGATAGGCGTGCTGTTTGGGGTGTTCTTGAAGACATCTACAATGTAATTGATTCCCGCCCAGAAAGCCGTTATTTATGTGAAAAGATTGGTGTACCAAGCATAGAAGATGATGAAGTAATCGAGGCATTTAAGTTACCAAAGAAAATTGCAGCTTATTTTGTTGATAACGGATTTACCTCTGGTTCAGACCTATTGGTAAGTGAACTATCGGATAAAGATACTGAAATCAAAGACGCATTATTTGAGTTCACCAATGCTATTTCGAAAAATTGTCTCGTGCCCTCAGACTTTAATGATAATCCGATGCTGAATTATGCAAAAGCAAAAGAGGATGGTGAATCGAACTGGTGGAGTATTTTAACTAATAAAACTTGGTACAGATTGTTAGGAGGTTCGGATGAAACTCAAAAAAACATACTTTTAAATATTGCATGCTTAAACCCCCTTTATAGGCCCGTCTCTAAGAATCATCCTGAAGTTATTCAAAAAGGAGCTTCTTTTTTAATATCGCCTACAGAAGAGCAAGGTGATGAAATAACACTTGAAATAAGTAAGTCATCTGGAAATAAAACATTACAAGTTATAGATACCATTACAATAAAAGGTGAAGATGTAACTTGGGTAGATAAAGAAATAGAGATTGATCATGACTTTTTTATTAAATATCAATTTTCATCTAAATCAGCTGCTAAACCTCTTATTTATAAAATTATCGATATAGAATATTTTAAACCTAAAGTGACAATGAATTGTCGCTCTGCAATTAAAATCACACCTTTTAAATTTAAAGCTGATAAAGGGAAAAAAGCGAAACAGAATAATAAGGGGCACTATGAATGCCAGATAGAATTAAATGGCATTGGTTCCCACACATTGGATTTATATCACAAAAAAGGTATAAATTTTCTCACAAAGATGACTCCGCTTTCCTCAGGTGATTCAGATTCCGATACTGAGTTAACCGAGAAAAATATTACGCCATCTTCTGATGAACATGCAGTTTGTTTAATTGAAGCAGAAGAGGATTGTGTCTATGAATTTCAGATTGATAACAATGGGATTTATACATATAAGATAAACATTTCCGTTAATGAGTTTACGCCCAAAGGTGTTTCAAGCGAATTTCGAAAACTTGTAATTGAGAGCTGTGGTGGAAATCCAGGTTCTAAAGTGGATGTAAAGCAAACGATGTTATCTGATCTGGAGAACTGGATCTTAAGTGATAAGGATTCCTATTGCCCTGCTATTTTGGGACCAGATTTTAAAAACAAGTGGACTAAGCCAACTTGGAATTCAAACCCAGTAATATCAGACATGAAAATATTCTTAGACCCAAGGCCGGGTTTTGAATCTATAAACTCTCATATGGCTCAAGCGTATATTGCTAGCAGGGACGTTCTGCGTCGTTTATTAAAAGATCGGTGTGATAAAAATAGTGATTCAATTGAGTCCCTTAATTTTGGGGTGCTTTATTTAGAGGAAGATTTTAAAGGTGCAGTTGATTTATATTTAAAAGAATATCTTAAATGGCTAAGAAGTGACTATGAGACTGCAATTTGGAGTGATATTATTTCTGTGCACTCTGAAGAATCTGGCAACAACTGTTTAAAGTCTATTCCTGATGCCGCTATCCTATCTCCATTTCATCCGGTAAGAGTTGCCTGGCATTGTAACGCTCAAAGTATATTTGAAGAGGCTAGAAAGAATAGTATTCATGCTCCTTCAACAGGTGTTGTTGACCCTTCTGTATTTCCTGATTGCTTTGCTTTGCCTTGTTTGAACGCAAATTCCGCACCCGAATATAAAGGGTACGCTGCTGTAAGGACCTCATCAGATTATTGGAGTGTACTCTGGAATACAGATACTATTGCTAGCCAGCTGAATAATGAAAATTATGAGTCTATTTTTGGTGATGAATTCGGAATCTCTATAGATGGAATGATACAAGGTTTTAGTATTCAGCAAGTCAAAAGGTCACTCGATGATGTGCGTCAATTAGCATGCGCCAAATCTACGCTCACCGTTTCTCTTACCAGTGATACCATTGGTCAAAGTTCCTGTAATTTAGGCATCGAAAAGTGGTGCGAGGAACATCTAGGGTTAGAGCGTGATGAGTGGTCTTCTGCAGGCGCAAATTCACTTAAGGTATATGATACGAGAGCTGAAAAAGCACAACCTGAACCTGCCATTTTAGCTTCTTTAACAGCTCGTTCAGGTACTAACGTTCGTTGGTATACAGAGAATAATAATGATCAACCAGAAAAAAGAGACTTGGCAATTATTGATCACTTAAAAACAATGAGTAACTCTTTCGAGAAACATCAATTTAAGTCTGCTGTTGATCAAACTGGCTTATTTCGAAAAAGTATTAAGCATAGCTTTTCAAAGCAAAATAAGTTTCTGGCAGAATCAAGAGTTGGATACTTTATTACTGCCCCTATTGAAGCTGATGAAAGCATCCGGAATGTACTATTGAACACACTGGATACAATGGAAAACTCATGCATAGAGTATGATTTATTTGATAGTATGGTTTATGCACCTAATTTGAATACTTTAGAAAACTCTTTTGATAATACAGATTTCTGTGCTGTTTCATCTTCTACAATTGATGCCTCGTGTTTTCATATGCCCGATCAAATATCACTATTATGGGATTATGAATTACCGAAATACTCTTCTGATGTAGGTCAATCTAGCGGTTTTTATTTGCTGGCACGTGAATCGGATAATATGCATGAAGCTCTTAAAAATGCATTGATTGAGTTTCAAGAGCATGCTCCGGTAGATAAAAAAGAAAGCAAAAGTTTATTGCAAGAAATTTCACTAAGAGGCATGCCAACTTTAAAGAAATTAACCAGTGGTGGAACTTCGAGCTTTGGTGAGATAGGTATGCTGGTCGCACTTAGGCTATTGCAAACTGAATTTCAGGTGAACAGTGATTGTGATGGATTAATTTCTGTCTTTAAAGGTTCGCATATAAACTTAATTGTTCCTGCTGATATTTTTCAACCAAGGTTTGATAGCTTAAGAGCTTATTTGAAGTCTGGAACTATGGAGAGGCCAGACTTAATTGTAATTAGTATTAGCTTGCTAGAAGGCAAAGTAAATTCAATACGTTTAACTCCAGTTGAGGTCAAAGCTAGATCTGAACAGATGACGCAAATTGCGAGGGAAGATGCAATAAAACAAACTCAGACTTTTGCTACTTTCCTTGAAATAATGCTAGAAAAGTCACAAGAAAGTGCCATTTGGGGGCTAGCTTGGCGGGAAATGCTGGCATCATGGATTGATTATGGTTTTAGAGTGTATGGTGAAATTGAGAGTATTAAAAAAAGGGGGGCCGAATGGTCTAAATTGCATCAAGAAACACTCATTGATTTAATGTCTCAAAGTGTTGAAATCGAAATCGATAACATCGGCAGGTTAATTAGTTTAGAAAAATGCATCAGTGGAAAGGTTATTTCAACAGCTCAAAGAACGTTTAAGGATACAATTGTATTGTCTTATCATTCTGCAGCTATTTTACTAAGTCAAAATCAAGAGTCTGTAATAAAAAATATAGCTAATGAAGTTGGAGACTGGGGGTTCTTGAGTAAAATTGAGGGGGTACAAGCTTCAGTCAAAGGCGAACCAGTTCAAAGTGGTGGACACAAAGCTAAAGAAGTTGATACAACAGTTCCTGACCAAGAAGTGGAAGCAGGACAGGAGAGTAGCCTTGGCATACACTTTATGGTTGGTGAAAGTTTAGACAAGTTCGAAAATAAAGAAGCGATGTTCTACCCAGGAAATACAGCTTTAAACAATATAAACATAGGTGTGGTTGGCGATCTTGGCACTGGTAAAACACAACTTTTAAAGTCGCTCGTTTATCAACTAGTAAGTAATCCTGCAAGTAATCGGGGAGTCGCCCCAAAAGTTCTTATTCTGGATTATAAACGTGATTTTAGTGACCTAAATAATGAAAATTGTGATTTTATTTCTAAAGCAAACGTTAAAGTAATTAAACCGATAGGCCTTCCTCTTAATATGTTTAATACATCAGATTCATCCGCTTCTACCCCTTGGCTGGACCGTTATTCATTTTTTAGGGATGTTCTTGGAAAAATATTTAGCACTCAAAAGCCTCTTCAGGACTCACATTTAAAGAAGGCTGTTAAGAAATGTTTTTCTGAAAATGATGGGAGAGATCCTACAATTTATGAAGTATTTGATGCTTATGAAGAAATAGTTGAGGGTAAAGTTGATACCACATATTCAATCATGGAAGACATTATTGATTACGAGATTTTTGAAAGTAATCCCGACAAAATAATAAATTTTGAAGAATTTTTTGATGGCACTGTCGCTTTGGATTTAAGTGGCTTTAGTGATGATAAAATAAAAAACATGGTTATCGTCATTTTCCTGAATTTTTACTTTGATTACATGAAGAAAGTTAAAAAACAACCGTTTTTAGGAACAGATCCTCAAACTAGATTTATTGATTCATATCTACTTGTTGATGAAGCTCACAACATCATGCCTTATGAATTCCCAGTGCTAAGTAAGTTATTATTGCAGGGGCGAGAGTTTGGTGTTGGAGTAATTCTTGCCTCTCAGTATTTTTCACATTTTAAAACAAACAATGAAAATTACATGGAACCGATTCAGAGCTGGTTTGTACATAAAGTACCTGGTATCAGAGCTAGTGATTTAGACCGTATGGGGTTACCTAGTTCAGGTCAAAGCACAATCAGTCGAATTGCTACTTTGGAGGTTTTTGAATCGTTGTTTAAAACATTGGATCATAATGGTGAGTTCATCAAAGGAATTCCTTTTTACAAGCTAGATTAAGCGTTGCATAGCCAGATGTTTTTTCAATAGCTCGAGGGGGATCAATGGCTAAATTACATAGCATTAATCAATTTCATCCAGTTGGACATGGAACTTTCTTTTCAGGGCAGATAACTCTTGAAAACGAGTATGACCCTGACAACTATAGACCTAGGAAGAGAGGGGAGTTTCTTTGGGTGTTTGATTGTGGATCAAATCGATCAACGATTCTTCCCGAGATGGTTAGAGGTTTAAGGAAATTTTCAACCAGTAACACAGTTGGCATGCTTTGTATTTCTCATTTTGATAATGACCATGTAAACGGCCTGAAAGATCTACTTTCTCATTTTTATGTCGAGAAGTTAATACTTCCATACGCATCTATATCAAAACGACTGGAGCTAGTGTCTTCGCTCGATGACAATAATGATCCTGAAGGCAATGTTATCCTCTTCGGTCTTGACCCTGCCGGAGCATTAAGAGAATGGGGGCTCGATGATCAAGTTGGCTCAATTGTTCTCGTTAAGGGAGGGGCTGAAGAAGCAGGTTATCCTGAAGAAAACATGCTTGTGTTTGGCGAGGAAGAGGAGGAGGCCCCACTAACTCTTGATATTCAGGCCTACGAAGAAGAGATCGAGGGTGATGACAATTATTTTAATGTCTCTTTAGACCCAATTGGTGGCGAATATCTTCTGGCAGACCATAGAATACCAGCGACTGTTGCTGGAGTGTGGGAGTTTATTTTTTACAATAAGGATTATCCCGATGGGGTCGCTCCCAAGTCAGGAGTGGATTTAGCAGAAATCGCAAAGGAGGTTCGCCTGCTGGTTGCTAAGAAGCATGATTTTTATGAGAAGAAAGATGAAGAAACTCTTAAACAGTGGCGAGATGATCTTCGGGCCTGCTATGAAAGGCACTTCGGGACGGGATCAGTGCCTCGAAATGACATATCCCTTTGCGTCCTTTCAAGACCGCTTATCCAGCCCCAGAGAGGCCTGCGGGCATGTAGGATGTATAATAGGTCTGTAGAGCGCTATCAACATGCTTTAGTAACCATTCCTTTAAATAAAAACCAAAATAATAATAGTGGGTTGCTGTTGACAGGAGACATATCCCTCGATTCTTATGCTTTGGATCAAATGGAGAAGTTCTTCAGCACTAAGCGTTGGTTAAGTATTCATGTAATGCAAATACCTCATCACGGTTCCGAGCATTCATGGCATGGCTCGCTTGCGAAGCTATGTCCTCATTCATACAGTGTGTTGTGTGTTCCAGATACTTCCGCTAATGGGCATCATCCAAGTAAAGTGGTGGTATCAGATTTGAGCAACAATGGTAAATCACCTCTTTTTGCCAACTATTGCACAAGAGTCGTTTTCGCCTTTCACATAACTTAAATCCGTGAAGTATTGTTTGAAGGAAAAGCGGGAGAAAGTGGTTCTGATCCAGTTATCCTGAAAAAATTATTTCAAAGCTAAACATTAACATGGATAATCCTATGGGCTACTCCATAGCTGTCAGTTAGTTTGTGACGGAAAAGTTCGGTGATCTTATCCATTGGGTAAATCGGATAAATTATTTTGGTTGTTATTTAGCCATTTTAATAACGCATCAACATCATTAAAGATTCTGTCACAAGACTGTTCAATCATTGGATTGTTTCCTGTCGGAAGCTGACGACGGACATCTGTTTGAAGGCCTATACAGAGCTTCCCAAGTGCTCCACAAAACCCGAGTTCAAATGCTACGCCTTCATCAATGCTTGCTCCATCCAGCACTGCCAAAAGTATATCAGATTCTTTCATTGCCGTTGTGTCAGTTTCGTAAATTGTTTTTTCAGCGACACCTCTTTCAATATTTTTCTTAATAAGATTTTCCAGTAAAAGTCCATCTTCTTGAGGGAGGAAAACATTGAAGTTTTTCAAAAGCTGGTTAGTAATGAATTTATTAAATGACCTCTCTCGGTCATTGAATAAGGGAGCAGCTAGATAAATTTGCTTTCTTGTTATCATTTCAAGTGGTTCCCTTTGCTGTATCTATTAATACTTCATGTAAATCCACAGGAATATAATCATCCACAAAGATTGTTCTAGCAATCGCTTTAACAACGGTTTCTATTGGCCGTGCAATATTTTCAATCTCAGTTAATTGCGAAGCATTATAGAGCTTCACAGTTCTATCCTGCAGTTCCTCTAAGGTTTTTTCATCCCAGCTAGTTTTTCTCTTAGATAGAAGTCTGTTTTGCAATTCAGAAATTTCTGACTTGAGGAAAAGCACCTGACCTATATCAATTCTATAATTGCTCATTCCGGGGCTAATTGCTAAAGCCATTGATTTAGCTCGTTCTGTCATTTCTGAGGTTTCTTGTGAAAAGGTTATTGGATCAAGAGGCGTCCTATCTATTAGGTGTAGGCCCTCTGTTTCCCCCAACAATGCCAAGTTCTTTTTATAGAATTGACTATCTACCCAGCCATCTACTTTTTTCAATTCTTTTTTATCCAACTTATTAAAGGGCTTTGCAAGTTCACTGGGGCGTTCTTCCATCCATTCTTCGAATAATTTAAGGTTCCCAAAGTGACTTAAGACAGTGGACTTACCAGACCCTACTGTTCCGACAAGGTAGTAGTTAAATTTTATATCTACACCTGTTATTTCAGCCTTAGTTTTAAATTCATCTGGGTTCAAAGTAACAAGCTGGGCAAGCTGGGATACTTCTTCACTGTTTAAAAAGAGTGTAATTAGGTTATACACTTCAAAGTTGGCATTAAATATAGCCTGCTTTTCATCGTCAGTCAGGCTGTCTTTGTCTCTTGTGTATCTAATGAAATAGTGAAAGTTCCCTGGGCATATTGAAGAAGCTTGTCGTAGCAAGTGTTTCAATGTGTTGTCGTCAAGTGATAGTCCCACAAAAAGGCATGTTTTCTTTGTGAAGAGGTGCAGTAGAGATGAAAGCTTCCCCGACATGCTCTCAATAAGCTGATCTGAAAAAGACTCTTCAGAAAACACCAATGTTTCACTCTGTTGCAGATTTTTATCCCCAGGAAGATATCCATTGGGGTGGTATATAACGGCTGTACCGTCACGAAACTGCATGTATGGATTCCAAACGGCCTGATAAGACTTTCCTTTCCCACTAGGCGTATTCCATTCAGGCTGAGAAAGCATAAACTCAAGGGTGTCATCAAAATTGTAGTTTACAGAAAATTCAGTTTTATTTATTAATTGAATGAATTCCTTTAGATAAGGGTGTGAGTCGACTTTGTTTTTGCGATCAACGGCTGCTTTAGCAAAAAGCACTTCATGAACAGCTTCCCTCCATTCAGAAAGAACTCGCTTCTCACGATAAGCCACTGATGAATATGTAGCTTCTAGCTCTTTGAGCTTGCGTTGTTTGAAATGCTGAAATAATAACTGCGTTATTGAGGTTGTGTTGCTCCATTTCTTTGCACTATCATAAATATCTTTGCCATTAATGTCAGGGTGAGAGGCTATTCCTTCAATTAGCCCACTCCAATCTGGGAAACCTAGGTCTTTGGATATCCCTGCTCCAAAAACCAACCCTAAACGCCCGTTATTAAATTGCTGCCTCAAATGGACTACAGCTTTTGAGTGATCTTTTAAAACTCTATCCATTAATTATTCTCAACTCTGTTTCGATTTTTGTCCCAATAACACGTGGGATCTCAAGATTAGTGTCAGGCTTATGCTTTTATACACTTCTTTGCCCACTATGGTCAATAAAGTATAGCATACACTTTGACTTCTTCTTATATGGGATGCAAATCATCATTGCTAGAGTTAGTGGTGCTGACTAAACGGCCCATTACAATTTGCATTCTTGCCTAATGGTGAATTTCAGATTGTTGATTACCCATTCGCTTCGAGGCTCGGAAAGGAACTCTGGTAGGTCATCAGGAGTATCTACTTTTTTCAATAATGTAACGAGATCTCCCAGCTTTCTACTTTTGTTTTTTTTCATTTTCACAGTCACAACTGAATTGAAAAATTCAATCCAATTTACGCAAGCAGTATCACTGTTGAATGTCAGGCTTTTCAGGGGATAGGCGTAATGCTTGGATATGACCAATCGGTATACAGATAAAGGTGGAAAGTTTTTGGGTATCTGAAGGGAGGCACGAACCCCGGCTTCACCCACTACACCTATCCAGTTATCAATCGATGCATTCCAACTATTGATCTGATCTTTAAGTCGCTTTGTGCGAAGGTGTTTAGCGTGGATGTCGGAACCATACAATTCCTGATGTTTGAGCTGACAGAGGAAGACAGTGCCAGTACTTTCCTCCGTGACGACTAAGTCAATGTCTGTAAGTAGGCGACCATTAAGCCTCACCTTGATGTTTTCAAGGTAGTTTAGTTCGACAAAGACCTGATCCAAAACGCGCCTAGTTGCAGCCTGCATGGACTTTTCACGTAACTGCTGCTGCTTGTCATAGTCTTCAGGGAAATGATGCCGTAAGGAATTAAGCATAAATAACATTGGGTTGGTGTGCGCACCAGTCAGGCACCGAATAAACCCCTGATCCGAGCATTGGATAATAAGAGGCAATGGGGATCCTGGTCTCGATAAAAGGGATGTATTCTTTCTGCTGCAGGAGAGGACTTCAAAAATACGCTGGGCACCTTCGAGGTTTATCTCTTCAAAGCCCTCGAAGAGATAACCGAAATCGTTTACGGCATCTCTGATGCTTTCGACAAACGGCACAGTATCTGATGAGATTGTGAGTATATTCTCTAGTTTTACGCTGGGTTCTTTTCTTACTAGTGCTTCAGCAAATTTCTCATGGCGCACGTAAATAGAAATGAAGAATGTCAGGGCAAGGATATAGTGTTGATACTGAATTCCACCAAAGCGGGCCTTGTCGTGAAATGTGTCGTAACCATCGTAGAGCTGTACCTCACTATATGTGATAGTAAAAAAATATTGGTCAAGTAGAGGATTTACTTCGTATCCGATATAATGAGTTTCGAATGGGTACACGAGTTTGGTCAGCGTTTCCTTTACCTCAGTTTCAAGTTTTTTCCCTGAGTCCGACTGCAGTAGTTTTGAGACCATTCTGCGAGACCCAACTTTGAAATGTTCTGAAATAGATCTTTCATAATATTCTTCATCTGGGATGACTGCTGGAAGCGTAATTAGGAACTCATTTTCTCCCGTGAGTTCGATGCGGAAAAGTCCGCTTGAAGCTGTTTGTGCCATCCGGCGACCATGTTCTATCGCTCCAAGACCGGTGATGATTTTGAGCACTGGAATCGTAATATCATTTGTGCGAGGAAAAGCCACAACTGGCACGTCAAATGATGGACGAGCGTCTAGTGATAATTGTATTAGGCGCGTTACGCCCAGTTGTAGCAGGTAATATAATTTTTCCTGATCATCGGTCGGATTTTCTGTCTTGGTGAAATGATAATGGCACCAATCAAGCTCATTGACTGCAGATCTCAAGATTAACCCCAGCTTGTCCGATGCAAGTTGAGGTAAATAAGAATTCTCTTCAGTATTCAGAGCATCGAAGAATTGCTTCAGTGGCGAGTCCATAGTGTTAACTAGCTAATGTGTTTTTTTCTTTCATGTACTTCTAGTCATTTTAATCTAATTGATTCCTTGTAGAGGCGTACTAGCAATATTCTGCCCTTATGATTTATTTATTGGTGTTGGATGTATTGTAGACTATCTTGTTTAGGATTGTTGAGTCTAACGCAGGTTTAGTCATTCGATCAAATCACAGAGTCGGTTTTTTGCCTGTGATTTAATGGAATATATTCATATGACTGTACTAAAACTGTTCATGAAATCAGAACTTTTTTAATTTTAACAAACAAAACACTTAGACCTTCTGATTACTAATCATTGTAAGATATGAATGCCCAGCACAATCACGCAAATTGAAGAAAATTTAGTTGATAGAATTAAATCTGTTGGTATTTATGTTGGTATAAATATGAACCAAACAATGAATATCATTTATAAACAGTATGATAGGAAGAGTATTAGGATCCAGTCTTCGCCCCTTTCGCGTTAGACCTATAATCCAAACAAACACAACCTCATACAACTATACTCAGCAATCACCCTTCAAGCGAAACCCAAGCCTGCAAATACTCCGCCAAATGTGGACGGGCTTCAGACTCTGCTTCCACATAATTTCGCACACCGATCACTGCACGCGCATAAGCACCCTCATTCAGCGCACCTGAAAAAAACTGATGGCGTAAGAACAGCAGCATGGTGGTAAGTACATCAGTTTCGCAATAATCACGGATCGCCTCAATCTGCCCGACTTCAAACATATCACGCACAATATCACCCGCAGTATCCAGCTTACCCGGCACACTGAATGCCGCTGCCACTTCATCCATTGAACACTTGGCCGATGCGCCGAAGTCAGACAGCACCTCCAGCAGATCACAGTGATACTCTGATGAAAAACGGGTATCGTAATTATTCCATTTATCACCTTCTGTGAACCAGCGCGGACACGCCATACCATGTGCCATCGCACGATATTTCAATACAGCCACATCAAAACCACGCCCATTAAAACTGACCAATTGAGGTGCACGTGTCTCAATCAAATGAAAAAAACCTTCCAACATCTCTTTCTCAGAGCTGTTTTTTTCACCCCCTGTCGCCAAGCGACGAATAAGCAGCTCGTTACCCTCTTCGCCAGGTTCACGAATCAGGTGCCCGTAGGAGATCGCCACCACCTGATGAAATGGCTGGCGGGGAAAGTCATTGCGACCATCGGTTTTTTCTAAGAAATAGAGCGATAGAGCATCACGCGCCTCTTGGTCCGTCAGATCAGACTGGCGCACAACACGCCGCGCTGCATCGGCATCAACCACCGTTTCAATATCAAATACGATCACATCACGACGCATACTACTCCCCTTTCTCAATCATCGATTAAGCCCTACGCTTCAAAAACTTCATCAACAGCGCCCGCTCCCCCAAAATCAGGGCCGACAGAAGGAAAACAACAATAGCACCTGCAATCGCAGCAGCCAGCCAAACACCCTGCATGAATCCATCAACCGGGAAAGGCCACTGCAATTCAAAGCCCATCAGATAGAGCAGCATCAACAAACTCGCAATAACAGCTGTCCCCAAACGCTTAAGAACACCGCCATCCAACAACGAACCATAGGTTTTCGTCAGTCGCAGATACAACAGCACCACATTCACAAATGCCGCTAACGAGGTTGCCAAAGCCAAGCCCACATAAGCCCAGAACTGCATCAAAATCACAGCCAAAACAATATTTACCGCCACACTAACAGCGGCATAGCGCATCGGTGCTTTGGCATCTTTCTGCGCATAACAGGCTGATGCGAACAATCTGACCCAGCAAAAGGCAATCAGACCAACGGCATAAGCCTGCAGTGCTTGGCCTGTCGCAACACTATCGGCATGGCTGAAAGCCCCACGCTCAAACAGGGTCACCACAATCGGCTCAGCCAGATACAACGCGCCAACTACTGCGGGCAGCGTGAGCCACGTAAGCCAGGCAAAACCGGCACGCAAATCCTCACCGGCGGCATCTTTATGCCCTTTGGAGAGATGGCTCGAAAGTGTGGGCAGCAGCGCTGTACTCATGGCAATACCAAACAACGCCAAGGGCAATTGCACAATACGATCAGAGTAATAGAGATACGAGACTGCCCCCGTATCAAGCAGGGTTGCGAGAATGGTGCCAATCAAAATATTGATCTGAACAGCAGCAATGGCCAGCAGAGCCGGACCAAATAGGAACATCGTTTCGGCAATAGCGGGCTGCTTAAAATTAAAACTGATACGCGGAGTCCAGCCGATGCGCTTTAAAGCGGGAAACTGAATCGCCAACTGCAAAAAGCCACCTGCCAACACGCCAATTGCCAGCGCGATAGCCGGATTATCAAAGGATGGTGCCAAGAGCAGCGCTGCAATAATGATAGCGACATTCAATAGTGCCGGACTTGCTGCAGGCACGGCAAAATGCTTATAAGTATTGAGCACAGCCCATGACAATGCAGCCAAAGAGATCATTGCCAGATAGGGAAACATCCAGCGCGCTAATTCCAGTGACATACTCCAGCGCCCCGGCTCATCGGCAAAGCCGGGCGCAAAAAGATACAGCAACCACGGCATAAACAGCATGCCGAGAAGTGTAAACACGGTCAGCGCAATCAACAGAATCGTAGCCAGCGCATTAAGGAAGTCGTGTGCCTGTGCCTCACCTTTTTCACGCTGATCCGATAAAACAGGCACCAAAGCGACGGTTAATGTGCCCTCGGCAAACATACGACGGAAAAAATTTGGCAGTTTAAATGCAACAAAAAAGGCATCAGCCAACGGCCCTGCCCCCAATACCCGCGCCAATAAAATGTCGCGCACAAAGCCTAAAATACGCGAAAGCATTGTCCAGCTACCCACTTTAGAGGCCGCACGCAGCAAGCCGGAAGGTTGCCTTCCGGGAACTTGATTTGACTTGCTCTGTTCTGTCGCCATAATCCGCCGCCCTTTCATGCCCTCTCGGGCTTGCATGCGAAGCTAGCGTCGCATGAGCTGAAGGGCGAATTTAAGGCCGTGCGGGCTAAGGTGGTGATGTTTTAATATGCCAGGAATTAGAGTCAATTCTGAAGAACCATTTGAGATTGCGCTGAAGCGCTTTCGCAAGCAGGTCGAAAAAGGCGGTGTGATTTCCGACTGCCGTCGTCGCGAAGCTTACGAAAAACCTTCAATCGCGAAGAAACGCAAAGATGCTGCTGCTCGTAAACGTTTGATGAAACGCTTACGCCGTGTCCGTATGCGCGAGAATCGCGACTTTTAAGTCGCCCTTGCGTCACTAAGCTATTGAAATGCCGGACCTTGTGTCCGGCATTTTTTATTTATACTGCAACTATGCAGCTACAATCATACAATCGTGCTTAATTAATTCCGCCGCAAAGAATCATGTCGCGTAGAGAATAAACCATTAGTTTATTCATCTGTGTCCATCTGTGGCTAAACTTTACCCCACCTGGAGTTCCCGATGCAGAAACAACTTATTGATGACATGAAAGCCGCCATGAAAGCGGGTGAAAAATCGCGTCTTTCATGCATTCGCATGCTGCGCGCTGCGATGAAAGACAAAGAGATCGAAGTCGGCCATACATTGGATGATAGCGAAGCGATGAGCGTTGTATCCAAGCTACTGAAACAGCGCAATGATGCTGCCAAACAATACGCCGATGCAAATCGTCCCGACCTGCAGGAGCAAGAGCTGGCTGAAGCTGCAATTTTTCAAACCTATCTGCCTGAACCATTGGCTGATGATGAGCTTGCTGCCATCATCGATCAAGCCATCACCGATAGTGGTGCAGAGAGCATGCGCGATATGGGCAAGGTGATGGGTATCGTCAAATCCAAGGCTGAGGGACGCGCTGATATGGGCAAAGTATCCGGCATAATCAAGTCACGTTTAGGATAAAAGCCTTACCCCTCTTGCATTTCATCATTTTTAACACTACAAGAGCATATGGCTAATTTCTCCCCATCATTTCTTGACGAGGTGCTCACACGCACCGACATCATTGAAATCATCACACGCCATGTTGAGCTGAAGAAGTCCGGCTCCAATATGATGGGGCTCTGTCCATTTCATCATGAAAAATCACCATCATTCTCTGTCTCAGCCGATAAACAGTTATATTACTGTTTCGGCTGTGGCAAAGGTGGCGGAGCCTTTCAGTTCTTAATGGAACATGATGGTTACGCTTTTCCTGAAGCTGTTGAATACCTGGCTGAAAAGGCCGGCATGGAAATCCCCCGTGACAGTGAGCGCGATCCGAGCGAAGAAGCACGGCACAAGCGCGCTTATGACCTGCTCACACGGGCATCCGATGCCATGAATCGTGCTCTGCATAGCCCTGCAGGCCGCAAAGCCAGCGATTATTTGAACCGGCGCGGTTTGCCTGCCGCTATTATCCGGGATTATGGCTTGGGATACACACCTGCAGGCTACGGCTTCATGCATAAAATTTTCGGTAATGAATCCCGCATCAATGCAGCACTTGAGTCGGTTGGCCTGCTGTTTAAGGGTGATCACGGCTATGGAGACCGCTTTCGCGATCGTCTGATGTTTACCATTCGTGATCGACGTGGGCGTACGGTTGGTTTTGGCGGTCGTGTTTTAGACGATGGTCAACCCAAATACCTCAATTCAGCGGAAACAGACTACTTCCACAAATCAGACCTTTTATATGGCTTTTCCGAACACCGTGACCACATTCGAAAAAACAAACAGCTGGTTGTGGTTGAAGGCTATATGGATGTATTGGCGCTAGCTGCACATGACCTGAAAATTGGCCTAGCACCGCTTGGCACGGCCATCGGTGAGCGCCAGATGCGTGAGATATTCCGATTGTGTGATTCGCCTGTATTCTGTTTTGACGGAGATAGGGCTGGTAAGCAGGCCGCATGGCGCGCGCTTGAGCGCATGATGCCCTTGCTAAAGCCTGAGCTCAGGCCACGTTTTCTCTATCTTCCCGATGGTGAAGACCCCGATTCCATACTTAAAACAGAGGGGGCAGAGGCATTTCAAAAACGCCTTGATAACGACAGCAAGCAGGTGTTGGAAACATGGCTTATGGGATTGAAGCTACTTGCCGGCCTTGGTGCCGATGGTCGGGCGCGCATGGCCAAAAAAGCAGATGGCATGTTAGAGACAATGACAGATCACTATCTACGTCAGGCATGGCGACAGGAGATCGAGCAAGCCACCGGCATTGAATTAAAACATGCTAAACGCCAGAGCTTTGTTAAAGCAGAGGATCAATCAAACCATCAAGTAGCAGCTGCATTACCTGAATTGAACCAGCGACAAGAGCGCTTTATGGCAGGCTTAATGCAAAAACCAGAGCGATTCAAATCCCTCTCCACGGTAGCATCTCAGTTTTTTATTGACAACAACCTACTTAATTCGATATATTCGCGCGCTTTTTCGATACAAACGGATGCCGAAGACAATAATACCGACATCGCGAGACAACTGGCTCAGGAGTTTCCTGACTGCCAAACATTGATTTCTCGCTGGGTGAATCAGGCAACCGTCCTACAAGTTGAGTTTGAAAGTTTGTCATTGGATATGGAGTCCAATGATATTCGTCGCCGCCTGAAAAACGGCCTCGACCTGAGTGGCACTGTTCAGGCTAAAACAAGGCTCAACGCCATACAAAATTTACAACGCACACTTTCTGAACCGTTAACGTCTGAGCAATCAGACAACACAGGAGCATAATCGCATGTCGAAACAAGAGCAGATCACAGTTCGCGAACTCGGTACATTGATGGCCAAAGGCAAACAGGCCGGCTTTATCACCTACGAAGACCTTAACAAACATCTTCCCACAGGCCTTGTCACAGCCGATCGCGTTGAAGAGATCATCAATGTATTCACTGAGATGGGTGTTGAGGTTGTCGATCCTGAGCGCGCCCCTACTGGCTCTTACGCCATGCGCAAAGACCGCCTGCGCAAAGAAGACTCTGCCCTTCGTGCTGACACATCCCAGCTGGGCACTGTAGTTCGTATTGATGATCCCGTGCGCATGTATTTGCGCGAAATGGGGACCGTTGAGCTATTGACCCGCGAAGGCGAAATTGAAATTGCCCGCCGTATTGAAGAAGGCCGTATGCAGATTCATGAGTCTATCTGCCTATGCCCATCTACATTCCGTGAAATCATGCTATTGGGTGAACGTATTGCTGAAATCCGTGATGAAGCTGCGGAGCTGGGTGAAGAACCTAATTTCCGTGACATCATTGATGTTGATGAAAAAGTAGTAAACGCAGCGGCCATTAAAGAGTATGAAAACCGCATGAGTCGCAGCGAAGATGAAGACGATGAGCCTGATGAAGTTGAATACAAACTCGATGGCGAGCAACTAACTGCTGCAATTAAAGCGCGCACAGCCACACCCGACGGCACACCAATGATGGAAACCATCATCACCAAAGAGGAGCAGCTTGAAGAAGCTCTTGAGCACTTTGCCAACGCCAAATCATTCCATGATGACTTTATTGAGATCAAGAAGAAACTCTCCAAACGCCCTAACGATCCAAAGCTGCAAGCTAAAAGCCGCGTAGCCCTTGACGGCATGCTCAACGAGCTGGTCAGCATCCCCTTCTCACCACGCCAGCTGGATCAACTGGTTCAGCGCTTTAAAAATGCTGTTGATCGTGTGCGCCGCTTTGAACGCACCATTCGTGATTACTGTCTGAAAGCAAAAATGCCACGCAAACTGTTTCTGGAAACATTTCCGCCAAATGAAACCAATGAACGCTGGATCGACGACTGCATTAGGCAGAATAAAGAAGCAGCCTGGACGACAAACATTGAACCTGTAGTCGGCAAAATCAAAGAGAACCAGCGTCGTCTGAAACGCGTTGAACAAGAGACTGAAATGGACGTAGCAGAGCTTAAAAACGTCTCCCGAAAACTCACCATGGGCGAAGCAAAAATGCGTCAGGCCAAGCGTGAAATGATTGAAGCCAATCTGCGCCTTGTAATCTCTATTGCCAAAAAATACACCAATCGCGGCCTTGGTTTCCTAGACTTGATTCAGGAAGGAAACATTGGCCTGATGAAAGCTGTAGAGAAATTTGAATGGCGCCGTGGTTACAAGTTCTCTACCTATGCAACATGGTGGATTCGACAGGCAATCACTCGCTCCATCGCCGATCAGGCACGCACTATTCGCATCCCGGTACACATGATTGAAACCATCAATAAAATGATGCGTGTGTCGCGTCAGATTGCCCAGAACATCGGCCGCGAACCAACACCTGAAGAGCTGGCTGAACACTTGGAAATGACGGTCGAAAAAGTTGAACAGATTCTCGAAGTCGCCAAAGAACCAGTATCTCTGGAAACACCGATTGGTGACGATGAAGATTCACAGCTTGGTGATTTTGTAGAAGATGATAATGCAGAAAATCCACTTGATGCTGCTGTTGGTGCAGCACTGGCCGAAGCCACGCTTGAAGTATTGGAAAACCTGACTGATCGTGAGCAAAAAGTGCTTCGCATGCGTTTTGGCATTGGCATGAACACCGACCACACCCTCGAAGAGGTCGGCAAACAGTTCGGCGTTACGCGTGAGCGTATTCGCCAGATTGAAGCCAAAGCCCTGCGTAAACTGCGCCACCCTTCACGGGCCCAGAAGTTGAAAACATTCGCCGACTCTCCGGATTCAGCCATTCAACTCGAAGGCAGCATTCGCTAGTAGCTGCAAAACAGCATCTAAAAAGGGGCTCCATGAGCCCCTTTTTTTATCCCCGATTTAAGCACTCACTTTCAAATCATTATGTCGGCGGCACATATATGCGTTCAATTTTTTCAGCCATACGCGTTGATGGATCAATCGTTACCAGCGTCGCAAAAATTGAAGCGCCTCGCTCTACCGCTTCAAAACGTTGCGGCAAACGCTCCACCATTCGCTTCAGCGCACCCTCCACCTTCATACCGATGATGGACTGATATGACCCTGTCATACCAACATCAGATTGATATGCGGTACCGGATGCGTGAATAATTTCATCACAGGTAGGCACGTGCGTATGCGTGCCATAAACAAATGACGCTCGACCATCCATATACCACCCCATACCCATTTTTTCACTGGTCGCTTCGGCATGCATATCCACCAACACAGCATGAACATCATCAGGAATCTCGGCCATCGCTTGATCCACAGCGGCAAATGGACAATCCCACGAACCCATAAACACCTGACCAATCACATTAATCACGGCAACTTTATAACCGGCTGGAGTGACTTGTACCGTCCATCCTCGTCCCGGTGCAAAAGGAGTGAAATTCATAGGCCTGACGTAACGGTCATCTTCATCAATATGCTCAAGGAAACTACGCTGATCCCAGCAATGATTGCCATTGGTCAAGACATCGACCCCCACATCAAACAACTCATTCGCTACAGCTTCAGTCGTGCCAAATCCATGCGCCAGGTTTTCACCATTGGCAACCACGAAATCGACCTGATGCAAATCCATCAAATCAGGTAAATGATCTTTTATGGCGCGCCGACCAGCTTTGCCAAGCACATCACCAATGACTAAAATCTTTATATTTTCTGAGATGGATGCATACATCGAATAACCTCTTTTTCTGTGATAACATAATCCATAGGCATATCATGACTATCAAACGGTATTTGTGCGACTTCCTGACATGAATAAGCCAATCCAATCACCTGCTGAATCTGGCCTCTATGCTGAGACAACCACATATCAAAGCAGCCTTTACCCATGCCCAGCCGATTCCCCTGCCGATCAAATCCAATCAGCGGACACAAAAGCGTTGTCACACCAGCTTCCGCACTCCAGAGATTGCCACCTTCTGGCTCCAAGATACCAAATACACCTTTTTTCCAACGTGTTGCAGCTGTAACTTCCAGCCACTGCATGCTTGCATCAGAGCTCGTAACAGGCGCAAATATCCGATAGCTATCGCTTTGCAACAAATCATCCACGACAACCTCAGATGGCATAGCGCGATAGATAAACAGACATTCGACATTTGAAGCTTGTTCGGCAAAATGAGCGTGCAGGGATGTTATAATAGCCTTTGAAAGTGTAGTGCGCTGCAACTGACTGAGAGATTTCCGCTGTTCAAGTGCTGCTACACGCATATCGGATTTATGCATGGGAGAAGTGTTGAGTTTTAGCAAAAAAAAGGATTATAAAATAGACAGGGTGGTAAAAGGAACCCCCGCGCTGGCGTAATGACAGACAGTCATCGAACCCTCTAACAAGAGGTGGGTGCCGCAACTTCGCATCAGGTATCCCGATAAGGGGACGCACAACAGCCAAGATAGGTAAGCTCCCATTCGACAAGTATCGGCTCAAGCAACTTTTCTGCCATTCGCTCAACGCAGGGGCGCTTTCGCTAAACCTTCTGCTTGTAAGACTACAGCATCCAGTTCGGAGATCAAGCCTTCCAGACCATCCACACTTGAGCCCTTACTTTTCAATAATTCGCCGGCTAGATTCAACGCAACGAGCGTCAGTAAACGATCTGAACCCACAGATGCCCCCATCTCACGAAGTTCATCAATATGTTTCTGCACAAGGTTTGAGGCTGCCATAACCTGGGCTGGATCTTCATCCGTCAATATGGAAAAGTTGCGCCCCATCAGGGTAATTTCGACAGGATTACTCACGATGCATCCTTCTGTTCAGAGATCAGGCCATCCAATTGTTCCATAGCATGCTCCACTCTGGCCCTGGCCTCTAAGCGTGCATTTCTAACACCTTCAAGCTCGCCTTCAAGCTTCTGCACTTGATCACGTCGCTTGCGCAGCTCACTCTCTGCAATGCGCACAACTTCACGCATGCGATGGTTGTCAGCAATGGTCTTTTCCATATTGCGCCGAATAACCGACAAATGTTCGGTCAGCACATGCATGCGTTCTTCGAGGGCTTGTTGAGGTTTTTCTTCTAACATGGTTGATATTGAATCACTTTCAAGTGATAAATTCAAGGGACAAGCGCACCTTCGATATCTGCAAGGAAAGGAAACCAGTCAATCAACCATGCCGCCACGACGCTAAAGCTACCCAGAAAGATTAAAACACCGACAATAATCAACAAAACCCCAGACAGCTTTTCAATAATCGCAAGGTGCCTTTTAAAGTTCTGTGACCAGCGCAAAAAGGAATCTGTCGCCAGAGCTGCCAACAAAAATGGAATCGCCAAGCCCAAAGAATAGGTAGCCAACAGAGCCACACCACGCATGAGTTCTGCCTGTGCACCTGCAACAGCCAGGATAGCACCAAGAATAGGTCCAACACATGGTGTCCAACCAAAAGCAAAAGCAGAACCTAGAATGAGTGCCCCCATGCCATGCTTCGCGTTAATGCCACCGGTATCAAAGTGTGCATCCATCATAAGAAAAGGAATGCGGATAAGTCCGGTATAGTGCAAGCCAAACACAACAATCACAGCACCAGCCACTTTCCCTAACAAAGCCAGATGAGACAACATCCACTGCCCTAACAGCGATGCTGATGCCCCCAAAAGAATAAATACCAGACTAAAACCTGCGACAAACCAGACCGATTGTATCAGCGCACGGCGGCGTACTGATCCGCTCTGCCCATCCTGCTGACGTAAATCGTTAACCGACACGCCTGAAATATACGACAAATAAGCCGGTACTAAAGGTAGTACGCAGGGGGATAAAAATGACAACAGCCCCGCCAGTAAGGCTCCAACAAATGTTACTTCAATCATGCAAACTCCATTGCTAAATTCTCAATACTACGGCTATTGCGCTTTAAAGCCGCTTTCAACTTACTTCGTCTCTGCATCCACCCACAGCGCATACTCTTCACTGCACTCGTGAACCGTCCAGCTAATCTCCGGCAAATCATACGGATGATGTATGTGTAACCAATTGATAACCTGATCTTTACATGCACCAGTCGTTTTAATACGAAAAAAATACTCTTGAGCCTGCTCAAGCTTACCATGCCATCGGTAGGTAGAAAGCCCCGGCCCAATCATCTGCACACAAGCACAAATAGCTTGTCCAATCAAATCATCTGCAAGTTTCTTCGCTTCAGACTCACAACTTACGCTGGTATGGATCAGATATATTTTATGCATGGGCAATCTTAACGTCTATCCAACATATCGAAAGAGCATTGTTTCCCCCATCATCATGAATCACAGAGCCAAGCAGAATCCTCGATATGATGTTTCCGTCTTGTTCATCAAACCCATGCCTGTTAGAAATGACAATGGAGGGATAACCATGTCAGAAACCATTGAAAGTATTCTCGAAGAACATCGCATATTTGAACCATCCTCAAATCATCAGGCAAACATTGCCAGTATGGAGCAGTACAAATCCCTGTGCTCTGAATTTTCCAATAATTTTGAAGCCACTTGGGAACGCCTTGCCAACGAACACTTGAGTTGGAAAACGCCATTTTCTCAAGTATTGAATCAGCAGCAAGCACCATTCTTTCGCTGGTTTGAAGATGGCAAACTGAACCTGTCCGACAACTGTCTCGATCGCCATATTGCCGCAGGCTCAGGTGAGCGAAATGCAATCATCTGGGAAGGTGAGGCCGGCGAAGTGCGTCGCATCTCTTATCACTCTCTGCTGGCTGATGTCTGTCGTGCTGCCAATGCCATGCGAACGCTGGGCATCGAAGCCGGCGACCGAGTCATTATTTACATGCCGATGATCCCCGAAGCTGCGATTGCCATGCTTGCATGCAGCCGCATCGGCGCTATTCACTCCGTCGTATTCGGTGCTTTTTCCCCGCAAGCACTGCGAGATCGCATTGAAGACACCGGAGCACGCCTGGTCATCACTGCCGATGGCGGTGGCCGCCGGGGCACCACTCATGCACTCAAACCCAATGTCGATGAAGCGCTCTCAGAAGGCTGCCAAAGTGTTGAGCGCCTACTCGTCGTTCGTCATGCAGGTAATGACATTGAGATGAACAGCCAACGCGATATTAACTGGCATGAAGCATTGAACACCGAAGCCGATTATTGCGAACCTTTAGCACTCGACTCCGAACACCCTCTATTTATTCTTTATACATCAGGCTCTACAGGTAAACCCAAAGGTATTCTGCACAGCACAGCCGGCTATCTCTTATGGGCCCGACTTACCATGTTATGGACATTCGATTTGCAGCCCGAAAGCGATGCTTTCTGGTGCACTGCGGATGTCGGCTGGATTACAGGTCACACCTATTCCGTATACGGCCCCTTAGCTTGTGGTGGCACAACGGTGATGTATGAAGGTGTACCAACATATCCCGACCCCGGTCGTTTGTGGAAAATTTGTGCTGATCACCATGTCAGCGTGTTTTATACTGCCCCAACTGCCATCCGCGCCTTGATCAAAGCAGGTAATGAATGGCCAAACAGACATGATCTATCGCATCTGCGTCTGCTCGGTACGGTTGGAGAACCGATCAATCCGGAAGCCTGGATGTGGTATCGCAATGTAATTGGCCAGGGACGCTGCCCGATTGTGGACACCTGGTGGCAGACAGAGACCGGCGGCCACATGATTAGCCCACTCCCCTTTGCTACATCAACTAAACCCGGTTCGGCAACACTACCCCTGCCCGGCATTGATGCGGCAGTCGTCAATGAAAATGGCGAAGAGGTCTCTGGTGACGGTGGCCTACTGGTATTGCGCAAACCATGGCCATCAATGCTGCGTGGTGTTTGGGGTGATGATCAGCGTTATATTGATACCTATTGGCATAATTTTGATGGCCGTTACTATTTTGCCGGCGATGGTGCACGGCGCGATGAGGATGGATACTTCTGGATCATGGGACGCGTCGACGATGTGCTGAATGTGTCCGGCCATCGACTTGGCACCATGGAGATCGAATCAGCACTTGTCTCACACCCAAGCGTTACTGAAGCAGCTGTTGTTGGTCGCCCGCACGACATTAAAGGCGAAGCGATATGTGCCTTTGTCACGCTTAAAGTTGAAATTGATGATTCACAGGCTGAAGCAGCCGCGGCTGAATTGCGTGCCCATGTCACCAAGGAGATTGGTGCCATCGCCAAGCCGGATGATATTCGTTTTGCCAATAACCTGCCGAAAACAAGGTCTGGAAAGATCATGCGTCGTCTGCTCAGAGACATTGCTGCAGGACGTGAAATCACTTCAGATATATCAACACTTGAGGATCAAAGCGTGGTTCAACAACTGCAGCGAGCCCGATAGACAATGTACCGCATTGCTCTGCTGCCGGGGTGATTAACTGAAACCTCGCCATATCTTCCATCATCCGGTTGGTATTTTCCCCGCTGGTGCGCGGTGGTATTTGGCTGGCATAGCAGTATTTGCCCTCTTATGCGTCGCCATGCACCTCTCAGTTCGCATGCAAGCTCAAGAGCGGGCAGCCATGCTTGTTCAGGCATGGGCTGAAAAAGCTAACATTCAAATTGGCGAAGTTCGCTATCACCTGCTACGCAATGCTTTGATTTTTCAAGACATCCACCTAAAGCTCGGAGCTGATAAGGTTACCATTGAACATATACTACTGCGGACTAAGCCTGAGTTATTGAATGACCCAATTTCACAAATCGGCAAGATGGAAATATCCGGCATTGAGGCTGAGCTCCATCTATCCAAGAATAATACGGCGTGGCAACAGAATCATGCCCTGATGAAACTTTGGAAGGCCAGCTCTTCAATCACAGCCCAACATGGCCAGGTTAAACTATATTTCCAAGAACATGGCACAACACCACTCGTCACCAACAACATTTCAATTCAACAACAGGCGCAATCAAATAAACACATCATCACCGCATCCGCCAATACACACCATGGTTCCGTGCAATGGAAACAAACAATCAACTTCGATGACAACACCTCAAATGGAGAACTCAACTGGCAGCATGTGAACACACTGCCATTAGCAGATGCCATGCAGCTCAAACCCATCGCTGGATATCTCAGTGGAGAATTAAAATGGCAAAATAGCTTCATCACAACCACACCGCAAAGTCCTGTCCAACTTCAGAGCGCGCTAATTTTTCATCCCGAAAACAGTCAACCAGATAAAATTGACAACGCCAATAAAGCCCCCCCCCTCACATCGACTAAAATTCGATGCCACACAAAAACAGGATAGATGGGAGATAGATCTGCATGCCGTTGCATGGCCACTTTCCCCATGGTCGAATTTACTACCAAAGCTTGGTAAACGAGCACTAGCAGCAGGGCAATTGGATGGATCAAGCCATTGGCTCGGACAAGCAGGTAACTGGAATATCACAGCCTCCAAGGGCGTGATACATGAGGCTGTTTTTTCTGCCCCTCTTCACCTTGATTCTACGGACTGGTCTTGGCATAAAATCAATTATCAGGATCTCAAGGTTGATCTAAGCCAACACGATGTGCATCTATCTCAGCTCAAAATGTACGATGGCAACATGACTCTCAGTGCAACCAACCCGGCGCTTTCGCAGTCTCAATCAAGCGCTCCCGAATGGAGAATCAGCACAGATAAGATACAAATAGAGAAGATGACATTGGCCATTGCACTCCCCGATGGCAATCTGACACTACAGTCACTCAAAGGTCAGGCTGCATGGCCAAAACAGCAAGCCTTAAGCTTTGACCTCAAAAGCGAACAAACAAATAGAGCGACTGATGCAGAGTGGTATTTGAGCGGTATTGTCGACAAGAACATGACAAACCATCTCACTGATGCCGAGTTTTCGGTCATCAGCAAACATGTTCCGATCACCGCTTTACGCCCCTTATTGCCACTACAAAATAGTGCCAGAAGTCCGGTCACACTGGCTGGAACGGTTAATCTGAACAGTCATGTATCCCTACATGATGGGCTGTGGCGTATGCAGGGGCAAGCCAACGCCGTTGATGTAGAAGTCTCACATGCCGGCGATATCTGGACAGCCGATCATATCAGCTGGCAGTTTGGCCCTATTGGCATGGGACTGAATACACAATCAATTGATCATATTGTCGCAGACAACTGGGCATACGTCGTCGCCCTCGAACCCTTACATCCAACGCCCCGTAAACTCGCTTCCACACCAGCGCTGCAAACTACATGGTGGGCAGCGGCCTTACGCAGCAAAAACATACACATTCGTCAACTCAAGCTGAATCAAGGTGTCGTCAGCATGGGCAAAAAAGAGTCGCGCTGGGCTGAGGAATTCGACATTCAGATTGATGATCTCGCCACAAAACAGTGGTCGAATATCAATGCGACGGCAAAAGTAGGTGGTGGAAAACTCCAATTGACTGGTAAATGGTCCGCACTGTCCAAACCCCAGCGATTCCTGGGCTCCGCCTCAATTCAAAGCGCCTTACCATTTTTTTCACATTCGTGGATGACAGCATCCGGCATGCCTCGTCTGATACGCGGTTATCTCAATGCATCTATCGATGTGGAATATGCGCTCAAAGAGGATCGCTATCAAAGTCGCTGGCAGCTCCAATTAGTCGGAGGCGAGGCAGAAGCAGGCAACCTAAACTCTGACCCCATGCTCGCACGCACTGGCATGAACACCTATGACCTGCTTCGGCATTTAAAGCAGAGTAACGCTTCGATAAAACTGCAAGGAGAGGTTACAGGCCTCTGGCAACAACATCCCCTCAGTTTTGAGATGATCGAACAAGCATTGCTCCTATCACTGTCTCAAGCGGCTTCCAGACAAGATGGACTCGATAAGAAAAGAGCTTCACAAATCAATAAAGAGACCGAAATTGCAACTCAAATTCGACTACATGAGTATGGGCCTCTGTCCATGAATGAGCGCATTCGAACATACAAAATTGTGCGCATGCTGCGTAACAAACCAGCCATAGACATTGATCTCAGGCCATTGTGGTCGGGCCAAGAGCTCACTTCCGAGACACTTGCCCGCATTCAATATACCCAAAAACTGATCAAACGCTATATGGTACACCATGGTATTAGCCAAGAGCGTATTTTTCTACGCTGGCCTACCGATTCAGATCAAGTTCAGGAAATCAGTTCAATCCAGGTTGAACTTCAGCTTCCTCATCAGGACGATAAAAAAGTCATGTAATACCAGCAGAAATTTTTGACTGGATAAACTGCGAGTGATGCAAGCCCATCAAGTCAGCCATACGCCGAATCAATTGCTCTTCATAGGGATCAACATGACCATCAGCCCACGCCACAGCCCATAACTCTGTCAAAATATGAACCCTCTCCTGCGTGGTAAAGCTTTTCACCACGACCGATGTAAACTGATGCATATCCAGAGCTTCCTGGACATCTTTTGTCGCCTGCTCAATCAGGTCATGAATCTCTGACTCACTCAGACCAAAACGATTTTCCAGGCGCTGCATCATCTCTCTGCGCTCAGCATCGTGCAGCTGACCATCCATACGCATGATCTCAACCATCAAAGCTGCAACAGCCAGCGCCACAGAGTGCTGCCGCTCCTGCTGCGGGCTATCTGCCGCTTTTTTCCACATCTGTTTCAACTTTTGAATCATGCCTACTCCACAACCGCTTTCGGCAAGCATACCCATATCATCCGAGATACGAAAATATGATATAGCTGTCCAGTATAAGCATTGAAACCACAGATGGACGCAGATTTAGAAGCGCTTTAAGCTATATTGCTAGTCAGTCGTAGTGCTGTGAGGTTGGTTTTAAAGTATGCTAAATAATTACAAGATGATCAGCTCAACAAACCATGAGGCAGGGAAAGTTATCCGTTTACTTCATCGCGCTAGTCAACATAAGGGCCATGCTGATTGATGGATTCATGATGAGGCATCCCGAAACACCACATCAATCGCACACCATGGGCAGTTTTCAAATCCACTTCTGAAACAGCATCAATGAATGCCGCATCGCCATGATGAAGCGTCAAACCATTAACCATAGCAGTGCCTTCAACCACATAAATAAAGCCACGCAATCCTGCCGCCAAAGAGCGCTGACATGAGCTTCCAGCATTCATTCTCACATCAAGGTATTCGACTGCTGTATGCAAACTGATAGCACCATCAACGCCGACGACAGTTCTAATGATAACACCATCTTGATCGCACTCTGGAATCTCATCAGCCTGCAGCTGCTGATAATCCGGCTCGATAGACTTCAACCTTTTGGGCAGGTTAATCCATAACTGAATGCCGTGCGCACGCCCATCAGGAAACTCCGAATGCACAATTCCACGACCAGCAGTAAAGCGTTGCGCCCCTCCTACATGTATCGTGCCTCTATTACCAAGCGTGTCAGTGTGTTTCATGCCACCGTCAAACAGATAGGTGATCGCTTCAAATCCACGATGTGGGTGGTCGGGAAAACCACCGCCGGAGATATCGAAATGATCCCACAGCACAAACGGATCGTAGTTGCGAAGGCCATAGAGCGGCATCAAGCGTTTTACGCTGACACCATCACCTTCAGGCACCGTGACGGCTGAATGAACCGTGATACTCATGATGTAAACCTAGCTCGATCATGCGCTGCATTAAAATCTAAAGGTGGCCCTTTCGGCACAATGCGGGTCGGATTAATTGATTCGTGGCTAAAATAATAATGCTTTTTGATATGCTCAAAGTTAACCGTTTCAGCAATGCCCGGCTGTTGATAGAGGTCACGCAGATAGCCCCACAGATTAGGCATATCGATAATACGATTACGATTGCATTTAAAGTGCCCGACATAAACCGCATCGAAGCGTATTAAGGTCGTAAATAACCGCCAATCGGCTTCGGTAATTTGTTTACCAAGCAGATAACGTTGATTGGAGAGGCGTGATTCAAGCCTATCAAGTGCGACGAACAGATGATCGAAGGCCTCTTCATATGCCTCCTGCGTGGTCGCAAAACCACAGCGATAAACCCCGTTATTGATGTTGTCGTAAACGAAGCTATTCACCCTATCAATCTCTTCAGTCAACTCAGAGGGATAATAATCATCTCTATTACCTGTCAGATCATTAAAGGCAGAGTTAAACATTCGGATAATTTCAGCCGATTCATTCGAAACAATCGTCTGCTGCTCTCTGTCCCACAGGATCGGCACCGTTACTCTACCCGTATATTGCGGATCGGCCCTACAGTAGAGCTGATGCGCATGACTGAATTCATACAGAGGTTCAGCTGGATCAAACTGCCAGCCTTGATCCAGCATATGCGGATGCACAGCGGTGACTGTTATCAACCCTTCCAATCCTTTTAGCTTGCGGAAAATCAGCGTGCGATGTGCCCATGGACAGGCCAGTGAAACATAAAGGTGATAGCGGTTTGGCTCAGCAATAAAACCTGCTTTACCAGCTGGACCAGCTGCACCATCCGCCGTTAACCAGTTACGAAACTGAGATGCTTTGCGTTCAAAACGACCACCTGTGCTTTTGGTGTCATACCACTGATCAGCCCAGACGCCATCGACAAGCAGCCCCACTATGCGGCTTCCAGCGATGGATAATCTGTATAGCCATGTTCATCACCACCATAAAACGTAGCTTGATCCGCTTCATTCAACTCAGCATTCAAACGGAATCGCTCCGACAAATCGGGATTAGCGAGATAGGGAGTGCCGAACGCAACCAGATCCGCAGCAACTGTCGCAATGGCATCTTCAGCCCGTGCATGGTCGTAACCACCATTGGCAATATATGGGCCATCAAAATGATTACGCAGCTGCTGCATATCAAAACCGCCAGCGCTTTCACCACTCATCGAGACCTCCACAACATGCAGATATGCCAGTGACCGACCACTAAGACTTGAAGCTATATAATTAAATGTGGCCTGCGGATTTGAGTCAGACATATCATTGAAAGCATTAATCGGAGATAGACGAACCCCTACCTTATTAAAACCAATTTCTGCGCCGACAGCAGTCACCACCTCCACCAGTAATCGAACACGGTTTTCCAGCGATCCGCCATAAGAGTCCGTCCGCCTGTTGCTGCCATCACGAAGAAACTGATCAATCAGATAGCCATTGGCAGCATGAATTTCCACACCGTCAAAACCAGCCTCCATCGCATACACAGCAGCGTGACGGTATTGCTCAACGATACCGCCAATCTCTGATATATCTAATTCACGCGGAGTAATAAAAGGCTTCAGACCTTCATAAGTGAAAGCATCTCCAGCGGCAGCAATTGCCGAAGGAGCGACAGGCAAATCCCCATGATGAAAATCGGGATGTGAGATACGGCCACAGTGCCAAAGCTGGGCAAAAACATGACCTCCTTTGGCATGCACGGCATCAGTGACCAGCTTCCAGCCATCAATATGCTGCTGAGTAAAAATACCCGGTGTCGCAGGATAGCCAACCGCCTGCTCAGAAATCTGTGTACCCTCGGTAATAATCAAGCCTGCTCCGGCGCGCTGGGCGTAGTGCTCAGCCATCATTGCATTTGCAATCGTGTCTGGTGCTCTATTTCGCGTCATTGGTGCCATCACCATGCGATTCGACAATGTTTGTCCGGAAAGTTCGATAGAGCTAAATAATGTATGCGTCATGCGGGGTTCCTTATATAGTTTTTTTCAGATGACAGAATAGAGCCTTTGGCGATCTCTCCATCACGTCTGAGTCAAAGTGGCTTTTGTCGCTCTCGACCAGTTCAAAACCATCAGCAAAAAGGCGACGAATATCGGTTTCATCATAACGACCAGGTGGACCCATTTCACAACCCTCATCTTTGTGAAAACACTTAAGCAACAATGTTCCACCGGGATTCAATAGACGCCTCACCGTGCTCAGGTATGCCATTTGATCCGCCTCATCAGAAAAACAGTGAAACAGACCACGATCAACGACAACATCAAACGAACCGTTTATTTTACTTTTTAGTACGTCATCAACCTGGAATGTAATATTGACCTCTTCCGATACCGCCAGGTCTATGGCCGATTCAAGTGCATGATGGGATATTTCAGTGGCCACCACTGAAAGCCCCAGCTTTGCCAGAGCCACCGCTTGAGTACCAGGGCCGCAACCGAGATCAAGTGCCTGCTTTCCCTTGAATGCCGTACCGGCTGATTCAATACCATCCAGTGCGGTAGCAATATCCGCGTCGAGGCCGGCATGAAACCATGGCAATTTCTCTACCGGAGTTTCCTGATAACGCGCATCCCAGCCTGATGCTGCCGGTGCACTCCAGGTACTACCCCAACACGCGGCATGAACACTCTCTTCAAGCGGCCTGCGTGTGCGCGGGGCTTGTTCCATAGCTTGAAACTCTTCAGGGGCACTCTCTGCATCAGCCTGATGCCCAAGTGCTGTTACACTCATCACATGAAGCTGTTCGGGCATCCCGAGAGCCGATTTCAAAGCTTCAGCATGAAATCCGCCCATCTGATGGCTAACCAAGCCCAGCTCTTCGGCTTGCAAACTCATGCAGATCATTGCTTGACCGGTATCATATTCGGCCCACCGGTTGCTTTCGCTATTATGAGAAAAAAGAGGCTCTGCGGCAGCGACAATCAGCAGTGGTGCATGCTTGGCCCACAGTTGGTTTTTTGGAGCCAAACAGCTCAGCAGTAGCTGCCATTCAGTTTCATGCTCGACACGGTCTACAACAACAAATCGCCATGGCTCTTCACCAAAACAGGATGGAGCCCAGCGAGCAGCTTCCAAACATGCTGCAAGCTGCTCTTCTGTAACCTGCTTTTCCGGATCAAAAGCGCGTGTACTCCAGCGTTTGGCAAACAGCCGATCTATCGGTGCCTGCACATTCATACGTTGTTGTGCCATATCAACTCCTTAGAGCCATAGTGATTTAATCATCATTTTTTTAACGTATTCTAAAGATTATTGTCAAAATTTAGCATGCTTTAATAATCAGCCTCACAGAACTACAAGTGTTTGAGATATCGCGTGCGTGCATTTAAAGCGCTTCTAAATCCGTGTTTATCTGTGGTTCAATGCTTGGCTGAACTGCTAAAGATCGTTATGGGAGCCGTCACAAAACGGCGGATTTTTGGAATGTTTGCACTGACATAAAGCGACGGTCTGTTTCTCAGTTATTTGAACTGCCTGAGGCATGAATTCACTTCCTTTATGGGCACCATCACAAAATGGTTCATTGGCGGACTTGCCACAGCTGCACCAGTAATAGGTGCCCGGTTCAAGCTCAAGAACGGCCGGTTCTTTGGCTGCAATAGTTGCTTCACTCATCTGTTTCTCCTTTTTTGCATGGTAAGAAAAGGCCGGGGAGAGAGGGAGGATACCCCCGACCTATTTCTTTCTTGTTAACAACTATCACGCACAGGGTGCGCCGACACTTGTTACTGACGTACGCCTTCGATGGAGAAGAACAACTCTACATTTTCAGCTACAGGGCCAAGCATCGCACCTTTCTTCATATTATAATCGGATAGATGTAGCGTGGTAGAACCTGAGAAACCACGACGAAAGCCACCCCATGGATCTTTGCCCGCGCCAATCTGATTGACATCAAAAGTAATCTCTTTACTCACGCCACGCAGGGTAAATGTTCCTTTCAACACAGCCGTGCCGTTGCCTTTGTCTTCAAAACTTGTACTGGTGAAGCTGGCCTTTGGGTAGTTAGCTACATCAAAAAAATCAGCGCTGCGCAGGTGTTTATCACGTTCAGCATGGTTAGAGTCGACACTTGCGACATCAATTTCAGTTTTGACACTACTATTTTCGGGGTGCGCTTCGTCATAAACGTATGATCCGCTGAAGGTATTAAAATTACCGATCAACCAGCTGTAGCCCAAATGTTTTACCTTAAACTGGATAAACGCGTGTTGACCTTTAATATCAAAAGCGTATTTTTCAGCCGCCTGCAGAGGCAAAGCAACAGCCATGCTCAGAAGTACAGATGCAAGTATGTGTTTCAATTTTAGTTTCATTATTGTTTTCTCCTTGGTTTATTTTTGGGGTCTGTTTCCAGTTTTCCCGAACATACGCAGTAACGTAATGTCTTTATCAATCACATGATGTTTTAAAGCCGCAGCGGCATGCACAATTGCCAATGCGATCACCGCCCATGCGATATAGAGGTGTATCAGACCGATCAAGTCAGCCTCTTCCTTCGTGAATGAGAAACTGGCCGGCACCGTAAACAGACCAAAGATATCAATACCGACAGCTTCAGCAGTAGGAATCAGGTAACCGGTCATCGTAACGCCAAACAGCAGCAAATAGTGGCTACGGTGTACAAGCAGTGCAATGAATTGCTCCCAAGCCTCGCCCATCAGCTGCGGCCGTGAATTACTCAAGCGCCAAACAAAACGGAAGAGCAACAAAAATAACAGCAGCATACCAACAGCCTTATGCATATAAGGTGCATCGTGATACCAGCTATCATAATAATTGAGCTCCACCATCCAGAGCCCCAGCCCAAACATGGCAAACACAGCTAGTGCCATCAACCAGTGCAGAAGAATAGCGATCAAGCCATATGATGAAGATGTATTACGTAACATTGAAAACCCTCCTAGCATGGCGTGATTTCTGATGGTGGAATTATCGACACGAAGATGATTAAATAAAAGTATAAAAAAACAATTGACTTGATTAACAAAACAAATCATTCAAACTTTGCTGATGACCTTAGAACAATTACGAAGCCTATGCGCCGTCGTGGAAAAAGGCGGCTTTCATGCCGCCGCTGAATCCCTATTTCGCAGTCAATCTGCGATCAGTATTGCTATTAAAAACCTAGAGCAGGAGCTGGGACTTTGCCTGTTTGACCGGCAAGCTTATCGTCCTACCTTAACCGCTGAAGGGCAAGTGCTGTACGGCAAAGCCAAGAGCATTCTTTCACGCAGTGAAGAGTTCACCAATACCGCCAAACACTTTGCCCAAGGTGAAGAGACCGAGATTTCGATCGCTTTAAGTGCTATTGCTCCGGTAGAACAGGTTCTCGATGTGATCAAACAGATTTCCGAATCAGCACCGGCCACGCGCATGAGTCTACAAATTGAAAACATGGGAGGTACTCTGGAGCGTTTGCAGGAAAAAGAGGTTGATTTCGCTATCGCTGAACGCTTTATGCCCATCCCACAAACCGAAGAGATACGCCTGACATCCACTGAAATGGTCAGCGTCATCTCTGCCGATTTTCCACTGGCTACTCACTATCCCGCTATCACCGTCGCCGACTTAGAGCACTATGTACAAGTCGTTGTACGTGATACCAGCCGTAATCAGCCCAAACAGACGGCAGGCGTACTTGAAGGTGCAAACCAATGGCTGGTGAATGATTTCGACATGAAAAAACGTATGATTTTATCCGCTGCAGCATGGGGCCGTATGCCTAAACATCGGGTGGCAGATGAGATGGAGGATGGACGCCTGCTAAAACTATCCGGCAAAGAGCTAGATCCACTGCTGGTCGACATGTATCTATTCCGTCGCGCCAATGAAACGCTCGGCCCAATCGGTGAGCAACTCTGGCAAAGCTTGCAGCGCTGCACGTATGCCTCATAGTGGCATGTCGCCTCATACACCATCGTGCGCGTGCAAAGCGACTTTGCTGTGCTATCCTGCCGCCATGATTCGCGCGGAGAGACTTAGTAAACTATTTGGTGACGTAGCAGCTCTATCCCCAACGGATGTTCATATTCGTAGCGGTAAGATCACAGCCATCATGGGTGGTTCAGGCTCTGGTAAAACCACCCTACTCAGGCTGCTGGCAGGATTGGAAAAGCCGAGCTCCGGGCATATTTGGTACGGCAATGAAGATCTCTGCACTATTTCAGATAAACGTCTCTATCAGTTACGCGAAAGCATGGGCATGCTGTTTCAATATTCTGCACTGCTGAATTCGCTCAATGTATATGACAATGTCGCATTCCCATTGCATGAACACACGGACCTGGATGAAGCGGTCATTCGCACCATGGTCTCGATGAAACTCGAACAGGTGGGTTTGCGCGGTTTTGAACATTTGATGCCCTCTGAACTATCCGGCGGCATGGCCAAGCGTGTTGCTTTTGCCCGCGCCATCGCGATGGACCCTAAAATCGTCTTTTTTGATGAACCAACCTCAGGTCTCGATCCGATCTCTTCCGGTGTCATCAGCACATTAATTAAAGACACTTCAACTAAAAATCGGATGACTTCGATTGTTGTCACCCATGATGTGCCGGCAGGCCTCTCTATTGCCGACCACATCATCCTGCTCTGGCAAGGACGCATTATTGCAGAGGGCTCTCCAGATGAGATCAGGCACAGCACTGATGAACGTGTACAGCAGTTTCTGGAAGGTCGTCCAGATGGGCCTATCCCATTTTCACGCAGTACCACATCCTATATTGATGACCTGACCCACAAACCGGGCACAGTGAGATTGGAATCATGAGTGAGCTAACTATAAAACAATCCGGCCCAGCCATCTTTTTAGGGCGACTGGGACGATCCACGCTCAGAGGTTGCGAGCAGCTTGGTGATGCCACCATGCTTGGCTTTCACGCCTTAAGCCTTATCTTTTCGAAACCATGGCAGGGTAAACATTTCGTTTTACAACTCTACGCACTCGGTGTCGGCTCACTGGCCATCATTGTCATTACAGGTGCATTTACAGGCATGGTATTGGCTCTGCAGGGTTACTACACGCTGGCAAAATTTGGTTCAGAATCACTGCTTGGTGCCGGTGTTGGCATGTCTATTATCCGAGAGCTTGGCCCTGTGCTCGGCGCTTTTATGATTATCGGACGGGCCGGCTCAAGTATTACAGCAGAAATTGGCATCATGCGCGTCACCGAACAGACCGATGCGCTGGAAATGATGGCAGTCAATCCGAAACAACGCATATTACTACCTCGTATCGTAGCCGTTATTTTGGCCGTGCCGCTACTGGTTGCGATCTTTGATGTCGTTGGTATTGGTACTGGTTACATCGTCGGAGTGGAACTACTCGGTGTAAATCCGGGGGCCTATATGGCAGAGCTTGTGGCAAAAATCAGCATGCATGACATGTATGGTGGATGGGTCAAGTCTGTCGTCTTCGGCTTTTTGATTGGTATCATTTGTACATACATGGGCTACCGCGCAGTCCCCACTACCGAAGGTGTCGCACAAGCCACAACACAAGCCGTGGTCATCTCTTCGGTTTGCGTGCTGATTATCGATTATATTTTAACATCGTTTTTTCTGTAGGAGATATTAATGCAAGCGTATAGACGTATTGAAATGACGGTTGGCGCATTTGTCATCGTTGGACTACTCGCCATCACTTGGCTGGCAGTTAAAGTAGGACAAGTTGGCGGTCTTGGTGAATCAGGCTATAGCCTCGTTGCTAATTTTGACGATGCTGGCGGCGTTCGCAAAGGCAGCGACATCATGATGGCCGGTGTTGTCATTGGTCGCATTGACTCCGTCAAACTCACCGACAACGATCATGCCACCATGCTTTTACGCATCAACAATGACGTAAAAATCACTGAAGATGCATTCGCCTCGGTTCGTACCAAAGGTATTATTGGCGACCGCTACATTAGAATAACCCAAGGCATGGAAGAGGAAATTCTTGAAGCTGGCAGTGAAATTGAGGAGACAGAGTCTGCTATTAATATAGAAGACTTGATCAGCAAGTATATTTTCAGCGGAAAGGAGTAAAGATTCCACTTCGAATCAGCCATTCACAATGGATAGCCTAACACTCAAAACATCGAACAAGGAGTTCACATGAAAAAAGTTCAACTTATTTTCGCCATGATGATCAGCATACTTTTCTCCATGCCTGCATGGGCAGACGACGATAAAGACCCGAAAAACGTCATTGAAAGCACCATCACTCAGATTATCAGCGTACTAAAAGGTCGCATCAATACAAGCGTTATATCCAGTAAAGACCGTGAAGATATTCGCAAAACAATTGAAGGGCGATTTGATTATCAAGCCATGGCTCGTAAAAGCCTCGGCAAACCATGGAACAGGCTGGATGATGCTGAAAAAATGCATTTCACAGAGATTTTTCGTGACCTGCTGGAACGCTCCTATGGCAACCGCCTGGCTGAATACAAAGGTCAGGAAGTGATCTTTGCCGATGCAAAAATCAAAAAAAGGAAAGCCCTTGTCAAATCTACCGTTGTTGATGGCGCACGCAAAACGCCTGTAGATTATAAACTTCACCAAACAAAAAGTGGCTGGCAGGTCTATGATATCAAAATTGAGGGCACCAGCATGGTAAGAACCTTCAATCAGGATTTTAAATCCACCCTCAAGAGTGGCGGTTATGAAGAACTCGTCATCGCATTGGAAAAGAAAGTTGCCAAATTAAAAGCCAAGGATCACAACTGAACGAACCCGAGGCAACTGCCAAACCTGGCAGCACATTCAAACGCGCGCTGGCATCTTGCCGGCGCGTACTCCTTTTGCTGCTTTTTTTCATCATTGCCGGTGCTGCATGGTTATATTGGAACGCACCCAATATGGATACAATACGCCCTAATATCGAAAGTTATCTGCAACAGGAGTTGGAGTTAGAGGAGTTGCACCTGGGTGAGATATCCTGGCATTGGGCCGGCTTTCTCTGGCTCAAGGTGGATCGCCTTGATTTCTCCAGCAGCCAGCATGGCCTCGCTTTTCATGATGGCAGTGCCAGTGTGCGGATCCCACTAGACGCACTATTCAATGGTGAAGTGGCTCCTGATAAAATTATTTTGCGCTATGGTATTCTTGATTTAGAGCTCACCGACTCAACCGCCGCCCCTCTATTTCCGCATCAGCTCGTACTTGATAAAACACAAATCAACTGGCGCATGCTGCCTGAGCAAAACACCCCGGAGTGGCACGGTGAGTTATCCAATGTACATCTCGAATTCAATGCTGCCAAACGCACTATCAACGCGAGCTCCCCAGATATCACTCTGTCAGCACAGTGGGATGCAGATGGCCTGCCTCACAAGCTAGAGCTCGACTGCAAACATACCGATTGGCTGCCTGCTTCAATACGCCAGCATATCAGCGGCTCGCCGCAAGCCAGTATCACGCTCATCCGAAATGAACCGCGCAGTTGGGCCATAAACAGCTCGATTTCATCACAACAACCCATTGCCTTAAAGCTGTCTCAAATCAGCCAGAGCTATGCATTCAACACTCTCGCCGCTGAACTTCAAATCAGTCTTAACAAAACAGCTGCATCCGACCTTGGCCAGAACTCCCTAGAGCAGGTTATCATTCGCGATCTAAAATGGAGCCTGGCGGAGAGCAATATTACCGCACAAGGCAAGTGGCAAGATGGAGCCCTTCATTTAAGCGCTGAATCGAAGCAGCTCCCCATGCCGCTGGTCTGGTCATGGATACAACCACTCGGAGATGATGAGTGGCGCCAATGGCTCAGTCTGATGCAACAGGGCGTTGCCAAACAGGCCGGCGCAGAGATTTCATTAAGCTGGCCAAACCCACTACGCAACCAGCCTACAATGGAAGCATGGGAATCGATGCAATATCGTGTGCAAGCACAACTCGAAGATGCAGATATTGCACTGGGAATCTCAGACAGCGCCTTAACAAACACGCGTGGCAGCGTTGATTTAAATCAGGATGGCCTGAACGCACAAATTGAAGACACCATCTTACCCAAAGGCTTAGGCCACGCCAGTGCCTCGATACATATGCCAAGCGATACACTTTTTTTACATATCAACGGCACATCCAATTCAGCTATCAACAATCTGCTAGAGTGGCTCGGCCCCTCAGAGATCAACGATTGGAAATGGAACAAAGCACGAGCCAACGCTCATTTTGAATTTATATGGGATCCTGAAGAAGAGGATCCAAAAGAGGCTCGCATCACCCTGCAGCCCGATGGCATCTGGAACATTGAGGCATTTAAGTTCCCTCTACAGCTCTCACAAGGTGAAGTGCAATGGGATCAAAGCAGAGGTCTATCACTCAAAGCGATCCATTTCAGCGCCTCCCATATGCAGGGCACAGTTTCGCTTGATGCAGCACAAGAAAATAATGAATGGAAAATCAAGACACTGGAAGCCAATGGAACAAGTCAGTTAGCTCCACTTGCAGCACACTTTCAACTGCCTATGTCGCACACAGACGGCAGTATTATCAGCAGACTACACTACGATGGGCAATGGTCTGGCGAACTGGACATGAAGAGTGCTAGCTGGGAACATCTGTTGGGCTCCAACAAAAAAGCCGGCGAACCGTTTTCATTACAATATCAGGCTCAATTAAACACCGCCGGCAAACTTCCCACCGTTCAAATCGACAAACTCATCAGCACTGGCAAACACATCAAATTAGAGCCCAGCAGCGCCAGCATCAATCAGTCCGGTTTGAAAGCACAACTCAGTGGACTGCATACACCATCGTTCCGTGGCAAGCTGGATATTGATGTGCCTTTTGATGACCGCACAATGTGGAAGGTTGATGCCAAAGCTAGCTACCTTAATCGTAATGCCCTACCAGACACACTCGATCACTCAGAAAAGCTGGTCGACAAAGCCTGGTTATTGCGCGCTGATATTGATCAGTTCGACTGGGATGATGCACGCATGAGCGGAGTACACATCAAACTCTCCTCTGATAAAAACAGCCTGGGCATCATGGAAGCAGCCCAGGTTCACACCACCCAACTGGACATCATGGATGTCGATGCACGCTTCACACTGCCTGGCCTTGGGCGAGTCGAACTGCGTAAATTTTCAGCCGTGTTTGAAAAGCAGGAGTTAACCATGTCTGCCACCTTAACACCCGAAATGGATGGCGGTATGCGCTGGAAAGGTTTTGCAGAGTTGCATGGTGACTTTGGACATTTAATGAATAGAGGCGGTCTCTCCAAACGTTTTCTGGATGGCGATGGCCACCTGCTCTTTTCAGGCCAGGGGCTGATTCTGAAAGAGCAGCCCTGGTGGCAAGGCTTGGATGGACGACTGCGGCTGCGCGTTGATCAGGGCCGCATTCTTGAGGGAGGTACGCTCACAACGCTGCTATCTGCCATCAACTTAAGCGAATTACCGGCACTGCTGTTTGGTCAGCGCAAAGACCTTTCTGGCCCAGGCATCATGTATAAACGCCTTCAGATGGAAGCAATCATGCAGGATCAGAGCATTCTTATTCGAAATGTAGCGATGCGTTCAAGTGCATTTGATCTGGTCGGCCAGGGCAATATGGACCTCGACAAAAATTTAATTGATCTCTATCTGATCGCCAAACCTCTACAGAATTTAGATGCCTTACTGGCTAAAATTCCATTGCTACGCGACATTCTTGGCGGTCGCTCCCACAGCTTGATGCGTAAAGTTTATCACCTCAATGGATCTTTTAGCGATGCGAAGGTAGAAGCAATCCAACCTAAAGATGCAGGACTATCTGAATCGGGTTTTGTCGAACGCCTTTTCAGCCTACCCGACAACTGGTTTGGAGCGGGGCAAAAGGGCAAGTAAGCACAAATAATCCGATTAAAACTCATCGCTCTCACAGGCTTGAACACCATGACCCTGTACCCTGATTCGTTAAAGCGTTAAAGTTCGGCCCCATGCGCATCTGCCATATTGGACTTAACCATAAAACAGCTCCTGTTGAACTGCGGGAACGTCTGGCCGTCGTCGAAACAGATATCTCTGAGATCCTGAATCAGCGCATTGAACACCCTGCTATTCGTGAAGCAGCCCTGCTCTCCACCTGCAATCGGGTAGAGATGACTGTAGTCACCCATGACCCCGATGCTGCTATTGCTGCGGTGCACGAGTGGTTTGCCGGCACCGCAGGCATGCCGATGGAGGAAGTATGTGACCACCTCTATTCTCACACCACTGATGCAGCCATTCGACATCTGTTCTCTGTCGCATCTGGTCTGGATTCACTTGTATTGGGTGAGCCGCAGATTTTGGGTCAGGTCAAAAATTCATATGAACATGCTCTAACTGCAGGTACTGCCGGACATGTACTGCATCGTCTCTATCAGTCGACCTTTGCTGCTGCCAAGCGTGCGCGCAGTGAAACGGGTATCGGTAAACAGTCCGTCAACATCTCCTCCTGCGCGGTTGAATTAGCACGCCATATTTTTGGTGACTTAAGCGGTAAAACAGTGCTCTTGATGGGAGCCGGTGAAATGGCCGAGCTGGCCGCACGTCACCTGCGTGGTAACGGTTGCACCGACATTTTGGTCGCCAACCGCACCCTGCAACGGGCACAGAATCTGGCTTTGGAATTTGAAGGCCATGCGCTCACCATGGAACAGTTGCCTGATTATCTGGACGCGGCTGACATTATTCTCTCCAGCACGGGTGCCTCTACCTTTGTACTCTTACCCGATGCTGTTCAGGCAGCCATGAAAAAGCGCAAAGGCAAGCCGATGTTCCTGGTTGATATCGCTGTCCCGCGCGACATTGATCCCCGCATCGGTGATATTGATGGTGCCTATCTCTATGATATTGATGATCTGCAACAGGTTGTGCAGGGTAATATGGAAAACCGCCAGCATGAAGCTGATCAGGCTCGGCTGCTGATTGAAGAAGAAGCGCTGGCTTTTCTGCGCTGGTTAAAGTCGCTGGAATCAGTACCACTTATTCGCAATATTCAACAACAGATGGATATACGACGCCTGGATGAGTTGGAAAAAGCACAGCGTTATATGAAGGGTTTTAACGAGCAACAGCAGCAAGCCGTTGAACAGTTCAGTCGAGCACTGATGAAGCGTTATATGCACCCCACCCTTAAAACATTGAAAAGTCTGCCTGATGATATTGAAGGTGACCTGTTGATGGGGGCGGCCAATCGCCTGTTTGATCTCGATGCTTCCGACTCTAAATCAAACAAAACAGAATCATTATCCACAGCAACCAAGATCAGTAATATTAAGGGGAACAATGAACACCCGTCTTGACGATATTCTGCACCGCCGCGATGAAATAACCAGTCTACTTTCTGACCCCGATGTTAGCTCTAATGCAAAACGATTTACTCAACTAAGCAGAGATTTCTCTGAGATTGAGCCTGTTGCCGCACATGTTGAAAAGCATTTGCAAATGGTTCAGCAACTACAGGATAATCAGGAGCTACTCGCAGACCCTGATTGTGACCGCGAACTTAAAGAGCTGATGGAAGAAGAGAATCAGGATCTTAAGCAGGCCATTACTGCCAGTGACGAACAGCTCACACTGCTACTGCTGCCCAAAGACCCTAATGATCAGCGCAGTGCAATTCTTGAGATTCGTGCCGGCACAGGTGGCGATGAAGCAGCCCTGTTTGCTGCTGATCTATTCCGCATGTACAGCCGTTATGCTGAAACACTGGGCTATAAGGTATCTATTTTATCCAGCAGTGGCATTGGACTTGGTGGTTACAAAGAAATTATTGCCGAAGTGAATGGACAAGGCGTATTCTCCCGCTTTAAATTTGAATCCGGCACCCATCGTGTACAGCGTGTACCTGAAACCGAATCAGGCGGTCGCATTCACACATCAGCCTGTACTGTCGCTATTTTGCCCGAAGCTGAAGAGGTTGATGTTAATATTCACCCTGATGATATTCGTATCGATGTCTACCGCGCCTCTGGCGCTGGCGGCCAGCATGTCAACAAAACCGAATCGGCGGTGCGCATAACACATGCACCCAGCGGTCTGATTGTCACCTGCCAGGATCAAGCCAGCCAGCATAAAAACAAAGCTCAGGCCATGAAAGTACTGCAAGCGCGTCTATTCGATAAAGAACAGTCGGAAGCTAATGCCGAGCGCTCTGGTATACGCAAAGATATGGTCGGCTCTGGCGACCGTTCTGAACGAATTCGCACCTATAATTATCCACAGGGACGCATCACCGATCACCGCATCAACTTGACCCTGTACAAACTCGATCAGATTCTCGGTGGTGATATGAGCGAACTGATTGATGCCTTGCTTTCGCACCATCAGGCTGAACTGCTCGCTTATCAGTGAGTTCCACGACTCGTCAACTGATTCAAAGTGCTGCGGCAAAGCTTACGCAAGCTGGCTGCGACGCCCCCAAACTCGATGCCGAACTGCTACTGATGCTTGTCTGGTCTATGGGACGCACTGAGCTGATTATTCGCGCCTTTGAGCCTGTGCCTGAAGCCATCCAGCAACAGTTCAATGCACTTATCCAGCGCCGCCAACAACGTGAACCACTAGCCTACATCATCGGAGAAAAGGAGTTCTGGTCACGCTCCTTTCAAGTCACGCCTGATGTATTGATTCCCAGGCCTGAAACTGAGCATCTGATTGAAGCTGTGCTTAAGCACTTTTCCGACCAACAAGGCCACTATCACTTTTGTGATATCGGTACAGGCTCAGGCATCATCGCCATCACATTAGCATGCGAGTATCCGAACGCTCATATCGTTGCGGCTGACATTTCAGAGCCAGCCCTGAAGATAGCTAAAATCAACGCCATCCAGCACAAGGTCGAAAACCGCATCACATTTCGACAGGGTGATATGTTATCAGCGCTTCAACAGGACGATGGCCCATTCAATGCGATCATATCCAACCCCCCTTACGTGGCTGAAGATGAGATGGCAGCTTTAGAGCAAGAGTTATCACACGAACCCCGCAACGCCCTCACCGATGAGTCTGATGGCCTGATGTTTTTAACCGACATTCTCAATAACGGCCCCAAACATCTGCATGCCGATGGCATGATTATGCTGGAGACAGGCCCATGCGGCTTACCTGCTGCACCCGATTCATTGAGCTTTGAAAGCATCATCCATGATCTCGCAGGCTATGCCCGTGGCGGCGTCTATCGCCACATCAACACTATCCCTTAAACTATGGATGAATGGCTAAACATCGTGATTCGGCAGCTGATTCTCTACAGTCTGCCGGTGCTGATCTCGCTCACGGTGGTTGTACTGCTTGAGGCCCGCCTGAGTAAAACGCCCATTCCCTCCCCCTTCTTTGCCGTTGCATGGCGCGGAACATGGTTACCTCTGCTCGCCGCGTTGGCCTTTCACCGCGGTATCATCATCGCACTGCCAAATTCTCTTTCTTCAAGCGTCAAAACAGCGACACTCCGATGCATTGCCCATTGCCTGCTCTGTTTATTGGGCTTTGCACTATTTAGCTGGAGCCTGGCGCATTCTGTGCCTACCGGCTTACCTCCCCTTCACCATTGGTGGGCCAAGGTATTGATGTTTTTTAACCTCTGTATGGCCTGCTTGCACCTGTTACCACTGCCTGGACTATTGGTCGGCGAATTACTGCGAGCAAGTCGTTGGGGTGAAATCATTAGCCCCTGCTTCAAGCTCAAATATGGCTGGATTGCTTTAACACTACTTGCCGCATCACCCGCACTGGACATACTACTGGGCGCATCCGTGGTATTCCCCATTTATGAATCAATAAGCAGCTCTGCCTTGCATCTATCACGATAGCGCTTGAAATATAGTTTTGGCCTGATGATTGCTTTCTAGACACTATGACATTATCCGGCTTTGATCGAAAATCCACCCTTGAGCTACTGCAATTCAGTGAAGACTTGCCTTCACTGCCAGACCGCTTTGTAAAAATTCAGAACATTGCTCAAGACCCTAATTCCAACGCATCTGACCTGGCTAAAGTCATTCGTAGTGATCAAGCCACCACTGCCATGATTCTCAAATTCGCCAACTCACCAGCCTATAATCCATCCAATATTCCCATAAGTGAACTGTCGAAAGCCATTGCCAGGCTCGGCATAAATGAAGCCGTTCACATCGCCACTGCGATGTCGCTCATGTATGGCATGATTTTGCCAACGGGCATGGCCAACATCCGTATGTTTTGGGCGCACGCTTTTGCTGTTGGTCTTGCTGCCGAACATTTTGCCAAATCATTTGATCCCAAGCAGCAACATTGCAGTCATGAATCCGCTTTTATGGCCGGACTTCTACACGATATTGGCAGGGCTGCACTTGGCATGCGCGTCGACTTCTCTTATTTTGAACGTGAAACAGGCCATTTGCACGAAGCTAATTTAATGCAAGCTGAAGTGGATCATTATGGTGTCAATCATGCCGAAGCAGGCATGCACCTGCTGCGTTTATGGAAGTTCCCTGATGATCTTTGTCAGGCCGTAGGTGAACACCACTCAGCCGACAGCCCGCTGTTTCTGGCTCGCGTATGTTGTCTGGCCAACCATTTCACCAATGAGCATCTGCCCGAGCGCACACCATTTGATGATATATCCGATCTGATCATGGAAAAATTAACCGCCTACCCACCTGATACCTCGATCCTCACCAAAAAATAGCAGCTTTACCCCTACTTCTGAGAACACATGTTATAGCTAATTGCTGTTATGATCTGCGAACCGTAACATCGGCGCGCCCTGACACGGTGCCAACAAAGAAGGAGTACTCGAAGCAATAGCAATGATATTATGGCAAACGCTGCTCGACAGCAAAAAAAGGGCTCTGGCATGGTCACGCGAACAGGATACCCTCTATATCGTGATCCTGGCTGTCGTGGTTGGCATACTCTCCGGTTATGCTGCGCTATTGCTGCGTTTTATGATCGAATGGGTCAGCCTGTTCTGGACGGGAGAACGCACCTGGGAAGCCGCTATAGAGACGCTACCCTGGTATATGTATCTCATTGCCCCCACTGTCACCGGCCTATTGGTCGGATGGATGACCGTCTACTTTTTACCCGGCGGCGAACTGCGTGGTGTATCCGGTGTATTGGCCGATATGGTGGAGCGGAAAGCACGCGTCCATCCACGCCAATTGGCCACAGAAACTGTTGGTACAGCCCTTGCTATTGGCGGTGGAGCAAGCTTAGGTCGTGAAGGCCCGACGGTTGCGCTAGGTGCACTGATTGCATCTGAAGTCGGACAACGACTCAACCTTACCGAGCAACAACTGCGAACACTCATTGGCTGTGGCGTAGCTGCTGGCATTGCCGCATCGTTTAACACACCAATCGCAGGGGTTCTATTTGCACTGGAAGTGATTCTTGCAGATTACGCCATCGCTACATTCAGCCCCATCGTTATCGCATCTGTACTGGCGACTGTGATTGCGCGCTCTGAAGTTGGCAACTACCCTGCTTTTACCGTACCTGAATATCATCTCATCAGTATATGGGAAATCCCTGCCTATATTGCCATCGGTGCCATTTGTGGACTGGTGGCCACAGTATTCATCAAATCAATGAAACCGGCCCGTGCTTGGTTGGCCAAATTGATTCCTGACCGCCGCTTGCGACCTGCAGTCGTTGGTTTTCACATTGGACTCTTAGGACTTGTGCTTCCCCAGGTCATGTCGATTGGTTACGGCACGGTTGAAGATATGCTGCTGGAACGTATTGAACCGGAGATTCTCGGCTTTGCGCTGCCACTGGTCGCATTTCTCGCCATTATTCTGGTGGCTAAATTGGCCGCGACTGTTTTAAGTGCCGCAGGCGGCTTTCCCGGCGGACTGTTCGGGCCAGCGCTGTTTATGGGGGCCACCGTAGGCGCCCTATTTGGCGATATCGCGCATGCTTTTTCCCCCTCATATTCGGAAAGCTACGGTGCTTACGCACTCGTTGCCTGTGGTGCATTAACGGCTGCGGCTCTGCATGCACCACTGACGGTCATGCTGATTGTATTTGAGATGACAGCTGATTATCACATCATGTTACCCCTGATGGCGGCCTGCAGTGTCGCGACGCTGGTGACACGCTCTTTTGGCAGTGCTTCGGTATTTACCGAGTCACTGGAGGAGCGTGGCATTGATGCCAACTGGGGGCTGGAGCAATCATGGATGCGTTCAGTTTCGATTAAAAAGATACCCTGGCGCGCTATTCCCAGAGTCTCGGGGCATGCCCGACTGCAGGAATTAAAGCAGGTTTATACCGGCTCAGGCAAAGGTTGTGTACAGGTTGTCGATGATGATGGGTTGATGATCGGTATCGTCACCTTTGCCGATTTACAGAAATGGTTGATTGACCCCGCCCTGGATCAGGTGGTTGTGGCCTCCGAAGTCGCCAACCAGCGTGTTCAGGTTATCTCTGAATCCGATACGCTGCTAGATGCTATTCATATTCTGGATCACGAAGAGTTTGAGCAGATGCCTGTTGTGGCCGATGATAATCCCCGTAAAGTGCTCGGCATGCTCTCACGTAACGCCATTTTCTCGACCTACCATAAAATGATCGTCAAACACGGGGAAGGTGCCAACAAATAATGCATAATCTGACTCATCGAGTTATTCATCAGCCATGTTAAATCCTGCCCAACAACAAGCCGCAGAAGCTGGTGATGGCCCACAATTAATACTAGCAGGCGCTGGATCCGGCAAAACTCGCACTATTGTTTATCGTATAGGTCACCTGATCGCTCAAACAGGCGTGCCACCGCATCGTATCCTGGCTGTTTCGTTTACCAATAAATCGGCGGCAGAACTGAAAGATCGTTTGAGTTTGCTGATTGGTGATAACGGTGGCGGTGTTGCTTCCGGCACATTCCATGCCATCTCCTTGCGCTTTTTGCGCCGTTACGCCGATGCACTGGGTTATCCCCTATCTTTTCAGATTATCGATAGTGATGACCAAAAAGCACTAATCAAACGTATTTTAAAGGCGCGTAATATTGCCACGGATCGACTGCACCCCTCCTATCTCATCAACTGGATTGAGCATTGCAAACATGCCGGCCTCACGCCCGACAACACCCCTGAACACGGTTGGAACGGGATCAATATGGTCGATCTGTATGCCGCCTACCAGAATGAATTAAAACGTCATGAGCGTATGGATTTCTCTGACCTTATTTTGAATGTGGTACTGTTGATGCGCAATCATCCCGATATCGCCACAGCCCTCAGAGTTCGCTTTGATCATGTGCTGGTGGACGAATATCAGGACACCAATCCCATCCAGCATGAATGGCTGATGCATCTCTGTTCGGAACATCAAAACCTGACGGTTGTTGGTGACGATGATCAGAGCATTTATGGCTGGCGCGGTGCTGATGTACGCCATATCCTCGAATTTGAACGCATCTGGAATGGTGCAACACTGCACCGCCTACAGGAGAATTATCGCTCCAGCGCCGCCATTCTCAAGCTGGCTAATGCTGTCATCCGTGAAAACACGGATCGACATGAAAAAGAGCTCAAAGCCACCAAACCGGCAGGTGAGATACCCAGCTGGAAAGTGTGTAACGATGAATACGATGAAGCGCGCAAAGTGGTGCAACAGATTGAACAGTGGCAATCGCTAGGTTATAAAAATTCCGAAATTGCCATTCTCTACCGCTCCAACCGTCAATCCCTGCCACTTGAACAGCTATGCCGAGAAGTAAACATCCCATACCGTATCGTTGGTGGCCTGGGCTTCTTTGAACGTATGGAGATCAAAGATGCGCTGGCATACTGGGCTCTGCTCAATCGCTGTGGTGATAAGCTGCAGCTGATGCGCATCTGCAACAAACCCAAACGCGGCATTGGTGCTAAAGGATTGGAGCAGCTGACTGCACAATTGATGGCTTCCGGCATGCACGCTTATGACTGGCTCGATCTGCTGGCTAGCGGTCAAGCCGAAGGGGTGGCCAAAAAACTACTACCGTTCGCTCAACTGCTTATTGAGATTCGCGCTGAATGTGATGAGCTGCCAGATCGCGGACTCAACAGAATTTTAGAAGCCAGTGGTTATCTCAATAGCCTGAATGCCATGGGTGAAATTGAAGCGGGTTCTCGTCTGGACAATGTTCGCACCCTGCAAGATTATATTGAGATTTCATTGATGCAGGATCTAACACCTGTTGAGTTCATGGATCGCGCCGCCCTGTTGCAAAGCAGCGAGGCCATCAATGACAATAAGCAGGAAGAAGAGATCGATTCGGTTTGTATGATGAGTTTGCATCGCGCCAAAGGTTTGGAGTTTGATTGCGTGGTACTTCCCGGCGTTGAAGAGGGCCTGCTACCACATCAACGCTCGCTCGATGAAGGTGAATCAGGTATCGCGGAAGAGCGTCGACTACTCTATGTCGGCATCACCCGAGCCCGTGACCATGTGCTGCTCACATCGGCACGACTGCGCCGCTTTTACGGTGAGACCCACTACCCTCTGCCGAGCCGCTTTATCAAAAGCATGCCCGGCGATATTTTGCAGCAAGATGAGCCCCTTGCTGCGCCATCACCAACACCGAATATGAACAATGAAGCGGGAATCAATATTGGCAGTAGTGTTTCACACCCGAGCTTTGGTGAAGGTGTCATCCTAGCATTAGAGGGGGCTGGCGATGCTGCCCGCGTAACCGTACAGTTCCGTCGTTCCGGCACCAAACGTTTGATGCTAAAATATGCCGCCCTGCAACTGGCCTGAATCTAATAAAGGAGCTCAATATGTCCGTGCAAATCTATCATAACCCACGCTGTTCCAAATCCAGGCAAACGCTCGCACTGCTGCAAGAGCAGGGTGTAGAGCCTGAAATTATTGAGTATTTGAAAACACCCCCAAGCAAAGCAGAACTGGACCGAGTCTTAAAACTGTTAAATAAAGAGCCTGCTGAACTGATGCGTAAGGGCGAAGAAGAGTTCAAAACCCACATCAAAGATAAATCACTAACTCGTGATGAAAGCATCGCTCTGATGGTTGCTTACCCCAAAATGATCGAGCGCCCTGTTGTGATTAATGGTGAGAAAGCGGCTGTAGGTCGCCCACCAGAGAGTGTCCTCAATATCTTATAGCCCTTTACGCTCAGGGCAATCGAATTAAAAATACCTGAATTTTATTATGCTTTCAGCTATTTCACACGTCATCCCCGAATGGTTGTATCGAGGATACACCTCTAACACATGGACTTCCCCCAGGGGCTCTCTCTGGCTGTGCCATTCGGGTTGTTGATGAAACTTTGATTACATTGCTAAATCATAAGCCGCTTTTTAATGCGATTGCCCTGCCTTCACTCTCGCACCTTGTTCACGACAGCACGCAACATCTCCAGAGTGAATGGTTTACTGAGAAAATCATTGGGCTGACACTGATTAGCAGGCGAAAGAGCACTTTCTGCATCGTAACCCGATGACATCGCAACATAGGTGTCCGGACGAATTTCACGCAGCTTCTGTAAACACTCTAAGCCTCCCATCTCTGGCATCATCACATCAAGCAGCACCCAATCGAAATCCGAGTCCTCGGCGAACAGCTCCACCGCTTCCCTCCCATTGGCTGCAGTCGTCACTGTCAGCCCCAAATGTTTCAACATGCGCGTAGCAACATGAATCACAGTGGACTCATCATCCACCAATAAAACCCGCCCAGACTGGGGCCGTTTCACATTCCCACGGCTAAGCAAATGGGCATGTGTAGCATCATCAATTTCAGGGAACCACACAGAGATCGTTGTCCCTGCACCCAAATGGCTATCAACATCCATACCTGCATCATGAGAACGCAAAATCCCCAGGATAGAACTCATTCCCAGCCCACGGCCGGTAAACTTTGTGGTGAAAAAAGGATCGAACATGCGCCCAACCGTCTCCGCATCCATACCTACCCCATTGTCCTTCACTATCAGCACAGCATAATCACCGGGTTTCAACTTCGCATCAGCAAAGCGTGTCACATCAAGTTGATCAAGATGCCGATGGCAAATAGAAATCTGAATTGCACCCCGCTCTTTCACGCCAATCGCTTCCGATGCATTGATGACTAAATTCAAAAGTACCTGCCTGAACTGTGTACGATCAGCCAATATCCAGGGTGATGGTTCATCAAGGTGAAAAGACAAAACCACATTTTTACCCGTCGAAGCATCCAGCAGCGACGACATATCCTCTATCAGAGCCTGAATATCCAACGGCTCTGGTCGCATCACACCTTTACCCGAATAATCCAACATCTGCCGACACAAACCTGTCGCCGCATGCACCGCTGAGTCCACACAGGACAAGGATTCTTGCACCGATTCAGACAAATCACTCTCCAGACTGGCAAGCTCTATATTGCCCTGAATCACCGTCAGCAGGTTATTAAAGTCATGCGCAATGCCACCAGCCATCACCCCCAGCGACTCCAGGCGCTGTGAGTGCTGCACTTGTTGCTCCAATACTTTTTGCTCCATTTCTGCGGCCAGCTTTTCAGTCACATCAATGGCAAAACCGACCAGCCCTGAGACCTGAGCATCCTCATGCTCTAAGCGAACTTTGATAAAATCAAACGTCCTTAAGACACCATCGGCACACACCATCTCATCACGTCCATAAAACGCCTCTTCGCCATCAAGACAGGCTGCATCTGAAGCCAAAGATCTCTCTATCATCGCATCCGGCAACAGGGCTGAATAATCTTCTGCCAGTTTTGCCTGCAGCTCTGATATACCACAAGTTTTCACCCAGGCTTTATTCAAAAACTGAATTTTACGATTGTTATCCACCATCCAGATTCCAATTGGCGAGTGGTCGAGTATCACTTGCATGCGATCCTGCTGTAGCGCCAATGCATGGTAAGATTCATCCAGCTGCTTTTTGCGCCATTCAAGCTGCGACTGATAGATATGTGCAAACACCCAGAAAAATAGTACAACGGCGGTAATGCATAACAGCTGAGTGATCGAATATGAGGTCTCAATCAAGGCTAATGACTGCAATGACGCTGCAATCAGTAGCTCTACAACCAGCAACGCCACCCAGTAACGTGCTTTTTTTACCTGCTTGGCCAGATATGCGACAAAAGGAAAACCAGCCAGCCAAAAGATCCCGGTATTTTCAATGCTTTCAGTAAATACCAGCGCTGAAAACAGCACCATTGCAGATACCATCAGGATATCCTCAACCTTGGCCAGCTCCACCCCTTGCCGGATACGCCAATAGGTGAACAGCATCACCAGAGCCAGCAGCGTTTCCACGATAGAAAGATCTCGGCAGCATCCTTCAAGCCAATGCAGAAAAACAAATAACAATAGCGTGATGCCACTGATCAGATGAACCCAGCCAAACACCTGGCGCTTATCTTCAAAAAATGAGCTTGTGTTCAGAGGCAACTTAGAATTCATAACGATTTTCTATACTAGAAACTCTCATACTGCAATAATAGGCCGCTGTACTATTTTCCCAATAAATAGTTAAGGAGAATGCTTTGCACAGTTCTGAAATTATTTCGATCAGCTGGGCTGTCTTTTTTTTGATCTTTGCAGTCGTTGCATGTTTATATGCTGACCGCGATCAAAACAAGGATCGAATTGAATGGATGAAAGCCGTTCTTTTTGCCAATGTTGTTTTTATCTCGATTTTTGGTGCCCTAACACCTGAATTTATTGCCTATGTGCTGGGGATCCCATGGCGCACGAACTCAAGTCTAAATACGATAGGCACCGTCGTTGGCTTGATGACCAGCTGGGCTATTATGCAATGGGCAGTGGACTGGATGGCCTGGCTTGCAGCTCTAATCGCCACCTTGGGTGCAATCACCTGGGTTGTCGTCCATTTTGTCATCTAGCCCGTATTATTCATTCCATGTCAATAACACGCGATAGCTAAATCAATGCTCTCTATGCCTCATGAATTGCGCATACGCATCCCAACATGGTTATCTGACTCAATATCAACATTTGATACAGATTACCCAAGCATACAATCACGCATGGCTTTTACAATTTCACTGGCCAAACAGAATATTGAACATGGCAGCGGTGGCCCTTTTGGTGCCGCGATATTCGATATGGATACACATCAACTCATCGCAGTTGGCGTCAATGTGGTGGTTAACTCATGTTGTTCCATGGCACATGCCGAAATGGTTGCCATCAGCATGGCACAACAGCGGCTAAAGGTTTTTGATCTCGCCAGCACACCACAGCGATTTGAGCTGGTCACAAGTTGCGAACCGTGCGCCATGTGTTTCGGAGCAATTCCATGGTCGGGCATTAAACATCTGGTGTGTGCTGCTCGCGATGAAGATGCGCGCGCAATTGGTTTTGATGAGGGCCCAAAGATGAGCGACTGGCGACAAGCACTGAAACAACGTGGTATTTCAGTCGAAACAGATATCTGCCGGCAACAGGCAATTGATGTGCTGCAGCAGTATGCCGTCAATGGCGGAGCCATCTATAATGCCGGAGATGCCAAACGCGAGGATCAGAGATGATTTATAACAAACTTGGTAGAACTGATATCGATGTATCTGCTATCTGCTTGGGCAGCATGACCTGGGGTGAACAAAACACACAAGCTCAGGCTTTTGAGCAGATGGATCTTGCCTATCAATCAGGCATCAACTTTTTTGATACTGCCGAGCTTTATGCTATTCCTCCGAAAGCAGCGACCTACGGAAAAACAGAGAGCATCATCGGCGAATGGTTCCAACAAACAGGCCGGCGTAAAGAGATCATTCTGGCCTCCAAAGTATGTGGCCCAACCGCCTGGTGTCCACATATTCGTGAAGGCAGAGCATGCTTGGATAGAAATAACATTATCAGCGCCTGTGAAGCCTCTTTGCGACGATTGCAAACGGACTACATCGACCTCTACCAAACCCATTGGCCTGATCGCAAATGCAACTTTTTCGGCAAACTCGGTTATAAGCATAACAGTGATGAATCGAGCACTGCCATCGAAGAGACCCTGTCTGCCATGCAGGAGCTGGTTCAGGCCGGCAAAGTACGTCACATCGGCATCTCCAATGAAACCCCCTGGGGAACCATGCAGCATCTTAGTCTCTCAGATCACAAGGCGCTGCCACGCATTGCTGCGATTCAAAACCCATATAGCCTGCTTAATCGTTCATTTGAAATCGGCCTGGCTGAAATGTCCTGTCGTGAGCAGCTGGGACTGCTGGCTTATTCCCCTTTGGCCTTTGGTGTACTCTCGGGCAAATATTTAAATGGCAACAAGCCTGCTCACGGCCGTATCACACTATTCGAGAATTATACCCGCTACAGCAATCCACAAGCAGACGCCGCAACGGCAGCATACGTTGCCATTGCCCACAAACAGGGACTCGACCCGGCTCAAATGGCACTCGCATTTATCCGCCAACAGCCTTTCGTATGCAGCACCATCATCGGTGCCACTACGACTCAACAACTCAACAGCAATATTGCCAGTCATGCAATCACCCTTTCTGAAGACTGTTTAAACGAGCTCGAGCAGATACAGAAAAAGCACCCCAACCCGTGTCCATGACATCATCTCCCCCCATCGTCATTGGCATCATGTCCGGCACATCTGCCGATGGGATTGATGTCGCAATTGTGCGCTGTGATGAACAGGTTGAACTGCTTCATTTCTCAGAGTCCCCTATGCCGCAAACACTGCGCGAGATGGTGTTACGCTTAGCGAATCCCGGTAGCGATAACGAAATTGATATCATGGGAGAGCTGGATAGAGAGCTGGGCCATGCTTATGCCGCTGCAACGCTGACTGCGATACAGCAAGCTGGTCTACAACCGTCGGATATTTCAGCCATTGGCTGCCATGGTCAAACCATTCGCCATCGTCCTAAAGACAACACCCCATTTAGCCTGCAAATCGGCTGCGCCTCAACACTGACAGAGATAACAGGTATCACCTCGGTCTCTGATTTTCGTAGCCGTGATATTGCGGCGGGCGGAGAAGGAGCCCCACTGGTCCCCTTTGCACACAGTCAATTGTTTGCTTCAGACCTGCACAATACCGCCATCGTCAATATTGGAGGGATCGCCAATATCACCTGGTTAAGCAGTGATGGGAAAGTCACTGGCTTTGATATTGGCCCAGGTAATATGCTTATGGATGGTTTGATATCAGCCATCACAGACGAACAGGAGAGTTTTGATTACAATGGCAGACTGGCAGCCAGTGGCCAGGTCTGCGAGGCACTTTTGACCACGCTGATCGCACACCCTTTTCTAACGCGCACACCTCCCAAATCAACGGGCCGTGAAATGTTCGGCGAAACGATCATCCAGCAAATTATCGACTGGCCTGAGCTCTCCGATGCCGACCGTTTAGCCACAGCTTGTAGTTTCACTGCTGATGCCATTGCCGACTCTATCAGCTTGATTCCCCAAGCTTCTGAATCCAAGCAGGAACTAGCATGGTTGATCTGTGGCGGTGGCGCACGCAACCAACATCTGATGACTCTGCTTAGAGAAAAGTTAGCTCCCGCGACTGTAGAGAGCACTGATGAAGTCGGCATAAGCGCCCAGGCCGTTGAAGCGATTAGCTTTGCCCTATTAGCTCGCGCCACGCTAATGGGCGCACCGAATACCCTCTCTGCCGTCACTGGTGCAAATCACGATGTTTGCGGTGGACAGATCACACCGGGCAATAATTGGAGCAAGTTATTAAACAACATCCACACCTGGTCTCGCTAAATTTTAATCTGTTAAGTTACAGCTTAAAAAAGTAAAAGGTGCTTATAACTAAGGTGTGGAAATGGACAGTAGATACTCTTCCGCAAGTAAGTTGAACAGGTTTTGTCCAAGAGTCTGCGAATACAATCCCACTGACTCGGTCTAATTGAGTAGCCAGAGCATATGTATAAACGAGAATAGACCCTCGGCCGATCAAAAACTAGCACCTATAGGCTCCCTTTCTGTTACTCTCCGCCTCATGGATATTGAAACAATCTTCTTTATATTGGTGCTGCTTTTAGCAGTTGGCATTGCTCTAATTGCAGCTGTCCGGGCATACCGACTTCACCAGCGTGATAAGAAGGCTTTTAACTATAACCCTTGGAGTTAAAAAACAGGAACGGGTAACGTTTTTGCGTCATGCTATCACCATCAATGAACCTTGCAGACGACACCTCTGAATTACATTTGAAATATTGCACCTAAGTTCAGATAATAGACCCGCGCTAAACAAGATATTCCTAAGTTATTGATTTATATGGAGCCGATGTCCGGAATCGAACCGGAGACCTTCTCATTACGAGTGAGATGCTCTACCAACTGAGCTACATCGGCCTTGATATAAGTCACTGACTTTCACTCGAACAAAGAATAAAACTCAGTGTTGAGCTGACGCGGCCTCATCTCTGGCTCTATGGCGCAAATAACGGGTCATGCCTGCAGCAGTAATGATGCACCAAACCGCGAACAATGCACCGGGCAGCGCCGTTTCAGGTTGAAAATGTTTCAATGCCAATGCCACACCTAGACCCGCATTCTGCATACCAATTTCAATAGCCAGGGTGATTTTGTAGGTGAAATCAAAACGGAATAGTACACCGGCTAACCAGCCAAGCCCATAACCCAAAGCATTCAGAAGAATTACAAGACCGATAACCAGAGCTGGTGTATCTGCAATACGATCATGATTCGCTGCTACCGCATAACTACAAATAATAATAATGGCGATAGCAGCAATACCCGGCGCAATCTGCTCTGCTTGTGCGATATGGTTACCAAGGCGGGTGCGCAGTAACATGCCAAACATCAGAGGCAATACCACAGTCAGCACAATCGTCTGCATCATAGGCCAGAATGGAATATCCATATATGCACTGCCAAAGAACTCAACCAGTGCAGGCGTCAGTAGCGGAGACAGCGTGGTCGCAAGCATGGTCATAGCAATGGAGAAGGCGACTGCGCCGCCCGCTAAATAAGTGATGACATTACTTGCCATCGCTCCCGGTGCACAGCCTACGATGATGAATCCCAAAGCAATGGCAGGAGAGACACCTTGCCATACCGCGATAGATGCCGCTGTAAAACCCAGCAATGGCATAATCGAAAACTGGCAGAGCACACCCAGAGCGATTTGGGACGGGCGTGATAAAGCAGAACGCGCTTCGGTCGGTTTTAAGACAACACCAAGCGCAAACATGGTGGCTGCAAAACAGCCGAGAAAATAATCTTTAAAAATCAAAAATAGTGGCGGATACAAAAATGCCGCCACTGCACCAAACAGCGTTAAGGCGGCCATATTACGGGACAAAAACCGCCAGAACATCATCTCTTCAATCAGGCCTTAAAGAAGGTCGACTAACTGATTGCGAATAGCGATGGTCGCGGCTGATTTGTTCAGGGTATAAAAATGCAAACCAGGTGCGTCAGCCTCTAACAGCTCACGACACTGCTTCACCGCCAGCTCAATACCGAGTGCCTGCACAGCCTTCAGATCGCCTTTAATCGGCTCCATCTGTTCATGCATCCAGGCTGGTATCGTTGCGCCACACATATTAGAGAAACGCACAATTTGCTCAAAATTACCGACTGGCATAATGCCCGGCACAATCGGAATCGTCACACCGGCTTTTTCTGTCGCATCACGGAATCTAAAAAATGCATCGTTATCAAAAAAGTACTGGGTCACAGCACAGTCAGCACCATTATCCTGTTTCATTTTCAGATATCGAATATCATCAGCCACACCACCCTTGGACTCAGGGTGCCCTTCCGGATAAGTCGCACAGGCAATTGAAAAATCACCCTGTGTACGTAAAAAGGCAATCAGATCAGTAGCGTAGGAAAAACCACCGTCTGCTGCTTCAAAACGATCCATACCTTCCGGCGCATCACCACGTAGGGCCAGAATATTCTGGATGCCGGCAGCACGATATTCTGCCAGAAGCTCCGCCAAATCACCTTTGCTGGCACCAACACAAGTTAAATGCGCTACTGGAGAGAGCCCCGTCTCTTCTTTGATACGGGTCACAATACCTTTGGTACGCCCCTGTGTTGTGCCACCGGCACCATAGGTGACCGAAATGTAAGCTGGATCGATGCTTCTTAATTCATCCAAACAGTTCCATAGATTCTCTTCACCCTTATCTGTTTTGGGAGGGAAGAATTCACAAGAGATAAGTGGCTTGTCTGCCTGAGAGAGTATTTCAGATAATTTCATATTTATAACCTCGGAACGGTCACGCCCGTTTGTCCCTGATATTTACCGGCTTTATCTTTATAGGAGGTTTCACACTCTTCATCAGACTCTAAAAACAGAAACTGAGCCACACCTTCATTGGCATAAATCTTGGCTGGCAATGGCGTCGTATTGGAAAACTCCAGCGTCACATGACCTTCCCATTCGGGCTCAAGCGGCGTGACATTGACGATAATACCACAGCGTGCATAGGTCGATTTGCCCAGACAGATAGTCAGCACTGAGCGAGGGATACGCATGTATTCCACCGTACGCGCCAGTGCAAATGAGTTGGGCGGAATGATGCAGACATCCGACTGAATATCGACAAAAGAACTCGGGCAAAAATCTTTCGGATCAACCACGGCCGAATTGATATTGGTGAAAACCTTAAACTCATCCGAGCACCGCACATCGTAGCCATAAGAAGAGAGACCATAGGAGACAATGCCAGTGCCATCTTCCCGCTTTTTAACCTGGCCATCGACAAATGGCTCAATCATCCCCTGTTCCTGCGCCATTTTGCGAATCCATTTATCTGATTTGATGGACATCTTTGCCTCCATTAGAACTGTGATTGCGCAGCATAACTGTGAAGATTTCAAAAGCAATTGGCTCGAATCTATCATCCGCTTTGATTCTCGCCTTCGCATAAATTCGCCTCACAACACTAATATCGCTACACTGCCCGCCTTTAATGGGTAAGCGTGGGAGTTTATGATGGCAAAAACGTTATTTGAAAAAGTGTGGGATCAGCATGTCGTGTCTGAAAACGACGATGGCTCTATGCTACTTTATATTGACCGCCAGCTGGTTCATGAAGTTACCAGCCCACAGGCATTTGAAGGTTTACGCATGGCAGGGCGCAAGCCATGGCGCATCAATGCATCGGTAGCGACACCCGATCACAATGTACCTACCAACAATCGTGATCAAGGCATCACTGACCCTGTATCACGCGCACAGGTAGAAGCCTTGGATGCCAATTGCGCAGAGTTTGGTATCACTGAATTTGCTTTGGATGATATTCGTCAGGGCGTAGTACATGTTATGGGGCCAGAGCAGGGATTGATTTTACCGGGCATGACCGTGGTTTGTGGCGATTCGCACACCTCCACCCATGGTGCTTTTGGTGCAATTGCCATGGGTATCGGAACCTCTGAAGTAGAACATGTTTTAGCCTCCCAGTGTCTGATTCAAAAAAAGCCAAAGACCATGCGTATTCGCGTCGAAGGTACACTGCCTACCAGCATGACAGGCAAAGACGTGGCACTTTATATTATTGGTGAAATCGGGACCGCCGGTGGCACAGGTTTCGCCATTGAATTTGCTGGCAGCGCTGTTCGTGCACTCTCCATGGAAGGACGTATGAGTCTATGCAATATGACCATTGAAGCCGGTGCCCGTTGCGGCATGATTGGCGTCGATGATGTCACCATTGCATACGTCAAAGGACGTCCTTATGCACCAAAAGCTAACGACTGGGACAGTGCCAAAGCTGCATGGTCAGAGTTACACTCCGATGCTGACGCAGAGTTTGATAAAGAGCTGTTATTTAAAGCCGAAGATATTGCGCCACAACTAAGTTGGGGCACGAGTCCTGAAATGGTATTGCCAATCACCGCATCCATTCCAAACCCGAGCGACGCGAAAGATGATGTACAACAGGAGGGCTGGAACAGAGCTCTGGCTTATATGGATCTGAAGGCTGGTACACCTTTGCAAGAGATCAATATTGATAAAGTATTCATCGGCTCCTGCACCAATGGTCGCATCGAAGATTTTCGCGAAGCAGCCGCCATGGTGAAAGGAAAAAGCGTCGCTGCAAATGTAAAACTAGCCATGGCAGTACCCGGATCAGGCTTGGTAAAACAGCAGGCTGAAGAAGAGGGTCTCGATGAGATCTTCCGTCAGGCAGGTTTTGAATGGCGTGATCCGGGCTGCTCAATGTGCCTGGCTATGAATGCCGATCGACTGGAGCCGGGCGAGCGCTGTGCCTCTACCTCCAATCGTAATTTTGAAGGCCGCCAGGGTATGGGTGGGCGCACGCATCTGGTCAGCCCTGCTATGGCTGCAGCCGCTGCAATTGCCGGCCATTTTGTTGATATCAGAGATTGGGTCTAGGAGTATACCATGCAAGCATTTACAACTTTAAACGGCTTAGTTGCGCCAATGGATCGCGCCAATGTTGATACTGATGCGATTATTCCAAAACAGTTTCTCAAATCCATCAAACGCACCGGTTACGGTCCATTCCTGTTTGATGAATGGCGTTATGAAGATCATGGTGAACCTGAAATGGATTGCACCCATCGCCCCAAACGGAATGATTTTGTGCTTAATCAGCCACGTTTCCAGGGCGCTGAAATTCTAATCACACGTGAAAACTTCGGCTGTGGTTCATCTCGTGAACACGCACCCTGGGCAATCCTTGATTACGGCTTTAGCTGCGTCATTGCCCCAAGCTTTGCCGACATATTTTACAACAACTGCTTCAAAAATGGCATTCTTCCCATTGTTCTGAATGACAGTCAGATGGATACGCTATTTGATGCTTGTGCGACAACCGAAGGTTTTTCGCTAAATATTGATTTGATCGCCCAGACCGTAAGTTTGCCATCTGGTAAAAGCCTCTCTTTTGAGGTTGATGATTTCCGTAAACATTGCCTGCTAAACGGACTCGATGATATTGGTTTGACATTGACTCAATCGGATAACATTCGCAACTACGAACAGAGCCGTATAAAGCAGGCTCCCTGGTTATTTTAATACAACGACCACCAGCATAAACAGAGTGGCATGTGCTTTGCTTCTATTAACTCGTTATTGAGTTAATAGGAGGCGCATGATGCCAGCCACAAATAGTCTTCAGCTTGTGATACAAACAGCCTCTGTATTCGCAGCAGAGCTCTGTTCGCAACAGAATTTTTCCGATAACAAATGTGACCATCATTGCCCTGCAGTCCACTGCCGAACAGGGCTGCAATAATATGGCATCGTCATTATCCAACCCTCAGCTCTCTCAATCACACTATCCTTTCCTATCAGGGAGCTCGCTTAGATGAAATTTTTTAGCCTATACCTCAGTTGTTGCCTCTTATTCTTGAACATGAGCAATTCAGCACTAGCCAATGGCATGAACGATTACGAAACCCCTATAGCCCCATTGCTGATGCCTGAGGGCCTCAACCCTGAGAAGATTAAGCTGGGTGATAAACTGTTTCATGACAATCGCCTATCCGGCGATGATTCAATCAGTTGTGCCCATTGCCATAATCTGGAATCAGGCGGCGGCACCGATAACTTGCCTCATTCGTTTGGCGTCAATGGCGGTGAAGGCGGCGTCAACACGCCAACGGTATACAATGCCGGTTACAATCTCGCCCAGTTCTGGGATGGACGCGCAGCAAGCCTGGAAGATCAGATCGATGGTCCTACACATAACCCTGTTGAGATGGCCTCCAATTGGGGTCAAATCATAAAGAAATTATCGACTGACCAACTTTATATTCAGAGCTTCGCCAGCATCTATGGCGAAGAGGGTATTACAGCCAAGCAAATCAAAGATGCAATCGCCACATTTGAACGCTCATTGGTAACCGTAGACTCCCCCTTTGACCGTTTCGTAAATGGCAATGCAGATGCTATCAGCGACGATGCAAAAAAAGGTTTCCAACTGTTTCAGTCTTATGGCTGCATTTCATGCCATCAAGGTGCCAATGTCGGCGGTAATATGTTCCAAAAACTAGGTGTGTTCGGTGATTACTTTAAAGATAGAGGCAATATCACAGATGCTGACCTTGGCCGTTTTGCTGTAACCAATACCGCTGCTGACAAACAGAAATTTAAGGTTCCAAGCTTACGGCTGGTAACACTGACAGCGCCTTACTTCCACGATGGCTCAGTCAAAACCTTGCCCGATGCCATTCGTGTGATGGCCAAATACCAGTTGGGTCGCCCCATATCAGATCAGGATATCAAGCTAATAATCTCATTTCTAGACTCTTTAGTGGGTAAACTTCATCAGGAAGCCGCTGAATGAAAACATACACAATACCGACATTGGCAATATTGCTTTCAGCCCTATTGCTCATGTTTCTTTTCGGACCACAATCTCAACGCGTTGATATGAAGCAATATGAACATCTGACCAATGTGCTGACACAGCTCAAAGATCAAGATGTGCGTATGAATGAACATATGCTGTTAGCGGGAAGTGGCATGCTGCGTAACTTTGACTCCATGGTAGATATCACCAATCGTCTGAACAAGCAGCAGGAAGAACTAAGCAAGCTACAATCCAGCATGTCCGAAGAGGCCAGAGAATCGCTTGAGACAGGGGCAAACAGACTGTTCTTACAATTAAAACAGAAAATTTTATCCATCGAACAATTTAAAGCGGATCACTCCATTTTACGCAATTCACAAGGTTATTTACCTATCGCTGTCGAACAGACGGCACCTAAATTGAGCATTGAAATACGGGCGAAATTATATGATTTAACCTCAGATGTTTATATCTACATCACCAAACCATCACAGCGGCTACGGCAACATATCAATGCCATGATCACTGCTTTTAAACAACAGAATCTGCATTCAAAGAGCATGGACAAGCTGGATAATATCTTCAGCCATATTGATATCATCCTGAGTAAAACAGACGAGCTTCATATGCTTGCCCGAACAATATTGCGTCAGCCTACCGTACAATTGGTTGAAGATATCGAACACTTACAACAGGGCAGACATGCTGAAAATGTACATCATACCGATAATGTCATGCTGTTAATGAGCATGCTGGCAGTGCTGCTGTTATTTTATGCTGCATATGTCATGTATCGCCTGCGTCGCGCCGCCAGCGAGCTCGAAGAGGCTGTTTCTGAACTGGAATACCAAAAATTCGCACTCGATCAACACTCCATTGTCGCCGCTACTGATCGAACAGGTCGCATCACTTATGCTAATGATAAGTTTTGTGAAATCTCACAATACAGTAGAGAAGAGTTACTCGGCCAGGATCACCGTCTACTCAATTCTGGATATCATCCCCGCTCCTTCTTCAAAGAGATGTGGCAGACTATAGGCAAGGGAAAAGCATGGCATCAAGAGGTCAAAAATAGAAAGAAAGATGGTTCGTTCTACTGGGTGGACACATCAATCATTCCATTCATGGGGCAGCACGGCAAAGTGGAACGCTATATCGCCATCCGTACTGATATCACCCAACGTAAAGAAGAAGAAGCACGCAGCGCTTCACTGGCTCGTTTTTCATCTGAAAACCCGGCTCCGGTCATGCGCATCAATCATCATGGTGAACTGAGCTATGCCAATGCAGCCAGTAAATATATTCTGGATGCTCTAGAGATATCCATCCACGAAAAATTACCCTCAGAGATGTTGCAAGAGTGCATGATAGTACTGACCGATAAACAGAACCGCAGTAGTGAACTTGTTGCTGCCAATAAAGTGTTTGAATTGACCTATGCATCACTGCCAGGCACCGATGATGTCAACCTCTATGCCCGTGATATCACGGAGATTAAGGATAGCATAGAGGCTATTGAAACCAGCGAGAAGCGTATCCGTCAGGTCATGGATACAGCTCTCGACGGTATGATTATGGTCGACTCTCATGCTAAAATAACCTATTGGAATCCGCAGGCAGAAAAGATATTCGGCAGATCAGCTGAGGAGATGATAGGCACCAGCGGCCTATATCAACTGTTCCCCAAAGATCAGATGATTATGGTTCAAAAACAGTTTTCCAGTGTTTTAAATCAACGCATTGAAATAGTGGCCAGGCATAAAGATGGCTTTGACGTTCCCATAGAGCTCTCTGTCATGATGATTAAAACTAAAGGGGTATTTGATTATTTCAGTATCACCATTCATGATGTTTCAGAACGCATCAACAGTGAGAAAGCCCTCAAAGAGGCACGAGATCAAGCCCTTGAATCATCAAAAATGAAATCCATGTTCCTCAGCACCGTCAGCCATGAAATTCGCACCCCAATGAACGGTATCATCGGCATGACCGATCTTTTACTCGATACCCCGCTAAATGCTGAACAGCGTGAATTCACCCGAACTATACACGCCTCATCCGATGCTCTGTTGATGATCATCAATGACATTCTCGACTTCTCCAAAGTGGAAGCCGGTCACCTGGACATTGAGCAGGCAGCCTTCTCCCTACACTCCATGGTTGAAGGGGCTGTCGGCGTTGTTGCCATCAAAGCCAATGACAAAGGCATCGCACTCAATCTTTTTATTGACCCAACTATTCCAGCCGCCTTGATTGGAGATACTGGCCGCCTGCGTCAGGTGATACTGAACCTGGTCGATAATGCTGTGAAATTTACCGAGCAAGGTGAGGTAAACATTCGCATTATGTGCCAGGAAAAAATCGATGATCACATCAAAGTAAGTTTTTTCGTACGTGATACAGGCATTGGTTTAAGTCCGGATGCTCAAAAACGGCTGTTTCAGCCCTTTGTACAGGCTGATGGCACAACTACCCGCAAATACGGCGGCACAGGCCTGGGACTCGCCATCAGTAAAAAAATCATACAACTGATGGGCGGAGATATTCAACTGCATAGTGAGCTTGGAAAAGGTTCTGAATTCTCCTTTGCACTTGAATTTGAAGCCAGTGAAGATCTCGAGTTGATCAATGCAGGTTATAATGTGGAAAACTTGGCCGGGTTAAATATCCTGGTGGTTGATGACGACGCCAACGCCTGTTTTATTCTCGACCATTACCTTTCGCACTGGGATATAGAAGTGACCAGCACCGAAAGCAGTGCAGCCGGGCTTGAAGCATTAGAATTAGCTGCTGCTAACAACAAACCGTTTGATTTGATGATTATTGACCATCATATGCCGAATCAAACTGGCCTGGAGATGGCTGAATATATTCGTCAACAGAGTGCTTACACTGAGACTCCCATGATTTTACATACCGGTCACGATCACTTTGGCCTGAAGCAGAAAGCCCTCGATGTCGGTTTCAACTCACTACTTCCCAAGCCAATCAATATGTCGCATCTGTTCGATTGTCTGGCTCAGGCATTACGCTTGGACAGTGTCGAAGAGAACAGCATCACAGCAACGCAACCCTTGCCCGATGAGACACTCGATGCCCAATCAGGCATTCACGTACTGCTGGCAGAGGACAATCCTGTCAATCAAAAGGTCGCACAAACACATCTGAGTAAGCTGGGCTGCATTGTACACACGGTCGAAAATGGCCAGGAAGCAGTGCACACAGCCATGGCTGCTGATATATATGATATAATATTTATGGACTGCCAGATGCCGATCATGGATGGGCTTGAAGCTACAAGACATATACGCGCTTATGAAAAAGAGCATGGTGGTTCCAGAATCATCATAGCGATGACAGCCAATGCGATGAAAGGTGATCGGGAAATCTGCTTACAAGCGGGCATGAATGACTACATGAGCAAACCGGTATCCAGAGAAAAGATCTCTGAAGCGATCAATCGAAATCTCATTGATAGCAGTGAAGAGAGTTCTCTCAGGCATGGCAGTGACGACAGAGAAGCCCATGCCAGCTATATTAACCTGGATCAATTGAAGGACCTGTTTGGTGATGACGACGAAGCCATTGCGGAAATATTACAACTTTTCCAACACTCCATGCAGCAGCTCTTAATGGAAAAAATGCCGCTGGCATTGCGTCTGCAGGATGCACTGAGCATGAAACAATTGGCACACGATTTGAAAGGTGCCTCAGCAAATATTGGAGGTGATGATGTGGCTTCTATATGCGCTCAAATAGAAGAGCTGGCTGAAGCAGAGCAATGGGATTCCATTGAAGCTAAGGTGGCCCATCTGCATGAAGCTTATGAACAGTTGAAAGGCATATGCAGCAATTTGGGAGCACAGGCATGAGAATACTAATCGTTGATGATAATCCCACCAATGTACTACTATTAAAGCGCCTGATCGAAAACCTGAAAGATGGTCATGAACCGGTCTGTTTTACCAGCTCTGTAGAGGCTCTGGCATGGTGCGATAACGGCAAACCAGATCTGTTGCTGGTAGATTATATGATGCCAGAACTCGATGGCATGGAGTTTATTCGACAGTTTCGCCAATTGCCCGCCTGCAAAGATATTCCTATCGTGATGATCACGGCTGACAGCAATCGTGACATCAGATATAAAGCCTTGGAAATTGGTGCCAGTGATTTCCTCAACAAACCCATCGACAAAGCTGAGTTTCTTGCGCGTACACGCAATATGCTAAATTTACGTAAAAACCAGATCCAACTAGCTAACCGGGCTCAATGGCTGGCCTCTGAAGTACGCAAAGCAACCACAGCCCTGCGTGAGCAGGAGGGCGAAGCACTGCTCATTCTTTCAAAAGCAGCTGAATATCGAGACCCCGAAACTGGCGCTCACATTTCGCGTATGTCACACTATTCAAAACTTATTGCAGAGCAGTTAGGTCTCAGTGAGATTGAGCAAGAACTCATTCTTGAAGCTTCTCCCATGCATGATGTAGGAAAAGTAGGAACGCCCGACGGCATTTTACTCAAACCTGGTCGATTGGAACCCGATGAGTTTGGCATCATGAAACAGCATGCAAAACATGGCCATGAAATCCTTAGTCAGGGCAGCTCTCATTTGCTCAAAGTTGCCGCTGAGATAGCCCTCTCTCATCATGAAAAGTTTAACGGCATGGGCTACCCTAACGGCTTAAAAGGTACCGAGATCCCACTATATGGACGCATTGTTGCTGTTGCAGATGTTTTTGATGCCCTCACTTCCGAGCGACCGTATAAAAAAGCATGGCCGGTAGAAAAAGCCATCACCCTTTTAAAAGAGGAGCGTGGTGAACATTTTGACCCCCAGTGTGTTGATGCCTTTTTAGTTGTTTTAGATAAAGTTTTGGAAATTATGGAATCCTTTCAAGAGTGAATACTCTTTCAGCTGAAGTGACAGAGAGACCTCATGCAGTTGTACTGCTCGTCGATGACCAGAAAACAGTTCATATTGCACTGAAGAAACTCTTAGCGCCTGCAAACGATATTCAATTGCATTGCTGTAAAGAGGCTAACCAGGCTGTTGAAATGGCCGAGCAGTTGAAACCCACCGTGATCCTGCAAGATATCAACATGCCCGACATCAATGGCCTGGATCTATTGCACCAATACCGCTCACATCCAGCCATTTCCGACGTGCCAGTATTAATGCTATCCGGCTCAGACACAGTGGAAATCAAAGTAGATGCATTTCGGCATGGGGCCGATGATTATATGGTGAAAATGCCACATCAGCTTGAGCTACTGGCCCGCCTTCGCCATCACAGCAAGGCATACATTGAACATCAAGAACGACAGCTCGCACTCCAACAACTGCAGCAGGAGAAACAAAAACTTGCGCAAGCCTATAAAGAGCTGGAACGCCTGGCTTCAGTCGATGGGCTAACTGATATCCCCAATCGCCGCCACTTTGATCTCATTTTCAGCAAAGAGTGGAGCCGGGCTATGCGCGAAACAGAATCACTCTCCCTGCTCATGATTGATATCGATTGTTTCAAACAGTACAACGACAGCTATGGCCATCTGGCTGGGGATGAATGCCTAAAACTCGTGGCTTTTTCTCTACACCAACAATTGCAACGCCCAACCGATTTGGCAGCCCGTTATGGTGGTGAAGAGTTTGTCATTTTGTTACCCGGCACACATGCTCGCGGGGCGATTAAAGTCGCTGAACGCATGCGCAAAGAGATATTAGCACTGCAACTGCCGCATGAAAATTCGACCGCTGATGATTTAGTTACCGTCAGCATAGGCGCTGCAACAGTCTCCCCCATGCTTAAGCATAAACCTTCTGAGCTGTTACACTCAGCAGATAATGCCCTCTATGAGGCTAAACGAAGCGGTCGTAACCAGGTTATTTGCGCCGGTATTTAACCGGCACGATGATTGATGCAGATTAAGTAGAAACCCTGAACACACCAGTTTTTGAAACTAAATCCTGCAGAGCAGCACGATCTTTACTCAGCATCATCACAACCAGACTGACAGCAGGAATTGCCGCCGCCACAAAAAACAGGAAGTGCCCCGTATCTTTTGTAACGATATACCAAAGCGTCATACCCAACGTTAGCCAGGTGAGCATCAACACTGCAAAACGAACCGATGCAGTCATCCATGTCAGAGGGTTACCCGTTTCGCTAGAAGCCACCATCAACTTCCATGGACGCATGCCCGTTGTAGCTCCACCCTTGACCCAAAAACCAACAAAATAGGCATAAGCCACTGCCATAAATAGCAGATACTGCACCCACTTTGGCGGTGTTGCCCCCAACATTTCAACGCTTACGGTGATTGGAATACCAACCAGAAGCATAGATATACCGAGCAGAATAAGCCCATCATAACAACTGGCTAATAAGCGAATTCCAATACCTGCATTGACGCCTTGCAGGCGCTGATGATGAGACTGATCAGACATAATAGTTCCTTTCCAATACTAAGTTTTAATATCATTCTTGAAGCTTAAACAAGCTTGCATTTAAGCCAATTGCTGCACCAACTGATCATGAAAAACAGGCACAACGTTAATACAACCGTCGCTCCGCTTGGCCACTCATAAGCATATGACCAGATCAAACCCAGCAATGTACCTGCTAGCGAAAAAATAACGGAGAGCAGCCACAAACTAAACAGCGAACGCCCCCAAATCCATGCGCATGCTGCTGGCAAAATCATCAGGCCTGCAGTTAATACAATGCCTGCCAACTTCACGCACAAGATAACCGTCAGCCCCACCATTCCATAAAGCAGCAGCTTCAGACTGGATACCGGCAGGCCGGAAGCATCGGCAGTCACCGCATCAAAAGCGATACTCCACCAAGCCCGTGCAGCCAAAAACAAGGCAAGCAGAATCAAAGCACTGAGCAGATACAACCAATTCAACTCTGCAGATGAGATAGTCAGGATATTACCAAACAGCAAGCCAAACAGATCCACTTCTGAGCTTGCTGCATTTGAAATCAGCACAATGCCCAATGCCATACTGCCTGCAAATAGCATGCCGGTACCGGCATCTTCCGAAATACCCTTCTTCTTTGGCATGAGTGCCAGCAACAGGGCAATAAGCACTGCAAATATGGTGGCAGTAGGCAATAGAGGCAGCGCCAACGTCACTGCAAATCCAAGACCCGCCAATGAGGCATGCGATACACCTACGGTTAGGAAAGAGAGTCGGTGCGCCATCACCATGACCGACATCGAGGCTGTCACCAGCGCAATCAACAGCGCAGGTATTAAGGCCTCGCGCATCACGGCACTGACCCAAAACTGAGTGAGCAGATCAATCATGATACATGCCCATGATCATGGGGTTTGTGCACATCACTTGGCCCACAACCAATACAACCTGCATCATGCGCCATGATATGAATATGATCACCATACATCGCACGCCATATATCTTCAGGAATATCTTCTCCTTTCATAGCATGATGATGAATCTGGCCATTCAGACAGGCGACGGAGTCAACATGTGAACTAATCGCTGCAATATCATGTTCAACCATGATCACACTCATGCCCGTCTCATCACAAAGCCTTCTCAATAACTGAAACAACTTCTCCTGCCGCACACTATCAAGTGCCGCAGAAGGCTCATCAAGCAGTAACAGGCGGGGCTGACGAACCAACGCTCTGGCCAGACGGGTACGCTGGCGCTGGCCGCCGGACAGCATACGAAAATCGGCCTCGGCGAGATTCTGCATATCAACCAGCTGCAAGGCGCTCATGAGCGCGCCATCATGATCACCAAACTGCCAGGGCATAGTGTAATTACTCAGCCCCATTGCGACAACATCACGCACACGCATTGGTAAACGTGGCTCATGGTCATGCAGCTGATTCAGAAAACCGATCTGTTTAAGTAAGGCGTGCCGACTAAATCTGGTTAAACACTTTCCAAACAGGTCAATATGTCCGCCCGACGGCTGTGTTAAGCCCGCAAGGATATTTAATAGTGTGCTTTTTCCTGCCCCGTTTGGACCAACAATGCCGAGAAAATGACCCGCCTCCAGCTCCAAATTGATGTTATCCAAAACAGGCTTGCTGGCAGGCCCGAAATGCAAATGACTGATTTGAACAACCGGCGCACTCATTAATGGTCCTCGGCGTGATCTTCATGCTCATGCCCTGGTAGATGCCCTGACTGCCTGCCGCCGGGCTTCACAGAGCCCCCACTAAACTGAGCAAGATTCTGCCGCATCAATTCAGGCCATGATAATAAACATGTACCCAGAGCATTCAAGTCGGCACGATTAAGCTTTGCTGAGGCATGATCCTGCAGCCAGTCCAGTGCACGATTGCTGTGACCCTCATCGGCAATCAACCATGCGCCCGAATGTTCATTCAATGTACGCAGAGCTTGCTCAAGCTGGCGCGGCCCAAATTCATGACCATGATGACCGGACTCTAATACACCCAAAACAGGTATATCCATCAACTGCATTAATCGCCGCCATGATGGGTGCTGCATTAAAACTCCAGTTTTTTTGGCTGATTCAAGCGTCACCATCCACTCATGTTCTATTATTTCTGTTATTTTTAACGCATGCTCTAATTCCCCTGCAATCTCTGTATGTCGCTCGGGATGTAGACCAGTCAATGCTTTAGCGATAACCGGTAGCGCTTCTCTAACAGCCACAGGACTAAGCCAGCCATGATCAATATCGGGCCACACATCCAGCGTGCTTTTATGATGTGGTGGTAATGGCCAGCCGCCATCGTCTCTGGAGGCACGAATCAACAGGCCTGTCTGCTGCGTAGCCTCAATTTTACGCGGTGTCAGCTGGAAATGATGTGGGTCAGCACCATTGGCAAGCAGACAGATCACATCGGCTTCTTTATCCAGCATGCTGATCAATCCGGCCAATGGCGGCAGTGTAACAGCGACGTCAGCGGCGACTGCAAAAGAGGGGGAGATCAACATCAATGCAACTGCAAAATTCAATGCTTTAAGTTTGTGGTACAAAATTCTCATAGGCGGCATGCTAGCAGCTTAACGGAAAAGTCCATCCCTTGATTAATTGTACAGTTACAAGGAAACTATCTGGTCTATGATTTCCCCTGACTATTTTTCATTCCGTTGGAGCTGGTACCGCCCCATTCTCAACCGACATGAACAGCCTGCCCATCGCTGTGCAGTGAATGTGCGCCGCTTACCAATTCGCATTTCAGGTGAAGATGCCCGCGAATATATTCCCTATGTCATTCATCCTCAGGTAGCACGAACCATTTCAACATCTCTGCACCGACTGCAGGATTATGCCGTACGCTATGAGGTACGGAGAGAAAAGGTTTCAGCCCATCAGCTACCCAATATGGATGAAAAAGTCCGCCGTATGGTGGCTTATCTGCGCAAACAAAATCCACATCTGTCGCGGGATCTGCTACATCACTGGTGTGCTGATCCGGAAGGTGCGACCGCACTGCTACACGTATGTGAAGTAATGTGGGAACAGGGCTGGAAACAGGATCAGGCTGATGCAGCACCATGGGTTCCTGCCATAAATGTATTGTTACTGAAGTTCATCCGAGAGGGCATTGCCAGCCTTTCCGATGAACATGCCGATAAAACCAACCATATTTTACTATGTGTCATTGGCGGACTTTACATTTGGGCCTTACAACGGTTTTTAAAGCGTTATCTTGAAGGTGTCGTTGAAGTCAATCGTATTGCATCCTATGAATCGATGATGCTGCCCGCCACACCAATGGCCTTTTTACAATATCAACCGGATGCAAACCTTCTGGCTGACGATAGCCGTGTCATTCGGGCTTATGGACTGGAGCCTGAAATTGTGCCCCGCATGCGTCTGCTGCGTAGCAAAGTAGGTATGCACAATGAAGGCGGCATGCTACAACTGTTAGCCAAAGACGAGCTGGGAGCACATCTGCAACGCCGTAGCTGGGCTCGCCTCTCACTGTGGAAACTGGGTATGGACAGTAACTATGGCGGCTGGATGCGTTATGTATTGGATGCCAAACGGCTGGATCAACTGCTGGCAAAACAGGTTCAACCGGATGCGGCAGCCATTGATAACCTGAAAGCTAATCAGGACGCACCTGTAGCAAAGTGGCTACTGGCCTGGCTGCAAGGCGGGCGCGCAGCCAAAGCAGTCGGTGAACCCTGGTTAGAAGATAATATAACCCTGATGGCATTCCGAGTGTTTGATGAAGATGTTAAAATTGAAGTGGCACGACGAGCTTCTGAAAAATCATGGCTAGATAGAAAAGACAAACTCGCCAGTAAAGAGAACGCCCCCTCAACAACCCGCCCTACCAGTGGCATGCGTGCTGCAGGTGGCTTACGCAGTGGCGGCAATGTAGCTGCGGGCAAGGGGGCTGCCGGTGAAGTTGCTGCTCTGCTGGATAGAGCCTGGCGCGATGGAGACTTGGTATTAATTCAACTTGATGTCACCAAGGCTCTACACAGCGGTCGCGCACTGTCGCAACGCCAGGGCTGCTTGCGTATCGAGTGGTCAGAATATTTAGTCGGGTTAAGTGCATGGCATGGGGCGGAAGCAGGTAATTATTTAAGCCACACTTTTTTACCTGGCATATTATCACTTGTGCATGGCCGTGATGGGGTATTCCTGGATAACTGTTCGGCATCCGGCTGCTCACTGCGTGGTTCAATATTGCATCTAACCGAAACAGGCATTGCCTTACAACAGCAGCTAAAACAGTGGTTTGCGGCATCTGCGCAACAAAAAAATGATAACACTCTGAATCTCCCGTTCATCTCGATATGCATGGATATGACAGGTGAATGGACCTTTTCTGAGCTCAATGACCCAAATATGGGCCATTATCGCATCGCCTTTTCTCTCGCTGTTCCACAGGTAGAAGCAGGTCTTAGGCGTGACAGCAAAATCGGCAAATTAATAGTCGATCGCAATACAAAACAGAGCATTAAACCGATTGGCCGTGTTCATCTCGAACCCGTCAAAACAGCAGAAGGGCTGATCCTACAAGTGTTACACAATACTGGTTTCGCTTTAACTGCTGCCGCAGTAACTGAGCTGACCTCTCTATTGGCCAAAAAAGTCAGCATCAAAAGCTATCGATTAAACTCGACTCAATTACAGGGCGTACTTGATGGCTATCATATACCGCCAGGAGGTTTAGAGTTACTGGTTATCCATTCATTTACTTCCGACAATGAACCGCCCTGGATATTAATGAAAGCAGGCAAAGCCAACCTCGGCGCAGGCGATCTGGATCTGTTTGAGCTGCTCGATTCTGATGCTCTGGCAACCCAGCAGATTATAGAACGCGGATTGATACGCTGGAAATAGAACCAACAGATCAGGCTAACTCCATCACCATGACACTTCCCCACCAGCAGTGGTTAAGCCATGCCGACATACCAAGCTTACCTCAACAACTCGCCGTTGGCTGGTCAGGAGGCGCTGATTCTACAGCGCTGTTACTGGCTCTGAAGCAAGCCGGGCATGAGGTTCAGGCCTGGCATGTCGATCATGGTTGGCGTGATTCATCGCGACACGAAGCGGCATCGCTGGCAGCACAGGCAGCAAGCTGGAATATTGCCTTTTTTTGTGCCCGATTGAGTTCCCCAACCGGTAAAAACCGTGAAGCAGAAGCAAGACAAGGTCGTTTGCAACAATTTCAGATCTGGAGCCGGAAAAACGGTATTTCCACACTATGCCTGGCCCAACATTTGGAAGATCAAGCCGAAACAGTATGCATGCGTCTATTACAGGGAGCCGGTGCAGGAGGCTGCAGAGGCATGTGGCGTCAACGGCAGTTCGATGAACTTCGCATTGTGCGGCCTCTGCTGCATCTGTCCGTGCAGGATTTAAGGCAGGCCTTAAGCAATGCAGGGGTCAGATGGTTTGAAGATCCTAGCAATACAGACATGAGCATTTGGCGCAATCGTATCCGGCACCAACTCTTCCCCGCTATCGCTCAAGCTGGTATTTCTCCACATGAGCTGTTTCTACGCTGGCAGCAGCAAGCTGAACTGTTGGCACAACGTATTGATCAAGCGACCGACAAGATATGGCTTAGCGAAATCCAAACGACTCCTGACTGCGTTACAATCCCGTGGGCGCTGTGGAGATCCTGCTCTTCGGTCATCCGGGCACGTCTACTGCAAAAGATGATGGCTCAACTGCTTGGCGATGGCGTCACACCAGGACGTCGACATATTGAACTGGTAGAGCTATGGAGTCAGAAAAGTGGCCTTGGGGGGGTTGATTTATCACGTTGCCGTCTCTACAGAAAGCGTGGTTACTTGCATCTACAGCCAACAACGGCATCTTTTGCACTCAAACCAAGTGTAGATCTTTAATATTATATTCACGCAGATACACCACGCTTACCAAAAGCAGGCACTGTTTAGGCCATGCAGAATAAGCGAAAGAGGACTTTAGTTTATGGGCAAAAATTTACTACTTTGGCTGGTTATTGGCTTAACCATGATGAGCCTTTTCAACATGTTTTCGCCACCAATGCAGAAAGCAGATAAGATGGCCTACTCTACTTTTATTGAGAAAGTAGATGCCGGCATGGTCGAAACCGCCACCATCAAGGATAACCTTCTTGTTGGTCAATATCGCGATAATTCAGGCGAATTGAAAAAGTTCAATGTCACCGTACCTAGCAATGATATGACCCTGTCACAACGTCTACTGGATCAGCATGTTGTAGTCGATGTGAAAGCACCCGATGAAGTGCCATTCCTGTTATCTGTGCTGATTTCATGGTTCCCAATGCTACTGTTGATTGGCGTATGGGTATTTTTCATGCGTCAGATGCAAGGCGGCGGCAAGGGTGGTGCCATGGGCTTCGGCAAGAGCAAAGCCAAGCTACTGAATGAAAACACCACACGTGTAACCTTTGAAGATGTCGCCGGTTGTGATGAAGCCAAACAGGAAGTCACCGAAGTGATCGAATTTTTGCGTGATCCATCTAAATTTACTCGGCTTGGCGGCAAGCTACCTAAGGGTGTGTTATTGGTTGGCCCTCCGGGTACCGGTAAAACACTATTGGCCCGTGCCATTGCTGGTGAAGCTGAAGTACCATTCTTCTCGATTTCCGGCTCCGACTTTGTTGAAATGTTTGTCGGTGTCGGAGCATCTCGTGTACGCGACATGTTCGAACAGGCTAAAAAGCACTCACCATGCATTATTTTCGTCGATGAAATCGATGCCATGGGTCGCCATCGCGGCGCCGGTGTTGGTGGCGGTAATGATGAACGCGAACAGACACTCAATCAGATGCTGGTCGAAATGGATGGTTTTGAATCCAATGAAGGGGTGATTCTGATCGCTGCTACCAACCGCCCTGATGTATTGGATCCGGCTCTGTTGCGTCCAGGTCGATTTGACCGTCAAGTCGTAGTACCGCGCCCTGATCTATTGGGTCGTGAGCAGATTTTAAAAGTTCATATGCGTAAAGTTCCACTCGCTTCCGATGTAAACGGCAAAGAGCTGGCGCGTGGTACACCCGGTTTCTCCGGTGCTGATCTGGCTAACCTGGTCAATGAAGCGGCCCTGAACGCAGCCCGTTACAACCGTGATAAAGTCATGCGAGCTGATTTTGAAACGGCCAAGGATAAGGTCATGATGGGCACAGAACGTCGCTCTATGTTGATCTCCGATGATCAGAAAGAGACCACAGCCTATCACGAAGCCGGTCACACGCTGGTTGCCAAACATCTGAAAAACGCTGATCCGGTACATAAAGTAAGCATCATCCCACGTGGTCAAGCGCTCGGTATTACCATGCAGATGCCGGAAGAGGACCGTTTCAACCACGATAAAGGTTATCTACTGGATCAGATATCTATCATGATGGGAGGCCGGCTCGGCGAAGAGTTGGTGCTCAATCAGATGACGACAGGTGCATCCAACGATTTCGAACGCGCCACAAACCTTGCTCGCAGCATGGTGACGCAATGGGGCATGTCTGAGCTGGGCCCTATGGTATATGGCGAGCGTGATCACGAACCGTTCCTTGGCCGTGAAATGACACGTCAAACCAATATCTCCGAAGAGACAGCGCGTAAAATTGATGGCGTAGTACGTCAACTCATCGAAGATAATTACGATAGAGCCAAACAGATCCTTGAAGAGAATATGGATCAATTGCATCTACTGGCTAAGGCGTTAATCAAATATGAAACGCTGGATACAACTGACATTGACCGTGTCATGGAAGGCAAAGAGCCGCTACTTATCAAAGAGGCAGAAAAATATGAGGCGTCTTCAGGCACGCCTCCAGAAGAGCCAACTACCAAAATGGATGTTGGTGATGACGGTGAAACAAAAGCATCGGGTGATGAGGCTGGCCAGGCCAGCTAAGAATTAGCCAGTTCTATGAAATCACGCTGGTTGCGCCCTCAACTCAATCATACTGAGGGTGCTGATGCTTGGATTATGGGGGTGCTAAATTGCACCCCCGATTCATTTTCAGATGGCGGCAGTTATCTGAGTCTGGAAAGCGCCATTGCTCATGCTCAAGCCATGCGCGCACAAGGCGCTGTGATTATCGATGTGGGTGGAGAGTCTACCCGCCCCGGCTCTGATGCAGTTCCCCTGCAGGAGGAGTTGGCACGCGTGATCCCTGTCACCAAGGCATTGGCGAAGCAAGGTCATTACGTCTCTGTCGACACCATGAAAGCAGCCGTGATGTCTCAGGCTATCGAGGCTGGTGCAAGTATGATCAATGATGTCAGCGCCCTTACACATGATTCTGACAGCCTCCATCTGGCAGCAGACTCAGGCGTTGATGTATGTCTGATGCATATGCAGGGCAGCCCAAAGAGTATGCAACAGCGACCAGCATATGATAATGTCATACAACAGGTTATAGACTTTTTTAGCCAGCGTATAGATGCCTGTTTAGAGGTCGGCATCAGGGAGTCTGCGATCATTCTCGATCCGGGTATCGGTTTTGGCAAACGGCTTGAGGATAATTTAGCCTTGATCCAAGGCATCAAAAATTTAAAACAAACATTTAACATGCCAGTACTGTTAGGCGTCTCACGCAAATCATTTTTAGGCCAGATAACCAACTGCGAGGTCAATGATCGGGAGATCGAAACTGCCGTCGCCGGAGCAATGGGCATTGCTTATGGTGCCGACATTCTTCGTGTGCATGATGTCGCACTACAGCGACGTGCTGTGCAGGTTGCTTCTGCAATCACCGCAATGCAACGCTTTTAACTTGCAAGCTAAGGTAATCGAACTAGCCTAAGTTCAATTTTTTTATCGAGGTGCATCAACTAAATGTCCAACTGGCAGTTCGGCATCACTGATTTTATAGATATTGCGGTTGTTGCCGTTGTTGTTTATTTTTTCTTACACCTAATTCGCGGCACTCGTGCCGTGCAAATGCTGATCGGCGTAGCCATCGTAGTCATCACCTATCAGCTGGCGCGTACTTTTGGCTTGTTCACAGTAGAGTGGATGTTTGGCCACTTCTTCTCCGCCTTCATGGTCATTCTTGTGGTACTGTTTCAACAGGAGATCAGACGTGCTTTGATGCGTGTCGCCATTAATCCACTGGCTGGAAACTCTGGCCCTATAGCCGGAGTGGTAGATGCCATGGTGGAGTCCTCTTTTTCATTGGTGCATCGTGGGTGGGGTGGTCTGATTGTGATTGAACGGGATACAGGTTTAAGGCATCTGTTTGATTCCGGCGTGGTGCTGGATGCCCCACTGCGCTCAGATATAGTACAATCCCTATTTTGCCCCGATACCCCCATGCACGATGGCGCCATCATCATCGGTCGTGATGAACGTGGTGGCAGAGTGCTTGCCGCACGTGTTCTACTGCCTCTGGCACAATCAAACAGCGTGGCCGGGCAATATGGTACTCGTCACCGTGCCGCAGTAGGCATCTCGGAAGAGACCGATGCGCTGGTCATTGTTATATCGGAAGAGACCGGGAATATACATCTAGCCAAGAGCGGACAGCTGGGAGAGGTACTCGATAGCAAAGCATTGCATCAAGCTCTGGAGAAAGAGCTATTCGACATACATATCTCTTCCCGGCAACGTGATACCAAGCCAACAGGTGAAGCATCGTGACACAATCTCTGGCTCTATTTCGACGTTATAGCTTACACTTCTGGGCTTTGCTCATTGCTGTTGCTCTATGGTTTCAAGTGCACGGGCAGGGTGAAGGCTCTGTCAGTCTGGATGTGCCTCTTCAGGTGCATGGATTACCCGCTGATATGGTGATTGTGAATGATTTTCCTGATCATGTACGAATAACCGTTAATGGCCTGCAATCCCGCCTAAAAGATCTGCGCCAACTTAACTTATCCATTCCCATCGATGCCTCTGATTTAACCACACCGGGGGTGGTTGAACGTGCACCACAGCTATCCTCGGTATCTCTACCTGTCGGCTTACATATTGATAAAGTGCAGCCGGATCGCCTTGAGCTGCAGGTTGATCGCCTGGTCACCCGCTCTATTCCAGTACGCGCCAGCTTTGAACTGCCAGAGGGCTGGCAAGTTAATAATGTCAGCATTCAACCTCTTCAGGTCAAACTCACAGGCCCTGAAGTATGGCTGGAAACACTACGCGAAGTAGGCACTGCCCCCATTCGACTGGCATTAAAGATCGGTGCTTTTGAAACCAGCACCGGCATTGAAAGCCCTTCAGGAAAAGCTATTCGCCTGACCGATGGCAACATGGAAATATCAGTCAAAGGTATTTTATTGCAGAACAAAACAAGACTCATGCATAACACTTTACCGGGAGAAACATTATGAGACGCTACTTTGGTACCGATGGCGTACGCGGCCCAGTCAATCAACTACCTATGACTGCTGAATTTGCTTTATCGCTTGGGCGGGCCGCCGGCCACGTGCTCACCCGTCATCTCTCTCACCAGCCCCGTATTCTGATTGGTAAAGATACACGCCTATCGGGTTATATGATTGAATCAGCTCTGTGTGCCGGCTTAACAGCCCAGGGCATGGATGTCCTGTTGGTCGGCCCCATCCCGACACCGGCAGTAGCATATTTAACGCGCAGCTTACGTGCCGATGCTGGTGTCATGCTCTCTGCATCACATAATCCCGCCGGCGACAATGGCATTAAGTTTTTTGCCTCAGACGGTTTCAAGTTGCCTGACAACATTGAGTTGGAAATTGAAGCCTGCATTGATAACTTACCGCCGCTTCCACCTGCACTTGAGATAGGCAAAGCCTATCGCATTGATGATGCACGCGGTCGCTACATTGAATTTCTTAAAGCCTCACTACCCAGACGTATGCGTCTGGATGGCATCAAAGTAGTTGTCGATTCAGCCAATGGCGCGGCCTATGATGTTGCCCCTCACATTTTAAGAGAGCTCGGCTGCGATGTGGTCAGTATGTTTGATGAACCCAATGGTTACAATATCAATAGTGAATGCGGCTCAACCTACCCTGAACACATGATGCGACGTGTGGTAGAGACCGGTTCTGATATTGGTTTAGCACTCGATGGTGATGCCGATCGACTCATTGCCTGCGATGCCAACGGCCAGCTTATCGATGGTGATCGTGTAATTGCAATTCTAGCTGAACATGCACACAAACATGGCGTTTTAACCGGCGACGCTGTGGTCACCACATTGATGAGTAATATGGGGCTGGAACGCTACTTGGCAGAGCATGGGCTGCAGATGCACCGTGCCGCAGTTGGTGACCGCTATGTACTCGAAATGATGCGTGAGAAAGAGTGCAATATTGGTGGTGAACAATCCGGCCATATGATTCTTCTCGATCATAACACCACAGGCGATGGGCTAATGACAGCCTTGCAATTGCTCTCAGCTATGACTGAACAGAACAAAGCATTGGCCGATATGGCTTCTGATATGGTGCTATTCCCTCAAAAATTATGGAATATAGTTATGCCTGAGCGCAAAGATGTACTGGCCAACAAACAGGTACAGGCACTCATTGCAGATGCTGAACAGCGATTAAGTGGAAATGGGCGTATCAATGTACGCATGTCTGGCACAGAACCAAAACTCCGCATTATGGTTGAAGCCGAAGATGAAACACTCATGCTGGATGTTGGTGAACCACTCACAGAGGCAATTCGCGAACTGATCTGCTAAAGATCAATAAATCGCAGTTATTTGTGTAAAAAGGCGCGCAGCAGACCTTCGGCTTTGTGCTCGGTTTCGATCAATTCATGTTCGGGGTCAGAGTCTGCCACAATGCCGGCTCCTGCTGCCCAGTGTAGATGATCATCAAAATGCCAAAAAGTACGAATGAGAATATTCATGTCGGATGAGCCGTCCCAAGCCACATAACCTAAACCACCGGTATATGGGCCTCGGGCATTGTTTTCCAATTCATGGATAATTTCCATGCAGCGCACCTTGGGACAACCGGTAATCGTACCGCCCGGAAACATGGCTCTGAACAGATCAACCAAATCCATGCCTTCATCTAGAAACCCACGCACATTGGATACAATATGCTGAACCGTGGCATATTGCTCAATAACCATCTTTTCATTTACTTCGACACTACCCGGCTTACAAACACGCCCCAGGTCATTACGCTCAAGATCAACCAGCATAATATGCTCAGCGCACTCTTTCTCAGATAACAACAGCTCAGCCCTTAGTGATTCATCCAGATCACCTTCAGCCCGCCTTCTCGTGCCTGCAATGGGTCGTGTATCCACCTCACCATCGGCCAGAGTACGAAAGAGACGCTCAGGAGATGCGGAAATCAAATGCAGCCCGCCCTGAACGGAACCATCTTGAGCATCAATCGCAACATAAGATGAAAATGGCGCGGAATTCACCTGACGCAGACGGGCATAAAGAGCCAACAGATCAGCAGCCTGAAATGGCATCGACCAAAAACGGGCAATATTGGCCTGAAACACATCACCCGCGCCAATGTATGCTTTTACAGATTCAACAGCCTTGGTATAAACAGCAGAGTCGGCCACTTTCGCTGCTGATGGGTCAGCAGAAAAGTTATCGAATTCAATCTCTTCGGCCTGACGCAACATATCCAGCACAGCTTGCAGCTTAGTTTCATCACTTACTGCCAAATGAATCTTATCCGCGTCAAAACAGAGTGAAAAATCAGGCAGTAGTGTCCACAACACTGGCCCCGGCACTTTGGTTTTGGGAGTGGGCAATGTTTCAATCAGCAAACATGCCTCATAAGCGGCATAAAACAGGCAACGAATAGCAGGGGACTCTTCTCGCTCTGCTGTAACGGCTGATTTCCAGTTTTGCATAAATAGATCAATAGCAGATTGATCTGCATCTTGGGCTAAGGCAGAAGATACGCCCACTTTTGAGGTTAAAAACTGACGACCATTGCCTGAAGGATCTTCAAGCAGGGCTGAAAACATATCAGGACATGAAGAAAAAAGGCCGTAAGCACTAAGCTTACGGCCTCTGTTTGCCATGACGCGGAAAATCACGTCACTATACTCTTAAGGCGATTAGTCGAACTTACGAACGATGACTGTCGCATTGGTACCACCGAAGCCAAACGAGTTGGAGACAGCTACCTTGATATCAACATCACGTGCTTCATTCGGCACATAATCAAGATCACAATCCGGATCCTGATTTTCAATATTGATCGTTGGTGGAACGACACCATTTTTCACAGCCAAGACTGAGAATGCAGCTTCAATACCGCCGGCAGCACCGAGCAGATGACCTGTCATCGATTTCGATGAAGAGACCATCAGCTTTTTGGCATGCTCACCAAATACTGATTTAATGCCCTGAGTTTCAGCCACATCACCTGCAGGTGTAGAGGTACCATGTGCATTAATGTAGTCCACATCTTCGATATTAATGCCAGCACGATTCAATGCTTTAGTCATACAGCGACCACCGCCTTCACCACCTGGAGAAGGAGAAGTCATATGATAAGCATCACCACTCATGCCGTAACCGATCACTTCAGCAAGGATGTCAGCACCACGCGCTTTGGCAGAATCAAGCGATTCAAGTACCAGCACACCAGCCCCTTCACCCATGACAAAACCATCACGATCTCTGTCCCACGGACGAGATGCAGTAGTTGGATCATCGTTACGCGTGGAGAGTGCACGAGCAGCTGAGAAACCACCAACACCCAGTTCACAGATACATGCTTCAGATCCACCTGCAATCATAGCATCAGCATCACCACGAGCGATAATCTCAAATGCATCACCAATCGCATGTGTACCGGTTGCACAGGCTGTTACAGTTGCAACATTTGGCCCCTTCGCACCGGACATCATAGAGACCCAACCGGATGTCATATTGATAATGGTTTGAGGGATGAAGAATGGTGAGATCTTGCGAGCACCGCCGGCCTGATACGCACGCATGGTATTCTCAATGGTCACCAGACCACCAATACCAGCACCAACAGCAACACCAACACGCTCAGCGTTGGAGTCATCGATAGTCAGGCCCGACTGCTTGAGTGCCATCATCGAGGCGGCTACACCAAACTGGATAAACTTATCCATTTTTCGTGCATCCTTACGATTGATGTGATCTCCGACTACAAAGTCAGGTACCTCACCGGCAATAGTACAGGCCATCCCCGTCGCTTCAGCATCGAAATTTGTGATACGACGAATACCTGATTTACCAGCTATAAGATTATTCCATGTGACATCCGTACCAGTGCCGAGCGGCGTAACCAACCCAACACCAGTGACGACTACGCGTCTGGTCATAATCGATTATTCAGCTTTAGCAGCGATGTAGTCGATTGCGTTCTGTACGCTCTGGATGCCTTCAGCATCTTCATCTGGAATTTCAACACCGAACTCTTCTTCAAATGCCATAACCAGCTCAACTGTATCCAATGAATCTGCACCAAGATCATCAACAAAAGATGAATCAGGGCTGATTTCAGCCTCATCAACATTCAACTGATCAGATACAATTTTAATAATTTTAGCTTCGATTTCTGCAGACATAAGTCCTCCCGAAATTTTTATAGTGCGGCTTCTATCACAAGCCCTATACCCACACAAGTATAGAACCTAATCGTTGACGCACAATTAGGGCGCCAACGATTAAATTACATATGCATACCACCATTTACATGCAGCACTTGCCCGGTGATATATCCCGCCGCATCGCTGGCCAGAAAGAGAACCGCTGCGGCGATATCTTCAGGCTGCCCTAACCGGCCCAATGGAATCTGACTGGTCAATTTTGCATGCGCATCATCGCCCAGATCAGCGGTCATATCAGTAGCAATAAAACCAGGCGCTACTGCGTTGACGGTAATGCCACGCGAACCAATTTCACGCGCCAATGAACGTGTCATCGCTTCAACACCGCCTTTGCTGGCGCAATAGTTGAGCTGCCCCGGATTACCCATGCCTGCTACAACCGATGAAATATTAATAATACGACCGCCACGGGCACGCATCATTGGCTTGATGGCGGCCTGCATGGCATGAAACACGGAAGATAGATTGGTATCAATCACCGCATTCCACTCCTCTTCTTTCATACGCATAGAGAGATTGTCGCGCGTAATACCGGCATTATTGACCAGAACATCGAGCTTACCAAAATATTTGGCCGTCTCTTGCACAAAACCCTGCATCTGTGCGCGATCAGATACGTCTACGGTTTTGGCCAAAACCTCCACACCAAAATCGGCACGTAAAACTTCAGCTGTTTTATCAATTGTGCCTTGAGTTGTACCACAAATTGCCAGGTTAAAACCAGCTTTTGCCAATTCTCTGGCCACTACATTGCCAATACCCCGGCTAGCACCGGTCACCAATGCAATTTTAGAATCACTCATGCTCATCTCCCTTACTCAGCACTCATCAAAGCGATGCTGCTTTCAATCTGATCAGGCCCAATAACTGCACCAACGGCTATACCGCGATCAATACGCTTAACGAGACCCGCCAATACTTTACCCGGCCCCATCTCCACTGCTTTTGTAATTCCAGCGCCTGACAGCTTCTGAACAGTCTCTGTCCAGCGCACAGGTGAAACCAGCTGCGCTACAAGTGCAGCCTTGAGTTTGTCGACATCGGTTTCAGTCGTCGCACTTGCATTCCCCCATACCGGACATGCTGGTACATTAAACCTTATCTCCTGCAAGCGCTGCGCCATCTGATCTGCAGCCGATTGCATTAATGGCGTATGTGAAGGGGCACTCACTGCTAGCGGCAAAGCACGTTTTGCACCCGCTTCTTTCGCAGCAACCATCAAACGCTCAACTGCAGCGGCATGGCCAGCAACAACCAATTGACCTGGACAGTTATAGTTGGCCGCCCAAACCTTGGCATCTGAATCAGAAACAGAGCTACATAACTCACCAATCACATCATCAGCCAAACCTAAAATAGCAGCCATGCTGCCAACACCTGCGGGCACCGCTTCAGTCATCGCTTTACCACGAAAAGAGACTAATTTCACCGCATCAGCAAAGCCGAGCACACCTGCTGCAACCAAAGCTGAATATTCGCCCAAAGAGTGTCCAGCCACCTGCACAGGCACAGGCCCACCCCGCTGCTGCCACAAACGCAGCATCGCAGTTGAAGCGGTTAACAGAGCAGGTTGCGTAAATTGTGTTTGACCGAGTTTATTATCCCCATCATCACGGATGAGAGCGGCCATATCGTAGCCGAGCGCATCAGATGCCTCTTCAAGCGTACGCTTTACGACATCAACACCATCAAATCCATCAAGCATACCTTTCGATTGTGAACCCTGACCGGGAAATAGAAATACAAAATCAGTCACGTTTAATATCCTCAGTTCGTTTAATCATTCTATTCATAGTCTTTCACCGCAGAGGACGCAGAGTTTCGCAAAGGAGAGACTAAAGATGTGAATATATAACAACCTAAAGGTTCTCTCCGCGTACCTTTGCGGCAAATGCTTTTGACTACACCCTCTCTATCCTTTTGACCACCGCAAGAGGTTGGCACCCCAGGCGAAACCACCAGCGAACGCTTCAAGCAGAATCAACTGCCCTTTCTCCAGCTTACCTGAACGATAGAGGTCATTAAGTGCCAGAGGCACACTGGCAGACGAGGTGTTGCCATGTTTGGATACGGTCAGTGCAACACGAGCCAGATCCATCTTCAGCTTTTTAGCCGTCGCCTGAACGATACGAATATTGGCCTGATGTGGCACCAGCCAATCAATATCGGAATCGTTTAACTCATGTTTCTCAAGAATCTCTTTCACCACACTACCGAGCTTGGTTACAGCCACACGGAATACTTCGTTACCCTTCATCTCAACAGCCGCAGTGCCTGCAGAATCAATACGAAAATCAATGTTTTGGTGGTGCATTTCAGGACTCAGTTGTGGATGAGCATGATGTGCTTTTAATAGTTCACGATAAGAGCCATCGGCATGCAAAACAGAACCGATCAAACCATTCTCTGCATCCGGTTCCCCTGCCTCCAGAACAACCGCACCAGCACCATCACCAAACAGGATACAGGTACCGCGATCTGTCCAATCCACAATGCGACTCATCGATTCAGCACCAATCATCAGCACACGTTTATACATGCCGGCGCGCATCATACCTTCCAGATGTGCTAATCCATAAACAAATCCAGAACATACAGCCTGCACATCCCAGGCCGGAAAATCTTTACCACCCAACTTGCTCTGCACCACAGTGGCAGTAGCAGGAAAAATCATATCTGGCGTAGTCGTCGCAACGACCAATGCATCAATGTCATCAATGGTGATACCGGCATCAAGCATGGCCGCTTTGGCCGCTTCAACAGCCAAATCAGATGTCATCTGATCTTCAGCAATGATATGACGCTGACGAATACCAGTGCGTTCAGTGATCCACTCATCAGTAGTATCAACCAACACTTCCAGATCCGCATTGGTCATAATGCGTTCGGGCAGATAACCACCAATACCAGTAATATGTACTGAGCAAAGACTCATAACTCCACCTGCTCTTGCACTGATTCAGAGATGCGATCCGTCAAATTTTCACTTACTTCGCGGCAGGCAACAGCAATTGCACTCACAAACGACTCGGCATCAGCACCACCATGGCTTTTCACCACAATACCGTTCAAACCAAGCAATGGAGCACCATTGTATTTTCCCGGATTCACTTTATCTTTAAATCGCTTCAAAGCTTTTCTTGCGATTAACGCTCCAGCCTTGGATATAAGGCCCGATGTGAGCTCCTGCTTCATACTATTAGCCAGAAAACGCGCTGTACCTTCCATCGTTTTCAACGCTACATTACCCACAAAGCCATCACAGACCACAACATCGACATTGTTACTGAATAGATCAGTACCTTCGACACTGCCAATATAATTAAGGTCGGTTTCTGCCAACTTGCTAGAGGTTAATTTAATAACATCGGTACCCTTGATATCTTCGGAGCCAATATTAAGCAGCCCCACACGTGGACTCTCAATACCTTCAGCAGCCTGCAAATAGCAGCTACCCATAATAGCAAATTGAACCAGATGATCAGAGGTACACTCCGAGTTAGCACCCGCATCAAGCATAAGGGTACGTCCATTGTCTACAGCAGGAATCATCGATGCTATGGCTGGGCGATCAATACCCGGCACCATGCGCAACACCAACTTGGATATCGCCATCAGTGCACCGGTATTACCGGCACTGACCAGCGCATCCCATTCTCCATCACGCACTAATCGCGCCCCTACATGAATAGAGGAATCTTTTTTGCGCCGCAGCGCATGCGATGGTGAATCGCACATGCCAACAATATCCGTAGAAGCGATCAGAGTAACCCGGTCTTCAAGACCATGCTGCTGCAAAAGCGGTCGCATAAGCTCTTCCTGCCCCACAATACCAAACGTAATGGGCTTCGAGAACTGATGTGTGAACGCCTTAGAGAGCGCTATCACTAACGCCTCAACCACCATGGTTGGCGCAGCGTCGCCGCCGTGTCCATCAACCAACAGGCGAATCTCGCTCTTTGGTTGAGCGATTGCGCTGGAACTGATGTCAGATTCAGCCAAGGTGATTATCTTTCTGATCAGTCTTCAGCAGAAGGTTTTACTTCACGACCCTTATACGTACCACAATGCGGGCATGCATGATGAGGACGCATCATTTCGCCACATTCCGGGCATTCAGACATACCGGCTGGAACGATCGCGTGGTGCGAACGGCGCATTTTACGCTTGGATACACTGGTTTTTCTCTTTGGTACTGCCATCTTACTCTCCTGCAAGATCGGTCAAACAGACCCATCTTAAAAAACTATTGCTCTAACTTAAACTCTAACCATCCAACTTCAAACTGCGCAATGCAGCGAAGGGATTATTACTATCATCCGGCACACACTGACAGGGTGAAGTGTTTAAATTAACACCGCAACCCTGACACAGACCTTTGCATGTATCGCTACAAATCACATCAGCCTTCCATGCCAGCCATATATCTTCACGCAACACATCAAGCAAATTCACTTCACCCGGCCGCTCTATATAATCATACGACTGTTCATCTTCATCAGTATCCGACTTCTTATCCGAACTCGAAGAAAACTGATATAACCGTTCACTCGCCCCTGCTACAGACCAGTTAAAACCGGCAGTGCAACGACTACAACTACGCGCCAAACAGGCTTCCCAACTACCATTCAAACGGAAAGCACTGCCTTCTCGCTGCAATGACAACTGCCAATGAACATCTCCAGCCAACCCTGGTAAAACATTCACTGAGCCGTAAAGCTCATCTTCCAGCAAAGCCTTAGGAACATCAGCATCCCAGCTTCTGCCCGAGGATGAAAGATTTTGCAAAGTCACCATCCAGTGTCGCTGCATATTTCCTCCAAGCCATTTTTAGGCAGGCGCGCATTATCGTGAAAGTGTCTAACTGGTCAAGTTCCATTGATTTTCGATTCAATATCCTGCAGCTGAATCCACCTCATCACGCCTATTAACCGAACACCATTGAAACACCGCCCCCACATTCCCCCACGCTTGAAAACACCTCAATTTTCGAGCCCTAGCCTGTGACCAAATGTTTCAATTCGACAACTATAATAGAAAGGTGGGTTGACAAGGGTTGTTCATGGGACACTATTGGCAGTTGGTGGGGAAATGTGGGTGATAAACCCAAGTCCGCTTAAATCAGAGGGAGAGGCCAACGGCACATGTTTCAAGGTGAGTTCAGCAACAACATGGATGAGAAAGGACGCGTTAGCATTCCTGCGCCTTTTCGTGACACCCTGAAAACCCATCATGCCGATGGCCAACTGGTTATCACTCGCTCGCATAATACAGATTGCCTGATTGCTTATCCCACCCGTGAATGGAAGCGCCTTCAAGCCGCCATCAAAGAGATGCCCGCCAAACTAAAACCCCATTTTAAACGTGCCGTCATCACACCATCACAGCTTTTTTCTCCCGACAAACAGGGCCGCATTCTTTTGGCTGGCGTACTGCGCGAACATGCGGCCCTATCTCGCACCGTGCATTTTGCAGGTACCGGTGAGACTTTTGAGATTTGGGACAAAGAGTGCTGGAATAAGCAGCTGCAAGCAGACCTGCTCGCCCTACAAGATTTCGAGTTGGATATCTAGATGGATACTTCAACACAATATCCCGAACACATCCCAGTACTCCGAGACGCTTTTATTGACGCAATACTCTCTGATCCGGATGGCCATTATGTCGACTGCACCTTTGGCAGAGGGGGCCATAGCCGCGCCCTGCTTGCACGCCTCTCAAGCCGCGGCCGCCTGCTTGCGCTCGACCGGGATTCTGATGCTATCGCAGTAGGAAAAGAGCTCGAGCAACAAGATGAACGTTTCACTATCTGCCACAGCGACTTCGCCCAGCTTAGCGCCACCCTTGATGGCGAGGGCTGGAACAAGGTCAGCGGCATTGGTTTCGATCTTGGCGTCTCTTCACCGCAGGTAGACAACGCAGCTCGCGGTTTCTCATTCCGATATGATGGGCCCTTGGATATGCGTATGGATACCGAAAATGGTCAGCCTTTAAGTGACATGCTTGATCGCGTATCCGAACGAGAATTAGTCGATCTGTTGCGTAGCTTTGGTGATGAGCGTTATGCACGCCGCATTGCCACTGCTATCCTGAAAGCCAGACGATCCAACACACTCAACAGCACTGCTGATCTGGAAAACATATGTTTCCATGCCGTGCCTAAACAAGCCCGCTACGGTAGCACCCATCCAGCCACACGTACTTTTCAAGCCCTGCGCATTTGGGTAAATGGTGAAATGGATCAGATTGATGCCGGCATTCATGCCGCAGTGGTGCATCTCAAACCCGGTGGTAAATTGGCTATCATCTCATTTCACTCCGGTGAAGACAAACGCATTCGTGATCTCATTGCGTCAGAAGTTCGCCCCTGCACATGCCCTCCGGAGATGCCAATCTGTGTATGTGGTAAAAAACCCACCATGCGCTGGTTACAAAAGAAACCTGTTCGTGCTGATGAGCAAGAGATATCGAGCAATCCGCGCTCCCGCTCCTCCATGTTGCGGGTGGCTCAACGATTAACTGATGAAGAAGCCGCCAAACAGGCCGGCTATAGTGTCGGGCAGCAGTGATGTCTACACACCTAAAGCCTTGGCTACTTATTCCAGCTACTGCCGCAGCACTGGCAGGTGGCTTGATCTGGCTATCTCACCTGCGCTACGAACTATCGCTTGAAACTCAGCGCGTCACGACAGAGAAAAAGAATATTGAACAGGAATCAAACCAGCTACGTCTTGAAATTGCCAGCCTGACGCGCCCTGAACGGCTGCGTCAATACGCCCGTGATTCCCTCAATATGGCACCGCCTAGTCCCATACAGGTCATACACCAGTGATCAGCAAAGAGCACACATTTATTCGCCGCCGCATTGAAGCGGTGGCCGGAGTTTTGGCACTGGGCATTCTAATGCTTGGTGTACGCGCCGTTGATCTGCAGTGGCTGCAAGCCGACCATCTAACCAATTTAGCCGAAAAACAACGTTATCGGCAATTCACTACCGTTGCTCCGCGTGGCCCTATTCTGGATCAAAAAGGGCGTATCCTAGCAAAAAGTATTGAGACTCCATCTCTTGCTGCTATAGCGGGTGAAGTACCCTCAGATCGCATCAGCGAACTGGCTAAGGCACTCGGCATATCGCATAAAAAACTGCAGCACAAACTAAACAAACGTAAGGGCTTCGTCTGGTTGGCACGCCAAGTACCACCCACGGTAGCAAGAAAAGTTATGGCCCTGAATGTTCCAGGCGTACGCCAAGAGACTGAATGGCAACGCTATCACCCCCTCGGACCTGAAACAGGTCATCTGCTAGGCTTCGTCGGTATTGATGGGCGTGGACTTGAAGGCATTGAACGCACATGGAACACGCAACTTTCAGGTGAATCCGGCCTGCGTCAGGTTAGACGTGATGCACGTGGCCACTCACTACCGGATGGTCATTGGGTACGCGAACCTGCAGCCGGGCAAGCTATCACATTGACGCTGGATGCATCCATTCAAAGCATTGCATATGCAGCATTGGCCGAAGGTGTTCGCAATCAGAATGCCAAAGGCGGCTCAGTTGTTGTGATGCGGCCACAAGATGGAGCAATTTTGGCCATGACCAGCTGGCCGGGCTACAATCCAAACAGCTTCCGCCACTATCGTCCAAGCGACTGGCGCAATCGTGCTATTACAGATGTGTTCGAACCAGGTTCAACACTGAAACCATTCACCGTCGCTGCCGCACTTGAGTCTGGTCGCTGGCAACCGGATACACAAGTTTATTGTGAAAAAGGTGCGATGCGAATAGCCGACTATATCATCCACGATGATCATGCCGAGGAGTGGCTAGATGTAACCGGTGTATTGGTTCGCTCCAGTAATATTGGTTCTGCAAAAATGGCCCTGGATATTGGTGCCCGACCATTGCACAACATGATGGAAAAAGCTGGTTTCGGAAAACGAAGCGGAACCGGATTAAGCGGAGAATCCCCTGGCATTGTGCTACCCCCCGAACGTTGGGGGCCAGTCGAAACTGCCAATATAGCCTTCGGACAGGGTATCGCTGTCACGCCGTTGCAACTTGCGACGGCATTTTCCGTGTTGGCCAACGATGGCGTCCATGTGACTCCTTCACTATTTGCTGATCAACTGGGGCAACATGCTCCGACACGAGTCATGAGCTCTACAATCGCACGTCAGGTAACCCAAATGTTGGAATACGCAACCAGCGAAGATGGAACCGGCTCTCAGGCCGTTCCGGCGGGCTATCATGTGGCTGGCAAAACAGGTACTGCACAAAAACCTAATCCAAGAGGTGGTTACAGCAAAGGCAAATACAATGCTGTATTTGCAGGTTTTGCTCCCGTCAATGATCCCCAACTGGTGATTATCGTCCTCATTGATGAGCCTCAAAAAAGCATTTATGGCGGTCAGGTCGCAGCTCCCATATTCCGTCAGATTGCAGAAAGCGCATTGCCTTATCTCGGTATTCCAGCCCGTTTTGATCACCTAGGCGATGAGCAAGATTTAAACAATCAAACATGGCGCACCATGCCCATCGCAGCAGAGAAATCGATTCTCGATTCAGAGTCCCTGTTCGGTATGTCGATGCGCGAAGTTAGACATTTTTCTGCCCAGCGAGGACTGCGACTGCATGTGCACGGATCCGGCTGGGTAATACGACAAAAACCAACCGCTACAAGCGGATTAAAACATGGTGAAACACTTGAGGTGTGGTTGAATGAGTGAAGCAGATACAAAACAGTCAGCGCAAACACGCGCCACTGAACTTGAGCACGGATTCTCCCTGCGCGAGATCAGCCAAAAGCTTGGCCAGATCGACTTTGGCTCATCATCTGATGATGATGTCATCATCATGGGCATTTGTGATGATTCACGCTTTGCCAGGCCGGGTTATGCCCTGATGTGCTTACCGCGCAGTCAGGATCAGGCCAATGCGTATGCCGCATCGGCACAACAGAAAGGTGCCACCGCAATCATCAGCGTCGGTGTAGAGGTGGAGACGGAGCTGCCTGTTTTACGGTTGGAAAACATGCTGCAAGCAGGTCAGTTGCTACGTCGCATGTTCAAAACTGAAGGTGCAGGCAGCCATTATTATGGCATTACCGGCACCGATGGAAAAACCAGCGTGGCTTGGATGCTACGTGAAGCCCTGGCCCGCCATCAAGATAAGCCTGTTTGGAGCTGCGGCACACTAGGCTGGATGCGTGATCCCAATGACATTCGCGACATCGGCAACACTACGCCATCAATGCTAACCCTCCACGCCATGCTTGCTTCTGCCTGCCTGGCTAATGTGCACTCCGTAGCATGTGAAATATCGTCACATGGTATCGCTCAAGAGCGCATTGCGGGCCTCGATTTCAACACTGCTATCTGGACCAATATGGGGCACGATCATCTGCAGGATCACGGTGGATATGCTGGTTATTTGGGAGCCAAGGCCAAATTCATTCAACAAACAGCATCGCATGGCGGCAATGTAATCGCCAATGCAGATCATGCAGATATTCGGGAATATGCTCCAGAGCAAGCCTGCTGGTATGGTCATGGTCTGTTTCGTGATGATGTTGATCTGGCTTGGGAACAGGAGCTACCGGGGCTGTTACGATTAAAGACTCGTGATGCCGAAGTTGTCATCGAAGATATTCCGCTCGGTGACTTTCATGCTGAAAATGTTGCTTGTGTGGCATTAACACTTATGGTCTCCATGGCCATTCCTTTGGCAGAGCTGCCCGACTTGCTGCGTAATATCACGGCACCACCGGGTAGAATGCAGGAGCTGGATGCAGGCTTAGGACAAGTCTATGTCGATTATGCCCATACACCTGAAGCCCTGGAGAGCTGCCTTAAAGCAACCCGTAAACTCACACGTGAACGACTGATTGTATTGTTTGGATGTGGTGGTGAACGTGATCGCGAAAAACGCCCTAAAATGGGTGAAATCGCCGTTAATTTAGCCGACATAGTATGGCTTACATCGGACAACCCACGTGGCGAAGTGCCTGCGGTCATCGCTTCAGAAATTGAAGCTGGCATGCGCCAAACCGGCACCGACCAACCTTATAAAGCAACTGTACATCTGCAACTGGACCGTGAACTGGCTATTGCTGAAGCTGTTGATGCGCTACAGGACGGTGACATACTGGTCATTGCAGGCAAGGGACATGAAGCCTACATGGATGTAGCTGGTCAGCGCCTGCCATGGGGCGATGCAAGCATGGCTGAAAAATATCTGCACCGTAAACAGTCTGGACTGGCTGCATGAATTTAAGCGCTGCAGATATGCAACGTGCTACCGGTGGTTGCTGGCATGGCCAACAACCGGACAACCTGAACAAGGTTGTGACGGACACGCGTGCTTTTCAAAGCGGTGATACTTTTCTTGCTCTACGTGGGCCAAATTTTGATGGCCATACGTTTGCAGCATCGGTAGCAGATCGTGCCATCGCCTTGATTGGCGATCACACCGGCGTGAAATCATGGATAGACTTAGACAACACTGTTCTTGAAGTCAGCGACACACTGCAAGCCTTCGGCGACATTGCCCATGCATGGAGACAGCGCTTAACCAACACCACCGTCATCGCCATTAGCGGCTCCTACGGTAAAACCAGTTTACGCTCCATTCTTGAAACTGGATTTATCGCCTTGGGCCTCAAGGTCGCGGCCACACACGCCAATCTCAATAATTTAATCGGTGTACCACAAACTCTGTTGGCTGTACCAAACGATACTGAAATTGCCATTATTGAATGCGGCATTAGTGAAACAGGTGAAATGTCACGCCTAGCTGCAATTGTGCAGCCCGACATCGCAATATTAAGCGGCATCTCAGCGGCGCATTCCGATGGCCTCGGTGGACTTGCCGGAGTCGTCAGAGAGAAATCATTGTTACTCGAAGGAGCTGACTGGTGCGGACTCGGTGCAGGCGTTGCCGATCTACTTGAAGCACATCATATTAGCATCCCCACTCAAAGCATGGCTGTCGATCAAGCGCCTGCTGACAACGTCACTTGGCAGCTGAACGGGTGCGAACTACTACTCTCATACCAACAGCATGATTGCACCCAACAAGCTTCTATTATATTGGACTTACCGGCCGCACATTGGGGCTCTAATCTCGCCTTTGCAGCTTCTATCATGCTTCGCCACCTCAATGCTGTTGATAACGGCAAAGTATCCCTGAACGATGTTGCGACTGCCATCGCAGACTGGCAGCCGCCTGCAGGACGGTTGCGTTCATGCGTTGGCAAAAATGACTCAGTTGTTCTTGATGACTGCTACAATGCCAACCCGGTCTCCATGCAGGCCGCCATTGATACGCTGTGCGCTTTGGATGGTACAAAAGTGGCGATACTGGGGGATATGGCTGAATTAGGTGCGGCATCGGCCTCCGCACATGCAGAGCTGAATATCAGTGGAGTCGATCGGGTTTATCTCATCGGCTCCCACATGCAAGTATTGGCAGCAAGACATAAACAAGCCAACTGGTTTGCCAACACCGATGATGCCGTAGCAGCACTGGCGCAAGAGTCATTCACATCAAATGATACCGTGCTGATTAAGGCATCACGCTCCATGGCGCTGGAAAAAATAGTGCAGCTTTTATCCTCGCCGGAGGTTGCTCATGCTCTATAACCTTCTCTATCCACTGGCCGAGCAATATTCATTTTTTAATCTGTTCCAGTACATCACATTCCGCACCGTCTATGCTCTGGTTACCTCACTGGTGCTATGCTGGGTCTTGGGCCCATTTTTTATTCGCTGGTTAAAAGTACATCAGGGTAAAGGCCAACCGATTCGCCATGATGGGCCACAAACACATTTGATCAAACAGGGCACCCCAACGATGGGCGGACTGTTGATCCTGTTCTCCCTAACCATTACGACGCTTTTATGGACCGATTTAACCAATGGCTTTATCTGGTTGGCGCTGTTGGTGACCCTCGGTTTTGGTTTGATCGGATGGTGGGATGATTATCTGAAGATCATCCGTCACGATCCCAAAGGATTGGCCGGACGCTGGAAGCTATTGCTGCAATGTTTGTTTGGTGGCATTGCCGCTGCAGGCTTAATGGTCATGACTGATCCCGTAGTCGACGTACCTTTCTTCAATATGCAGTGGGATATGGGCTGGTTCTATCCGCTATTCGTGTTGTTTGTATTGGTAGGGGCATCGAATGCCGTCAATCTGACCGATGGACTCGATGGGCTCGCTGTTGCCCCCACCTTCATGGTGGCCAGCGCCTTAGCTGTGGTTGTCTATCTGGCTGGCCACGCAAAGTTTGCGGCTTATCTGATGATTCCATTTGTACCCGGCTCCGGGGAACTGGCTGTATTTTGTGGTGCTCTTGTGGGAAGCTGCCTTGGTTTTCTATGGTTCAACACCTATCCCGCTCAGGTATTTATGGGTGATGTCGGAGCATTGGCACTCGGTGGCGCACTGGGGTTTGTTGCCTGCGCCGTACATCAACAGTTCTTATTCGCTATCGCCGGTGGTCTGTTTGTGCTCGAAGCCGTATCAGTCATGGTTCAGGTGGCCAGTTTCAAATTGACCGGCAAACGCGTATTCCGCATGGCACCTATCCATCATCATTATGAGTTAAAGGGCTGGCCTGAGCCTAAAGTGATTGTTCGTTTCTGGATTATCTCCATGATCTTAGCGTTGGTGGCCCTCTCCACTTTGAAAATAAGATGAATAAAATATTGAAACAATCAACCTCCCCTGCGACTCAAAGGCTGGATACTGCTGCCACTACAGCAATCATCGGCATGGGTAAGACTGGCCATGCTGTGGCCCGTTTTCTGCTTGAGAAAGGTATTGATTGTGCTGCATTTGATGAATCAAACAGTGCATCAGAAAATATCCCTGCTGATCTGAGGATCGAGCTTCATATTGGCCAACTCAATGCCAATATTTTAAAATACTTTTCTCGTATTATTGTCAGCCCCGGCGTCAACTGGCATCACCCGGCCCTCGAAGAGCTGCGTCTTGCCAATGTGCCAATGTATGGCGATCTGGAACTGTTTGCCCAACACTACCATGGTGACTTGATTGCAATTACCGGCACCAATGGCAAAACCACTACTGTTACGCTCATCAAAACAATGCTTGATGTATTGTCTGGCGGCATTGAAGCCGGTGGTAATATTGGCACGCCAATGCTTGATTTGATTGATGAAGCAGAACCGCCACGCGTTGTGCTGGAACTCTCCAGCTTTCAAATTGAGCGTGCCAATCCAATTCACCCGAACTGGGCGGCTCTACTAAACCTGCAGCCGGATCATGCTGACATGCATACCGATATGCAGGCCTATAAAGAAGCTAAACTACGCCTGTTTGCCTGCCAGGGGGAAGGTGACAAAACAATGTTACCGGCTGAAAGTCATTGGGATGAATTAGCCGAAACATTACGCCAACGCAGCGTGTTTGTACGCCGCTTTGGCATTGGTTCATCTACAATATTGGATTCAGGTGTGGAGTTGAATGAAGATGGTTCATGGCATCTGTTTTGGCACCATTATGATCAAGCCCATAAAATCCCTTCCGATGATCTGCTTACCTTGGGCATACATCAACATTTGAACCTTGCCGTAGCAGCACAAGCTGCCGCTGATTATGGCCTCACCCCCAGTGTGATCCGTCAATCACTGACTTCATTCCGAGGCCTACCACATCGTCTGCAATCACTTGGTATTTTTGCAGGGCGCGAATGGTATAATGACTCCAAAGCCACAAACCCTGACGCCGCTAAAGCTGCTTTAAGCTCTTTTCATCAAGTCATTTGGATTTGCGGTGGCCTGAGAAAAGGACTCGATGTTTCAACATTAGCGGCCACCGTAGCTCATCATGTTGAACACATATTCATTGTTGGTACCGATGCCAAACCATTCACTGAATTGGCTGAACTGGCTGGTGTTTCATGTAACTTTGTTAAAACCATTCAACAAGCTGTAAAACAAGCTGCACAGGTACAAGCCTCTCTACCCGTACTGCTATCACCGGCAGCGGCTAGTCAGGATCAGTATAAAAACTATATGGAACGCGGCAATGATTTCGCGACTGCAGTTAGCGCTCTTGAAGATGGACAAACAACATGAGTAAGGTAACGAAAAAAACCTTATCTCCTCTGGATCCAATCCTAACCGGTTGCGTTATCGCACTGTTGAGCTTTAGTATTTTAATGGTCTATAGCACCAGCATCAGCGTAGCAGAGGTACGTTATGGTGATCCGTTGCGCATCATCCGTCACTGGTTAATCTATATCCCCATCGGTCTGGCGATCATGTGGGGATTATCGCGTATCGATGTTACCTGGTGGCGGGCGATTGCATTGCCAATATTAGGCGTTGGTATTGCAATGATGGTTGCAGTATTAATCCCCGGCATAGGTCGTGAAATTAATGGTGCACAACGCTGGTTTTCACTCTTCGGCTTAACCCTGCAACCGGTTGAGTTGCTGAAACCGACAGTGATTGTATACATGGCCTATTATATGAGCTCCTACCCTGACCGTATGAAACAGTTCTCCTCTGGCCTTGCCCCCATGTTAGTGGTATTGGGAGTCTCTCTGGCACTGCTGTTACTGCAGCCGGACTTCGGTAGTGCAGTATTATTATCAGCCGTCTGCTTTGCCATGTGGTTTGTTGGCGGTGTACCCATTCGTCATATGGCACTTTTAACACTGACTTTTGTGCCTGTAGCTGGCGCTGCAATGATTGCCGCACCCTATCGCATGCAACGATTGACCAGTTTTCTCGAACCATGGAATGATCCGTATGGCAGTGGCTATCAATTGATTCAATCGATGATTGCTTTTGGCAGCGGTGGCCTGTTTGGTACAGGCGTTGGCCAAGGGGTACAGAAGCTCTTTTATCTACCCGAAGCATTTAATGATTTTATTTCCGCCAGCATTGGTGAAGAGCTGGGCTTGGCCGGTATCTTGGCTGTGCTGATTGTTTTTTCTCTGTTGCTTGGACGCGCACTTTGGATAGCGATACGTACTGAAGATATGTTTTCTCGCCTGCTCATCATCGGCTGCGTGGTAATGCTCGCTACTGCTCTGATGATTAATCTGGGCGCCGCGATGGGTATGCTCCCCACCAAAGGCATGCCAATGCCATTTGTCTCTTATGGTGGAAGTGCTCTGTTTGGTGAATGTATTTTATTGGGGCTGGTGTTATCCGTACAACGTCATCTGCCCGGCAATAAACGTCATGAAAAAAGCACTGCTTCTCCTCGCAAGCGTAGCAGTAACAACACGAACAGAAAAACGGCAACAGCAAAATCACCAACTCCAAAAGCACCTGTACAGGCGATGGATAAAGGTATGGAGCATCTGTTTTGAGTAAACATTCTCCCACTCTTTGCATTGCCGGTGGCGGCACCGGCGGCCATGTCATGCCTGCTTTAGCGCTAGCTGATTCGGCACGGGCGCAATGGCCTGAGTTGAGCGTTTCATTTATTGGTGCCGAACGCGGTTTAGAAGCCAAATTACTGCCTGAACGCGGTGAAAAAGTGCAGTTACTGGCCATGCATGGCGTTAAAGGCGCAGGTATCCTGCAACGCTTGCGTGTATTGCTATGGGAGCTACCAAAAGCAGTACTGACTATTCGACGCGGCTGGAAGACCGAACGTCCTGATCTGCTGGTCGGTGTAGGTGGCTATGCCAGTATTTCCGGTGTAGCAGCAGCCCTGATCAGCCGAATCCCGGTTGTGCTTTATGAGCAAAATGCCATGCCGGGCCTCGTCAACCGCACTTTAGCGCGTTTTAGTCGCTGCATGATGCTTGGGTTTGCCGCTGCTTCCGACCACTTAAGCGTTCGGATTCATAGCATTGTGACCGGCAATATTGTGCGTGAACAGATTGCCACTACCCGCTGGCAAACGCATAACCCTGTACGTTTATTGGTATTGGGCGGGTCGCAAGGTGCGTTGGTATTAAATCAAACTGTGCCTCAGGCATGTCAGTTATTGATGCGCGAAGGCCGGGATTTTGTAGTCACTCACATTGTTGGGGCAAATCAGCAGACCTTAAAGGAAGTGGCTGAAATGTATGCCCAGGCAAATATTAAAGCTGAGGTTCACCCTTTCTGTGAAGATATGGCGAGTTTTTATGCCAGTGGTGATCTGATGATAGCACGCGCAGGCGCAATGTCCGTCAGTGAAGCGGCATGCTGTGGCCTACCTAGCCTGTTTGTACCCCTACCACATGCAGCCGATGATCATCAGCGCCATAACGCCAATGCATTGGCCAAAGCAGGCGCTGCTGTTGTACTGGATCAACATGCATTGTGTGCTGAAGCGTTGGCGCAACAGATCGATGTACATTTATTCGACACGGATCTACTGCATCGCATGAGTCAGGCAGCTCAAGCCAATGCGCCTTATGATGCACGTGATAAACAGCTGTCTGTCATAGCCGAATATCTGCCAGAGCTGACGTTTACTCCAACAGAACAGAGTCTCGATCAGGAGGTGCGCGCATGAAAGCACGTGTACAGCGTATCCATTTGATCGGCATCGGCGGAATCGGTATGAGTGGTATTGCCGAACTTTTACATAATCAGGGTTTTAAGGTGCAGGGCAGTGATGCAGCTGAGAGCCCCAATGTGAAGCGCCTACGCGATCTCGGCATTGAGGTGTTTGTTGGCCATGCGACAGCAAACCTTGGAGATGCACAAGTTGTTGTTGTCTCCTCAGCCATTGACCAAAGTAACCCTGAAATCACCAGCGCACAAAAGTGCGGTATTCCTGTCATTCCTCGCGCCGATATGCTGGCTGAGCTGATGCGCATGAAGCAGGGTATTGCAGTTGCTGGCAGCCATGGCAAAACCACCATGACATCATTAATTGCACATGGCATGGAAGCAGCAGGATTAGACCCCACCTATATCATTGGTGGGCGCTTGACCGCCTGTGGCAATAATGCCCGTCTTGGTGCCAGCCCATGGTTGGTCGCCGAAGCCGATGAAAGTGATGGATCATTCCTGCGCCTCTCACCTACCATTGCAGTCGTCAGCAATATTGACCCTGAACATCTCGATCATTATGGCGATTTCGAATCACTGATGCAGGCCTTTAGCAGCTTTGTTAATCTGGTTCCATTTTATGGCCGCGTCGTGCTGCACCATGAACATCCGAATGTCGCCAAGCTTCGCGAGTCGCTGCATAAACCAACCACCACCTACGGCAGTAGTCCGCAGGCAGATATTCACCTGCTGCATACGCATGCCGATGCCATGGGTCAGGAGTTTAGTGCAGCCAGCCGAGAGTATGGAAGCCTTGGACTCTTTCGCTTACCCATGCCCGGCCGCCACAATGCTGAAAATGCATTGGCTGCGATTGCTGTTCTATTGGACATGGGCATTGATATTGAAACCGTTCGTCAGTCACTGGCTTCATTTGAAGGCATTCAACGGCGTTTTCAACGGGCTCAAATCGGTGCAGGTATCCTGGTTGATGATTATGCCCATCATCCAAAAGAGGTGATCGCAACATTAGCAGCCGCACGTGATTGCTGGCCTAAACATCATATCACGGCCATTTTTCAGCCCCATCGTTTTAGTCGTACACGTGATCTGATGCATGAGTTTATGGGAGCCTTTGATGCCGCCAATGAGGTAGCTCTACTGCCTGTTTATGCCGCCAGTGAATCACCCATTGAAGGTGTAAACAGTGCATGTCTGCAAGATGGTATGGTTGCGCGTGGTCATCGTGGTGTTTCCTTACTGACTGATCTTGATGATGCCAGAAGCTGTGCCCATGCTGCTTTGGCAGCCGGCCATATTGTCTTAATGATGGGGGCTGGCTCCATCGGTGCTTTAGCCAATCAGATTCGTGAGGGAGTAGCTGCATGAATATAGCCATGAATACACCCCTACAAGAACTCGATTGGAGCCAACAGATGAGTCAACTCGGTACGCTCATTGAGCATGAACCTATGGCGCGTCATACCACGCTTGCCGTCGGTGGAGCAGCACGCTGGTTCTTCAGGCCAAATGATCGTGCCGCACTGATTGAAGCAATGACGCTATCTCCTGCTGATGTGCCAACTCTACCACTGGGCAGGGGCAGTAATATGCTCATTCCGGATACCGGCTATGATGGTGTGGTTATTGACTTGAGCGAACTCAACACCATTGAATTTAATGGTTGCAGCGTAAAAGCAGGAGCCGGCGCACGCATGTCTCGATTGGCTCGCCAATGCGCTGAAAACGGTTTAACCGGTTGCGAATTCATGGCCACCGTACCTGGCGATATTGGTGGTGGAGTTGCCATGAATGCAGGTTGTTTTGCCCAGCAGGTCTCCGACACATTAACATACATCGAAGTGGTTTTAGCCAATGGCGATATACAAGAGATAAATGCCGCTGACTTGAACATCAGCTATCGTCACACCGCTCTGCCCAAAGCTAGTCTGGTGATATCTGCAAGCTTTGAATTGCGCACAGATCACCCTGAAGAGATTCGTGAACGCATGCGCGCTATGCGTAGCCGCCGCTCGGCCACACAACCGTTGACACAACCCAATTGCGGTTCGGTATTCAAGAATCCCGAGGGCGATCATGCCGCTCGTCTGATTGAAGCGGCAGGCTTAAAAGGTTTTAGCATCGGTGGGGCACGCATCTCGCAACAACATGCCAACTTCATCGTCAATGAAGGTGATGCCAGCAGTGCCGATATCATGGCTCTGATTGAGCGGGCTCAACGCGTCGTGAAACAGCAATCCGGCATCGAACTGGAACCGGAAGTGCGCATGATTAGCGACACCAACAGTGCATGGCCAGGAGAAGAAGCATGAGTACTCCTAATTATGGTCGGGTCGGTGTCCTGATGGGGGGCAATTCAGCCGAACGTGAAATATCACTCAAATCGGGTGCTGCTGTATTTACTGCTTTGCAATCTGTTGGCATTGATGCTGTCGCAATCGATTTAACAACGAACTGGGCGGATGCCATTCAAAATACCGAGATTCAAATCGCCTTTATCGCTCTGCATGGAACTCTCGGTGAAGATGGTTGTGTACAGGGTTTGTTGGAGACCATGCAGATCCCTTATACTGGTTCTGGAGTCACAGCATCGGCTTTGTGCATGAATAAGGTGTTATGCAAACACGTACTCAGACATGCTGGACTGCAGGCCCCTATAGATATCAGCATTACTGCAGATGGGCCGCTGCGTTATCCTGTATTTATCAAACCTGTAGCCGAAGGCTCGAGTATCGGTCTGCATCATCTTTCATCTGCATCCGAGTGGCAGGCATTACAACTGAATAACCTACCACAATGGATGGCCGAACTCCCGGTCAAGGGTGTGGAAATTAACGTCTCTGTATTGGATGGAAAAGCGTTGATGCCCGTTGAGGTGGCACCCCACTCCGGCGTATATGATTACGCCTCCAAGTATACCGTCGGCGCAACGGAGTATTTTTGCCCTGCCCGTTTACCCGCAGAAACACTACGCCACTGCATGCAGCGTGCTGAGCAGGCAGTGGCTGCAACCGGTTGCTCCGGTGCCCCGCGTGTGGACATGATTGTGCCATCCGGTGGTGAACCTATGATTCTTGAAATCAATACCATTCCAGGCATGACTGAAACCAGCTTGTTACCCAAAGCTGCCGCTGCCGCTGGCATAGACTTTCCCACTCTGTGTGTGCGATTGATTGAAAGTGCAACACTTGAACACAGCTCCATAGCAGATGATCTGGGAGGTGCAGCATGAGTCGACACAATCAACGCCGCATCAATCCGGGCGTGAAGAAACAATCCCTCCAAATCAGCCTTAAGCGTATGGGACGTACACTAGCTTTTTGTGCCATCGTCGGGGCTCTCACCAGCAGTGCTTTGTGGCTGAACGAAAAGTGGAGCATCAAGCATTGGGATATTGCTGCTGATGAACCTATTAAAGCTGCAATTGAAGCTCAGTTGGCAGCCAAAGAGGACAAAGATTTCATCAGCATGATGCCTAACCATTTGCGTCAACAATGGCTGCAGGATATTCCTGATCTGGTGGCTGTGCGCATTACGCGTATTTTGCCCGACAGCCTGCACATTCAAGCTGAAGCTCGAATCCCCACTGCCTTGTGGCAAGATGAGCAGGGGCAGCTCTATCTGTTTGATGAATTGGGCATTGCCTATCGCCCTCTGAACAAAGGTGAATCACCAGACTTACCCCTGTTGCGGGTTAATCAAGCGCAATTGCCTCAAGTCAAGCTGATGATTGATGCGATCGCGCATCAAGACACAGAACAACTGGCTTCATTAAGTGAAATTCGTGCTGGTAATCAGCATTGGCAGATCTATTTTTCTCGCGGTGTCTCATGGACCATTCCGCAAAACAATGAGGTTAACGTGATTGATCATATTAATGATTTAATGCAACAACCACGCTGGCGTAATCAACACTGGCGCGTCGATGCAAGGCTGCAATCCCGCTGGTTTATTCGACCAGCCAGCCATGGAGGAGTGATCTAATGTCCAAACATGATCAGGTATTGGTTGGGCTTGATATTGGCACCAGCAAAATCGCATGCATTGTCGCCGAAGTAAGTCCGGATGGAAAAGTCGATGTCATTGGTATCGGCACCCATCCATCACGCGGTTTGCGTAAGGGTGTGGTGGTAAATATTGAGAGCACTGTGGAATCGATTCGTCTAGCCGTGGAAGAAGCCGAACTGATGGCCGGTGTTGATATTCAATCGGTATTTACCGGTATAGCAGGTTCACATATCCGTGGTTATAACAGCCATGGTGTTGTCGCCACGAAGAACCATGAAGTAGGCCGTGAAGATGTTGATCGTGTGATTGATGCTGCACGTGCGATGAATATTCCTGCCGATCAGAAAATTCTGCATATTCTGCCGCAGGAATACATTATCGATAACCAGGATGGTATTCGTGAACCTATCGGCATGTCAGGCGTGCGTTTGGAAGCCAAAGTGCACGTCGTCACAGGCGCCGTATCATCGGCTCAGAATATTATCAAATGCTGTAACCGCTGCGATTTGGATGTCTCAGACATGGTACTTGAACAGGTCGCCTCTAGCGAAGCTGTGCTGATGCAAGATGAAAAAGATATGGGCGTTATACTCATTGATATTGGCGGCGGCACCACCGACGTGGCTATTTTTCTCAACGGTTCAATCCGCCATACCCATGTGATTCCAATTGGTGGCGATCATCTGACCAACGACCTGGTCATTGGCCTGCGCACATCCGCTCGAGAAGCCGATCAGTTAAAACGCAAGTACGGCGCCTGCATGACATCATTGGTGGCGCCTGAAGAACAGATTGAGATTCCCAGCGTAGGTGGTAGAACCCCGCGCCCGCTACCGCGCCAAGTGATGGCACAAATTCTGGAGCCGAGGGTTGAAGAGTTATTTGAAATGATTCGTGATGAACTACAGCGCTCCGGATATCAGGAGCTGGTCGCAGCAGGCATGGTACTCACAGGAGGATCTTCTCTACTTGAAGGTATGGTGGAGTTGGCAGAAGACGTATTTGATATGCCTGTCCGTCTCGGTCGCCCGGTAGGCGTAGGCGGATTAGCTGATGTTGTATCAAGTCCAATGTATGCCACTGGCGTTGGCTTGATTTTGTACGGACATCGCTATAGACAAAGTTCACAACCGATTAAATCGAACGATATTAATATCTTCGCGCGTGTATGGACACGCATGCGAAGTTGGTTCGGAGACACATCTTGAGCAATAACACACCAGATTACGAACACACACACACACACACAGGACGAACAGGAGAGGAAGGCATGACAACATTATTTACATTCGATGACACCGCAGCGCAATCAGCCAAGATCAAGGTCATTGGCGTCGGTGGTGGTGGCGGCAACGCCCTGAACAACATGATTAATCAGAAATTGCGTGGTGTCGATTTTATCGTAGCCAATACGGATGCACAGGCCATTGAGCGTAATATGGCCGAAAACAAATTGCAGTTGGGTGCAAATATCACACGCGGCCTTGGTGCTGGGGCCAACCCACAGGTGGGACGTGAAGCGGCTGAATCTGAACGCCAGCATATGAGTGAGTTTTTGCAGGATACTGATATGGTATTCATTACTGCTGGCATGGGTGGCGGTACTGGTACAGGAGCTGCACCAGTCATCGCTGAAGTGGCTCGTGAACTGGGTATTTTGACTGTTGCTGTTGTAACCAAACCATTCAGCTTTGAAGGCAAGCGCCGCATGAAACAGGCTGAAGTAGGTATTGCAGAACTACGTAAACATGTCGACACACTGATCACTATTCCAAATCAGAAACTGATTGGTGCAGTGGGCAAAAACACCAGTATGCTGGAAGCCTTTCGCAAAGCAGATGATGTGTTGTTGCAGGCCGTACGAGGTATTGCTGAACTAATCACCCATACTGGCTACATGAATGTGGATTTCGCGGATGTGAAAGCAGTCATGAGTGAAACACGCGGTGTCGCGATGATGGGCTCCGGTTTTGCAAACGGTGAAAACCGTGCCATCGAAGCGGCTGAACGCGCTATCTCTTCGCCTCTACTGGAAGATATCGATATTCATGGCGCGCAAGGTATTCTCGTTAATGTTACAGGTAATGAAGATATGACACTGGCTGAATACGATGAAGCCGTTTCGATTATTCATAATATGGCAGATGAAGATGCGAACATCATTTGCGGTATGGTTTATGATCAGGATTCAGATGACAGCATCCGAGTTACTGTGGTCGCAACTGGCCTCTCCGGTGAAGCCTCTATTTACCTTGCCACTGCCGAGAAGGAGCCGGCTGCAGCAACGCAGCGCTACATTCCAAATATTCAACCCATTGCTGCTACGCCTCCTCAGCAGCCAATGCCTAGCCAGCAAAGTGCTGTCTCACAAGCCAAACCGCAGTCTCTAGGTGAGCCTAGCTTCAATGATGATGAATTCGCTGTGCCTACATTCCTGCGCAGACAAGCTGACTGAGAAAACAGACCGTTTGAATGACTCAGTTATTCCTGTGCCGCTGATTTACCTAAGTGCCCGTCAAAAATACTTAGTACTATATTAGTTTTTTGACGCTAGCACCTTAGGGGGATCAAGGTTCGTTGCAGGGATGTAACTGGATTATTTTTATTTTATGGGCATTTATGCCATAATGGCGCGCTTGTAGGGGCACTATGCATTTAGTTTCTGATATTGGGTGATACAAATCACAGTCATTTATTCACCCAACATAAGCTTAGGCGCACCTGCAAAGGTACTAACATTTGCTTTATCAGCCGTTTAAGGAGGCCTTGATGATAGCACAAAGAACGCTGGATCATTCGATACGCTGTAGTGGTATTGGACTTCATTCCGGTCGCAAAATTGAGCTTGTACTGCATCCAGCAGAAGTGGACAGTGGTATTACATTCATTCGCTCTGATCTGGGTATTGAGTTCCCGGCCAAAGCTGAATTTGTCACTGACACACGTTTGTGTACCACCATTGGTAAGGGGGATGCGCACGTTTCCACCATTGAACACCTGTTATCCGCTTTGGCCGGCCTTGGTGTAGACAATGCACGAATCGAAGTCAGTGGCGCAGAAGTGCCAATCATGGATGGTTCATCAGCTCCTTTTGTCTTTTTAATCCAGTGTGCAGGCATTCGTGAACAGTCTGTCGCCAAGAAAGTATTGCGCATTCTCAAACGCGTTGAAGTCAAAGAGGGCAACAAACGATGCGCTCTCTATCCTTCTGCCGGATTCAAAATTTCATATCTGTTGGACTATGATCATCCACTGCTACGCAAACGTCAGGTTAGCATTGATTTTTCACGTCAGGCTTATACCCGTGAAATTTCCCGCGCCCGCACCTTCGGCTTCCTGCACGAAGTAGAAGCACTCCAAAAAGCTGGTTTAGCGCTTGGTGGTTCACTAGAAAATGCTATTGTGCTGGATACTCACCGCGTCGTGAATGAAGGTGGTTTGCGTTATGAAGATGAATGCGTACGCCATAAAATCTTAGATACGCTGGGTGATTTATCCCTCTCCGGTTACCCCATCGTAGGTGCCTTTGAAGGTGAATTAACCGGTCACGACATGAATCATAAATTGGTCACAACGCTGTTAGCTGATCCATCAAGCTATCGCATTGAAGAGCTTCAAGCTGAATCTTCTGCTGAAGAAGCTGTAGGAGAAACGCAACACGTTTAATCGTTCAACCGTTCAACCGTTCAACCCTGTTCTGTGTGTGTATTCAGGCCGGCATTCTTTCACGAGATGCTGGCCTGTTTCTTTTGTGACATAGCTCTTGGCAAAACTTATAAGAATTCCAAATGCAACTTGCGGATATGGCTCAGGGATCGATGAAACTGTTGCCAGCTCCACTGCCTGCCCGGATCCCATTTGCGTCCCGGTGCAATATCTTCATGCCCTACAATACGATCAACTGAAATAGCAGGATAACGTTGCATCAGCTGCCTACATAAACGCGCCGTCTCCCGATACTGGGCTGCAGTGAACCGCATCTCTTCATCGCCAATCATCTCAATACCTATAGCAAAATCATTGCAGCCTTCACGCCCCTGCCATTGAGACACACCGGCATGCCATGCACGCTGCTCCGTGCCTACGCATTGGATAATTTCACCACCACGATCAACAACAAAATGTGCTGAGACCTGCAAACCTTCCAAATCTGCAAAAGAGGCATGGGCATGATGATCCAAACAACCCGTGAACAACTCTTCAATATAGTTCAATTCAAATTCACCGGCAGGCAGACTGATCGCGTGCAACACAATCAGATCAATCTCCACCCCATCGGGGCGAGCATTAAAATGGGGAGAATTGATCTGGCGCATGGGCTTATGATGGTCAGGAAAGGCTTATGGCACAAGCCACATGCACCACTCTCACTGCTCACACCTACCCCCTGACTCAATTACAGCTTTATTCATATGAAATTGTTGTCACAATAGCAGCATGTTCTCTAACCTTGACCAAGATAAAGCTCGTCTGATGCGCATGGCGACATATGCCTCCACTACAGTCGCTGTCAGCCTCATTATAATCAAGCTGGTAGCTTGGTTCATGACTGGATCCGTGAGTCTACTGGCCACATTAATGGACTCATGCCTCGATGCTTTGGCCTCCATTTTGAATCTGGTTGCCGTACACCATGCTCTGGCACCAGCCGATAAAGCACATCGCTTTGGTCACGGTAAAGCCGAAGCATTGGCCGGCCTTGGACAAGCCACCTTCATTACGGGATCAGCACTGTTTCTGGTGCTCGAAGCAGTTTCTCATCTCATGAATCCGGAACCCATCACCTCCATGTCTGTCGGTGTCTGGGTGATGATTGTTTCTGTTCTGGCAACCATGGGACTACTAATGTTCCAAAAACATGTCATTAATAAAACCAACTCCACCGCTATCAAAGCAGATCATATGCATTATAAAACTGATCTGCTGGTCAATATCAGCGTTATTGTAGCGCTGCTATTGGCATACTATGGCTGGCTCGGTTTTGATCCGCTGTTTGCAATCGGCATTGCTGCTTACATCTTGTACAGCGCTTGGGAAATCGCCAAAGAGTCATTGGACCTATTGATGGACAGAGAGCTACCTGATGAAGAGAGAGAGCGCATCAAAGCCATCGTACGCAATCATCCCGAGGCTCGTGGCATGCACGATCTTCGCACCCGTAGATCCGGCACCACAACATTTATTCAACTCCACCTGGAACTCGATGATTGCCTGACTCTGATGCAAGCTCACACTATTTCAGATGCAGTAGAGGAGCTCATACGAACTGAATATCCCGACTCTGAAGTCATTATTCATGAAGACCCAGCCAGTCTGAAAGAGCCATTACCGGATTTTGCTGCATGAATCGCTTCATCGCGGTAGCTATGCTTGTATGGTTGAGTACAAGCCTGCCTGCCTTCGCTGCTACCGATGCGGTGAACATCGACTACCTCCCCATGCAGGAAGCTGCTGATGCAGTACGCACCCAACTTTCAGACAGTGGTAAAGTCGCAGCCATCGCTTCACAACGCCTGCTGATCATTGATGACGATTCGGCACATATCAACAAAGCGAAAGCTCTACTCAAACGCATAGATCGTGCACCCGGCCAATACACTGCTTATCTCAGCATCGAAGATATTAGCGCCAATATAAGCCGTTCAGCTCAAGCATCAGGCCAACTCAGCCTGGGGCAACTCTCCGGTGGCTGGTTAGCGCTGCAGCTGAAAAAGCGGAAATCACAGAGCAATCACCGTCAATCCTTTCAACTGCGCACATCCAGCAACCTGCCGGGTAGTATTGAAACAGGCACACTTCAAAGCTTTAACCGCACCACCAGATTATGGTTATCCGGTTATGGAGTCATCTCTGCAAATAGTGTTGAGATGATACCACTCACATCCGGCTTTCACATCACAGTATCCCCTGCAGGCATGGATCAACTGCGTGTCCGCATCGTGCCTTGGATGAAACGCCTGCAAGCTAATGTTCAAGGACAGCAGGAGATGTTGATTGATCTCGGCAGCAGCAATGCTCCAACGATGACACCAGGTAATAGCGCCAATATGCGCCTCAATGCGCGCCCAGTCGTCAATGAACAGCCCGTAATCAAACTGACCGGTGCCGCAACTGAATTAGTCATTCCAGTTGATCAATCGGTCACCATCGCAGCGGCTAATCGCGAAGCTGAAAAACTGGGCGGTGCCCTCCTGTCCCGCTTTTCAACAATCGGAAAACGCCAGTTTGTGATACACCTGAGAGTGACAAAAGATTAACGCTTTCAGTGACTCCACTTAATCCCCATCTCTTCGAAATAGCCGTTAATTATTAGTCCCTTTGAGTACGCTGAAGATAAATTATAGCTTGGATAGCCCATTAAGTTTCATCAAACCCTGTAATTGTTAGACCAGCTAGCGGCTTTAGTCCCTCACTAAGACAGAGACAGAGACATGCTTAAGAGTCACTAAGGGTTAGCGCTGTAGGCGATACCATTTGGCTTTGTTTTTACGCCAGAATTCGCGGTATTCAGCATCAGTCACTTCACCGTCTAAATTGGCATCCATCTCTTCGAAACGTGCCATCGCGCGCAGATCAACCATCGCTTTGTACTCTTCAAAAGATACCGACTCTGTTTCATCGAAATCGAGTTCCATGAATGCATCGGCAATTTTATCTGTACTCGATTTCACTTCGGCTAAAGCGGGCATGCTCGCCATACTTGAGATAAGACAACAGATAAAAACTGCACCAAAGCAACGCATAAACATAACGACCTCGCATTCATAATTGCCGTGACAAACAAACAGCAGACGGCATCATATCCAAGTTATTTTCATCAGGCGAGGGGAACATGAAAGCATATCTTGATTTAATGTCTCATGTGCGCAATCACGGCACGCAAAAAGGCGACCGCACAGGTACCGGAACACAATCGGTATTTGGTTATCAAATGCGCTTTGATCTGTCTGAAGGATTCCCGCTCGTCACAAGCAAGAAAGTACACCTGAAATCCATTATTCATGAGCTATTGTGGTTTCTCAAAGGCGATACCAATACGGCTTATCTCACAGAGAATGGCGTAAAAATATGGAATGAATGGGCCACTGAAGATGGTTCACTTGGGCCAGTATATGGTTTTCAGTGGCGTAACTGGCCAACTCCGAATGGAGACTCCATCGATCAAATTGCTGAGCTCATTGAACAGATCAAATCCAAACCTAACTCCCGCCGTTTGATTGTTTCGGCATGGAATGTAGCCGACCTGCCGGATGAATCGATCAGCCCGCAGGAGAATGTGAACAACGGAAAAATGGCTCTGGCCCCGTGCCATGCTTTTTTCCAGTTTTATGTTGCCGATGGCAAACTCTCCTGCCAACTCTATCAACGCAGTGCCGATATCTTTCTCGGGGTACCGTTTAATATTGCGTCCTATGCACTATTGACCATGATGATTGCCCAGGTTTGTGAGCTTGGGGTAGGTGATTTTGTTCACAGCTTCGGTGATGCGCACCTCTACTCCAATCACGCAGAGCAAGTAGAAACGCAGTTATCCCGGCAGACCTTCCCTCTCCCCACCATGAAGATCAATCCGGATATAAAAAATATATTCGATTTCACCATTGATGATTTTGAGCTGCTCGATTACCAATGCCATGCCGGCATTCGTGCCCCCATCGCAATTTAATCCGCTTTATTCGTAAGGGAAGTCGTTGCTAGCAGACCAATAGCCGAACTAATGGCTGGATGGATGGCTAGTTTGAACTTCCTTCACGCCTGTTTGATGCAACAGCCCCAGCAAATGAGTCGCAGATTTTTCATAAGCAGTCTCTCCTGTGGCATGAGACATTGATGTCGCAACAATGCTGTTTCCCTTCTCCAGCATGAATGCTCCAGTCTCATCACCCAATAACTGTCCAGTCAGACGCAGTTGAGCCCCCTCTACAGCCATCTGGATTTGAGATCGCAGGCTTTTATGTTCAGCTACTTGCGACGTTGCCGCTTCAAGCAGATCAAACACAGCGTCACCCAGATCATGAGTCGCGTGCATCATCGTCTGATGGTCATCCTCACCACGATGCATGGCATTCATCTCCGGCCCCGACATCGCTCTGCGTGCAAGTTCAGCTGAATGTTTGCGCGCCGCTTCGCCCGGCAATATTGCAAAATGGGCTGATTGCGTTAGCAATAACTGCAAGCGCAGCATTTGCGACTCTTTCCCACTATCATGCTGCTGTGAACATGCCGACAGTGTCAAACAAGCGACAAGAAATACAAACATCATCTGTTTCATTGGATTGATCTCCTTCATGGATAGCATTGCCTACTTTGAGGCGGAGTATGCCAGATGCTGGCATATTCACGCAGACTAAGAAAGGCAGGTACCGAGATAAAATGCAGACACAATGGAATGAGATCATTTTACAAGCCACCGGGGCACGTGATTACCAACCCGGTGAGGTCATTCAATCGCTTTGGAGCGGCTATGGCGAGATTGTACGCTACTCTCTCTCTGGCACAACGATGCCAAGCGTGGTGATTAAACATGTAAAATTTCCTTCTAAAGTAAACCATCCACGTGGCTGGCACAACGACCATTCACATCAACGTAAAGTGAAATCGTATAAAGTGGAGATGGCCTGGTACCGGGATTGGGCCGACCGTTGTGATGATGGTTGCCGTGTACCACATTGCCTTAGCTCTAAAACAGTGGGCGATGAACATATCATGATTTTAGAGGATCTGGATGCCTCCGGTTTCCCACTGCGCAAAGGACAGCTTGATCTGCCTGGCGTACAAACATGTCTGACATGGTTAGCTAACTTTCATGCAACTTTTTTAAATGTTAAAGCCGACACGCTGTGGCCAACTGGTAGTTATTGGCATCTGGCCACACGCCCGGATGAATTGGCTGTGATGGATGATGAAACCCTACGTGATGCGGCTCCAGTCATCGATTCGATGTTGAGCAACTGCCAGTTCAAAACTCTGATACATGGCGACGCCAAGTTGGCCAACTTCTGTTTTTCCACCGATGGTCAAAGTGTCGCTGCGGTTGATTTTCAATATATTGGCTCCGGTTGCGGCATGAAAGATGTCGCCTACTTCCTCAGCAGCTGCCTCTCTGATCGTGAGCATGAACAGCTTGAAGAAGCACTGTTAAATCACTATTTTGATGCATTGAATAAAGCCATAGCCAAACATGGGTGCACTGTTGATTTCCAGGTATTAGAGAGTGAATGGAGATCTCTTTTCCCAATCGCCCAAGCTGATTTTTATCGTTTCCTGGTCGGCTGGATGCCCACCCACTGGAAAATCAATGATTATAACAAACGCATCACACTCGATGTGCTTGCACAGCTATAATAGAATTCGACGAATCATCATCTCTCTTCAGCCTGAGCATACGCTTAAATTCAATCTAACTACTTTGCAGTTGCAGAAGGTAGGCGAAGCGATAACAGGGTTGCCATGATGATCATTGCTGATGAGCAGTAGAGACAGGCTTGCAGCCCCCACTCTTGATAGATTAAACCGGACAGAATTGTGCCAAACAGTCGACCGCTGGCATTGGCCATATAGTAGAAGCCAACATCGAGTGATACACGGTCACGTTCTGCATATGAGAGAATCAGATAAGAGTGTACGGCTGAATTCAGTGCAAACAGCACTCCAAACATAGCTAGACCTGCAATCAGAAGAAGGCTCGGTTCGAGCTTGAAGTCTAATCCGATCGCAATAGCAATTGGTGTAAGCGATAAAACTGCAGCCAAGCCAACAACAGTCGAGCGATCAACCTTGTGTTGCTTTGAGCCCAGCGATAACAGTTTGGGTGCAATCGTTTGAATGAATCCGTAACCGATAATCCACAGGGCAAAAAAACTGCCCACCTGAGTGAATGACCAACCCACTACCGAATAGAGAAATACCGGTAGGGCGACGGTGAACCAGACATCTCTGGAGCCAAACAGAAACAGGCGAGCGGCGGAGAGCCAGTTGATTGCACTATTATTAGAAAAGACCTGAGTGAATTTTGCCTTGCTTTTCATCTGGCCCATCTGTTTCGGCAATTTGATCCATGTCAACAGCAGTACGATGGCCAGCAACAAGGCTAAAATGCCCAGAGCGGCCCGAAAGCCAACCGCATCGAGTAAGATCGCACCAATAAAGAAACCAGCGCCTTTCAGCGCATTCTTGGAGCCTGTTAAAATCGACACCCACTTGAATAGCTTGGCTTCGGCATCCTTAGGCACCAGCAGTTTCACACTGGCTTTTGCACTCATCTTATTCAGGTCTTTGGCAATACCGCTTAAGGCCTGAGCCATCATCACATAAAGCACCGATAACCAGCTGTCGGGCACAGTCAGCATGGCCAAAGCAATCACCTGCAGTGCCATGCCCATATGCATGGTCACATTAAGCCCCATGCGGGCCGCCATCCAGCCGCCCACCAGATTGGTGAATACACCGCATAACTCATACAACAGAAACAGCATCGCCACTTCCAAGGGGCTGTAACCCAAGAGATGGAAGTAGAGCACCACCAGCATGCGAATAGCCCCATCGGTGATGGTGAATGCCCAATAACCACCAGTTACAACGGCATAATGATGAAGTTGCTGATTCATTCGATTAAGCGATGCTGCTGGCAACCTTACGGGCCAATTCCATCATGCGGTTGGCATAGCCCACTTCATTATCGTACCAGATCAGTAGTTTTACCTGCGTATCATCAATCACCATGGTGGAGAGTGCATCGACAATGCCTGAGCGGATATCATCTTTATAATCCACCGAAACCAGAGGCCGCTCTTCAAAACCAAGGATACCTTTCAATTCACCTTCAGATGCTTCTTTGATGAATCCATTAATCTCTTCTGCAGTGGTTGCCCGTTGCGCTTCAAAGACAAAATCGGTAATCGATGCATTGAGCTGCGGTACACGCACCGCTAAACCATTCAGTTTACCACTTAAATCCGGAAATATTTGGGTAATGGCTTTGGCAGAGCCTGTTGATGTTGGAATCAGTGATAGACCACAGGCACGAGCACGACGCAGATCAGCATGGCCTTTATCGATAATGGTTTGGGTATTGGTGATATTATGGATGGTGGTCATACAGCCATGTTTGATACCGATCTTCTCATTGATCACTTTCACCACAGGAGCCAGACAGTTGGTGGTGCAAGAGGCGGCAGTCAGTAGATGATGTTCGTCCACATTGTAGAGGTGGTCATTCACACCCATGACAATATTCAACGCCCCATCTTTGACAGGTGCTGCAACAATGACTTTTTTCACCCCTTGATCGAAGTAGGGCTGCAGCAGTTCAGGCGTTCTGAATTTACCCGATGATTCAATGACAATATCGCAACCTGACCAATCGGTATCTGCGATGCTTTTATGCATGGAATAAGAGATTGATTGACCATCGACAATCATATTCCCATCTTCAGCAGAACAATTCTTATCCCAACGACCATGAACCGAATCAAATTTCAGCAGATGCGCAGAGCATGTCGCATCACCAGAAATTTCATTAATCTGGACGAGGTCCAGTTCTGTATAATCCCATGCTGCCCGGAAACCAAGCCTACCCATCCTGCCAAACCCATTAATTCCAACTCGAATACTCACTATTCACCCCCCTGCTTATCTATGCTGCAATCCAGATTCGGATGCGGTTACTGCTCTATACCCTTACTTGAGGCCCTTTTCATACCAGCCTCTACTCCGGTTCACGATGGACACCAACGTTAACATCACAGGCACTTCTACCAGCACGCCAACCACTGTTGCCAATGCCGCTCCAGATTCAAAACCAAACAGTGCAATTGCCGTTGCTACAGCCAGTTCGAAGAAGTTTGATGCACCAATCAAGGCAGATGGTGCAGCGACATTATGCTGTACTCCAAGCTTACGGTTTAATAGATAGGCCAAGCCAAAAGTTGTATACACCTGTATCACAATCGGCACTGCCAGGATGGCAATCACCAAAGGCTGTTGCAGAATCTCCTGCCCCTGAAAGGCGAATAGCAACACCACAGTAAGTAGTAGTGCTGCCATAGACAGAGGATCAAGGCGCTGCAAGACAACATCAAGTGCCCCCTGCTTGAGCAGATGTTTTCTCCAGCCATATGCCACCAGAACAGGTGCTAAAATGTAGAGTAGAACCGAAAGCAACAATGTATCCCAGGGAACAGTGACCGAAGCAAAACCAAGCAGCAGAGCGACAATCGGTGCAAAGGCAAAGACCATTACCACATCATTGAGTGCCACTTGAGAAAGCGTGAACTGGGCATCACCCTGGGTCAATTTCGACCAGACAAAAACCATCGCCGTACATGGCGCTGCGGCTAAAATCACTAAGCCTGCGAAGTAACCATCCAGCATCCTTGCATCAAGAAAAGAAGCGAACAGATGATAAACAGAGATATATCCCAGAAGAGCCATGAAGAATGGTTTGAACAACCAGTTAACACCAAGGGTAACCGCAATGCCGCGCCGTTGATTCCAAACTTCATGCAGGGAAGTGAAATCAATTTTGAGCAACATCGGCAAAATCATCACCCAAACCAACATCGCAACAGGTAAATTGATGTGTGCCAGTTCAATACTACCAATCATCTGAAAAAATTCAGGCATCAAGGCACCAAGAGCTATGCCCGCAACAATGGCAACAAAGACCCACAGCGTTAAAAAGCGGGCAAATAGTCCTATTGATTTTAATTCAGGCATGCAGACCTCCAGAACAGGAGACTATTATATCCGCTTATGCGGATATGTAAATTAGCAGGTCGATTCTTTTAGATTGGCCAGATCTGCTTGTAGCAGCTGATCAGAGACGGCGCTGTTTGTAATCATATCAGCAATCGCTGTAATCTCATCAGTGCGGGCCATATTATAATAGACCCATTTCCCTCTGCGCTCTGCTAGCACCAGGCCGCAGTTCTTCAAGGTATTCAGGTGACGGGAAACCGTGCTTTGGGGTAGCGATAGGGCATCCGTAATATGGCAGACACAAAGCTCCTTTTTTTGAGCTAGAAGATGCGCAATGCGAAGCCTTACAGGATCAGATAGACCTTTGAATATTGGTACTAAACTCATGAGCCGATGTTAACGCGCATTGATCTGAATAGCTTTTATTTCTGCAGGCCAGCCCGCGGTCCAGCCGCCTCTATTGGATTGTTAGCTCATTGTTATAAGCCAACAGAGTGACCGATAATGATTATCGTTTACATAGCTAATGATAATCATTATCATTCTCTGCCATGGAGACAATCATGACTGTAAATAGCACTAAAACTAATATTTTAAAAACTATTACTTGCTGCTCGGCTTTATATTGCACCATGGGCTTAGCCGGCCTGGCTACCGCAGCTCAATATGAAGTGAAGATTGAGAACCACCACTTCATCCCTGAGCAATTAGAAGTGACAGCAGGTGAAAAACACCGGCTAATCGTCATCAACAAAGATGCTACGCCGGAAGAGTTTGAAAGCTATGAACTCAATCGTGAAAAAATTGTGGCGGGCAATTCAAAAATCACCGTTTTTTTGCCGCCACTAGATGCAGGCACTTACCCCTTCTTTGGTGAATTCAATGAAGCGACGGCTCAGGGCCGTCTGATCGTGAAATAAGGGGGGGGATATAATGTTATCCACACTCATTATCGTATTTCGTGAAGTATTAGAGGCTATGCTCGTTGTCGGTATTGCAACAGCAGCAGCCCGGGAAGTGAATATCAGCAGCCGTTGGATCTATGCTGGTATGTTCACAGGCCTGATCATAGCCCTGATCGTGGCCCTGTTTGCCGACCTGATTGCTGAGTCGATGCAAGGCATGGGACAAGAGCTTTTCAATGCAACGGTACTGTTATCGGCTGCTCTATTGATGAGTTGGACCGCAATATGGATGGGTAAACATGGGCGTGAAATATCGGCGCGTATTAAACAGGTGTGTCAGGCAGACAATGATAACTCCTCAGCCCCTATGATTTTGGCAACGGTCGTAGCATTAGCGGTGGCCAGGGAAGGTTCAGAGCTTGTTCTATTCTTACATGGCGTAGCGGCATCTGGCGAAGCTGGAACTCTAACCATGTTAAGCGGAGCAGCCATTGGCCTTCTGTCCGGCGTCATGGTGGCTCTGGTGCTGTATCGCAGCTTGATTAAATTGCCGATTCGGCATGTGTTTTCAGTTATAACATTTTTGATTGTTCTGTTGGCTGCGGGCATGGCATCGCAGGGGGTATCGTACTTAGTGATGATTGATGAACTACCCGCCCTGGGTCATAGCATATGGAACACATCCCATATCATTTCAGAACGCAGCATTGTTGGACAGCTGCTACACGCCTTGATGGGGTATGATGACAGGCCTAGTGGCATGCAAGTATTAGCATTTGTCGGCCTATTTTTGGTAACCTGGTCAGCCATTCGCTGGCAGAAAAAAGCACCTCAGAAATTACCACAAAAAGCGGCGGTAATAGCTGCGGCAGTGATGCTTGTGGGTATATCTGTATCAATCTTACCAACAAATGCTGAAGCTAGGAAAATATATTCACCTATCGTTGAGCAGGGCGAAGTCGAATTTGAATATCTATTGGATTATGCCATTGATGCTGATCCGGCTCAAAATAGCAGTGCCCGCCATCAGTTTGAATTTGAATATGGTGTCACTGATCGTTGGATGACAGCAATCGTAGGTGATTTCAGAAAAAGGCCGAACAAAACTTTTGCCTATCAGGGTTTCAAATGGGAAAATGTTTATCAACTGTTTGAACAGGGTGAACGTTTTCTGGATGCAGGAGCCTATGTTGAATATATCGTACCTGAGTCATCACTGAACAAACCGGATCTCTTTGAATTCAAATTGTTATTGGAAAAAGAGACGGGCCGCTTAATCAATACCGCCAACATCATTTTGAAAAAGGAGCTGGGAGCAAATGCCGTAAACAATACCATTGCTGCCTATGCGTGGCAGACAAGATGGCGCTGGAAACGTTACCTTGAACCGGCTTTTGAAATGTACGGCACCTTAGGTGAGGTGGGAAATACGAGTCCACTGGTACAGCAGGTTCATCAGGCAGGCCCCGTATTCATGGGAAAATTTCGTAACGGCATGAGTTATGAAATCGGCTACCTGTTTGGCCTCACCACAGCCACAGCTCAGGGAAGTGTGAAATTAGTTCTAGGATATGAATTTTGAAGCTATCGGTATATTTTAAACCGAAGTAATACGGAGAATGATTAGTCTGGCTGTCAGGGTTGTTGGTATGTGCTTGTCCTATCTTTGGCACAAGAGTTATGCTTATAGTACAAACTATTTATTTGCGCATGACAGGCCGACATCGGCCCAGACCGTGTGAAAACGTAAATCAAACAGTGATCTGTTGCGCTAATATTATTTAACTGCATTTTATGACCGTATTTGGCTTTGATTCAAGCAAAAGAAGGTCTTGGTCGGTTTATAAGGCCAGTATTAATCGGTA
>JAJFLH010000005.1 GCA_021772775.1 Mariprofundus sp. | reverse complement strand
GTAGAACGCAAATCTATTTACACCTTACTTGGCAAAGTTGAACGCAAGACGTCCGAACTTGTTACTGATATGGAAATACGGCTGTTATCACCACTCAAGGAGAGAGTGCATACCATCACTCAAGATAACGGTTTGGAATTTTCAGGGCATCAGAAAGTGGCTAGGCAACTCAAGGCTGATATTTATTTCGCGCACCCATATGCATCATGGGAAAGAGGTTTGAATGAAAACACCAATGGCTTGGTACGGCAATACATTCCCAAGAGCCGAAGGTTCAATACGGTCACTGATGAGGAGGTTGACTTCATCATGCACAGGCTAAATCATCGACCAAGAAAGACGCTGGGCTACAGAACACCCCACGAAGTGTTCTTCAATACCAAAACTCAACTCACTGGAGTTGCACTTGGGAATTGAATCCGCGCTTAATAATACCTTCCGTTATTTTAATTACTATTTTGAACCTTCGACCTACAAAATTCTGTGAGTCATGTGGCAAAACTGTCATCAGTCAAAATCTAATTACAATGCCTAGTTTTTGTTCCAAATGCGGAAAAAAACTGTAAAGATAAAATAGATGAGCATAAATGCGATTGATTTGAATAATGAGAAACTTTTGATACACCTCATTGAACATGACTGCACTTGATCCATACCCGTCATGCCCGCAAAAGCGGGAATCCAGTCATTTCAACGACCTTCTGGATACCCGATCAAGTCGGGTATGACGAAATATATTAAGTGGGACAGCAGTGATAAATCACACCTTATTCAGCCTTATGAGCTAGCTGTTGAGATGTGCCTAACTGGATACGCAGTCCGTAGACCCAGACATTCCCAAACACATCTGCAGGAGTCGCTGACGCGAGGTTATTGGCATTATGGTGATACTGAATATCCGGGCTGATCGCAATCTCATCGGTGATTTGCCAGCGATAATAGATTTCGCCTACAGTTGTATTCGCGCCTGTGTTGGGAGCCAGTGATGCTTTAAAATCACTTCTCACACCTGAATATGCGAGCCCCAGACCAAAAGCATGCTGTTCGGTGATTTCATGCTCCAGCGACAGCGAATAGAAACTACTTACCCCCTCCAACATCTCGGTCTTTGCATTATTAAAACCACCACGTACTGACCAGGCTGTGTCTCCGATATGACTATTCAGATTGATGTATGCCCCCGTCGTATTGTTGTCGTTTTTTGTACCGTCAATTCGCGTTAACTCTTTAGTACTATGCCAGCCACCGACAGTCAGCATTGAATCACCCGCTGTAATGGGTAGACGCAATTCAGCAAGCGAGAACAAACCTTTCTTTTCACCCGTTGGTGTTTTGCCAATTTTCAACATCTGGGCGTAGCTCGCTTCAGGATTATCAAGCAAACCATAAGCATTGGCTGCCTGTAGCGTAAAAGATATCTCGTCCTCTTCACCATAATTCACAACAATGCCGGGGGAATAAACTGGAAATGCAATCGATGCATTAACGGTCAACACTTCCGCCAAAAACTGCTCATCCTCTTCAGAGGCTGTTGTTGTTTCATCGGCACGCACACTAAAATCCATTACACCGAGTTCTATATTCAAAGCACTCAGATCTGCATCAAAGCTGATTTCAGAGAGCTGGAAACGCCCTTTTCCTGTCGCTGTGGCAGCCGTACCAGCCGTACCATTGGCTCCTCCCACAAGTGTCGTTGCCGACACATCAGCGGTTGATCCACCCTCGCCATAGAGGTGTAAGGTTCCAAAACCCAGATCCGTATCCATGATCAAATCAATACTGGCCGTCCCCGGTTTTTTGATATCCGCATTGCGTTTACTGATCTGCTGTCCAACAATCGTTGAAGCTATCTCAATGTTTACACCATCATCCCCCAGAGCCGCTGCATTTCCCGGCAGCAAAAGTAAGAGTCCGAGCAGATAAATTTTTGTCATGTGTTGAGTTAATGTTTGCATCACTAAGCAGCCCCCTAAAAGTAGAACAATGAATTTAAAGCAATTTTGCGGCCAAAGGGAGAAGTTTTAATTTCGGCAGTGTCTACTAAGAGATTGTTATAATCCGGCCTTACCGCCCAGTTTCTTCTCGCCCATTTTTTTATCCGTTTTATATAGAAAGGCCAACAGTTCAGCGATCAGTTGATAGGCCTCTTCGGGGATTTCGGTACCAACGGGGACTCTGGCCAGAAGTTGAGCCAGATTGTCATCATTATGAATATGAATATTCTCTTCTTTGGCGATTTCCAGGATGCGTTTGGCAATCTCACCATAACCCGACGCAACCACCTTGGGTGCTTCGCCCATGCCATGATCATATGAGATGGCTACGGCTGCTTCCATATCTGCACGTTTGTTGTTTTTCATACAACTCTCTTTACAGCAAGTTCTGGTTTAATAATTGGATCTTCACCTTCACTCAGAAAACCCTGAACAGCCTCTTCTCCACCCTCATTATTGGAAGGGCCCTGCTGCTGCATCCATTGACTGAATGGCGCTTGCAGAGAGATGAATGCGCTATGATCTGCAGCTCGCAGTTTAAGTTGGAAAGGTGTTTCGGTCATTTTTTCTACAGCAAAAAACACCGTACCGAGATGCTCTAAATCGAGCCTGCCATGCAGAGCCATTCGATTGTCATCCACCTCCTTTTGCACCATACCTTTGGGGGAGCCGTTCTCTCTATCCTCTAGAAAAAGGCGATTGCCATTCGCAGAGGGATGCATGAGATAAGAGTCCTGATTCTGCTGTGACGGCATCGGCCACTCCTGACGCTGCTGGTGATGGCTACCCTGTTTTTGATCACTACCAGCAACAACTTGTGCCAAACGTTCAGCCAAAACCTCAACCGCTCGTGCGTCTGATAGAAGCCTGAATTGGGTCGGAGTGCCCCGCTCCATCAGTTGCAACCAGATATTACCCAAAGGTAAATATCCGGGCACTTTAGCCTGCACTCTCTGTCCTCCGATCATCAGTGTTGCCATGCCAGCATCCTGCTGCTGTAGAACCTGGGCCGTAAGAATAGTTCCGGTAGGCCATGGCAAGGCCAATTTAATGCCGGCTGCTGCGCTTTGCGGCAGGCTTATAAGCATACTGGCTGGAATATTGATCATGTGGCTATATTACATGATTATTTCGCTCAGGGCAGAGTTTTTCTTCATTAGTACTGATGAAAAACATCACATGATCTGCTTTTTCTCTACAGTGGATTGTTTATCATCACTATCGTCCGATTCCGCCCCGATCAAGAGCTCTATCTCAGATATCTGCGTTCGTGCACTTACCCATTGAAGGAACGCTCTCAGCAGTGATGGATCTATCACCTCTCATTCGTGTGCCATCAAGCAGTAGAGTTTCAGCCATTGTGATTAACCGCGTCACCACCTGAAATATCCAAGTGATTTAGACGGCTCTATTCACCATCGTTATCACCGCGTTTAATACCCATCAGTTGAGCCTGAATGAAGGCATCGATATCACCATCCAAAAAGGCCTGCGTATTGCCAGTTTCCATGCCTGTACGCAGATCTTTGATGCGCGATTGATCCAGCACATAAGAGCGGATCTGATGCCCCCAACCAATATCGGTTTTTGTATCTTCCAGAGCCTGTTTTTCTGACTGCTGTTTTTTAATCTCCAGTTCGTACAGACGAGCTTTAAGCATTTTCCAGCATGCATCCCTATTCTTGTGCTGAGAACGGTCATTCTGACATTGCACTACTACGCCGGTCGGAATGTGAGTCAAACGTACGGCCGAATCGGTTTTGTTGATATGCTGACCACCTGAACCACTGGCGCGATAGGTATCGGTGCGCACATCTGACGGATCAATATCAATATCGACTTCACGATCTATATCTGGAAATGCAAAAACTGATGAAAATGAGGTGTGGCGACGATTACCTGAATCATATGGCGATTTACGTACCAAACGATGCACACCAATTTCCGCCTTTAAAAAGCCATAAGCATATTCGCCCTTGATTGAGACAGTCGCAGATTTGATACCTGCCTCTTCACCATCCGTACACTCCATCAATTCGGTTTTAAAGCCCTTGCGCTCTGCCCAACGCAGATACATACGCAATAACATTTCAGCCCAATCCTGCGCCTCGGTACCACCGGAACCGGAGTTAATATCAAGGAAGGCTGATTCGATGTCGGTTTCACCGCCCAGCATTTGAGCCAGTTCCAGTGCTTCAATCTGCTTTTGCACCTCATCAATGCCATCGACCGCTTCAACTTGAGAGTCACGATCCTGCTCTTCTGCCCCCATCTCAAACAACATGGACGCATCTTCGAGTTCGCTCATGGCCCGTTTGTAATCCACTAGCACTTTTTCAACACGCGCACGTTCCTGCATCAAACGTTGCGCTTCAGCTTGATTATCCCACAGGCTTGGATCTTCGATACGAGCGTTTAATTCGCGTAGATCCTCTTCTCTGGCATCAACGTCAAAGTGACCTCCGCATAGAGTCCAGACGACTGGTATAATTCTCTACCCGTGTTCTGAATCCTGCTATCCGATCTTCAATGGTCATTTTGAACTCCAGCAAACGTGTTTTTATAAGGATGTGGAAGGTACATCGCAATTATTTCAAATCAACAGATCTTATTCAGATTATTCGACAAATATTATTTGCCTCATCAATTCCCAATCATCATGGTGATAAAACAGGGCAACTGAAAAGCTACAGCTATAATATCAAGCCTATGAAATATGCCTGCTCATGTTCTGAACCTCTAAAGCAGTGGTGGCAAATGAATAAGCTAGCTTTCAAATAGCAGGTAAAATCAATCCCACAACTCATCATCCTCATCGTCATCAGTCAGCATCTCTTCAGAAGAAGAGTTTTCAGTATGGCGTACTTCATCAAGCTGAGAGATAAAACTGACAGCATATTGCTTTTGCATTTCAATCGTATTTTTTAATTCAGCTGCGGCGCTAAGTAAATTGATCGCTTTATCTGAAATGCGTCCCGTTGCATTGGATAGTTCAACTGTATCACTATCCATAGAGTGCATCTGCTCAGCCGCCATCTGTGCACCACAGGATATCTCACGAGCCGCCTCTGATTGCTGTTCCATTGAGATCGAAACCTCCTGTAAAACATCATTGGTTTGACTCACTACAACAGCAATTTCATCAATCCCCTCTGTCGCATAAGTACTTTGCATCTGCACCTGATTAATCAATTCGGTGATTTCTGCTGTTGCACTACCCGTTTGATTGGCCAAATCTTTCACCTCACTGGCCACCACTGCAAAACCACGCCCTGCATCACCGGCTCTGGCCGCTTCAATATTAGCATTCAGAGCGAGTAAATTGGTTTTCTCGGCAATACCTCGAATAATTTCAACAATTGAACTGATCTTCTCTGTTGAAGCGATAAATTGAGCAATAGTCGCTGATGCCTGAGCTGATTTCTCAACAGCCTGTCTTGATATCGCGGACGCATTCTCAGTACGTTCGTTCACAGTCGCTGTGGAAACAGCAATCTGCTCTGATGCAGAGGCTGTACCCGTGACATGCTCACTGGCCTGTTTGCTACTCTCTATCGCGCTATCGGCCTGACCCGACATACCATCAGCATCATGCGATAGCTCAGTAGCAATATGATCAATAGATTCAGATGCTGATGCAACAAGCCCGGTTACATGCTCCAGCTGTTTCTCAAAAGCCATAACGATCGCCTGCTCTCTCTCTTGAGATTTCACCCGCTCTTCTGACTTCTGTTGCTCAACTTTTAATGCATAGGTATTAATGACAATACCTTGTTCTAATTCATTCCGCATCACTTCTAAACCATTAATTAAACGCCCAAGCTCATCATGGCGGTTTGTTTTTATAGCCGAATTCACATCGCCTTTTTCAATCTGTTTGATAATATTCTCAGCTTCATCAAAACCTCTAAAAATAGCACGATTCAGTAAGCCTCCCATGATGAACATAATCAAAACACCGACAGGCACGATTAACCACGCCAATGTATAAGTAACATTTACTGCTTCCTGAACTCCCTCTTTGGCTTGATGAATCACTTGAATAGAAGCATCATTCAAAGCATCTGTTACAACATTCAATGCATGAATATAGGAAACATCATCAATACGAACCATTCTATCAATCTCTTGAATAGAGTGCCCTTTCGCACGCATTGATTTAATCAGTTCTAGCTTGCGCCGATACTCTTCCCCACCCCGCTGTATATGATCAAGATTACTTTTCTCTAATTCTGTGATTGATGTTGCCAGGCGATAAGTATTGATACTCTGTAAAAACAGAGGAAAATCAGCTTGAAAGCCATCGTAATCACTTTCGTTTCCTCTTAGCAGGTAATTTTTAAACTTATGAATTAATCCGCCATAGCCCATCGCATCATACAACCGATGCAAACTGACCTGCCGAATCTGTATACTCTTATACTCTTCCTTGAATTGAGGAGCAATTTTATTCACCTGATTGATTAAATTTTCTGAGCCCATAAACAGCCCATGGTTCATCAGTTCAATAGCACCAAGATACGGCCTATCATCAATAGTTAATTGACGATCAGTCTCGCTAAGGGGGGTGCCTTTATCAATGAGAACCTTTATCCTTTTTGCAGCATGCGCATATTCATCCAGCATCTGTAATAGAGCTTTAGATGTTGTGGACTCCTTTTCGTTTAACAGATCAATATTATATAAATGATTGATCGCAGCTTTAGCCACAGCCCTGTCTTCTAAAAACCGTTCCAGATATTCTGCTTCTTGCCTAAGCATATAGTTCTTGAAATCATGAATCGCACCACCATAACCTAGCTTAGCTAAAGCGAAACGAATCTGATGCTGTTTTTGATGATCTGTCTCCAGTTTTTCCAGACTGCTCATGGCTTCACCTTTCTCTAAGCCATTCAATGCAATCATCCCCATCCAGCTCAAAGCAAGCACGCCCATCAATAGAGCCATATTCATCTGGTTACGTAGCGATATCTGTTTTATGATAGAGATCATTGATTTGAGATTCATATCAGCGACATCCCCATATTAATTACTGTGCTTTTACTAAAAACATGATGATATATGCAAGTAGAGTGCCAATAAATGATCAAACCTGCGTAATTAGCAGTCACACCTCTTCCAAGTTCAGTTCTAACTGAAAAATTTGATATCAATTAAAAATAAATGCGTTTTATCATCAATATTGATGATGAAATGCTGTTTTCGACCTGTAGGATAGCGCCCCCATTAGTTAGCCAATGAATGAACAGAGCTCACTGCTTCAAAAAAGTACGCACAAAAATTATGCAGAGCCCGGAGATATTATTATGAATATAAGAGATCAGCACATGAAAAAAGAGATCAATGATTTGCTCATCATTAAACCAACAACGACTATGATCAGATCTAAATGTACGGATGAATCCACAGTAGTTATCGGTGATCACATGAGGTCAGTGAATATATCTACCCATGAAGTCGGCAACGGCATCAAGGTTCGAGCTAGCTAGAACAGCATAGGGAGACTTCTGGCGCTATCTCTTCAATCACTCATCGCATCAATGGGTGCGATGAGTCCTCAACAGGAGGCAGAAAAACAGCTTCTTGCCTCTCCCTCCTGAGAGCTCCATCCATATGAACAAGCTTGAAGGTCACCGTTATTCATGGTATAAATAGTCCAATTGCAAAAGGTTACGTTCACAACAAGGAGAACGCTTATGCTAGGAAGACACCAGCACACCTCACCCGAGGAATCCACACTGATCAGAGTGGAGTGGAGAAGAACTCATCACTGGCACACTCAGGAAAAAAGACGTTTAAAAAGAGCTATGAATAAACGTATGAGACATAGCAATAAAATGGAGGTTCAACAGAACCTACTCCTGACTATTTAGATTTTTCAACAACGACATCAAAGCCCTCCGGTTGGAGGGCTTTGATGTTTGATCACTATCCGATCTATAGATATTCAAGTTATAGCTCAAAGGAAATATTTCAATAAAGAACGCTGTTTCCATGCTCACCCAAGCTTTTAAGCATTCAATTGAACGCCTTTTAGCTCACTGGCCTGACTTAATGCGTTGATATATATAATTCCACCGTGCGGACGATCAATTCGTGTTTCATGAAAAAGGAATTCAAATATTTCATCGGCCTGCTCAGCCTCTACAATGACGCTGAGCATATCCTTTTCCGGTTGCTGCCCCATCCCCACCTGTGCATATGACGAGCTTTTACCAATACCTCTGGCTACGTGAAAATCAGCAGCCACTGTTGAGAATCGTTCAGCCAACGCTTCTATCGTTGGCTTAGCAACACCTTCTGGAACAATGCATGTAATAAGCTTCAGCTCCCTGCGTTGTTTCATTGTTGAACACCCAAATCTGAAAGAATATCTGGATGAATATAGGTAGCTGCTTTCTCCAGTTTTGTGACATAGATATATCCCATGCCCGGTGTATCCAGCTTACCGGCTAGGAACATCGCCTCAAACACCCGATCAACTTCACCATCCGCCACAAGGATATTGATCACTTCTTTCTCCACGTCGACTGCAACACTTAAAACGCCAAGCAGTTCATGCACACCAATACCATGCGCAAAATGAATTGTAGCGCCTTGAGCGCCAACTTCTTGAGCGGCCTTGATAACCTTATCTGCTATATTACGTTGCACCATACATGTGATCAGGGAAACGTCTGTTAATGTAATGATATTATGATGGATCATATTGAACTTCTCCCATTGGCTTACTCATCGAGGCTACTTTATCTGCTTCTGCATGACGTTTTTTGACTTGCCATTTCACCCATAAACCTGTTAACAGAACTGATATAATCGGGGCTATCGATGCCATGGATAGAATGCCAAAGCCTTCCACAACATTTACTGCATTACCAAGCCCAAGTCCCATTGCCAGCACCAGTGGAACAGTAACAGGACCAGTCGTAACTCCCGCACTATCCCAGGCAATATTCACATACTCTTCGCTGGAAAAAACGGTTAACAATAGAGCCAGTAGATAAAGTGGTATCAACATATAAGCCAGTGGAAAATCAAAAGTTATTTTCATCACGCCCAGCATAATACCCGTGCCCACACCTAATGAAACGGCATACATCAGCGTCGATTTTTTAAAGCTACCCTGGGTTAAATTTTCTACAGTCATACCCAATGCATTTAACGCAGGTTCAGCCAGAGTCGCACCGAAACCAAGCAACCAGGCAAAGATCAAAGCGATCGTTATCCCAAGCGTGAAAGAGTAGAGCGGCGATTCAGAAATCGTATCTAAAACAGTAAAAGAAGCCGGCAACATTGAGCCAACCATTTCACCGATTCTGCCAAGCCCGAAGGTGAGACCAATATTGAAAATAATCATTCCCAGTACACACAGCGTTATACCATAGATCACAATAGCAAGATGGTTCATCCTTTCCCGAATGACCAGTTTCATCACTATCATCAGGAACACAACCAGTGGAATAATGGCTTGCATACCGCCTACAATTTCCTTCCCTGGGCTCAATTGATACCATGGTGTTACCAAAGCAGAGGAAGATGCTGTTGTTAACTGTTGAGATGCAAGGATGATCTCTTCCGGTGTAATCGTACTTGCAACAAATAGAGCCAGAAGCAGTACACCCAGAATCGGGAACAACGATGCCATCGTGACAATACCAAAACCAGCCAGCGGAGACTTGCCTTTACCAGCAGCTTCCGCCATTCCAATACCCAAAGCCAGCACCAGAGGCACCGTAACTGGACCAGTAGTAACTGCACCACAATCCCAAGCTAAGCCAATAATCTGTGAAAGATTGGGATCAAATAGACAAAAAACGGTTAAAATAAGTGTCGGCGTAAGCACTGCAAAAATTAACGGCTTTAGGCTCCATCCATTGAGTAAACGTAGCGAGCCCAATACTGTAGCAAGACCTACCCCTACACCGACAACGAGGACAAGTACATCGGCCCAATCATTAAGCAGGGTGTATAAATAGGGAGCCTGATTCACATCAACGATAGAGCCTGCAGTTTTTAAAGCGCCAATAGCCGGTTCAGCAAAAGTTACTCCAATCCCCAAAAGCATGGCAATAATCATCACCACAGGCAGTTTGGTTTTGGTGGGCAGCATAACACCGATAGCTTCACCAAATGGCATCAATCCCCGCTTCAAGCCTTCCATAAACATCATCAGGCCAAGTATAATTGCAGCAATACCAGTGCTCACAATAAAGGGATCGCTTAATGGCTGACGCAGCACTAGAATAGTAAAAATAGCAATATAGAAGACCAGCGGCAATACCGCTTTCATCTGTTCAGATAACATCTCTCTAAAATAAGGAAACAGTAACCTTAACCAATCGAGAACACGTAAACCTAAACCAGTTTGAATATTCCTTGCGGCATTGCGTTTGAGTTGTTGCGACACATCATTGTAGCTAACAATTGTCTGGTGTACGCAGGTATATCGAATAAACGTGGAAAACCTGACACTGTTCGTTTTTTCATCGCGGTCTTCATCACCCATAAACTCTCCCCAAAAAAAATCCCCTGAAACACCAAGCAAGAATCTAGCCAGTTTGTGTGCATCAAGATATTACTGCCTAAAATAGCCGATATGAAGCATACATACAATGCGTAAAATCCTTATTGTTTGGTGGATTTGAGTCGCTATGCTATGCTGCGATAACACACTACCTTTTGATGAAATGGCGAACCAGAGTCCATAATAACTAGCTTATATCTTTGTGAAATAGGAGGAGTAATTTGAAACCATCCAAAATCCTCATTGTTGAGGATGATGCGCTTCTCAGAAAACGTTATGGACAATTCCTGGAAAATGCAGGATTCGAGATTTGTAAGGCAGAAAGCTACGAGCAAGCCATTACCGTTATAGATTCAACGATAGATCTTGCTTTGCTCGACATCCAGCTTGGTGGCAAGTCAGGGCTCGACCTTCTTGCCTACGTACGTAGACGATATCCAGATTGTCCTGCCATTATGATGTCCGGCTATGCCGATAAAGAGAACACACTCGAAGCACTACGGCAGGGTGCAGTGGAGTACCTTGAGAAGCCGGTCAATCCCCATGAACTTGTTCATAGTATTAAACATTGGCTCGACTTCCGCGCACTCAAGCAGGAAAACCAGCGCCTACAGGACTTTCAGGCTATCCATCAACGCCTGCAGGAAAATGAACAACAGATCCGCATGGCCAATGAGCGTTTAAACTTTCTGCTCACTTCAACCTCCGCAGTGATTTATGCATCGAATATCTCAGACGATTACGCCACAACATTTATCAGCGACAATATAGAGCGCTTGTGTGGGTATGAGGCAGAAACATTTACTAATGAAGCTGGTTTTCGTCTGGACTGTGTTCACCCGGAAGACATTGAATATGTTCATAACAAACTACGGCGTGGACTTGAACGAGGAAGCAATCGTTTCGAATATCGTTTTCAGCACAAAGATGGTCACTATTTTTGGGTCGGTGATGAGATCCGAGTTGAAAAAAATCAACATGGCCAACTGGAGTTTCTAGGTTTTATGGCTGATATCACTCAGAGTAAACAGAGTGAAGAAAAGATCAGACAGATGGCCTACACCGATCTACTAACCGGTCTTCCAAACCGTTGTCTCTATTATGACCGGCTAAAACAGACCATTGCTCAATCGCATCGCAACAAGACTAATATGGCAGTGCTATTCATTGATCTGGATTATTTCAAACCCATTAATGATGAACTGGGGCACGAATGGGGTGATAAAGCCCTTATAGAGGTAGGTCGCAGGCTGCAGGACTGTATTCGTGAAAGCGATACAGTAGCAAGACTGGGCGGTGATGAATTCAGCATTATTCTGGGGGATATCGAATCAGAAGAGTCCGCCTGCATGGTGGCTGAAAAGGTAGTTGCTCTCGTGCAAAAGCCAATGATACTCAGAGACACCCAATATATACTCGGTGTCAGTATTGGCATCAATCTCAACTCTCATAAATATAATAACGTGGAAACCATCATGAGGCTTGCAGATGATGCGATGTATCAAGCCAAGGGCATGGGACGCAACAGATATTGTGTTTATCGCGAAAGCGGATCAGGACTACCAAGTGAACTCACTAAAGAATTAAATCTCGAAAAAGCACTGCGGCAAGCCATTACAAAGAATGAGTTACTCATTTATTACCAACCCAAAGTAGATCTGAAAGGTGGTTTAATCACCGGCACACATGCACTGCTGCGATGGAATTGCAGCAATTCAGGTATGTTATTACCTGATCAGTTTCTGCCACTGGCCAATAGAACAGGTCTTATTGTGCAGATAGGTGAATGGGTATTACGTCAGGCCTGCGCTCAAAACAGAGCCTGGCGTGATTTGGGACTTCCAATCGTACCTGTCTCTGTCAATGTGACAGCTGAACAATTAAGACACGATGGTTTCAGTAAACTCGTAACACAAATTCTCGATGAAAGTAGCCTTGCCGCCAATATGCTTCAACTGGAAATCAGTGAAAGTGATTTGATGCAACACGCTTCTGCAGTCCTGCAATCACTCAATGAACTAAACGCTTTGGGCATAAAAATCACCATTGATAATTTTGGTTCCGGTTTTTTCTCACTGCAGTCTCTAAAAGAGATGCCTGTGCACGAACTAAAAATGAATCGCTCTCTTGTCAATCAGATTGGCCAAGATGGAGACAGTGGCCAGATTGCCAATGCCATCATTGCTATGGGGCACATTCTCAATCATCAGGTGGTTGCTGAAGGCGTGGAAACCACAGATCAATTACAGTTTCTACGCGAACATGACTCCGATGGTATGCTTGGCTATCTCTCTAGCCCCCCTATTCCTGCCGATGATATTGCTGAACAATTGAGAAATAGAAAATCAATGTTGAACAGCTGATACAATATTGACACACCAGAAAATAATCGAACTCTCACTTCAATGGCCCGTCATCTCGTAGTTACCTTCACTGTATAGCTGATCAAGATTAAATTGAGCCTCTGGGCTGCTATCATTGGCCTCCTGTTGGAACCAGCGTTGTGCCTCTGTGAGGCTCTTTGCGACTCCCCAGCCATTGAGATACATCACCCCAAGGTTATGTTCTGCCTGAGTATGATGCTGAGCAGCAGCTGCTCTCCACCATTTCACCGCTTTAGCTTCATTTAAAAATCGATCATTGATAGCATAGATCAAACCCATAGCATATTGGGCATCCGCTAAACCTTGATTGGCGGCACGTTTAAACCACTGAATCGCTGCCATCTCTTTCTTTTTAACACCATGCCCTTCATACAACATCAAAGCCAATGTAAATTGTGCTTTAGCCAAGCCCTGATTCGCAGCTTTATTAAGTAATGAAACTGCTCGCTGCTCACTTTTAGTCACCCCGCGTCCCTCGTAATACATCAAAGCAAGCATATACTGGTCATAAGAGCCACCTTGTTTTGCCGCCTGCGCATAGTGTTGAAAAACAACTGCATCAGTTCGAATTGGCTTTGGCTCAACCGCATCGACAGACAACCGTTCAGTTTTTTCTCTTACATCTATGGGCAATCCTCTGTTTATTGCAACTATTACCTCACTACTGCTCTCTTCTTGCAGTGTCTCTACAGACCCACTGAGATGCTGCACCAGATGCTTTTCATCAAGGCTCTTCGCATTCGATTGATTCATGCTTGGCACTACAGCTTGAACTGAAGGTTCAACAGCTTTATTTCTAGCCAACAGAGTCATTCCCTCTTGTTTATCAAGAGGAACCAGCTCATCCAAACGCTTTTGAAACTCTTTTGCATGCCTGGCAATACCAAGCTTTTGATGATATTCAACCATAAGCTCCAGTGCTTGACGGTGATTTGGATTTATTCGTAGAACATGCGCTAAATAGCGTTGGGAGTGTATTGATTTATGCCCCATATAGAGCTTAGCTATTTTAAAATACCATACTGCATTATCTGGCTCTAGTTTAATGATGCGATGGTATAGTGGCAGAAGATCGTGGGAATTTAATTTTTCAGCGATACGAGTTAAGCCCAACAAGACTAGTAGGTTATTTTTATCAATGAGTAAGGTCATCTTATAACGTCGTATTGCTAGACGCAGTTCACCACGATCTTCGGCTACCTTTCCCAATAAATATCGTGCTTCAATATGTTTAAAGTTCGTTTTCACCACCTTTAAAAGGTGAACTTCTGCCTGACTCCAGTCCTGTTGCTCAATACTTTCCTTAACAAGCAGCATATCGCGAACCACTTGATCACTCTCTGCGAGGGCCAGATGAGACATCCCACCCCATAAAAGAGCAAACAACAAACCTATAACTACCTTCATCAATTCCTCATTCCCGGTAACTCCAAGAGTATCGTTAAGCTTATCAACCAGCCGATGGCGCCCCGAACCTATAGCTCCGCGATTGCGAATCTACATATTTTCCGAATATTGAAGGAACTGAACAAAGAAATCACCTAAGATCATTTGATTCTCCAGTCATATAGTTATACTGAATAGTTACAAAAAACCAATCTATAGATTAGGTCTCTACAACATGAGTTTTAACCATGCCTTTCGTAATAGAAGAGATCGCAACATTAGCGATGTCCGGATCGAATTTAACACCTACGTTTTCATGAAGGTAATCAAGGCAATAGGAGAGCGGCTGGCGCTTGCGGTATGCGCGATTACGGGTCATCGCATCAATTGTTTCGGCAATAGCAACAAAACGAGAACCTAACGGAATGTCAGTTCCCACTAGTCCATTCGGATAACCGCTACCGTCCCAACGCTCACCATGATGCATGATGATCAAACGCTCCTGTTCAAGTGAAGGGATGTGCTCAAGGATTTTACCCGCCACGATCGGTGCATTTTGAACAACTTCCTTCTCAATATCAGTAAAACGGCCAGCTTTTAATAATATCGAATCAGGTACACAGACCATGCCGACATCGTGAAGAAGCCCTGCATTTCCAATAACCTTTATCATAGCCTCATCAACTTTAGATACTTTTGCCAATCGCATCGCAATGGTTTTAACACGCACCGAGTGATGTTTAGAGAAAGGGTCTCTCTCTTCCATAACCGCAGTGAGAACGTGTAGTGCCTCCATGGCATTATCTTTACTGTTGTCCAACGCACTACCTCCTGTATCTGTTTCAAAGCTTCTCAAATGAGAAGATACCATCAACTTTCGATAAACAGTGACATTATTGTCACTCAGATTCAACTCCCAAAGCCAACTCCATTGCCTTGAGTTTTCGTATTGTAACAACATCTCTAGACTATTCCCTAGCCCAGCATGCCAACAAGCCACTAAATAAGCCCAAGCAGAAGATTAATGACCTTTTTCTTCTGCTTATAATACTTTCGACTAACGGCTTAAGGTACAGTAATCAACTGTTCACTCATTACAATCAGTTGGCCTTCTATCGTCAAATAACAGGGCCACTTAAGCCCCTTTGCTTCGAGCAAGGATTTATTTCAAACTTTTGCAATCACAGCCATATTGACACTCAGGTGTTCATTATGAGTAATACTTATAAGTTACCTGTTGAATCATGACATCGTCACATCGGGAAGAGCATTTTGGAGATCAAAACGACTTGGCATGACAACAATCGCGGTCTCCACAGGCAATATATCGGTAACCTTTCTATTTGTGATGTGCTGGAAGCAACCCTGGAATTACAAGAACAGCCTCTATTTGTTTCGCTTAAGTAGCTCATTGAGGACTACTCAAATGCCACCAATGTCCCATTTTAGTCTAGGCAGACAAAAGAGTTTAGTAAGGTAGTTTCTATGGCAGCCAATACTAAAGATGATTTAAAAGTCGCTATTGTAAGCCGCAATTCACCCGAATCTATAGTTGCAGCAAATAGATTCTGCAGGCAGATGAAACAGTGTCATGATCAATGTCAGGTCTTTTACTCTCTCACCGATGCTCAGGCCTGGGTCGATGCTTCTTAATACCAAGCAGTCCTTTCTCTTATTCGACAACGGCTGAAACAACATCCTCAACAACAAACTGTACAGCACCATTGCCACGATAATCATCTTTTTGCAGCTGGCCGATGACTGAGACCGTCAAACCGGGCTGAATATCATCAGAAATTGCAGCTGCACCAAAGACAATGCCATCAATCCAACGACTACCATCGGTGAGTTTCAGGCGCACCACTCCCCCCTTAAGATCACGACGATCAGCGATATGCACATCTTTGAGCATCCACGCGCAAGCCATATTACCACGGCCAATGGGGGCAAATCGCGCCAGGCGATCTGCCAAACCAATATGCATGCAGCCCAGCCCCAGCACACCATCTAGCGCCACTGTTAAATGATCCGATGCATGTTTCGATTGATCTTCAATCGATGCGGCAAAACTATGAGTGAACGCATGCCATTGCCCCGCTTTGATACTACCACCACCGGCTCCGGCATGACCACCAAAACCTTCCAGATGCTCAGCACAAGCATGTAGTAGATTACCGATATGGAATCCTGGCATGCCACGCAGTGAGACCCGTACAACCCCATCCGGGGTAACAAAACCAACCGCTGCCGGCCTACCATGTTTACGAGCAAGGCGCCCCGCCACAAGACCAACAACGCCGGCATGCCAACTCTCATCATATACAGCCAACACATCCGACTCACCCAATTTCAGTTCGGCCTGTTTTAACACCTCAACTTCAACCTTACGGCGCTCTTTATTGGTCATATCCAGCTCTTCAGCCAACATCGCCGCTTCATCTTCATCATAAGTGGAGAGCAGACGCATAGCTGCTTCGCCATGTTGCAAACGACCAGCGGCATTGATGCGAGGAGCCAAATAAAAACCAATGGTTTCAGAGGTGGCTGCTTTTTTGACTTTAGCGATAGTCATCAAGGCTTTCAAGCCCACTGAAGGCTGTGTATTGAGCCGTTGCAGACCGTGATAGACCAGAACCCGGTTTACTCCGACCAGATCCATCACATCGGCAATCGTTGCGACAGCGACCCGATCCAACAACACACGCAAATCAAAACCGGGACGTGCATTCATTTCAGTCAGTTTTTTCCATACCGCCATCAAAAGAAAAAAAGCAACGCCCGTACCACAGAGCTTTCTATCGGCAAAACCACAATCTTCACGGGCTGGATTCAGCAGTGCAAATGCATTGGGCAGTGTTTGATCAGGCAGATGGTGATCACTAACAATCAGATCAAAACCGAGCTCCTGTGCCGTATCACAAGCATCAAAACAGGTTGTACCTGTATCCACACTCAAGCCCAATCTGGCACCCGCATTAACCGCCTCTCGCACCGGCTCAACACCAATACCGTGACCTTGATCTGCACGATGTGGAATGGAAAATGATACATCCGCACCGGCAGCGCGCAGGGCTTCGACTAACACGGCAGTACCATTCACACCATCTGCATCAAAATCACCAAAGATGTGTATTTTTTCAGCGCCTCTGATCGCCGCAGCAACACGCGTAGCCGATTTCTCCATATCCATCATGGTAAGTGGATCGGGAAGATCCGCTAATCGCGGTGAAAAGAAAGCATCGCTCTCTTTTAATCCACGCGCATCCAGTAGCCCATGCCAAGCAGTCGCCGGATCATCTGCAAACAAAGCAGCATGACGCCATAACAAGGATTTTCCCTTGGCCGTTCTTGCCTTGGGTAACAGCTGAGCATCTGGCTGCATCTAAAAACAGCTACGCAATGACGATAACAGATCTGATTCTTGTTTAAGCGATTTCGGCAACCATTTGAGCTTGCCAAATCGAGGGAATATAGACTTTCTCAGCCATACAGCATGCCCTTCTCCAGCCAGCAAAATAGCCTTTGGCAGAGGAGCATCCGCCTGTACCAGCTCATGTAATCGCTCTGCCTCAGTGATCATCACAGTAGCATCTCTGCCCTCAGCAATAGAGCGCAAAACAGGATTACGGGTAGCTACAGCGATCTGCTGTTTATCGTGAGATGAATCCACATCAATCATGGCTGGATCTGAAAGATCTATCGGTGCCCATAACCACAAACCATTCACATCCACTTCACCACGATCATGTCTTTCAACCGATGGATGCTGAAATAAAAGCATTTGAATCTCCGACAACAAACGATTCAAGCGCCCCCCATCTTCACCGGCATGATGATTATCCGGCAACATCTGACCCGAAATTTCACCAAACGATAACGGATAAGCTTCAACACAGTCACGGCAAGTCAGCATTATGGCAGCACCAATGCAGAACAGCTGCATACCTTCTTCAGCCAGCAGTGGATTCAACGTTTCACACAGATATGTTGCATCTTCGAGAGTCCAGGGAAACAAGCCTTCAGGATATACACGCACCGTAGTGCGATGCAGCTCTGCATGATAGGGAGAAACAACCCAGCACTGCTGCATCTCATCTGGCAGTGCTGAACATTTTTCAGCCAAGAGTGCTGATGGAGATATTTCACACAGTGCTGCATACCAAGCCAGAGGATTTTTATTGGCACAGTCAAACCAGCTCTGTTTGTAAGCAGAGAACTGTTTTTCCCACACAAAAAGATCAGGATGGAGCGAAACCCCATCCTGATGCTTAACTAAAGCCTGACTGATTATTAACGTTGAGACACTCACAGTAGGAATCTGTTACGAATTAAGACTCCAGAGCCCTGCGAACCGCATCTTCCGTTGCATCAATGGTCACCGGAGTTGGAATACCCATCATGGCAGTATCAGGATCTTTCAAACCATTACCTGTCAAGGTACAGACAATGCTTTGGCCAGGTTTAAAATATCCAGCTTTGTTCAGTTTAATGATACCTGCAACGGATGCCGCAGAAGCTGGTTCACAGAACACCCCTTCCATAGAAGCTAACATATCATAAGCCTGTAGAATTTCTTTATCCGTAACGGCTTCAATCACGCCACCAGACTCATCACGTGCAGCTTCTGCCTGTTTCCAAGATGCAGGTTTACCAATACGAATCGCTGTAGCGATGGTCTCCGGATTTTCAACCGGTGCACCATTAACGATAGGCGCTGATCCAGCAGCCTGGAAACCAAGCATTTTTGGTAATGATTTGCTGATACGTTTTTCGTGATACTCTTTATAACCCATCCAGTACGCGGTGATATTACCCGCATTGCCAACCGGTAGAGCATGAAAGTCCGGCGCAAAACCAAGTTCATCAACAATCTCGAAAGCACCTGTTTTCTGACCTTGAATACGATATGGATTGACTGAATTCACCAATGAAATCGAACCATCCGCACTAATCTCACGTACCAGATCCAAGGCATCATCAAAGTTGCCACGAATCTGAATCACCTTGGCACCATAACGCATGCCCTGGCTCATTTTACCTAGCGCAATTTTACCATCTGGAATCAGTACATACGCTTCCATACCACAATTGGCCGCATAAGCCGCTGCAGATGCAGATGTATTACCGGTAGATGCACAGATTATTTTGCGTGAACCGGCATTATAAGCCTGAGTCACAGCCATCGTCATACCACGGTCTTTGAATGAACCGGTTGGATTCAAACCTTCAAATTTAAGAAAAATATTCAGTTCCGGATTGATCGCATTGCGCAGATTTAGCGACTCATGCAGCGGTGTATTTCCCTCATACAGGGTGATGACCGAATCATCTTTTGCGATTGGCAAAAAAGCCCGGTAACGGTTAATAATTCCTTCATATCTAGGCATAATAATTCCTTAAGCTACGTCTGATTCTTTACGTAGAATCAACACATCTTCTTCAACGGCTTTCAAGCTAATAATACGGCTGATCGCGGCCTGCAAATTTCCTTCAGTTGTTTCATGCGTTAACATCACAATCGGTACTGCATGACAAGCATGACGCTCTTTCTGGCTCAAGGCTTCGAGACTAATGCGGTGATCTGCAAGAATAGAGGTCACCGATGCAATCACACCAGGTTCATCCTGCACCATCAAACGCAAGTAATATTCACACTCAATATCGGCAACGGGCAGAGTTTGTAGCTCACGACGTTCATTTTCGACATACCCCATCGGTGGAGCCAGATGCTGAACACCATCAGGTGCAACACGGGCAATATCCATGATATCAGCCACTACAGCAGATGCCGTTGGACGCTCGCCTGCTCCACGACCGACATACAGGGTATGTTCAACAAAATCACCGGATACCTGCACCGCATTGTATGAATCAGAAACCTGAGCAATCTGCGATTCAACAGGCACAAGTGTTGGATGAACACGCATTTCAACACGCTCAACCTCACCATTTTCACCATGCGGCTTAGCAATACCGAGCAATTTAATGCGATAACCCATTTCAGAGGCTGATTCGATATCAGCTGCTGTAATTTTACTGATGCCTTCAGTGAAGACCTCATCAAATTTAATTTTTGAACCATAAGCCATGGCTGCAAGAATCGACAGTTTATGGGCAGTATCGATGCCTTCTACATCAAAGGTCGGATCAGCTTCCGCATAACCAAGCTCCTGCGCTTCTTTCAACACATCGCGATAATCGGCGCCTTCATTCTCCATTTTGGTCAGAATGAAATTACATGTACCATTTAAAATACCGTAAACAGATTCAACCGCATTGGCAGCACAGCCTTCACGCAGTGCTTTCAAACATGGAATACCACCACCGACAGCCGCTTCAAAACCAATCGCTACATCTTTGCTCACCGCCAGTGGAAACAGCTCTTCACCATGTTTGGCTACCAGGGCTTTATTGGCAGTCACAACATGTTTGCCATGCTCAAGCGCTGTAGCCACAAATGTACGAGCCGGTTCATAGCCACCGATCAATTCGACAACCAGATCAACATCATCAGCTGTCACTACAGCATTGGCATCATCACAGAGGCGCACACCTGTAAGGTCAAGACCACGATCATGTGAAATATCACGATCTGCAGCTGCAACCAGACGCACTGTTTTACCCAAACGGCGGCTCATCAACTCCTGCTGCTCAATCAAGATTCGAGCCACACCTGTACCAATAGTGCCTAAACCCAGCAATCCAACTCTAATTTCACTCATATATTTAATAACTCCAATCTAACTATTAATAGGGGTGAGTCTCAAAAGAAAGCTCCCCCACTCAATCTCTAACGCCTAATTTAACCACCGACTCCAGCATGAAGAAAATTACGCATGCCTCGCAATGCCTGTCGTGTTCTATGTTCATTCTCAATCAGAGCGATACGTACATAGTCATCACCATAATCGCCAAAACCAATACCTGGAGATACAGCCACTCCACCCTCTTTAAGCATGCGCTTGGAAAACTCCAACGAGCCCATAGATTTAAATTCATCTGGAATTTCTGCCCAGATAAACATCGATGCTTTCGGCTTCTCTGCCATCCAACCCATTTTATGCATGCCATCAATCATCACATCACGACGCGATTGATACATCAAACGAATATCTTCCACACAATCCTGTGGCCCATTCAGTGCTGCACATGAAGCGATCTGCAAGGGCTGAAACGTGCCATAATCGAGATACGACTTGATCTTGCCCAATGCAGCGACGATTTCTCTGTTACCCACCATGAAGCCCATGCGCCAACCCGGCATATTATAGGTTTTAGAGAGCGAATAGAACTCAACCGCAACCTCTTTTGCACCCGGCACCTGCATGATCGACGGACAGACATAATCATCAAAAGTAATTTCAGCATAAGCGATATCGGAAATCACAATCAGTTTATTCTCGCGAGCGAAATCAACCAATTTGACATAAAATTCGAGATCAACAACCTGGGCAGTTGGGTTGGATGGAAAATTTACCACCAAAATCTTCGGTTTAGGCCAAGAATCCTTCACAGCTTTTTCAATATCCGCAAAATAGTCGCGATCAGCACCCATTGGCACATGACGGATATCAGCACCTGCAATGATAAAACCATACGGGTGGATCGGATAAGCAGGATTAGGAGTAAGAATCAGATCACCCGGCGAAGTAATCGCGACTGCCAGATGTGCTAAACCCTCTTTTGAACCAATGCATGCAATGGCTTCGGTTTCCGGATCAAGATCAACATCGAATTTACGTTTGTACCAGCCACAAATCGCTTTACGCAGGCCGGGAATACCACGGGAAACTGAATAGCGATGGTTGCGCCCGTCCTGTGCGGCTTCACATAATTTATCGACAATATGTTGCGGTGTCGCTTGGTCAGGATTACCCATACCCAAATCAATAATATCTTCACCGGCATGGCGAAGCTCCATCTTCAACTGATTTACAGTCGCAAATACATAAGGAGGTAGACGTTTTAATTTTTCAAATTCAAGCATGAGTAAGACACAAACTCCGGGAAGTAATAATCCTAAATAAGCACGGTGAACCTACGAATCAGGCCTGTTTTGGTCAAGGTAAGGCTAAAACGTAACTGCAGAGCGCTTCTGATCAGCCCATGGCTTTCACCTAAGCTGAGCACAAGATGAGATAGAGCGAGCTATTTTGCCTCTTTAATCTTATAAATCCTCTTGCCATTTATCGCCCACTTCTGCATATTGCACTCCCATAAAATTAAAAACCTTTTAACGCACCACTTCAGCGTACAACAATGCTTTAACCGGGGACTAAAGATGACTGCTACAGCTTTTCGATCTACTGATTTTCAACTTGCTCGCAAAAACATGGTTGAGTATCAAATCCGTTGCTGCAAAGTACTGGATCCAATTATTCTTGATCTGATTGAATCAATGCCGCGTGAAAACTTTGTGCCCGCAGATGTAAAAAGTGTCGCTTATATGGAAGGCCATGTACCTCTCCCTTGTCATCAGGAGATGTTATCGCCGTTGCAAGAAGCCAACATTTTGCAGGAGCTAAACCTTCAAGGTCATGAACGTGTACTTGAGATTGGTACTGGCACAGGCTTTTTAACTACCATGCTTGCCATGCAGGCTGGTGAAGTTATCAGCTGTGAAATCCATGAAACGCTGGCTGAAATGGGTAAAGATAACATCAGTAATCATGGCGCCAATAATGCCACGGTCATCCATATTAATGCCATGGATGCAGATGCCATTAGCAACCGCTCAGGCTTGCAAGGCCCATTTGATGTCATTGTTCTCACTGCTGCTGTAAAAGAGATACCAGCGCACCTTGAGGCTCTATTGAAAGATGATGGCCAAATCATGGCATTCATTGGCAGTAATCCGGTTATTTCTCTCATTCACAAACGCAAAATCGGCGCAGCCTGGCAGCAGAAAGGTATATTTGAAACGTTACTGCAAGACATGGAAGGCTCAGCAGAGAAACGCGAATTCGTCTTTTAGTTCTGACTCTCTATGCATCATCAACAAACTAAGCAGTCAGACACTGTTTTGACCGCTCGTAGTTTATTGTGGCTAATTACCCTATTCATCCCTACGCTTGCTACTGCCGTAGAAAACAGCCACAGCTCAACGCTTAACGCCGCACAAAGCAGCATTCATTTTATTGCCCTGCCTTATCTCAATGGCTTTCACTATGATGTAAATAATCAGCCCGTCATGCTGAGCAGCAATAAGAATCAACAGGCGATGGCTAATCATGATTGGGATATCTCAATCACTCCTCTGACTGACTTCAAGAACAAACGGGACAAACTGCAAACCATAGATAGTGATCAATTTACCGGCTGCAGACTTGCTACAGACCATCGCAGCATCATCATCCCCATACCTGAACAAGTAGCTCTACTTCCACCTCTGCACGGCACAACTAGTGCCACTACACCGCTATGGCTTCAATTTATAAAAACAGGCAATTTAAAATGGCACAGCCCAAGCCTGACACCTATGGTCATCGCAGAAATTCTCGCAGAGAAAAAAAGAGCTGCAAAGCTATCAAAACGCATGGCCGACCGTGCCTTCTACTTTGGCTATGACACCAATGATGACGCTTTAGAATAAAGCACAAATAAGTGACTACCTACGCCACTGAATTGCCATTCAGCACATCACTCAAATAAACATACGATTCAGACTACCTTTCAGACACCTGATCCCGTACCGGCTTCAACCATTCACGAATAACTCAAACCGGCCCAGAGCGTGTGAAAACGCTGATCATTAATGGTATGATTATCTCACAACGTCTTGTGGGGGACTACATGAAACGTTTGTTATTGGAGAAAGTCGCAGCCAAAGCACACTGTTTCCTGAGTTACTGGATGATTATGTAGCTGAAGAGAATCCAGTTCGTGTGATTGCTTTTTGTCGATGAGTTGGGTTTCAGTCGCATGGATGATATTGATAAAAGCATCGACGGATATATGCGTCAGCTCGATACTGCAGATCGTGGCTACTTCAAGAGTGAGGAGATCAAAGCATGCGATGATGCTGGTATCATAACGTATCTCCCGTCACGCGGCCGAAAGAATGGAAAGTTCACCAGGCAGGATTTCCGTTATTTGCCTGAGACTGATGAATACCTATGCCCGTCTGGTGAACGCTTGTACTGGCATTTCACAACCAAGGAAAGTGGGAGGAATTTGCGTTCATACTGGAATCGCGCTGCCTGCCGAAACTGTGCAATCAAAGAACAATGTTCACCC
>JAJFLH010000040.1 GCA_021772775.1 Mariprofundus sp. | reverse complement strand
TACCGATTAATACTGGCCTTATAAACCGACCAAGACCTTCTTTTGCTTGAATCAAAGCCAAATACGGTCATAAAATGCAGTTAAATAATATTAGCGCAACAGATCACTGTTTGATTTACGTTTTCACACGGTCTGGGCCGAAAACAGCCGTTCACATTTTTGGTGATATTACAATAAAAGCTTGAGGCACACGGAGGTGCCAAGTCACAAAAAGGCAGGAGCCCTGAATCACAACCCCCGTGCCAATTGCACGCCTAACCATGTCAGTAGTAAACAGACAACCACTTGCCCCATAATATTGCCGAAGGCCAATGCAAATGCGCCTTCCTGTAATAATCGGATCGATTCAAGTGAATAGGTTGAAAATGTTGTAAACGCACCCAAAAAGCCAACCGTCACAGCAAGCCTGACTAACTCACTGACTGTAGAGCGCTCAATCAACCAGACAAACAAGAAGCCTAGCAAAAAACTTCCCACAGCATTGACCGCAAACGTACCCCATGGAAAAGCACCACCGGCCATTTTCTGAATACCTGATGCCATCAACCAGCGCAGCACTGCACCTGCCGCCCCACCAAGCGCCACCGCAATCAGCTGCCGTGTCATGATGCTCTCCTTTTATCAGCTTTCCGCTGCTCTAGCCAAGCCACACGCTCCTTCAATGTGCGTTCAAAACCACGCTCGCCCGGATGATAGATAGTTTCTGCACTTACACCGCTTGGAAAATGCTGCTGATCAACGACAGCATCCGCATCATTGTGAGCATACTGGTAACCATCACCATGTCCCAATTGTTTCATCAGCTTGGTTGGCGCATTTCTCAAATGCATCGGCACCTCACTCTGCTGGGTCTGTTTGGCAAGTTTTCGAGCCGCCTTCTCTGCCATATAAGCTGCATTACTTTTTGGAGCCAGAGCCAGATAAATCACCGTTTCAAACAGTCCCTGCTCTCCTTCCGGGGAACCAAGAATTTCAAACATGCGATGTGCATCCAAGGCCACACTGAGTGCTTTTGGATCTGCTAATCCGATATCTTCGGTAGCGATACGAATCAATCGCCGTGATATATATAGCGGCTGCTCGCCTGCTTCCAACATACGTGCCAACCAGTACAGAGCGGCATCAGCATCGGAATCACGCACACATTTGTGCAATGCCGATATCAAATCGTAATGGGCATCACCATCTCTATCATAACGCGCTGCACGCCTTAAACTCTGTGTCTCAACCGCAGCTTTTGACCAGCCTTGTGATGGGCCAGCATCAAACAGAGCCTCCAAGGCATTCAGAGCATAACGCGCATCACCATCTGCATTGGCTGCCAACCAATTAATCGCATCTGACTCAACTTGAAACAGTGCCGACTGTTGTTGTAACTGCTCACAAGCGCGTTTTAAAATTGATTCAAGATCATCCTGCTCCAACGCATTGAGTACAACCACCCGACAACGTGAAAGCAGTGCGTTATTCAACGAAAATGAGGGATTCTCAGTCGTTGCACCCACTAGAATCAAGGTGCCATCTTCAATATATGGCAGCAGCACATCCTGCTGTGCTTTATTAAAACGATGTATTTCGTCAAGAAACAGCAGCCAGGTCTGCCCCGTCTGCTGGGCCTGTTTCACCACCGCTTGTACTTCCGCTTTACCGGCAGATACAGCCGAGAGATGCGTAAAGGGCAGATCCGCCGCTTCAGCCATGACATTGGCCAATGTGGTTTTACCCACCCCCGGCGGGCCCCAGAAGATACATGAGCAGCAACGCGCTTCGGCAATCATCATAGCAAACCATGAGTCAGCTCGGGTCAACTCTGGCTGACCTGCCACATCCTGAAGAGTCGCAGGGCGAATCCGATAGGCTAAAGGAGCGGCGACATCAGTAGCTTGCGGTTGCAATAGAGAGGCCTGTTTACTGCTCCCCCGCGCCATCGTTCTGTTCAATCGCCCTATTCAAACCTTTTGGAAACGGATAGCAGTACGCTTTGTCTGCGATCACGATAAGTTCCGGCATAAGCACCTGTGGCAGTTTTCTTGCTAAAAAAGCTATACTGATAGGCCAAATCGACATGCATATTATAAACGTCACCACCGGCTCCTACACTGACCTTATGACCATCCTGATCGGCAATGACAGGACTAAAACCAGCTGCTTTATTGGCACCCTGATCATAGGCATAACCTGCTCGCAGCTGAATATTTGGGCGCCATGTCCATGTTAGTCCCGCCATGATGGTAAACGTATCACGCAGATTCATTGCATTGGATTGTGTCACCACACCAGCCGTTTTCACATGCATATCTTTTAGAGCCGACCAACGTGTCCAGCTGATATCTGTTTCCAAGCGCCACACATCGGCAAAATCGTGTGCAATACCAACAGTGAACTGATCAGGGAGCTTAAATGACATGCTATCACTAGCCTTGCCTGAAAAATCTATCCTGGCTCCAGAACGCAACAACGCTCCCATCGACCAGGCATACGCAGGTCTCCACATCACCGAAGCATGACCACCCACACCGCCAAAATCATTACCACGAAAGGTATTTCCACCCTGAGTTAAGGTTGCACGGGTAATATACCAATCCGACCCAACACCTACCGACAAACTACTGTTGATGGCATAGACAACATCAGCCATCGCATGATCCACTGTCACCTTGGCGATACCTGCGGTTGCACCAAAACCTGTGCTCCAGTCATTATTAATATAATACAGGGGCGCAAATCCAACACCGCCAGACCAATCACTATCCAGAGGTGACCAACTGCTGAAAAAATAACCCGAATTTGGTTCAGTGCCTGTATTCGGTGCAATACCAGCAGGCAACTTTACCGATGAATTGCGATACTCCACATCAAAACCAAGCGTTACATTCACACCGGGCAACCATGCTATGCCGGATGGATTATATGCCAAAGCCGATGCATCACTGGCTGAGGCCGCAAACGCGTTGGCCACACCAGTTGCAGCAGCCGATTGATTAGCCTGCTGAAAGCCGCCGGCCTGAGCGTTTAAACTGCCCAGTAAAAGTGCTACTCCACCACATAAAACTCTACTCAAACGATTCATTCCACATCCTTTATTTATCACGCATTCATCTTCATCCAACAATAAAACTCATACAGGTTGCCGTCTATTTTTTCGAGGGCAAGGCGAAAAAGCGGAGCCTACTACCGTAGGTGAGCATTTTTCAACGCTGCCATCGGGAAAACAGGTGGTGAACTGAATAGTTTTACCGCATATCTAATACATCGACACCCTCAGGCGGCGTAAAACTAAATAGTTTTTTCGGCGGAGCAATATATGAACACTCAGACAAACGCATTTGGTTGCTATTACCCAACATATCCTGCCTTTCGATATAGACCAAATCCCCATCCTTGGAGAAGCCCAACCATACTTCAGGTGAACCTTTTAGACGTACCTGATAACGCTGAATATCCATTTCACTATCATATTCACGCTTAAACATCTCAACTTCTGTCGCCGAGATACTGCCATCAAGTAGCCCCATCACAGATGAATCCACCGCTTCAATATTACTTAACCGTTCAGCCTGCATTAAATCAGGCTCGTAGTGCCAAATCGTATCTCCATCACCAAGATAGAGCTGCTCATAGGGTTTTTGATACTGCCAGCGAAAACGTTTCGGTTTTAACACTGCGACATCACCCGAATAATGTTTTCCACCACCATCCGTAAAAGCGATCAACTGATCAAAATGACAATCAAAACCGGGCAAGCTAGATAAACGTTTAATACTGCGATTAAAAAAATCGCTTTTGGTCTGTTTGAGCCCCTTCTCAGGGGCATCCAAGTCCAATTGCTGAGTCACCTTGGCAGCCAATAGAGGAGTAGAAAAACAGCACGATAACGCACACAACATCACAATATATCTGATCATTCAATCACTCCGCCACCATCTGAAGAGGAGCGCGCCATCACCTTACGCATCCCACCTGAACCAGGTGCAGTGACCAGCCCTTCACGCTCCATCTGCTCAACCAAACGGCTGGCACGATTATAACCAATACGCAGATAGCGCTGCACCATGGAAACTGAACACTGCCCTTTCTCAATGACCAAAGCAGCAGCATCATCATATTTTTCATCCTGATCTTCACCCGAGCCACCATTCATTCCACCATCGGAATCAGTCACACTTGGTGCTTCAAAGATCTCCTCACGATAATCGGGTTCACCCTGCGTTTTCAAATGCTCAACCAGCTCAATCACTTCAGCATCAGAGACAAAAGCACAATGCACACGTTTCAAATCTCGCCCACCGCTTAAAAACAGACTATCCCCATGACCCAGCAACTGCTCTGCCCCCATCTGATCCAGAATAGTGCGCGAATCAATTTTTGATGAAACTCGGAAAGACATACGACTTGGTAGGTTCGCTTTGATGAGGCCTGTAATCACATCCACACTGGGACGCTGCGTGGCCAGAATCAGGTGCAGCCCAGCCGCCCTCGCCTTCTGGGCAATACGACAGATCGACTGTTCTACCTCTTTACCCGCAACCATCATCAGATCAGCCAACTCATCGATCACAATCACAATCTGCGGCAATTTTTCTTCGCCTTCAACAGCCTCAATCGCTTTATTATAACCCTCAAGATTACGCACCTTAGCTTCACTCATCAGATGATAGCGCCGTTCCATCTCATACACAGCCCATGCTAATGCTTTGGCTGCTTTATTCGGATTGGTAACTACCGGAGAAAGCAGATGCGGAATATCATCATAGACGGAGAGTTCCAGCATTTTTGGGTCGACAAGAATCAAACGCAATTCCTTCGGTGTTTTGTTCATCAGAATCGAACAGATCATGGCATTGACTGCCACCGATTTACCTGAACCGGTTGTACCAGCCACCAGCAAATGTGGCATTTTAGCCAAATCAGCCACCACCGGGTGGCCTGAAATATCAACGCCAAGCGCTAAAGGTAAACTGATCTTTTTATTGGCAAACTCGGAACTTGAGAAGATCTGATGCAACAATACCATCTCACGTGATTCGTTAGGTATTTCGATACCGATCACATTTTTACCCGGAATATTGCCTGCTACACGCACACTGATTGCCGCCATTGAACGAGCCAAATCATCCTGCAAGGTTACGATTCGATTCACTTTGGTACCCGGTGACGGCTCCAGCTCATACTGAGTCACTACGGGCCCTGGTTGAACCGACAACACTTTACCTTCGACCCGATAGTCCAATAACTTCTTCTCCAACATACGTGCAATCGCTTGCAAAGCATCGGGGTTATGTTCTTTTTGGGTATCGTTAACTCGCTCGAATATATTCAGAGATGGTAATTTATAGCCCGTTGCAGATGGCTCTTCAAACGACAACTCCACCTGCTGCTCCTGCTTGGCCCGACGTGACACAGTCACTTTAGCCTGCTCAGCAACTTCAGGTTCAGACTCTGCAATATGAACCGGCATTTTTTTGCGCGTCTGTTTGCGTGTTTCACGCGCTTCAATACGATCCTTACGATCTGAAGCCTTCGACACATGTTTATTGATCATACGACGCAAAGATTCAATGCCTATCACGATCAAACCGTATATTTTTTTCATGAGCATAAACAGAGACCAGCGTGATGCCGACACCAGACTGCTAAGTATCAACGTCACCAGCAGTACATCCCTGCCAATAGCACCAAGAGGTGCAAACAGAGACTCATCCAACATCAAGCCAAGTGCTCCACCTGAACCTGCAGGCAACAACAAAACATCTGCAGCTGAACCAGATGGAATATGGGCATGCAACATCGCTGCAAAAGCCAATATCAAAGGCAACCAAAACAGCGATGCCCAACTACCTAAATAAGGTGTTTTATCCCATGCGATGCGCACGGCAACTGCGCCCATCAGCACAACCCACAGCCAAGCCGCATAGCCAAAGATCTGGTAGATAAAGTCAGACACATAAGCACCCGCAATACCGATCAAATTCATCGCAGCATCAGACGTCTCTTTATTAAATGATGGATCACTGGCTGAAAAACTGAACAGCGCCAGAATCAGCACAAGCGCCACCCCACCAATCAATAGCGCCAACGATTCACGCGCAATCATTCGAGTATTCATCTTTTAAATCCTTAAATTGATAGCACTACAGGCAACACCATCGGTCTACGCCCGATATGTTTCTTACACCAACGTCGAACAAACACACGCACCTCTTCTTTGGTAAGATCAATATCGGCCAGCAGCTCCTGATCCATCTGCCCCAAAAACTGCTGCAGTGCAGCCGCCGCATTGGCCAACACATCTTCACTGACATCTTGATGCAATACACCACGAGCCACCAGTTCAGGTTCACCCAGCAATGTACCTTCATGCTGAGAAATCAACACCGTGGCTGAAATCATACCATCATCAGCCAGCACCCTACGATCACGCAGTACAATGCCATCGACTTCATCACGAATTTCACCGTCTACAAAAACTGCTCCGGCATGAAATTCAGGCCCCATCTTCACTGATGTGCTATCCACTTCAACAGAGTGGCCGTTTTCAGCCATGATCGTATGATCCATTGTTATACCCACCGACAGCGCCAAATCCCGATGTTCAATCAAATTCCTGTATTCACCATGCACAGGATAAAAATACTTCGGTCGAGTCAATTGCATCATCATTTTCAACTCATGCACCTGAGCATGACCGGAGACGTGCAGTGGCGCTTGCCCGGCATGCATGATGCGTGCACCACGGCGATAAATATGATTATAGAGGCCTGCAATCACGCGCTCATTACCCGGAATATTACTGGAGGAGAAGATCACCACATCGCCTACACCAAGGCTCATGCCTCTAAAACGGTCATGTGCCAGACGGGCCAGTGCAGCACGCGATTCACCCTGCGAACCAGTCGCAATAATCAACAGTTCCGCATCAGCTATATGATCACATTTTTTAATATCTACCATCACACCAGCAGGCACATTCAAGCGATCCAGGGTACGGGTAATCTCCATATTACGTTCAAGACTGCGTCCAGCCACGGCTACTTTTCGTCCACAGGCAACAGCTGCATCAATCACCTGCTGGATACGTAACATATTGGAAGCAAATGTAGTCACCACCACCTTGCCTTTACACTGACTCACAGCCTGCCTCATTGCAGGCCCTACCACAGATTCGGATGGCCCGCTGCCTGCACGTGTTGCATTGGTTGAATCCGAAGCCAGCAGGATGACACCCTGATCACCCAATTGAGAAAAACGATGAATATCAGAATGACGTCCATCGATTGGTGACGGGTCAAATTTGAAATCACCCGTATGGATGATCACACCCAGGACAGTATGAATAGCAACTGAAACCGCATCCATAATTGAATGCGTAACTGGCACACCTTCTACCTTGAACGGCCCTACATTCACACACGAACCATTATCCGGCAGTGCCCTTAGATCAGCTTTATAACCGCGCTCGGCCATCTTTCCTTTTACCAGAGCCAGTGTTACTTCTGTGCCATATACAGGCAGTTTCAATTTAGGCAGCAAATGAGGCAAACCACCAATGTGATCTTCATGTCCATGGGTTAACAGTATCGCATGAATATTTAACCCCAACTCATCCAGTGCTGAAATATCCGGTACCACAACATCAATGCCGTGCTGCCCTGCTTCTGGGAAACCCATACCGCAATCCACTATCACAGCGTCATCATCAATGGCATAAACCATCATATTTTTACCAAATTCACCGACGCCCCCAAATGGGAAACAACGCAATACTGGATCAGACATCAAAACTCCTTATCAAAACACACAAATATCATCAAAAAACTTGATATAACTGTGGCCTCTATCACAAAACACCTACTAAACTAAACACTCACTATTCATCTTTTGCTTCGAATAGCTATTTAACTGTCCGACTACCCGGCTTAATCGCCTCAAGCACACCCTCTTTACAGAGCGGGCAATCATCGGCTGCATATGTTTCCACATCCAGTTCAATCGCTGTGGCATAAGGCACATCAAAACGACCATCAGCACCCGGCGCACGATCCACAACAGCTAAGACTTTCACAGGCTCTCCACCATGCTCACGCACTACTGCCATACATTCACACACAGATCCACCGGTGGTAATCACATCTTCAACAACCAATAGCTTGGTACCATCAGGAATCGTAAAACCACGGCGTAGTTGCATCTCACCCTCTTTGCGTTCGGTGAAAATGTACGGTTTATTCATCAAACGAGCCACTTCCTGACCAATGACTAAACCACCAATAGCGGGTGAAACGACCATATCAATCTCATCAGCATTGACCTTGCTAATCAACTCAGTAGCCAAAGCTGTTGCATTATTAATATCCATCAACACCAGAGCTGATTGTAAATAACGTGCAGAATGCCTGCCACTGGAAAGAATAAAGTGCCCGTTCAGCAGCGCTCCAGCATCTTCATACATTGCTAACATTTCCTGTTCATTCATGCTCATATCCTTTTTTCCTCATTATAATATGCCGTTACTCTAACAAACGATTAATTTCGCGGCAGTGTAACAGTTTCACCCTCCGGGCATAAGCTTGCGCCTAGGCGGGGTATAAAAAAGCCTATTTTAAACATCTTAAAGAAGCCTGATCTTACTATAAAACAGATTGAAGATATTCCATATGAGTAAAATATTATAAACTTCATCCTCAAATGGATTTCGACAAATGATGAGTTCAATAAGGGGGAAACTGACATTGAATGAAGTAACTACACCTCCGTTGTCAGACTCGGGTTTAAACATGCTGGCCATATTTGATTTAGACACGCTACCATTAGAAATAGTTCAAGACATGCAATTGAAGGTAGAAAATTTAGCTGCATACAATCAGCTATTGGTGTTTGGCCATGCTGGAAAACAGATGTGGCACGCATTACAGCAGTCGCCATTCAGAGATGTTGCTGACCCCATTGATAGCTTCTCACTGCATGCCGTTCAAAACTACTTCTCTCAACAACTGCCCAACTTTGATTATCGTCTGCTGTACCCCGGTTCAGACTCCATCGTCCCACTACAGACATTGGGTGAGCTGGCAGGCTGGCATCATGCGTCACCCTTTCGTATCGGCATCAATGCAGCGTATGGATCATGGTTTGCCTATCGAGTGGTTGTGCTGGCCAATACAAAACTCAAGACAACAGCAAACACAGACACACCATCGCCATGTCTTAGCTGTGAGGATAGACCATGCATTTCATCTTGCCCTGCCCATGCCCTCAATCAGGGGGATTTAAGCCTGCAAATATGTATCGACTATCGATTGAGAGCAGAGTCCCGATGCAAATCCCAATGTCTCTCCCGCCTAAGTTGTCCAATTGCCAAAGAGATGCAATACGATAGCGAACAGATCAACTACCACTACGATCTATCAATGAAAACAGTTGAGCAGCATCGAAAGAAACAATGAACAGTAGCCTGTTTACAAAAACCGATTAGAATAAACTTTCAAAACCACTCATCGTAAAACGTACGGCAAGCGCGACAATCAAGGCCACACCAATGGAAAGCGCAATGGAGAACAGTGCCTCTTTGCGGCCAATAACACGCAACATCACTGCGAAGGTTGAAATGCAGGGAATATAAAACAGCAGGAAAACGAGAAAAGTGCTGATCTGAACTGTATCCAGCACCTGACCGACTTCGAATGTACCGAGAGCCTGATAGATCATGACCAGAGACAACTCTTTGCGCAACACACCAAATAGGATCGGCACACCTAACACAACAGGTAACCCCAATGCCCAGACGGTAATCGGAGCTAAAGCTGCATTGATGACTTGATCAGCTCCATAATATTGCAGTAGCGCAAGAAGCACACTGCCGCCCACCAAGAGAGGTGTAACAATAGTGAGAATATCACGGGTACGCATCCATGTGGAGCGCATCAACGCCCTCATTCGAGGCCAGGCATATGGTGGAATCTCCTGAATCAGACCGGGACTTATTTCTGGATAACGATGCGAAAGTAGTCGACCCAGCACTGCAATGACCAACAGGCTCAACATAAATAACAACAATACACCAACAGCACCGAGATATTTAGCACCAAGCGCCAACACAATTGCCGATCGAGCCGAGCAGGGTACAAAGGTAATTAGCAGCGATGAAACAACACGATCCCGTCCACTCGACAACGTTTTTGTGGCTGCAATAGCAGGCACATTACAGCCGAGCCCGAGCAGGAATGGCACTGCGACTTTACCATGCAGACCAATAGCATGAAAAAAGCGATCCACCACAAATGCGATGCGGTGCATGATGCCACTCTCTTCCAGCCCCACCAGCATAAGCACCAGTGGCAACATATAGGGCACAACAATACCGATCAACCCAATCAGACCATCTACTACCGCGCGACCGACAACGCCGCTCACATGATCTGGCTGCCAGCCCGAAACCATATCAGCCAAGCGTGCTGCTGACATCGCATCGAGTGCTGTACTAACTTCAAAGACCATGAATAGCACTGCCGCAAACACCGCAATTGAACCAACCAGCCCCCAGCGCGGATGCAGGAAGAGCATATCGAGTCGATCCTCCCAGCTGATCTTCGGTTTGTGCACAAGGTGGGCGACCGCTTCAAACATGCTGATTGCGCGATGATGGCGATCAGCCTTCACCTCTTCGATCAATGGACGTGGCAGAGCCTTATTAGCCTGCTCATGTAAAGCCAGGACGGCAGGTAAAACGTCAGGAAAGTGACTCTCCAGTTCAGCCAGGAAGTAGGCATCCTCTTCCAACAAATTCATAGTCAGCATCGTGCTGGGCATGGCGAAAGCATCATGAATGTCGGGGTTATCGAGCAACTTCTGAAGTTTCATCCCCCATTGCTGAATATGCGGACTGGCCAGTTGAGGCAATGGACAAATTGGTTTTCTGCCGCTTTTTAAAACCTGGGCAAACAGATCAGACAGACCGTGTCCTTTTAGGGCAACAGTTGGAATCACCGGCGCTCCAAGTTTCTCCGAAAGCAGTTTGATATCGATTTCAACACCTTTGCGGTGTGCCTCATCCATCATGTTCAATGCCACAACAACCGGCAAGCCCAACTCAGAAAGTTCAAGGCCAAGCTCAAGGCTTTGTTGCAGCGCACTGGCATCAATGACGTAAACAAGAACATCGGGGCGTGAAAAGGGGGCTGGTGGCTCACATCGCTCATGGCGTGAGATTAAAGGACGGTCTTCGCCCCAAAGCAGATATTTCAAGGCCTCAAGGTCATCCCCCTGTAAACCACGCAAGGAGTAAAGATCGGGCAAATCAACCAGATGCACTTCATCCACACCGATCTGAACTGGACATTCGGCATACGGTTTATGCGTACCAGTCAGTTTTCCGGTGCGATAACTGGTACTGGCCACTGCATGGAAGATCGTGCTTTTGCCACTATTGGGCTGACCAACGAGTGCCACGCGCAAACGATTTTCGCCGCGATAGACATGATCATGCAGTGTGATCGGTTGGGTGTTTGTAGAGTCAATAGGGTTCAAAACGGAATCAGACTGATAATGGGGCCCGGCAAGTCAAGAAACCATGATTGAAAGCAGTGATAACTTGCGATTTATTGAGTATCATCTACGCTCAGGAAACCCCTCAATATAGGGGCTACAACGATAAGGAGGCCGAATGGAATACAGTTATCTGAATGACACGCTGGTTATCCTAACCGCAGCAGTGAGCGTGGTTTTTCTTGTACTGCGCATTGGCCTGCCACCGCTGATTGCTTATTTGGCTGTGGGTGTACTGGTTGGTCCATATTCACTTAGTCTGGTCTCTGATGTTGAGCATATCAAAACCTTTGCTGAGTTCGGTGTGGTTTTTTTATTGTTTACTATCGGTCTGGAATTTTCCGCCTCGATACTTGTACATATGAAAGCTTCTGTACTCGGACTTGGCAGTGCACAGGTATTACTGACCTCAGCATTGACAACTAGCATTGCTTTTTTCATGGGGATATCGCTTGAAGGCTCTCTGATTATCGGCGGGGTGGCTGCCATGTCATCCACAGCACTGGTCAGCAAACAACTGGCCGATCAGGTCGAACTGCATACCCGCCATGGTCGCAACAGTGTTGGCATCCTGTTGTTTCAGGATTTGATGGTCGTACCATTTTTAATTCTCGTTGCCATGCTCAGCGGCGACAGCAGCGAAGTATCACCTGCCACAGTTCTGACTGCATTTATTCAGGGTGCTGTTGCGGTCATGCTGATTATCGCCTTTGGCCATTGGGTTCTCAGACCTCTGTTTCAAGCCGTTGCACATTTCCGTTCGGCCGAATTGTTTACCTTAACCGTTCTCTTGACAGTACTCTGTTCCGCGTGGGTCACCCATCAGATCGGTTTAACCTTTGCGCTGGGGGCATTTCTTGCTGGCATGATGCTCAGTGAAACTGAATTCAGGCATCAGGTCGCATCAGAGATTCGTCCATTCAGAGATGTATTGCTTGGTCTGTTTTTTGTCACCGTCGGTATGATGCTGGATGTATCTGTGCTGCCCGAAATATGGCCATCTGTATTGTTACTTCTCATTGCATTGATGCTAATCAAACTACTACTGATCACCAGTTTCTGTCGCCTGGCAGGCTGGAACAGTGCAGTCTCCCTTCGTACCGGCCTTATTCTGGCGCACGGCGGTGAATTTGGTTTCGCTATCCTGATACTAGCCATGGATGGTGAAATCCTGCACCAAAATGAAGGGCAAATTATGCTCGCAGCGATGCTCTTCAGTATGGCTCTGGCACCATTAATCATTCGCCATAATGCTAAAATCACTCTGCTGCTGATACCTGAAGCGGTGAAAAGGAGCCAACAGGAAATTAGGGAAAATATTATCGGCCATTCACAAGAGCTGAACCATCATGTGATTGTCTGTGGTTTTGGCCGGGTTGGCCGCCATAGTGTCAGCTTTTTACGCCAGCAGCATATTCCCTGCATGGCGATCGATCTGGATTCCAATCAGGTTCAAAAAGGCATGGATGAAAAAGAACCGGTATCCTATGGTGATGCAGGCAGCCTTGAATTGTTGAACGCCTGTGGTCTATCGCGCGCATCAGCATTGCTAATTAGCATGGTCGATTTTAACACTGCGATGAAAATCATCTCGCGGGTGCGTTCTGTCGATGCCGAGATCCCCATCATCGTTAGAACACGCAAAGAACTACATCTCTATCAATTTTATCAAGCTGGCGCGACAGAAGTAGTCGCTGATATCTTCGGCAGTGATCAGATGATCAGTGCTGACACATTGAAGAGATTCGCTTTAAAAAGTTAGCCTTCAACAGATATCCAACAACCCGAAAAAACCGTAACAGGCCAACTGCAATCATTGAGAGCTGGATTTATAGAGTTTCACTCTCACATCCATAATGGACCGCTAGCCAAACCGTTTCCGTATCCGGCTCAGTCCATTTCACACGATGTTTCATGCCGGCTGGAATAGTGAGGTGACTGCCAACAGCCATACTGACCTCTTCGTTATTTTCAAACAGAATAATCGCAGCCCCTTGCAAAATCATCACCCACTCACCCCACGCTTGATCATACCAATCATCCTGAGCGGAAACATGTCCTCTGGATACAATGCGCTCAATCTTCACATCGCCCTTCTGCAGTAGAACATCAAAAACTTCTCTGCTCAGCTCCTCTGGCATAGATGCAAAGATATTGGAGGCTTTCATGAAATATCATCCTTATTAAACTATAGATTTTAATTAGATTAATCGTGATGCAATCACTTTTCTGGCCCCCATCGGGAGCCAGAAAACAAGAACCGAACAAGGCCTACCCTACTGGCTCACTTCAATCGCTTCTCTGATGGCGTTCAGTTTCTTTTGACCAATGCCTTTAACTCTGGTCAAATCATCAACAGTCGTAAACAAGCCATGTTCATCCCGATAAGCTGCAATCGCTGCCGCTGTTTGAGCTCCAATTCCAGACAAGGTTTGCAATTGCTCTACGCTTGCACTGTTCAGATTGATACGATCAGCCGCATTTATTTGCCCTGCAAACATGAATATAGCAACGAACAGAGATAATATAAGATGTTTTATTTTCATAACGAACCTCCTGCGTTTTTCGATTGCCGGACAATCCATATTCCAGACACAATCTATTAGTCAGTATAGCTAAAAAAAACATCAATATGGCTTCAAAGTTTATAGCTCAATGGAGATTAAAAATCGTCACCTTCAAAGTAAGAGACATAGAAAGTGAATTATTTGCCATACCCCAGGGTAGCTTCTCTACCTTCCCCCAAGGGATACTCTCTTACTTCGCTGTCACCTGATCACCATTCTTCTTTTTGAGTGATTTTAACAACAAGCCAGCTTCTTTGCACAATGGATTTTGCCTAAAAGCATAGCGGAATGACGCTGATCTGTAGCTGCGACAGCCTTACACCAACTACCTCTTTTTAACTAATAACCTGTAACGAATAAGTTTCCCATGCACAAGTCAGATCAAAAGAGTGACCCCACCATCAACGCATTACCCTTACGCTATTCGTTTACTTTAAGCGCAGACCTGATCAAATCCAGTTTCTTTTGGCCAATACCTTTGACTTTACTTAACTCATCGACAGAGCGAAACAGGCCATGTTCATTGCGATATGCTTCGATAGCTGCGGCTGTGATAGCACCAACCCCGGAGAGAGGTTGTAGCTGCTCTATGGTTGCCGCATTCAAGTCAATGCGCTCGTCAGCATGTTCTTCTGTTTCATTCCTCGCTAGATCGCCACACGTGTCTACTTCCTGACTAAGCAGTTCAGCTTGCTCTCCACTCTCACCTATTCGCTCTTTTTTCAAATCCAAGTTTCTGGAAGCTTCTGCTGTGTCACTTAACCACTGCAAAGCATGATCACAATCCACATGCAGATCGAGATAGCCTTTTACATCCAATGATGGGAATTCAAAGGTGCGCACAAAAAAGTTATCAGTTGAGGATATCAACAGAACCGGCTCAACCGTAAACTGTATCCAATGACTGGCGGGAATAGGCTCCAGTATATTATTTCTATTCTCGGCTTCAGAGTCCGAGCTTTGTTTGCGCCCCCAGAAAGGTACCTCGAACTCCAGACCTGCCTGACCAATCGCAAATGCAAACTCCAGGGGTTGTTCACTGCCCTCTGAAAAGTCCCAGCCTCTTTTGACCGCTTCATCACGTAATTCAATCAGTGGTATTTTATTAAAAGCATCCGAGTGCTCTATATACTCCACATGTTTGGTTTCTGTGAGCCAGCCAAAAAAGGCCGTCACAAGCAAGCTACTGGAAACAAATATAAGCAGCCCAATAAAACCCACAGTAGAACGAGAAAGTTCCGCCATATCAGCAAACACCAGAGCAAAAAAGGTAGTCAGAGCGATCTCTACCCAGGCCAGCAGTGAATAAAGCGTCGAGAAACTTGAGATCTCTTTCCAGCCAATAACGAGGATCTGTTGGATGTGTTTCAACATAGCCCTAAGCATGCACGTGCTACACTGTGTACGTAAAGTGCTTAATTACTTCATCGTCGAAAACATGACTCAGGTTCGCACAGCTGATATTTCAACGTATAGTACGCATTATATATCTCAACCATAAGGGAAACAGACCATGACAGCCCTGCAACGATTACTGCCATTGATGATAATTACCGCCTTTGCCCTACTGCTTGGTGCTTGCGATAACCACGATGCCGAAAAAATGAAACCTAAAAGAGCCGCGCCTATGGTGGTTGTCTTAAAAGCCCACACCATCATACTAAGCGATCATATCGAAGCACTTGGTACGGCTCAATCCAGTGAATCGATCACCATTACCGCCCGTGTTGCAGGCATCCTTGAAGATATTTCGTTTAACGATGGGCAGAAAGTGCACAAAGGTGATGTGATAGCCCGCATGGATCAGGATGAGCAGCAGGCTCAATTGGTCGCAGCCACAGCACAGCTCGACGAACACCGACGTGAAATCAAACGATTAAAGACGCTGTTAGCGCGTAAAGCTGCCGCTCAACGTGACCTGGATGAACGCCAAACACTGGCTCTGCTAAGTGTCAGTAATCTCAATCAGATCAAAGCTCAGCTCGATGAACTAACCCTGCGTGCCCCCTTTGACGGCAAACTCGGCATCCGCCATGTCAGTCCCGGAGCATTGGTACTGCCCGGCACTACCATTACAACGCTTGATGCCAGCGACATCATCAAACTCGATTTCACCATTCCCAGCTCTCAGCTAGCCGGTTTAAAAGCAGGCCAGGCTATTCAAGCCAGCACAGATGCACTGGCCGATCACCATTTCAATGGCAGCATTGCCGTTATAGACAGCCGCATTGATGCACTCACCCGCTCCATTCTTATTCGTGCTGAAATTGATAATAGCGATGGCCGCTTGATCCCCGGTATGTTAATGCGCGTGATCCTCTCCAAAAATGAACGACAGGCACTGGCGGTACCCGAAGAGAGCATCACCCAGAAACAGGACAAACATTTCCTCACACTGATTGATGCAGGTAACAGGGCCGAACTACGTCAGGTGCAAACTGGCCAACGACAAAATGGCTTAGTTGAAATCACACAAGGCCTAAAGGCTGATGAACAAGTGGTTGTACGCGGCATGGGTTTCATCAAAGCTGGCAAACAGGTCATCATCAGTGAACGCTGGGACTCCATCCCCGGTAACAAGTTAGAACAACAATAAACCCATGTCTCCAGACCTACTGCTCCGCCTTCCACACCTCAACAAATTAATGCAGTTGACCCCCACATCAACAGGATCTAGCCATGTGGTTATCTGATACCAGCGTTCGTCGCCCGATATTAGCGCTGGTGCTCAACCTGTTGCTGGTTGTCTTCGGAATCCTCTCCTTCAGCAACCTGCCTTTGCGCGAGTACCCCGACATTGATCCTCCTGTCGTCTCCGTCTCCACCCTCTATGCCGGTGCTGCCGCCAATGTGGTGGAAACACGTATTACCGAAACCATTGAAGGGCGCATTGCCGGCATTGAAGGCATTCGTGCAATCACCTCAAAAAGCCGTGATGGACGCTCTGATATCTCTATCCGCTTTAACATCAACCGTGACATTGATGCCGCCGCAAATGATGTACGCGACCGCGTTTCACGCATGGTTTCCTCTCTACCTGATGGTGCCGACTCCCCCAATGTGCGTAAAACTGATACCGATGAACGCGTCATCATCTGGGTACATCTGACTGGTCGAGATATGACCAGCATGCAGGTCACCGATTACGCCAAACGTAATATCGAAGACAGGTTTTCATCACTTCACGGTGTAGCTCGTATTTTTATTGGTGGTGCCAAAGAGCAGGCTCTGCGTATCTGGCTGGACCGTAACAAATTGGCGGCCTTCGATTTAACCGTTACCGATATCGAACAGAGGCTAAGGCAAGAAAATGTGGAACTGCCAGCCGGCGTGATCGAATCAAAACACCGGGATTTCACGCTGCGTATGCTGCGCAGCTACCAGAGCCCCGATGATTTCCGTCAACTGGTACTCAAACAGGGCAACGAGGGGTATCTGGTCCGCTTGGGAGATGTTGCCCGCATCGAAGTCGCTGAGATAGAAAAACGCAGTATTCTGCGTGGTAATAGTGTACCCATGGTTGGCATCGGAATCGTTAAACAGTCCAAAGCCAACACACTCGATGTAGCCCGACTGGTCAAACAGGAGCTGGCCCGTATCAATGAAGTATTACCCTCCCATATGCATATGGAACAGAGTTATGACTCCTCTCTGTTTATTGATAGAGCTATCAAAGAGGTATTCAAAACACTGCTAATAGCTGTGCTACTGGTTGTACTGGTGATCTTCCTGTTTCTCGGCAATCTGCGCGCTATGCTGGTGCCCGCAGTCACCGTACCAATCTCCCTGATTGCCACCTTTAGTGTGCTTTATGCGTTTGGTTATACCATCAATTTACTCACCCTATTGGCGCTGGTATTGGCCATTGGGCTTGTGGTTGATGACGCCATTGTAGTGATAGAAAATATTCATCGCCGTATTGAGATGGGTGAACCCCGATTGGTTGCGGCTTTTCGTGGCACCCGTCAAGTCGGATTTGCCGTGCTAGCAACCACGGCCGTGCTGGTGGCTGTGTTTGTACCAATCGCGTTTTTACAGGGGGATATTGGGCGCTTGTTCAGTGAATTTGCTGTTACCATCACGGCTGCCGTTATCTTCTCCAGCTTTGTTGCTTTATCACTATCACCCATGCTGGCCTCCAAATTGCTCACACATAAAAGCCAAAAAAGCCGTTTCAACCGCTCCATTGAATCCGCTTTTGAAATTCTGCGCCTAAGCTATCTCAAACATCTGGATCGAAGCCTGGATCGACCATGGCTGGCACTGTTGCTGATCTTGGCCATGCTATTGGCAACTCTGCTACTGCTGCGCGAGATCCCACAAGAGTATTCACCCAAAGAAGATCGCGGTGTGTTTTATATCATGATCAAGGGCCCTGAAGGTGTATCGTATGAATATATGCGTGAACATATCAATGAGATTGAACAGCGGCTGATGCCATTCACAGCAACAGGTGAATTCCAACGCCTGTTGATGCGCGCGCCGGGCAGTTTCGGGGCCACATCCAACTACAGCAATGCCCGTGGCATTGTTGTGCTCAGCCCATGGAGTAGTGGTCGTAAACCGATATGGCACTATATTGATCAGGTCAAAAAACTGACCGCTGATATCGCGGGTGTTCGTGTCTTTTGTGTTGTGCGACAGGCATTCCGTGGCGGTCAGGCTAAACCGGTTCAATTTGTACTTGGTGGCCCCACTTATGAAGAGCTGGCCAGATGGCGTGATATCATCATGGCCAAAGCGGCAGAAAACCCACGTCTGATCGGACTTGATCATGATTATAATGAGACCCGTCCCCAGATCGGCCTGTCGATTTTACGGGATAGGGCCGATACCCTCGGGGTATCGGTAGCTGATATCAACCATACGCTGGAAACCCTGATGGGTACCCGTCGTGTCACTACCTATATTGATCGGGGTAAAGAGTACGATGTACTTCTGGAGAGCGAGAAATCACTCAAACAGAGTCCATCTGACATCTCCAACACCTGGGTACGTTCGGCCCGTAGCGGCCAGTTGATTCCGCTATCAAATCTGGTTGAAATTCACGAATTTGCCGATAGCAACACCTTGCATAGATATAATCGCAAACGTGCTATTACACTGGAAGCCAATCTAGCCGACGATTATGCGCTCGGTGATGCGCTGGAATATTTAGAAACTCTGGTGCGTGAAAATCTGCCTGCTGGTGCATCAATTGATTATAAAGGCCCATCACTGGATCTGGTCGATAGCGGTGCATCGATGTATTTGATATTCGCACTGGCTCTGGTCATCGTGTTTCTGGTTCTGGCCGGTCAATTTGAGAGTTTCATTCACCCTCTGATCATCATGTTCACCGTACCTCTGGCTATTACCGGTGCGCTCACCGCCCTATGGGTAACCGGCATGAGTCTAAACATCTATAGCCAAATCGGGCTGATTATCCTGATCGGTATTGCCGCCAAAAATGGTATTCTCATTGTTGAATTCATCAATCAGTTGCGTGATGAAGGTTTAGAGTTCCGCCCCGCTATTCTGGAAGCTACAGCCAAACGCCTGCGCCCTATCATCATGACTGCTCTAACCACAGCCATCGGGTCTCTGCCCTTAATCCTCTCTTCCGGTGCTGGTGCAGAAACACGCTTAGTGATCGGTACTGTTATTCTCGCAGGCATTACCGTCACCACTTTTTTCACCCTGTTCATTGTGCCTATGATGTATCGTCTATGGTCAGAACATAGCAGCTCACCCAAAGCTTGTGGTCGCCAACTCGAAGCTGAACTCAAACAGCTTGAGGAGAAGATATGAAAAGTGTTCGCGCCATTCTACTTCTGCTGCTCCTGAGCGGCTGTGTGCAGGGGCCTGATTATATAAAACCTGCTTTTGAGCACAATGAACAGTGGCTGAATGATCATAAAGCCCAAACACAAGCAGGCTCTCAACCTGTCGATGCGATTCAATGGTGGCAGCAGTTTAATGATCCTCTGCTCAATACATTGATCCTTCAGGCAAGCCAACACAACCATGATCTGGCAACTGCACTAAACAACATAGAGAGTGCCAAAGTCTTGCGCAGCAAAGAGAACGCGGCTTTTCTGCCTACTCTCGATGCAAGTGGTGGAGCCAATCGCAACCGCTTTAGTCGACAAACCGGCTTTGGTGCCAACACCGGCATACGCAACAGCTATAGCGGTTCACTCGATGCCAGTTGGGAGCTGGACCTGTTCGGTCGTACGCGTCGCACTGTTGAGGCCGCCGATGCACAGATTGGAGCCTCTCAGGCCAGCTTGGATGGGTTAAAGCTCTCTGTGCTGGCTGAAGTGGCCGCCAACTATTTTGAACTGCGCGGATTACAGCGCCAACTACAGGCCACCCGTCACGATATAAAACTGCTGCACGAAGTCGAAAAGATTGCCCAGGCTCAGACTGAGCTTGGCAGTACCAGCGGGCTGGATTTGGCTCGCGCTAAGGGTGAACGTCAAAATATAGAAGCCAACATCCCTGATCGGGAAGCCGAGATGATGGCACGCATCTACCGCATTGCCGTTTTATGCGGCAAAGCACCTGAGTTTTATATGGCCAGCTTTCAGCAAGAGTATATCTCCCCGACACTGGCTGATCGTATACCGGTAGGACTACGCTCAGACATTCTAAAACGACGCCCCGACATTCAACTGGCTGAATATAATCTGGCTGCTGCCAGTGCCAGCATAGGCATAGCGCGCGCCGATCAATTTCCCAGCTTTTCGCTGACCGGTGCCATCGGCTCCAGCGCACGCCTGTTCAGCAATCTATTTATTCCTAGCACACTAACAGGTTCACTCGGCGCAGCTCTCGGCTGGCCGCTGTTTGATGGTGGCATTATCCAAGCTAACATTGATATCGCCGAAGCCGATCATCGGGCAGCGCTGAACCAGTATCATCAACAGGTGTTGCTGGCACTTGAAGATACTGAGCTGGCTTTGATGCGCTATAGGCAAGCATGGCAGCGTTTAAGACTATTGAGAAAAGCTGAGCAGTCGCGCAGTCAGGCATTTGAGATTGCCCGCTTACGTTATGAAGCAGGTCAGGACAGTTTCATGGTCATTCTCGATGCCGAACGTGTACTGATCACCACCCGCAATGATATCATCAACAGTGAAATCCAAATTCTCACCATTCTAACCCAGCTCTACAAAACCCTCGGTGGCGGCTGGACAGCAGTGGCGCAATCCGAGTCAAAAGTATTTAGTCACTGATCGGCACAGATTAACACAGATGTTTTCAAAGCCTGAGCATGATATCATCGTAGTTCGGCTATATTGCCTGGATATTTACTCAAAATATTGGCGTTACTACGAGAACATCGATTATTGTTTTTATCTGCGTGTATCTGTATCCACAACGCGGCAAGCTGAATTGAGCTTGCGGGAGAGAGGTTGTCCTGGGGTATCTGTGGTTCAAAAAAGGTTTGTTTCTAGTCCGTCAAAGTCGTTTTTTGTAGTTCGTTCTGGCTTTTTTATTAGCGCGATTAGGAGAGCTGTTTTTCTGTTTCGGAAACAGTGTCCAGAGCGGCTTCTCAGCTACCTCTGCATATTCACCTGGTTGAAGAGTATCAATCGTGATCGGCCCGATAGCATATCGAATCAGACGCAGCGTTGGGAAGCCTACTGCTGCAGTCATACGCCGCACCTGCCGATTACGCCCCTCACTAATCTCAAGCTGAAGCCATGAGGTAGGGATCTCTGCCCGCACACGAATCGGCGGATTTCGTGGCCACAGCATGGCTGGCTGTCCAATGATTTCCACTTGCGCCGGCAGCGTCAAACCATCCTTGAGTTTAACACCATCACGCAGCTGCTGAACCGCCTCGCTGCTTATCTCTCCGTCCACCTGAACCCAATACACCTTCTTAAGTTTATGATCGGGATGCGAGATACGGTTCTGTAGCTGCCCATCATCAGTCAGCAGAAGTAAGCCCTCACTATCGCGATCAAGGCGACCAGCCGGATAGATTCCAGCAATAGAGATAAAATCGGCGAGGGTCTCTCGCCCAGTCTCATCAGTGAACTGGGTAAGCACCTGAAAAGGTTTATTGAATCGGAGTGTCGTCATTTATGTCCTTAACTCTGGAGTGACTACAAGAAATCGCAATATTCAAAGCAACGCCTTATCGTAGTAATCTAATCCATATTTCATATTCACCTCGGTATATTTGACACATGCGTCATTTTTGACGCTTTCAAGTCATGCTGTTTCACAAAGAATCGTTGATATTACACAACTCTCGCTTTGGCATCACATATGCTGATAGATATACAACAACGCGTTGCACTGGCGTTGTGACTTGTACATCTGGGCCGATGAATACTGATCGGGAATTTACAGTCCTAGGTTGTGTTGAATCCCTCAAGGGATACCTGATACCAAGGATGCGATACCCACCTTTTCGCAAGGGTTCAGTTTGTAGAAGTCATAACGCCAGTGCAGTGCAAAGTCCCCCCCCCAAAGGCCTGCCAGCCCCCCCTCCCCTCTCGGCAGGCCTTTTTTATTAGCCAACAGCATTAATCTCTATTCAATAATCATCTCCAGTGCCCAATGTAAAAGGAGACTCGGCTGCTAATTATTTAGGGAATACGGGCATAAATCCTAAAAACCAGAATACCACGGCGCTAAGCATCTTTAACAATCGGCCTTCTAATCTACTGCTGCAGACCATACAATCTGTGTGAATCGCATTCTGAGGAAACAAGCAGAGTGATCCCCACTGCGCAATAGCGCCGTTATCAAACAACCCTGATCGCGCTACGCAAGATGAACGAACGCGAACGCCGTAAATTCCTTTTCAGGCTAAGTCAAAAAACATGGGAGGGGGGGATAAAGGGCTATCATTTACTGCTGTCATGATTGATGTGTCGGAGCTTTGAATTCACTATTCAAGAGCAAGCTCCGCTTTTAATATGACCTCATCTCTCTCTGCAATGCGTTCGAACAATGACTTTTTATCAGAAGCGTTATTTATCGCATGCATTTTTCTATGGCAATTGGGACAGAGGGCAACAGCATTATTCATTAAATCATCTCCACCCTTGGCTAATGGCATGAGGTGGTGACATTCGAGATATGGAGCTCCCTTATGATTTTTAAATGGAGCATGGTTTCCACACAGGTCACAGATGCCATTCGCAGCCCGTTTCACATATTCGCTCACAGCTTCATCTCTGACGATCTGAATTGAGATTGTAGCGCGCGTTTGGGGTCTACCTTTTGCTTGTTGTGCGCGCTTGCGAAGCGCATCCACTGTTTCAGATGAAAGTATTTGCTGCCTTATTTCTCGGTGCGCCTGAATCTGTTCAATGGAGAGTTCCGGAACTATGCCACCCTTTTTCAACTTTAGAGGAAACATATACACAGAGTGTGGTTTTCCATCATCATCAAATTGTGAGTCGTGATATGGTACATCGCACAGATCAACTTGCCCTGCATAGACATATTCAGCCTTTGTGAGCACTTCAAACAGATGGATCTCCATGCCGCTAGATGGAGATTCAGCTAATGTCCTGTTTTGCTTTGTTAAAGCCTGATCACCAAGCTTGCCCTCTCCAGTATAATGGAGGACTTCCCCTTCCCATCGGTCATCAGACAAAGATTTAGCTGGATCTGAAATGATGACCAGACAACTGTTTTTTAAAGAATACCTTATCCTTCCCCTATCACCTACCCCAAACGTTTCACTGACTTGTGAATTATTGAGCACATCTCCAGGCTGAATCATTTCATCCTCCCCAGTTAAAGCATTGCTAATATAGTCTATTGCTCACCTGTTGGGAATGAGAACTCTCACCCAATGACAGCCCGAAGCACAGCCAATTCAATCGGAGCGCCTTCGGGATCGGATAATGCATATAGATCATCTCTCAACACTGATTTTATGTATGCCTTCTTCAAAGCGTATCATTGCAGATCGTATCAAATAGGTACTGCGGCTCTCACCCGCCTGATGGGCAGCGATATCAACAATGCTCATCACCCGCTCCGGCGCAGTAATATTATAACGCTTGGTCGTACTGCGCAGCTTAGACAGATCAATCTCTAATATGGCCCACAACCAACCAACAAACTCAGGATTATCTCTATGCGTCTCAATCGAAACAGGTTCAGGAATCGTGATGCCATCGCGCAACATCTTCTCCATACGCAGCTCAATAGATTCTCGGGCATTGTCCATCGCATTTTCAATACTATGACCTGCTGAAAAACAACCAGGAAGATCAGGAACAATCACACCGAATGGCGTCGTTTCATCACCTGTTTCAATAACAATAGGATAGCGCATAACTCCTCCCTGGACACAATCTACAACCACTGGCATTCAACGATGCCTCACCCCAGCGCCTCAATTGCATCACAATCACTTGATGAACCTTTTCTTATCCCGATCCTTTCGCTATTTATACACACTAAACACATGATGTCAAGCAGATCAATACACATTACACACACTAATTTATACTTGCTTCAGCCACATATAAATCCCTAGATCCGGCCTAATTTGATAGATAGTTTAACTCAACATTATTCACAGTGGTAGCTCAATCCCCCATAGCTAACTAAAACAGGACAAAGTCATACACATAGTGTGCATCATTCAAGACCAACTAGCGCTATTTCCTGCAGTTTGTGATTCGAGCTATCCATCGCTCTCACCCGAAGGGTTGCAGTTGGGTGTCCAATCCCTCTTTCCTGAGAAATTATGATTCAGGGCATCCATGCCCTTCACCCTGTGGGTGAACTAAAGTTCATCTCATTCGGCTATCGTGCCGAATGGTGATTCCAGCCATCCGTGGCCCTTACCCTTTGGGCGGCTATTCGCCGTCCAAGTCTACTATCCTGTATATTTGTGATTCGGCTTGGGCTGAGTAGTGTGCCGCGCCCGGTGATCAGAGCGATCATCGTTCCAAGGAGAAAAGCATGCAGATCAATGACCATAAAGTCGTTTCATTTCACTACACCCTGACCAACGATGAAGGAGAGCTTGTTGACACAACCGCAGGTGGCGAGCCATTACCCTACTTGCATGGTGAGAAGGAGATCGTTGCAGGTCTTGAGCAGGCGTTAGAAGGAAAATCTGTTGGAGACAAGCTAAAAATCACTCTCGCTGCTGCTGATGCCTATGGCGATTTAGATCCGGCGCTTATTGAAGTTGTATCAGCTGAGATGTTTGAGGGCGTTGAGACACTTGAAGCCGGCATGGAGTTCGAGACCGAGTTGGACAATGGTGATGATGAGTTTGTACGTATTATCAGCGTCGATGGAGATAATGTCACAATTGATGGTAACCACCCGCTGGCTGGTCAGAATCTCACCTTTGATGTTGAGATCACTGATATCCGCGATGCCACCGAAGAAGAGCTGGAGCACGGCCATGTGAACGGCGACAACGAAGAGTGCTGTAGCTAAGCGCTTCCGCAACCTGTGATTAATTAAAAGGCCATCCATCTGGGTGGTCTTTTTTGTGAAGCTCTAAATCGCAGAAGAGGGGGCGAGCTCAAACATTTCCATACCTGCCCCTGAAACCTACTTCTCGTCTACTGATAAACTTTTAAACCTCTGACTCTTCTCTTATGCCGATATCTTGGCTCCTCATACAGAACAATGGAATCTATGAACATTCTTTCGTAGCTCATCAATGCACGTGTCAGGGATCTAGGCAAGCTCTGATAAACAGCTGTCGTACAGCGGGCACGCCACTGTCTATCCTTGCTATAGTCACAAATATCACAATGGAGAACAAAGGTTAGTTTTATTTCTGATATATTCTGACTTCAAATTATTGATTGAGCTCCAACATAACTGGTGGTGCACCTGGTTATTGGATCTAACCCTTTAGCTTCATTTTCTCTTTTTACATGGCTTTTCAAGAAGGGCAAAATTATCTAGCTTCTCATATTGCTTTTACGCTTGAAGCGGGGAAGCAGGGGGAGGAGCTCACAGCTATGCCATTGGTCGAGCATACATCGTTACCTGCATTCGAAAAACTGCGTCAGCGCGGCGAAAAAGTTCTGACACTGAAGCAGGCGCTACATCAAGATATCCGTGAACTGCATGTGGGCTTGCTTAATATGATGCCTGATGCAGCCCTGATCGCCACTGAAATACAGTTCATGCGTCTGGTCGGAAGCTGTAATCAAATCGTTCAGTTTTATGTACACCCTTTCACGGTTGAAGGCTTGCCCCGCAGTGAGGAGAGTCAGGATTATATCGATCACTACTACAACAGTTTTGATGAGATCAAAGAGATGGGGCTGGACGCGCTAATTGTTACTGGGGCCAATGTCAGCAGTCCATCGCTGGATCAGGAGCCTTTTTGGGAGCCACTAAAAGAGGTCGTTGCATGGGCGCAGGACCATGTCACTTCGGTACTCTGCTCCTGCCTGGCCACGCATGCACTGATCCAACAGCTTTACCATATCGAGCGCAAACCAATGTCTGCTAAGTTGTGGGGCGTCTACCCTCACCGTATCAAACAGCAGGAGCATCCACTGCTACGTGACATCAATACCCGTTTTGATGTACCGCATTCACGCTTTAACGCCATTCATCGCGAGCCACTGGAACGTGCGGGCCTGACGATTTTGATCGATAGTGATGTGGCCGGTGTACATATGGCTGTCAGCCCTGACCAGTTCAGTCTTGTCTATTTTCAAGGCCACCCTGAGTATGACACCAACAGTTTGCTCAAAGAGTACAAGCGTGAGGTGTGCCGGTTTAAACTCGGTGAGCGTGACGATTATCCGCCGCTACCAGAGCACTATTTCTGTGACGATGCAATCACCATTGCTGAGCACTACAAACAGACACTTACCGATGCGCTTGCCCACGGGCGTGAGCCGGATCTATTTCCCGAGGCTCACCTCGAACCACTGCTGGATAATACTTGGCGCGATACTACCAAGTCCATCGTCAATAACTGGCTGGGCCTGGTTTACGAAAAAACAGATTTCAAACGACAACGTTCACAAAATAGAGCAGCCTGATTCAGGCAAAATGTAAGGAGAGAAGATGAAAACAGAAACGATAGCTATCCATGCCGGTTATGAAACCGACCCGACAACCAAATCAGTTGCCGTGCCGATCTATCAGACGGTGGCCTACGAATTTGATAATGCCCAGCATGGTGCTGATCTCTTTAATCTTGCCGTGCCTGGTAATATCTATACCCGCATTATGAATCCGACCTCCGATGTGCTGGAGAAACGCTGTGCAGAGCTCGATGGTGGTGTCGCCGGTCTTGCGGTCAGCTCAGGCAGTGCAGCGATCACCTATGCGATTCAAACCATCGCCAAGACGGGCAATAACATTGTTACCATTCCAATGCTATATGGCGGCACCTACACACTGTTTGCCCATATGTTGCCGAGTCAGGGTATCGATGTGCGTTTTGCCGAGAATGATAGCCCGGCCGCTCTGGAAGCCTTGATCGATGAGAAGACTTCAGCAATCTACTGTGAATCAATCGGTAATCCGGCCGGTAACATTGTTGATATTGCAGCGATCTGTGCGATGGCCGACAAACACGGTATTCCGGTGATTGTCGATAACACCGTGGCACCGACCCTGATTCGCCCAATTGATCACGGTGCATCGATTGTTGTCTACTCGCTGACCAAATATATGGGCGGACACGGCAACTCACTCGGTGGCATGATTGTCGATTCCGGAAAATTCCCATGGGCTGAACATGCTGATCGTTTCCCGATGCTCAATGAGCCAGAAGCGGCCTATCACGGCGTTGTTTATACCGAGGCGCTGGGTGAAGCGGCATTTATTGGTCGTGCCCGCACAGTACCACTGCGCAACACCGGCTCAGCCATCAGCCCGTTTAATTCGTTCCTGATCCTGCAAGGTATTGAGACGCTGACCCTGCGTATGGAACGCCACTGCGATAATGCCATTGCCGTTGCCAAGCATCTGCAGGCGCATCCTGCTGTGGCATGGGTGCAGTATGGTGGCTTAACTGATTCCCCCTATTACGATCTGGCAATGAAATACACCAACGGCCGCCCTTCCGCGCTGCTTACCTTTGGTGTCAAAGGTGGCTTTGAGGTGGCTGAGAAATTCTATGATGCACTGGGTCTGTTCAAACGACTGGTGAATATCGGTGACACCAAATCACTAGCGGCACACCCCGCTTCAACCACGCATCGTCAGCTGTCGGAAGATGAACTGGTCACGGCAGGCGTCACACCAGATATGATCCGCCTCTGCATCGGCATCGAACACATCGACGATATCCTTGCCGATATTGATCAGGCACTAGCCGTTTCGACTGTATAAAATATTTGGAGGGCGCGACAAGCTGTCGCGCCCCTTTCAGTTTAGTGTCCAAATTTATTTTATGCCGAGCGGCAGGCCCGATATAGGTCAGTAGCTTAAGCTTAGTTCGACCCGATACGAGTAGCCTCAAACATCAGGGCAACAGGGTTAGCAGTCTCGCCAATCAAGTAGGGTTCACTGCCTACAGTTTCGAAACCATGCCGGTGATAAAAGCGGATCGCCCCCCTATTCTTCTCCCAGACACGTAGCCACAAACCGCTGTATCCACGCTCAATAGCAGCTGTACGTACTGCCGTCAACAGCCTCCCTCCAATCCCTTTGTCGAAGTGGTGATCATCAATATAGAGGCGCACCAGTTCGATCAAATTCCTTTCAGGACGTAGATCAGGGACAGAGGTCTGCGCAAGTTTGGCATAACCGAGCACTACCCCTTCTGCTTCGGCGATAAAATAGAGAGAATCCGACTGACCTATCTCCGAAGCGATACGGGATGGTGCGAACATCTGTTCGACATAGCCGATCATATCCTCGGGTTCAACAACGGCTGCATAAGCCCGCCGAAAGGTGAGCGAACCGATGGAACTGATCGACTCTGCATCACAGACCTTAGCCTGCCGCACTACATAATCTGAATGAAACGCCATATTGGCGCATTATAGATTGATATCGCTCACTGCCAATGCATAAATCTATCATCGCTCAGTAATTCTAGTGTTAATGAGTGGTTCGCAAGCTGGTTGGAGAGAGGCAAAGAAAACGCTAGCTGCTTCATTGAAGCGCACCACCCCACAGCACTGTAAAATCGTTTCATCAGATGAATCAGTTTAGAAAAACCAGTTGAGTTTGGCTTCAATGTAGTCGTCGTTGCGCACTAGGGCTAAGGGGTCGGTGTCCGGGACGTTGAGGAAAAAGCGACCGTTGATCTGGGCTTTGAGGTGATCGGTGATACGGCGTTCGGCTTCGAAATTGAGAAACACTGTTTTCTGTTGCAGATCATAGGCCCCCCCCATCAAAGCGGTGGTGTCCTGAGTATCGTTGAGGACAAAGCGTGCGCCGACAAAGAGATCATTGTCTGCTCCGCTAGCGGGGGCAAAAGCCGGATCACGGTTATCACTGAGATACTCCATCAATAACCCAATATCACCACCACTGCCTGCAACATCATAAAAGCTATGTTCAAAGCCTGCTGCGGTGGCATAGAAGCGTTTACCATGGCCTGAACGGGTGATGGTCTCAGCTTTCCACAGGGTATTCTCTGAAGTGTATTGTAACTCTAATCCTGTCTGCCCGATCTGATTGTAGTGGGGGACAATGACAGGCGCCCCCCACCTATTTTGAATCTGCATCAAAGGATCACGGCTGGTGCCCTGAAAGTGGGAGATAGCGACATCTACATCACCAAAAACATGAGACCAGCGTAGAGCCCAATCGATATGACGTTTGCCCTTGCCGGATTCATAGGTTGCATCTGTAGTTGTCGCTAGTGGGCCATGCAGACGGGCATTGTCTGAGCTGAAAGCGCGTGGGCGAAAACCGGGCAGCCCGATCAGGTTCAACACGCCCCACTCTTCTTCAATAGTAAAATTCAGCATCGGTTGGCCGAGCTTCTCTTCACCGGATATATCTTCAAGTGCATCGGTCTGGTTAACGATATCAACCAGGTGAGCCGATTCCGTCACCCCCCAAAATACCTTGCCAATACCAACCACCACATCCCAGTTCGAACCAACATGCAGCCAATTGGCTTCGCGAATATCTGCGTGTGTGCGATGTTTGTCATCGGCATCAAAGCGTGCAAATGGGGTCAAAGTGAGACGATCATTGCCACCACCCCACTCATAGACAATCTCCGGCATTAACGTACCCGATGGCGAAGCCGTGATATTTTTCTGGCTGGCATAGGCTTTGGTATAGGGGAAGTAGCGCAGCTCAAGTGATGCCTGACCGGCGATATCCCAATCACCCGCCTGACTTAAAGCTGGCACTGTTAAAAAAACTACCAGCCCAACAAAGGCAGCAGCTCTAATTGTTAAACGAGTGTTCACCGGGCTCTTTTTAGTCGGATTGAGGTGAAATCACTATCTGTCGTACCGATCTCAAACTGATAACCAGTGAATGAGAGCGTGGTAGATTTGCCGGTCTGATGGTTGACCATATGCATGGTCTCGGCGCGCCAATATTTATCCAGATACTGATGATATTTTTTATAAGTCAGTGTTTTTAGCAGGCTGTTTTTACGATCATAAAAGTCGATTTTCCAGACCCTGTATTCAGTTTTATCAAACCAGACAATCTGGCGATGATAACCGGACTTTGCATTGGTTGGAAATAGTTCAACTTTGAAATGATCACGCCCCTCAAACTGCTCGTCACCGATATAGTTATAGCTATATTTCTCCAGCTCCTGAGATGCAATATCTTCATAAGCAAACTCACTACCCATAAACGGGCCTGATTTATTACTGGATGAGATGCGCTTCACTCGTTTAAGAGCCGGCAGAAACAGCCATTGATCATCGGCATCGGCTTTGTGGGTATGCGATAGAAAAGCAGTGCCCTTCACATCGCGTGGATTATCAAACACGATCAATGTTTTATCACCATCGTCTGCTTGTTCACGGGTGGTATTACGCATTAATCGTGTGGTCTGCTGCCCATGTCGGTTGCGCAACACCATCTCCAGTGACACCTTGAAATCGCCAAAACCCTGATCGCGTTTGTCAGCTTCTGTAGCGATCTGCAGACCGCGCTCTGATGTTTCATCAGCCCATGCAGCAGATGAAACAAGCATGCCAATGCTTAGGCAAATCGCTGCTCCATTTAATAACCAGAACAATCTGTCTCTTTTTGTTCTCATGCTTATCTCCTCTCGTCTCATAAGGTATTAAATCAAGCTTCGCTCGGCACTGCTTCCCTTTTTTTATCGATACGCATCAACAGCACTGGTAGCAATAAAAAGTCGGCAACCAGAGCCATGACAATAGCAATTGATGTCAACAGCGCCATTTGTGAATTCAACGCAAATGTCGATTGCGCCAGAATCATGAACCCAGCCAGCAAAATGATTGATGTCACCACAATAGCTACACCCACTGTTGAAAAAGCATAGTGCACCGCAGCTTCCGCATCCATGCCCTTCTCTCGTCTGGCGCGTATGTATTTACTCAAAAAATGTATGGTATCATCCACCACAATACCCAATGACATGCCGGTCACCATGGCTGCTGCCATATTCACCTCTCCAACCAGCAGCCCCCACAACCCAAACGCCAGACCTGCCGGCAGTAGATTGGGCAACAGACTCACCACACCAAGCTTAAAACTGCGCAGGGAAATGCCAACCAGTACCGAAATCAGTATCAATGCAATCAATGTCGCCCACAACATACTCTTGATATTGCGTTCACTGATGTAGGCAAACATGATGGCCGGACCAATACCTGTCGCCTGCATAGTTGGGGCATGATTTTTCAGCCACTGCTCACCACGTTGGGTCATTTCACGCAGTTCACGTGTACTCAGGTTTTCCAGTGTCGCAACGATCTGCATGGATGATTTATCCACATCCAGCTGATTATTCATATCCAATCCATAGGGCAGAGAGAGCTCATAGAGCAGCAGATACTGGGCCGCCAGATCACGCTGTTCGGGCATTTTATACCAGACTGGATCATCGCCGTGTAGATTCATGTTCAGGCGCTGAAAAGTATCGGTAATCGAGCGCACATGTTGCACCTCCGGCTGCACCCGCAGCCAATCGACAAACGCTTTGGCGCGATTCAGATAGACAGGGTCACTCACACCATTGCTTTCACCCGAGGGTAATGAATATTGCAGCTGATACATGCCGGTCAGATGTGCCGCCGTGAAATCCACATCGGCTCTATAGGTTGTGCTGGTATCAAAATATTTCACGAAATTCTCATTGAGTTCATTGCGTGGAATCATGGCCAACACCACCACAGTGATCGCCACAGATGCAATCAATACGATGCGCTGATTGGCAACAACCATATCCGCAAAAGCGTCCATGCGTCTGCCCAGAAAGGAGGTCCCTCTCCTCGCTTTGATTGGCAATAGGGCCAACAGAACTGGCAGCAGGGTAATTGAGAAAAAGAAAGCTGCCATCACCCCCATCGCAGTGATATTACCCAGATCATGAAATGGCGGGGAGTCACTGGCATTCATCGATAGAAAACCAATAGCGGTTGTAATACTGGTCAAAAACACCGGCATAAAATTGATGCGAAGACTATCAATAATAGCCAGATTCTTTTCCATACCCTGCCGCATACCGGCCAGCATAGAGATAATAATATGAATCGAATCTGCCACTGCCAGAGTCATAATAATCGTGGTAGCAGCAGACGATGGTGGCGTTAATTTAATCCCCATCCAGCCCGCCAGCCCCATCCCTGTCATGACAGAGAAGAAGATCACCATGACTGTTGCAATAGTAGCCGTAACCGAACGCACCAGAAACAGCATCACCAGAATAATGATCAGATACATGGCTGGTACGAGTGTCCCCATATCACCAAGGCTCGACTCCATGAATGCATTATTCATCATCACCATGCCATTGAGATAGATCTTGACCGGATATTTCGCCTCAATCTCACTGGCCAAAGCGCGTGACGCCGCTACTACTTTGGGGACTTCATCCATCTCTTTTTCTGGCATCTGAAAGGTTACATTTATGCCCATCACCGCACTATCCGATGAGATCATCATGCGCTTCAAAGCTGGTTCATGCTGCGCCACATTGCGCACATACTCCAACTGTTCAGGCGATAACTTATCGGCCCCTTCAACCAGATCAGCAACCATCAGATCATCCTCAACCGCCTTGGTGTGCTGAAAATTGGTGACCGAATCCACCCGCAGAGCAAAGGGTAACAACCAAGCTTTTTCAGTGAGCTTTTCCACCACCCCCAACACATCAGGTGTGATCGTATCTCCATTCAGCGCTTCAACAACAAACTGGATATTATCGATTTTGGTGTAGGTGCGTTGCAGCTCTTCAAAAGCGATAAGCTGAGGATTATCATCACTAAAAAAAACACGGTAATCGGTATTAAAGACTAAAAATCGCCCCCCACTTGCGGCTGCAAAACCCAGCAGAATCGCCATAAACATAACTGGCCATCGCCAGCGTATGATCCACGTTGCATAGGTTTCTGCCCAATCATGACCACTATTCATGCTCTGCTCCCAACAACCGTTTCTAAATAAGCGATCAAACCAGTGACACAGGCTGAGAGTATCCCGATATCCTGAGCATTTTTTGCCAAGCCATAACCACCTTCAATGCTGGCAATTAAAAAGATCGCTGTCTGTTTGGCATTAATCTCAGGCTTCACATATCCATTGGCCTGGCCACGCTGCAATGAAAGTTCAATACCATTCTGCCAACGACACATCGCATCATTGATACGCAAGCGAAAGCCCTCATCAACCTGTGACATCTCCTGAGCCAGATTATTCATCGGACAGCCTCTTGAAATGCACTCACAGTCAGTCCAGTTCAGCGCTTCTCGAAACAGCGAAGTCATCGCCGCTATCGGATCATCGGAGCTGAAAACTGGCTTCCACATCGCTATCATTTTTGGTGCAAACACCTCATCCACCACTGCATAGCCCAGGGCCTGTTTATTCTCAAAATGATGATACAAAGCACCCTTGGAGATACCTGCTTTATTGATAATCGCACTGATATTGCATGCTTGAAATCCGCACAGATGAATCTCTTCGGCTGCAATATCTAATATTTTTTGCCGCGTAATTTCAGCAGTAGCTTTAGATTTCATATCACCTCACCGCACCTTTTACAGATCCTAAAGCATGACAGACCGGACGGTCGGTATCAAATTTTTTTATATAGTGTCAAGATAGTGGAACATCCACTTATCAGGGAGAGTCTCTATTAGAGCTTAATCGTTCGCCAGGAGGAATACCGGCTTATTATCTAGCTCCCAGGCTTTATGTTTCAACATAACCTGCTGAAAAGCAGCATCACTCAGCCAATAGTTCAACCATATTATTAAGCGACTAAAAGCTAAAGAGTCAAAACGATCCGAATTGACCGCAGCAAATTGACGAACAAATGGGAAGATCGCGACATCGGCCATAGAGGAAGATTCTCCAAACAGGAAAACAGACACTGTTAAGCGCTCTTCAAGCTGAGACAAAAAGTCACAGGCTGCTGCGAAATGATACGCTTCACCCAGCCCATCATTTGTACCCGTATATCTTTGCGGATATTTATACCGATCGAGATGATATTTAAACTCACAATCATTCTGTTGAATCAAATCAGCCATTGCATCGTGATCGGTGTCCAACCACGCATCATTTTCTGCCAGGGCCCAGTGCATAATATCCAGACTCTCATCAATTACCCTGCCATCAGAGAGCTGCAACACCGGCACCGTAGCTTTAGCTGAAATCGCCAATAGCTCGGCAGGCTTTTCTCTGAGTGACACTTCCCGCACTTCACACTGGATACCGGCATGATACAGAGCCATGCGTGCCCGCATCGCATAAGGGCAACGTCTAAAACTATATAAAACGGGGTGATTCACTTTATTCAATTCAGTTCAGCGCACCAGGAGCGGCCAATGTAAACGCAGCCACTGGTGCATCAAATGCTTCACCATCTTTATACAACATTTTATAACTTCCCTGCATATAACCTACACTTGTTTTCAGTACACAGAAACTCTCATACTGGTGTGTCTTGCCGGGTAAAATAACCGGTTGTTCACCTATCACACCATCGCCCATCACCTCTTCGAGCCTGCCGTTGCCATCTGTAATAAGCCAATGCCGCGAGAGCAACTGGGCAGCCTGATCTCCCACATTACGAATCTTGATATGATAGACAAACACAAAGCGCTGATTTTCAGGCTCAGAGTGCTCTTCAGAATATTCTGCGTTCACACCCACCACAATAGAACAACAATCAGTCATATCCCCCCCCATCACCCTTTCTGCTGTAATCTAACCGCAGCGACATAGCATGCATAATACTATCATCATGGTCTCACAGAAACTTATCTCCTCCCTTTCCAAAACAAAAAAGAGGATGCATTTTATTTATACTTCCCCTATAGTGACTTGGTTCAGCGACTCACCAGAATGAGCTCCATAAAATAACAACCTCAGGAGGTTTCAATATGAAAATCATTAAATTACTTGCAGGGGTATTAGTAGTGTTATCACTAACTTTAGGCTTGGCCTCCTGTGGAGGTAGTGGCACAGCAGCTACTCCAGCTGGTAGTGGCACAGTTACAGGCAGTGGCGCTTAAGCAGCCTACAACTCTTTTCTAATCACACTCTCGATTCATTAATTCATAAAAGGAGAAAATATGCATTCGAATTTATCACGTCTCATGCCTGCTTTTTGCATGATGATTACATCAATATTTATAGGCAACCCTAGCAACCTGATAGCTGCACCTCTCGTAGTCGGAACGGAGTATACGATTACTCTGGAAAAGATGCTGAGTGATGGCACAAGCAGTGCAGTGGCAACAACAACAGCTGTAGCAGATGCCAATGCAAGAATTGCTTTCAGCTTCGCCAGTGTACCCAACTGCCCTACAACAAACTTCTTATCTATTAAGATTACCACAACAGCCGATCCGGCAACTGTTGTGCGTCGTTCCTTCTCACCTGCACCGCCAGCTGGTAGCACCAACACGCTGGGGGCGAATGGTATCTCAACCAAACAGGCCGAGGGTATTGTAGCCGCAGGAGCACTGATCGGCTCTGACAATCCAATGGTTGTTGCATTTGGTTTACTGTTTACACGAACCGATCAACTCACCGCTTCGGATATTAGCAATATCGCGATTCTCGGGCGTGAAGGCATCCAGAATGGTATGGAAGCATATATGCTGGCCAATGGTGTCACGGCAGCTCAGATGACCACATTTAAAGATAATTTGGTATGCAATCAGCCCAACACAGACTTGAGTAATTTCACATCTCTATTCAAGAGTGCTGTAGATACGCCAGCTCAGGCTTCAGCTGATATGGCAAGAGCCGCCGGTGTGATTGGCGATGCATTCATCGATGCAGCAGCAGCTAGCAGCATTGACCTGGACACCATTCTTGCAGGCTTTGATTCAGCCGGAGATAGAGTAAATACAGGCGCGGGTGCAACTGCTTTGGCAGCCATTACTGCCTCTGTACAAGCAAGCTTAACACAAGGTGTAAACTCTTTCCGCACCCGACTCTCTGTGAAAAAGGTGCAACAACGTTATACAGCCGCCCTCACAGCTTTAGGTGTAACCGGTGCCGAACTTACCCGGTTTAATACAGCCGTAACCGCACTGGGTACAAGCATGTCTGCTAATGAAACTCTATTTGCCAACTACTTCGAAAATCCAGCGACTCATGATATGAATGAAACGATTGATGTCGCTCATGTAGCTGGAAGGCTGGATAAAACTGTAGGCCCAATTGCCGCAGGTATTGCACAATGGACTGGCGCTGGCAGCCCTGCCTGGACTAATATTCAACAGGGGCTCAACCCAGCTTTAAGCAGAGTACGTAATGCGGTCGACTACTCATTTAACGCATCCTTTATTACATTCTCAACTTCGATTGCCTCTACTGGGGCTGAAATCACTGCCATGCGTAATAATATTTCAACAGCGATCGCTGGTAATTTAAGCCTCGTTGCTGGCCTTGGTAATGTTGGCAGCTACCAAAACTTTAGTGGAGCTACTGTCAACTGGCCCATCCCACAAACCGGCTCGGTTAATTTCGTTGCAACCAACGTCATTGCAGGAGGCGCGCTTACTTATACACGCAGCACCGTGCCAGTACCTGCCAATATGACCTGGTTAAATAGCAATACCGGTTTGCGAACAACTAACTTCGGCACTGGAAATGCCAGTTTTGAAGCCCTGCTTGGCATGCAAGAAGATGTCATGATTGCAGAGTTTTTGCGCTTTGATATCTACAATCCGGGCAATGGCACAACCGCGGGCAATCCTACTGGTCTACAAAGGCAAGCTGCCCAGGCTGCCTTCAAAACAAACCTAGCTGCTATTGCTGCCGCACTCGGTGGAACAACAGATGGCACGGTTGCTCTCACCACACTGCAAAAACGAGCTATGGTTCTTTCACAACAACAACCAAGTATCAACTGATCGAATAACTTCGAGATCACAAGGGCCGGACTTGTCCGGCCCTTGTTTTATTCATACTCAACTGACCATTCATTGAATTGCCATGAAAGTTTTCTATACGTTATAAAGTGTACTGAATAGCTCTATTCTTAGTAGTATGCCTGCATGCCTTTTGATTTAGCTGTAATTGACCTCGACAACACACTCTATGCCGCCGACAGCGGAGTATTTGCACGCATGGACAAACGCATGACTGCATTTGTAGCGCAAGAGTTGGGCGTCGATCTTGCAGAGGCTGATCGGCTGCGTGTGAAATACTGGAAGGAGTACGGCACTACACTCAGAGGCATGATGTTACATCACGGCATGGAGGCAGAACCGTTTCTGCATGATGTACATGATATCAATGCGCATGAGATACTGAGAAAGGATGCGGAACTGGATGCAGCCCTCGCTCGCTTGCCCGGGCGCAAAGTTATTCATACCAATGGGATCAAGGAACATGCTGAACGTATCCTTGGGGCCCTGGGTATTCGCCACCATTTTGAAGCCATCTATGACATTCGCTTTAATCAATACCTGCCCAAACCATGCCAACAAACCTTAGCCATGCTGATTAAACAGGAAGGTTATGATCCGAAGCGAACATTGGTTGTTGATGATATGGCAGACAACCTGGAAATAGCCAAACAACTAGGCTGTAAAACCGTATGGATCACCCATGAACCCGGTGGCCAATGGGACTATCACATCCCGACATTTCACCATCTACCTGAGGCGTTATAAGTTAGAGAGTGAGGAGTGAAACTGACTATGCCCCCTACTGCCCTACCCTTACTGATTCATGCGATCAAAAAATTCGGCATTGTTTTTGGTTGGACTCAATTTATCGATCAAAAACTCCATCGCATCAACAGCGTGCATCGGCGAAAGAATTTTTCGTAAGATCCAGACCTTCTGCAGATCATCACGAGGAGTAAGCAGCTCTTCCTTACGTGTACCCGATGGCGCAATATCGATCGACGGAAAGACACGTTTATCAGTGAGTTTACGATCCAGCTTGATCTCCATATTACCAGTACCTTTAAACTCTTCGAAGATCACTTCATCCATCTTCGAACCGGTTTCAACCAGAGCCGTCGCAATAATGGTCAATGAACCACCACCTTCAATATTACGGGCTGCACCAAAGAAACGTTTAGGCCTATGCAATGCATTAGCATCCACACCACCGGTCAAGATTTTGCCTGAAGATGGAACCACAGTGTTATAAGCACGTGCCAACCGCGTAATCGAATCAAGCAGAATAATCACATCCTTGCCATGCTCAACCAGTCGTTTGGCCTTCTCGATAACCATTTCAGATACCTGCACATGACGCTGTGCAGGCTCGTCAAAGGTAGATGAAACCACCTCTCCCTTCACAGAACGTTTCATATCAGTCACTTCTTCAGGGCGTTCATCAATCAGTAACACCATCAATACTGCTTCAGGGTGATTGGCTTCAATTGAATGTGCAATTGACTGCATCATCACGGTTTTACCCGTACGCGGCGGTGCCACCAACAGCGCACGCTGCCCCTTCCCTATCGGTGATACGATATCAATTATTCGACCCGTGATATCTTTTCGTGTTGGGTTTTCAATTTCCATATGCAAACGTTCATCCGGATACAATGGTGTGAGATTATCAAACAACACTTTAGTACGTGATACTTCTGGCGATTCGCCATTGGTAGTCTCAACACTCTTCAGTGCAAAATATTTTTCACCCCTACGCGGAGGTCTGATTTCACCGGAAACAGTATCACCCTTACGCAGGAAATAGCGGCGAATCTGGTGTGATGAGACATACACATCATCTTGTCCAGATAGATAATTATCATCAGCTGAACGCAAGAAACCAAAGCCATCCGGTAAAATTTCCAACACGCCTTCACTATAAATCGTGCCACAGCGCAGACCATGGGCTCTGAGAATAGCTGCAACCTGCTCCTGCTTACGTAGGCCGGCCACATTCTCAAGACCATAAGAGTCTGCCAGCTCCACCAATTCGGTCGGTGTTTTGGCCGATATCTCTTTCAGATGTAGAGAGACACCCTGCATTTCATCAGATACTTTCTCATCCTGATCATCACGGCGACCACGTTTATTATTGTGATTGTTACTGTTGTTATTGTTGCGATCACCCTTCTTCCAGCGGTTACGACGCCCTTGTTCAGAGCCAGCATTCTGATGTTCATCTTTCGAAGTAGCTTCAGCCTTATCTTTGTGTTCCGCAGATGCCGTTGTTTTTTCAGCAACATTACCCTGTCCATCGTTCACTGCGTCACTCTTCGCAGCAGGCTTCTTAGGTCGAGCACGGCGACGTGGTTTCTCTTCGCTGAGTGGTTTTTCTCCAGAGTCGACTTTACCCTCAGTAGCTACCGCCACTTTCACAGGTTCAACCTTTTTTTCAGGTGCAACCTTCACACTCTCAGCCTGTTTCTCAGCTGCAACTTTCACAGCCTCAGCCTTTTTCACAGGCGCTGCTTTCACAGCCTCAACCTTTTTTTCAGACGCAACTTTCACAGACTTAGCCTTTCTCACAGGCGCTGCTTTCACAGCCTCAGGCTTTTGTTCTGGATCTTTAACTGGTTTTTTTACTGCCCGTTTTCTTACAGTGGTCTTTTCTTTTAGCGCAGGCTTATCAGCCGAAACTGTTTTTTTCACATTTTTTTCTTCTACGGCTTTGCTCTCTTCAGGCACGCTTGCAGGCTTAGAGGCAGACTTAGGCGGACGACCACGACGACGTGGCTTTACCTCTGCTACAGTATCAGCTACTGCTGTAGCTGCCACCACTTCCTGTGCTGGTTCAATAGTTTGAGACATAAAAACACTCCAAATGCTTATGACGATGCCATGATAATTTCAATGACGTTGTGTATGTGATAACTAATATTGTTGTGCTGACAATAACTTGACGATATAAATCCCTCAGAAGGAACCGGAGAGCCGATGATGAGCTCGGCAACGGATGCATTTCTAATAGCCAAGGCAAGCTGTGTCAACATTATATTAACAGCTGTTTTACAGGCATTGTTTGGCCAGCTTTCAGCCGTTAGCATTCGTATTCTTAATTAAGTGGCAGGTACTCATGGACAAAATCATCATTCAAGGCGGTGCGGCGCTATCCGGCACTATTAAAGCCAGTGGCGCAAAGAATGCGGCTCTTCCGTTGCTTGCCGCTGCAATTCTGGTTGATGGACCCGTCATCTATCACCGCATCCCGCATCTGCGCGATATCTCTACCATGATGACCCTACTGGCCTGGCAGGGCGCTGATGTATCTTATGATGACAAACACTGCCTGACTGTCGACACACGATCTGCCAACAAGTCCGAAGCACCTTACGAACTGGTTAAAACCATGCGTGCATCATCGCTGGTTCTGGGTCCACTACTGGCGCGTTTTGGGCATGCAAAAGTTAGTCTGCCCGGCGGCTGCGCCATTGGAGCCCGACCTATTGATATGCATTTGAAAGGTCTTGAAGCCATGGGGGCGACGATTGAAGTTGAACAAGGTGATATCATCGCGGCCGTTGATGGTCGTTTACATGGTGCTCATATTGTCTTCGACCAAGTCACTGTAACCGGCACCGAAAACCTGATGATGGCCGCAGTATTGGCAGATGGTGTGACCATATTGGATAACGCCGCCCGCGAACCTGAGATCGTTAATTTGGCAGAATCCCTACGTGCGCTTGGTGCCAATATCGAGGGTGAAGGCAATAACCGTATTATTATTGAAGGCGTTGATCGGCTTGAAGGTGGTGAAATGACCACCATTGCTGACCGCATTGAAGCCGCCACCTATCTCGCAGCCGGCCTGATTACCGGTGGTGATGTTACTGTAACGGGCATCAACCCAAACCTGTTGGAGGCATTTCTGGCACGCGTTCAAGAAGCCGGATGTCTGGTAGAGAGCGGCGATGGTTTCATCCGTTGCAAAGCACAGGGGCGTTTAAAGTCCGTTGATATTCACACCCTCGCCCATCCCGGTTTTCCAACTGATTTACAAGCTCAGTTCATGGCTTTGATGACTCTGGCTGATGGCACCAGTGTGATCAAAGAGACCATCTTCGAAAATCGTTTCATGCATGTGCAGGAGCTTGCACGCATGGGAGCTGATATTCGACTCGATGGTAACACAGCACTGGTAGAAGGCATCGAACGCCTTTCTGCAGCCCCTGTCATGGCAACGGATCTACGCGCTTCGGCCTCATTGGTATTAGCAGGACTTGCAGCTGAAGGTGAAACTGTTATCTCTCGCGTTTATCATATAGACCGTGGTTATGAACGAATCGAAGAAAAATTAACTAAACTTGGTGCACGCATTGAACGTCACAGCGCCAGTGAAAACTGGATGAAGGGAGTACAACTGGATGTCTGATTCAAGACCTTTAACTATAGCCTTATCGAAAGGTCGTATTCTGGAACAAACCCTGCCCTTACTGCAGGCAGCCGGCCTGAATCCAGCCGAAAATGTGCAAACCACGCGCAAACTCATGGTCGATGGTGATTGCCATGGCAAGAAGGTTCGTTTCCTAATTATACGAGCTGCGGATGTATGTACCTATGTTGAGCAGGGAGCTGCTGACCTTGGTATTGCAGGCCGCGATTCGTTGCTTGAATACCGTCCCCATGTCTATGAACCCCTGGATCTCAAGATTGGCCGTTGCCGACTCTGTGTATGTGGCCCGAAAGATCTGGTTGAAGCAGGCACACCTGAACGCGGCAGCCGCATTCGTGTCGCCACCAAATATGACAAGCTGGCTTCAGAACATTTTCTTGCACAAGGTGTACAAGCAGAGATTATTCATCTTTATGGTTCGATGGAACTGGCACCTCTGGTCGGCATGGCAGAACGCATCGTCGATCTGGTTGAAACAGGCGGCACTCTGAAAGCCAATGGTTTAATTGAGGAGACAACAATGTGTGACATTTCCAGTCGCCTGATTGTCAACCCGGCCAGTTTTGCAACCCGCAAAGATAGCATTCAGTCGATCATTGAATCACTACGTCAGGCTGTAGAGCAGTCTGGGAACAGCTAAGGAACAAGGTAATAAGATATGAGTAAAATTCTCAGACTGGACTCACAAGACCCAAACTTCACACAGCAGTTGGATGCACTGCTTTGCCGTGAAGCCGATACCGGTGATGATGTACAAGGTTTAGTGGCTGGCATTCTTGCTGATGTTAAAAAACGCGGTAACGATGCTCTATGTGATTTTACCGAACGCTTTGATGGCTGGGCCTGCGATGGCGATAGTATTGAAATCACGCGTGAACGCATGCAACAGGCATGGAATGCAGTATCCGACATGGATCGCGAATCACTTCAGTTAGCTTCTAACCGCATTCGTGATTACCACCAGCATCAGCAGCAGGATGATTGGGAATACACTGATGAGATTGGCATGACACTGGGTCAAAAGGTAACACCGCTTGATCGTGTTGGCCTCTATGTACCCGGTGGCAAAGCCGCCTACCCCTCTTCTGTTCTAATGAATGCGATACCAGCAGAAGTCGCCGGTGTTGAAGAAGTTATCATGGTGGTACCAACGCCAGGTGGTGAAATTAATGAGTTGGTTTTGGCTGCTGCCTACATCTCCGGTGTACAGCGTGGTTTTGCTGTCGGTGGAGCCCAAGCTGTTGCGGCTCTGGCCTATGGCACAGAAACCATTCCTGCAGTTGATAAAATCGTTGGCCCCGGTAATAAATATGTAGCAGCCGCCAAACGACAGGTCTTTGGTACCTGTGGCATTGATATGATTGCCGGCCCATCTGAAATCGTCATCGTATCTGATGGCGGCAATCCGGCATGGATTGCAGCAGACTTCCTCTCCCAAGCAGAGCATGATGAAGCAGCCCAGAGTATTTTGATCTCCACCGATAAACATCTGCTAACTCAAGTCGCAGCTTCCATTGAAGCACATTTGACAGTACTGCCTCGCGCAGCCATTGCCCGTGCATCTGTAGAAACCCATGGTGCTTTGATCCATGTGCAGAATTGGGACGAAGCCGCCGATGTTGTGAATATCATTGCACCGGAACATCTGGAATTGGCTTTAGAAGATCCCGATGCCATGCTACCTGCCATCAAACATGCCGGCGCAATTTTCATCGGTCACTTTGTACCAGAAGCACTCGGTGATTACCTTGCTGGCCCGAATCATGTTTTACCGACCAACCGTACTGCCCGCTTCTCTTCTCCATTGGGCGTTTACGATTTTCAGAAACGCAGCAGCGTGATTCGCGCCACACGTGAAGCAGTTCAAAAAATTGGCCCTGCCGCTGCTCATCTGGCCCATCGCGAAGGTCTGCAAGCACATGCATTAACACTCGAATTGCGTTTAAAAGAGTCTTCATGAAACGCGGTCGATCAAGTAAAACAGTAGTAATCTCATCACCCACAAATAGGGGGCGTATATACATATGATCAGAGGCGATATTAAAGCCCTATCAGCTTACCACGTACCGGACAGTTCCGGCCTGATCAAACTTGATGCCATGGAAAATCCTTTCCCAATGCCTGAAAGCTTATCGAAGAAGTGGAGCGAATGCCTGACTTCAGTCGATATTAACCGCTATCCGGATGCCGAAATGGCTGAGTTACGTGAAAAGATTGCGAAACATGCCGGTGTTGAAGCCAATCAGATATTACTTGGCAATGGTTCGGATGAAATCATCCAGATGATTTCCATGGCCATTGATCCTGGTACCTGTGTGGTACCTGCACCAACATTTGTCATGTACGACCTGATATCGCGCTGGTTTAAGCGTCCGGTGGCCACCGTGCCACTGGCTAAAGATTTTAGTCTAAATGCCAATCAGTTTTTGCAGGTATGTGGACGCGAAAAAGCAGAAGTTGTATTCCTTGCCTGCCCGAACAATCCAACCGGCAACCTATGGTCGAAAGAGACCATCACCAAAATAGCCAAAGGTTTCGATGGCCTATTGGTCATTGATGAAGCTTATGGATCATTTTCTGAGCGCACACACACGCACCTGCTTGCCTCCAATGTACTGATACTACGCACATTCTCCAAAGTAGGCTGGGCTGGTTTACGCCTGGGTTATTTGATCGGTGAAGCCGACAGCATCGCTCAATTGAATAAAGTGCGTATGCCATACAATATCAATGTATTCACGCAGGCCGCCGCATCTTTTCTGCTGGATCATTTCGATACTTTTGAGCAGCAGGTAGCTGACATCAAAGCTGAACGTGAACGCATGATGGATGCATTAGAGTCTTTGAATGGTGTTAAAACATTCCCATCCCAGGCAAACTTTATTTTGATTCGGGTCAAAGATGCCAATGCTGTCTTCGAACAACTCAAAAGCCATGGTATCCTAATCAAAAATATGCATCGCGCTGGTGGCTTGTTGGTCAACTGTCTACGCATCACCATTGGTAACCCGGAAGAGAACAATGCACTTCTGACTGCAATGGATGAGATTATCAAAGGGGTTCCTGCATGAATCGACAAGCAAACATTGAACGCACAACCAGAGAAACAGATATCCGACTATCCATCAATCTCGATGGCACTGGCACATCTGAATTAAATTCCGGCATCCCTTTCCTCGATCACATGCTCGAACAGATTGCCCGTCACGGTCTGGTTGACTTAAACGTCTATGCTAAAGGTGACCTTGAAATTGATGCGCACCACACTGTTGAAGATATTGGTATCTGCCTGGGTGAAGTCTTGCGTGAAGCCATTGGCGATAAAGCAGGTATTGTTCGTTATGGCCACGCTTATGTACCACTGGATGAGGCACTATCGCGTGTTGTACTCGACTTCTCCGGTCGTCCAGATCTGGAATATCACGTCTCGTTCCCTAAAGAGATGGTGGGCACATTTGATGTTGATCTGTTTAAAGAGTTTTTTCAGGCTGTTGCGAATCACGCCAGAATTAGCCTGCACATCGACTCTTTACGTGGCAAGAATAATCACCACATCATCGAAACGGTATTCAAAGCATTTGGCCGTGCCCTGCGCATGGCAGTAGAAAACGATCCCCGCCAGTCGGGCATTCCATCGACAAAAGGAGCATTGTGAGTCGGGAGTAAGAAGGTCTGGAGTCAGGAGTGAGAATTTACTCCGCCCTCCCACCACTTCTAACACCTAACCCCTCACGACCCCCATCATGATTGGACTCATTAACTATGGAATGGGCAACCTGCATTCGGTTGCCAAAGCACTGGAAAAAGCTGGCGGCGCGGTTGAATTGGTCAGTGATGCTGATGCACTGAAGAACTATGACCGTATTGTACTGCCCGGTGTGGGAGCCTTCCGTGATTGTACTGGAGCACTTAAAGATACAGGTATGGATGCAGCTCTAAAAGAGTCACTGGCTAGTGGCACGCCCTTTCTTGGCATCTGCCTCGGCATGCAGGTATTGATGGATGTATCATATGAATTTGGCCGATACCCCGGCCTTGGCTTAATACCTGGCAATGTTAAACACTTCCCAGAAGATCATCCCGAACGCGGCTTCAAAATCCCGCATATGGGTTGGAATGATGTCATTTTCTCATCGGAAAAAGATGTTCACCCGGTACTTGCTCCTTTGACAGATCAACAGGTCTATTATGTGCACTCCTACTGCTGCATGCCGCAAAACAGTGATCATCTGCTAGCCGCCTGCTCCTATGGGCATCACCCTTTTGCTGCTGCAATCGGTCGTGACAATATTGTAGCTGTACAGTTCCATCCCGAAAAAAGTCAGCGAGCCGGTCTCGCGTTATTGGAGGCATTCCTGCAATGGAATCCATAAACATCAACAAACCTGCATTTGAACTCATTCCCGCTATCGACCTGAAAGGTGGCCACTGTGTGCGCCTGAAACAGGGACGCATGGATGATGCCACCGATTACGGTGATAACCCGGCCGCTATGGCTGCACACTGGCAATCACTTGGAGCCAAGCGTTTGCACGTGGTTGATCTGGATGGTGCCTTTGCTGGCAAACCTGCCAATCAAGCTGCTATTCGCGCCATTTGTGCTGAAATGACTATCCCTGTGCAACTTGGTGGTGGCCTGCGTGATCTCTCTATGATTGAAGCCACGCTGAATCTTGGCATTCAACGTGTAATTCTCGGTTCTATTGCTGTTTCTAACCCCGCTCTGGTGGAAGAAGCATGCAAAGCATTTCCCGGTCAGATCTGTGTCGGTATCGATGCCAAAGGCGGCATGGTTGCAGTACACGGCTGGGATGATGTCACTGATGTGAGTGCAGTTGATCTGGCGTTGAAATTTGAAGATGCCGGTGTTGCATCGATTATCTATACCGATATTGCCCGTGACGGCATGATGACTGGCCCCAACATTCCTGAGACCGTCAATCTGGCTAAAGCCATATCTATTCCTGTTATTGTATCTGGTGGTGTGGCCAAGATGGATGATGTCAATGCCTGCGCTACGCATGTAGACGATGGCATTTGTGGTGCGATCACTGGCCGGGCTATCTATGAAAATAGCATCGACTTTGCCGAAGCCATGAGGATCCTGAAATGAAAACAATCTTACCGCAGAGTTTCGCAGAGTATATGCAAAATAATATTCTGGCCTGGATTGAAGTTGAAAAACTTTCCGGTTTCTCTGCAATTATATTGACTGTTTTTCCTTTGCGTTACTCTGCGGTGAAAGAATAATGTTAAGTAAACGTATTATCCCCTGCCTTGATGTTGCCCATGGCCGCGTGGTCAAAGGTGTGCAATTCGTCGACATCATTGATGCCGGTGATCCGGTTGAAGCTGCGATCAAGTATGATGAACAAGGTGCAGATGAACTCACCTTCTTGGATATTCGTGCCAGCCATGAAAGCCGCGACACCCTCTATCATATGGTCACCGAAGTAGCCGAGCATGTGTTTATGCCCCTTACCGTTGGTGGTGGTGTGAAAGCACTAACTGACATCGAAAACCTGTTGCATGCCGGTGCTGATAAAGTCTCCATCAATACCGCTGCCATCTTTACACCTGAACTGGTCAAAGAGGCCGCTGAACGTTTCGGTTCATCCACTATTGTAGTGGCTGTAGATGCCAAGTCTGTTGATAACCATTGGGAGTGTTTCACCCACGGTGGTCGTAAACCAACTGGCATCAATGCAGTCGATTGGGCCAAACGCATGTCTGATTATGGCGCCGGTGAAATCCTGTTAACAAGTATGGATGCCGATGGCACCAAAAATGGTTACGACATCCCGCTTACACGTGCGGTATCTGACGCTGTCACTGCTAATGTGATCGCCTCTGGCGGTGTTGGCACACTGGAACATCTGGCCGACGGATTAACCGAAGGCAAAGCCGATGCTGTACTGGCCGCTTCGATCTTCCATTTTGGTACTTTCACCATTGCCGAAAGCAAAGAATATCTAGCTAAAAAAGGGATTCCTGTTCGCCTTTAACTCATAACAAGAACCACTAGGGCTTATTGGTTCTTATTTAATGCCCTGCGTGGCTGAACGGTTGCAGTGAGTGCTTATGTTGGTGATCGTAAACTCCTACTTTCTTGCCTTCCCACAATTCGACAGGATAATCGAATTGGACGCCTGCAACGCGCCCGAAGGGTGAAAGAGATGGATGTTTTGAATCAAGAAAATACCAAAGAAGGTAAGCCCGAAACCAGCCGCCCTATCGGGTTCCGAATCTTAGTGTGTATAGCCGGTCACGGCTCCGCCGCTCTCATCCGTCTATAAATAACCGAGATTGGCAGGCTGCTAGCGAGGGATTAAAAAGCTTTGTTTTGATTTTATTGCCCTTTCAGACCTGCTATATCAAATGAATCCGGATAGCTTGAGTCTTTCCCCCCGCTCCGAGATGCGCCTGTATATTTATTGATGAATGGGAAAAAGCGGAAAAAGTTTTCGCCCCATTCAGCTATAAATATGCAGAATGAAGCATATTGTCAGGCAATTTCTTCGTTTCTTTTTTGGGAAAGAAATGAATAGCATTTGCCTATACCATTTAGCCTTCAGCACAGCACAAACAGTCGCGGCATGTCTAATACTCTCGTTAGCCTTTATTGAGATCCATGAGTGCTTTGTTCATCTCATCCTGAGTTTGAATGGCTTTTACATTGGCTTCAAGCGCTCTTTGATTGACACTCATCTGGACCATGTCCTTGGCTGGGTCGGTCGTAGACATCGATTGGCCGGCTGTGTTTTGCATAGCGGCACGCGCTTCCTGGCTGATATTTAACTTATCCCCGCTTTGCACTGCCCTACTGGCAGTAAAACCATTCGTATTAACATTGGCAATATTATGCGCAGTCACCTCTTGTGACTTCATGGCATTACTGATTGCGCTAATATTTGCCTTAACTTGCATCTACTCTCCTTGAGATATTTAACCTTTATCGGAAGAGATACTTGAAACTTAAATCACTGACTCACTCTACAGCTTTCATACAACCCGTACTTAGAACACCAAGGAAAGATATTGGGTTTAATCGCTGTCTAATAATAGCCCTTCATCGGCGCATGTAGATGGTAAAATCATTGGGTAGATAATCATCCCGCATCTGCACATCGGCACATAAACTCTGGCAATAATCGAGCATCTCTTGAGGCTCCACACTTTGTAGGTCATGCGCTTTAAGCGTTCGTGCATCCAGCATATTAAATGCCAAGCCCTTTCTACACAGGGCAAACATTGCAGCAATCATTTTACGGGCGTAAACACCTTCATCATGCAGCTGCTCATTCATGGCTCCGGAGAGGGTCACCCAATCAAATGATTGAGATTCCAACTCAAAGTCAAACAGCTCACCACAGAGCAATTTAGCATCAGGATGTTTCTCTTCAGCCACCCGGATCAGATCAGGCGATAGATCAATACCGGTAAATTCTACGGCCTTGCCCTCTTCTTCAATCCAGCATTTAAAATCAGCAAAACCGCAACCAACATCAAGTACAGAATCCCCCGCCTCAAGGCCAATCTCTGAGAGTACCCGAAAACGAATATCCTGAATCTTTTTGCTGCTCCAATAGAGCGCATTGGGATGATGACCATGGCGCGTAAGGCTATCGCGATGCCTATCTACAATACGTTTTCGTTGTTCTTTTTTCATCCCTCAGGACTCCTCTAAACAATCAAGTGGACTTATAACTGCGCCAAGATTCTGTTGCAGCACATGTGTGTAAATCTCCGTAGTTTTTACATCGGCATGGCCAAGCAACTTTTGCACCACACGAATATTAGTACCTGATTCAAGCAAGTGTGTGGCAAAAGAGTGGCGCAGAGTATGTGATGTTACGCGTTTATTAATATCTGCTTTTTCTTTCGCCCTCTTTATTGCTTTTTGTAAATTGGATTGATTCACATGATGACGGCGCAGCTCTCCATTTTCAGGGTCTTTTGATAGCACTTTGGATGGAAAGACAAACTGCCACTCCCATGACTTTGAAGCATTCGGATACTTCCTTGCCAAAGCTCCTGGCAGCCAGACATTTACAACACCTTGTTCAACATCAAGATTAAACAGAGTTCGAACTGCATCTAAATGTGCTTTTAAGTCGTCATACAAAGAAGTCGCTAGCAAGGTGCTACGATCTTTATCTCCCTTACCTGCATGAATCGTTAAAAATCCATAATCAAAATCAATGTCTTGAACCCGCAGATGAAGCAGTTCATTCAAGCGCAAGCCACCGCTATACATGATACGCGCCATCAATAACGTCTCCCCTTTCATTGCATGGAAAAGGCGGTTCACTTCCTTTTGACTTAAAACAACAGGCAGGCGCGGCGCTCTTTTCGAACGGATTGCATCAACATCATCAGAAAAAGGTAGATGAAGAACACTATTGTACAAAAAAAGGAGTGCATTAAATGCCTGATTTTGCGTTGATGATGCCACCTTCCTATTCACCGCCAAATGGCTCAAATAAGACTCTACTTCCAATTTCCCCATATCTTTAGGATGCCGCTTGTGATGAAAAAGTATAAAATCTTTAATCCAGTACGAATAGGCCTCTTCAGTACGCCGCCCATAATGATAATAGCGCATAACTTCACTCACCTGATCCATCAGACGAGCAGCATGAGGCCGAAAGGTATGTTCTGGCTTGACCTTGGATGGATATGTAGGCATCGTATCTCCTATTCCATTTTAAAACCTCAATATGCAATATGGTGGAAATAATGTCCACCTATAGGAGTTAATAATGAGGAACTTTGATTACTCCTATTCAGCTTGTTATACCCAAAAGGAAGCATGAATGAGCCATATTCCAATCACCAAAATCATCAGTATTGAAGAACCAAATAAATACAAATTTCATGCTGCCCGTTGGAATGGTGGTGACCAGCCCCTTGATGTTTATGTAAGAGACAAAAAGGAATGGTTTGGTTGGAATACTTGGAGGAATAGTAAAAATGAATTTTCCCGTAAATATATATTTTCATTGATAGACTTTTACCCTGAAAATAACATGTGGTTGTTTGGGGGTATCTATGAAGTCATTAAGAGAAATAATGTTCCTAATAGCCACAGCTATGAAATAAAGGAATTAATAGAATATTCTGACTATATTGGAAGACTGAAAATAAAATTAGAAAAGCCATCCAGAGGAAGAGCTTTTTACTTGGAACACCATTTAGATAAAATGAAAGTCTCAGAAATACTGAGGCAGCCTTATTCGGGAGAAGTGTTTCCTGGATATGAAAACATAAATCATGATTTCAATATATTGACACCAATATTTAAAAATGAAAATGCAGACTGGAAGGCGGCATTAAAAAATGTGAAAGGTGTTTATGTAATCACAGACAAATTAAATGGTAAAAAGTATATTGGCTCTGCTTACGGTGACTCCGGTATTTGGTCTAGGTGGAGTTGCTATATTGGTACAGGGCATGGCTGGAATGATGAACTTACCAAACTAATCAAAACAGAGGGCTTTGATTATGCAAAAAATAATTTCAGGTTATCGTTACTTGAGTATCGTCCTATGAAAGCAGATGACAAAGTAATAATTGAAAGAGAAAGCTACTGGAAAGAGGTATTTCTTTCGAGAGGTAAATTTGGCTACAACAAAAACTAAACAAGGTATAACAAGGCAAATACACTCGGACGGCAAAAAGCGCCGCTCCTTCGTCGCTCTGCTTTTTTCCGCCGGTGATTTGCGACGTTATATCAAAAGAAAAACACCAGCTATTATCGAGAATTTAGTACAATGAATGAATTTGGGTAAAAAAATGAAACGACCTGTCGCAATTGATCTTTTTTCTGGCTGTGGTGGAATGTCTCTTGGCTTAGAAGCGGCTGGGTTTGACATTGCCGCAGCTGTAGAATTTGATGCTATACATACATTAGTTCACCACTTTAATTTCCCCTACAGCGCGAGTATTTGCAAAGATATTTCAAAGTTAACCTCTGAAGAACTTCTTCAGGCTGTAGAAGCTAAAGGGTTTTCTCGTGATATAGATTTAGTAGCAGGTGGCCCACCATGCCAAGGGTTTTCTCATATAGGAAAAAGACAGCTTGATGATCCTAGAAATTCATTGGTATTTGAATATGTACGTATGATTAAAAAAATTAAGCCTAAATATTTCTTATTTGAAAATGTTCCAGGGATAGCATCTGGAAAGCATATAAAGTTTTTAGAAGAGTTGATCGTAGAGTTTGAAAATATGGGTTATTCCATAGAGAAACCTATTTCAATTCTCGACGCATCACTTTTTGGAGCGCCACAAAAGAGAAAAAGGCTTATTATTATTGGTTCGAGGTTAGATGTAAAACAAGCAACTTATCCTTCACAAACACATAGCCAACTTGAATCAAATGAGCCTTCGTTGTTTGATATTGGATTGAAGCAACTATCAACTTGTAGCGAAGCCATAAGTGATCTTGGTGCTCATGAAGCTTATACAGAGGGCGATCAAGGTATAGATTCATTGCAACTTGATTATTCAGGCTTAAGAAATAGTTTTTCTTTAAAGCCTAGTGGTGAGTTTTCACTTACACACACCAGACAAGTTTCGAATATTGTTTACGGCCATATTGGTTCAAAACATACTGAAAAATCTATAAATAGGTTTGAAAACACTCCTACTGGAACTGTTGAAAAAATAAGTAGATTCTTTAAACTAGCAGACAACGGACAGTGCAATACATTGAGAGCTGGAACTGCTAGTGATAAAGGTGCATTTACTGCGCCTAGACCAATACACTATTCAGTTCCTAGGTGTATAACAGTTCGAGAGGCAGCTAGGTTGCATTCTTTTCCTGATTGGTTTCGTTTTCACAATACAATTTGGCATGGATTCAGAGAAATTGGAAACGCAGTGATACCTTTTCTTTCAAAATCTTTAGGATGTCAAATTATTAAAGCCATGAACCTTAACCCGAATAAGTTTGAAACCTACATTCTGAACCCGCAAAAGGAAGAGCTATTAAATTATAATATGGGTCAAGCTTCAAAATACTGGGATATTCCTGATGATGTGATCCCTAAAAGAAAAAGATTAAACAAGGAAGCAGCATGAGTAAGTATGACGATGTAATTGTAAGAGTTTTCTTCAGAAATTACAGTGAAGGAGCAATTAAGGTTTCTTTTGATAGAGATGAATTATCTGAAGCATGTGATGACCTTGGCATTGCTCGTATTAAAAATCTAGGTGATGTACCTTATTCATATAGGTTTCGTAAAGAGTTACCAAATAATATTAAGGAAAAGTGTCCTGTTGATTCTGAATGGATAATTACAGGAACAGGAATTGGCTCCTATGAATTCAGGTTAGCCGCACCCGGAAAAATTGAACCTACAAATAACAGGCAAAGAATTAAAGTGCCTGATTCAACTCCTGAAATTGTAAAACGCTATGCTCCTGGAACCGATGAACAGGCACTACTTACCAAAGTTAGATATAACCGCCTTGTAGATCTTTTTTCAGGCTTAACCTGTTATTCAATTCAAAACCACCTTAGAACTACAATTCAAAATGTTGGTCAGATTGAAATTGATGAGGTATACCTTGGCATAAATAAAAAAGGCACTCATTTTGTAATACCTTGCCAAGCTAAATCACCTGGAGATAGATTTGGAATCGTTCAAGTTATGCAAGATATTGAGTTTTGCAAGGCACGATACCCAAATGCTATTTGTAAACCAATTGCATTACAGTTTTTGTCTGAAAATGATGTTGCAATCCTTGAGCTAGCCGTAGAGGAAAGCAATGATGTTTTTCATTTATCAGTTGTTGACGAACGACATTATAAGTTAGTTGGAAGAGATGGAATTACCGACGATGAAATTCGATTAATGTCGGAGAATGAGGAATAAAAGATATAACAAATAGCTCCAGCGGACAATTTAAAGCGTCACTTTTTTTGCTTTCGCAAAAACGTGCCACTTTAAATTGCCGCTGAGCAAGGCGTTATAAGCCTCAGTGCAAATCATATAGATAGGATGTTTAATGAAAATATATGATATTTCTATTTCTTATTATCGAGGAATAGAACATTTAGAAAATTTAAAGTTTGGTAGTGTGAACACATTTGTAGGGAAGAATGATAACGGGAAATCTACAATTCTCAAATCGCTTGATGCATTCTTTAATGACAAGTTCACGACACATGATGTTTACAAAGGAATCCCAGACGAAGCTAAAACATCAATCAAAATTAGATTTATTCCCAGTGAAGGTATTAGCCCACTTGCTCTAGACAATGAGGGCTTTATTTGTATCACAAAACAATATTCATTCACTCCTGCAGGAAAGCTCAAAAAAGAAGCACTCTATACGTGCAATGACTTCGTACAAGAAAACATACAGAATTGTTGGGGGGTAAAAGAAGCTGAAATAAACGGGTATCTAGACACTTTAGAAGTTGATTACTCAAGGTCAGGAAGAGGCGTTACAAATCTATCAAAAATAATTAAAATCCAAGAAAATACTGAGGGTTATCAAAAATCGTTAAACACATATCTTGCAGATGAATATTTAAAAAATATATCTAAACAATATCCAGACATTAAGATCCCTGATTATTTTCTATTCGATGCCGAGCAGGATTTAAACGTTGGAGCCACAGAATTTCAAAATCAATTTAAACCAATAGCCACAAAATCACTGGAAGATAATAGAGCTTTAACTGACCAAATTGAAAGCAATGTACAAAGTGATCTGGACACTGAGTTTACTATCATTGCTAACTTGATGAAAAAGAATGTTCCAGACTTAGAAGAAATCAAGCCTCAAGTAAACTGTAACTGGAAAAACCTAGTAAAATTCGATATAGGTTTAAAATTTCAATCTGAGTCATTTGATATACCAATATCACACAAAGGTACAGGTTTCAAAAGACTTTTAATGGTTGCATATTTTGAATATTTAGCTCAAAAAAACTCTAACGGTAATACTATATTCGGAATCGAAGAGCCTGAAACTTTCTTACATCCTGAATTGCAATATGAACTTCTCGAATCAATCCTAAATCTTGCTGATGATAGCCAGTTTTTAATAACTACACATTCTCCAGTTTTTGCTGGAGCAACAGAAAGCACCAATATAGTTGTTGTTAAAAAACAAGATGGGTTATCTAAATATTTCAACTATGAAAATGAAAATTACATATTGGATGTTGTTATTCAGGAACTTGGTATTAGACCAAATTACAACTTACTTAATGATAACTATAGAAAAATAATTTTTGTAGAAGGTAAAGGTGATTGTCTTTTTTGGCAATGCGCCATAAACAAGTTATCAACAACCAATATCGATGACATTTTATTTGTGCCATGTGGTGGTGATCAAGTTGAATTTTTTGTCAATGCTAGATTGTGTTCAAAAATAAACAGAAACTTCATATTCATCCTAGATAGTGACAAGGGTGCAACTGACTATGAATCAAAGTTAGAAAACAAAGTTCAACTTAAAAGTGATATTGAAGAGATGGGAGGTGAGTTCCTAGTTCTAAGAAAAAGAGAAATCGAAAATTATTACCATAGGGATGCAATACAAAGAGTACTTGGAGACGAATTTACTCTGACGGATGATTTCATTATTGATAATTACTCTGATATGAAAGAAGAGATCAAATCAAAGATTCTTGCTGTAAAACAAATGAACTTCAAGGCTAAAAATAATATGGAAGTATTTGGCGAAATGACTGAATCCGAATGGTTAGAGGCTGGCTTCACTGTTTCTGAAGGAGTGACTGACCTTCAAGAAATTATTGATGTGATTGTAAAATAGACCGGCTTATAACAAGCCCATCCAAGCGACCGCATTCTGCGGCGGTTGATGGGAGCGATAGGCAACCAGCACTATTGAATGAGTCATTTCCTTTTATGCTAATTATTATGCCAACATGACCTTACTCATTGCATATGTGACTATCGCCTTGCTCTTTTCCTTTTTGTGCTCTATTGCAGAAGCAGTGCTGCTAAGTGTAACTACGGCTCATATCAGCGCACTAGAACTGGAGGGGAAAAGTTCGGGCTCACTATTGCGTGAGCTAAGAAGTGATATCAACAAACCGCTGGCTGCGATTCTGACGCTTAATACCATAGCTCACACTGTGGGTGCCGTTGGTGCCGGTGCACAGGCGACCGTGGTATTTGGGCACGCCTGGGTCGGGTTGGTATCTGCACTACTGACGTTGATGATCCTAGTATTTTCAGAGATTATTCCTAAAACATTGGGGGCAACTTACTGGCGTGCGCTGGCAGGCGTGACCGCACACGGGCTAAAATTCCTGATACGTGTACTATACCCGTTTGTAATGCTGTCTGAGTTACTGGTGCGTGGATTCTCACGAGACATGAAGATTGAAGGCTTCAGCCGCAAGGAGTTTGCCGCCATGGCTGACCTCGGCGAGAAGGAAGGGCAGCTAGAGGAGCGAGAATCACGCATCCTGAAAAACATGTTTCTGCTGCACGAAACAGTAGTCACCGACGTGATGACACCGCGTCCGGTAGTATTTTCATTACCCGAATCGCTGACGGTATATAAGTATTTCGAGAAACACTATGACTCACGTTTCTCACGAATTCCGGTTTATGTGGAAAACGACGAACAATTCACCGGCTTTGTTCTCAAGGATGATCTATTGCTGGCGCAGGCGCGCGACAATACGGACAAAACCCTGAAAACCTATCGACGCGATCTGTATACATTATCAGACAAAACCTCATTATCTGACGCATTTGACGAAGTGCTGAACCAGCGTGCGCACATCATGGTAATCATCGACGAATATGGAGGCATGGAGGGTATTATCACCATGGAAGATATTCTGGAAACTCTGCTTGGCTTAGAGATAATGGATGAAAGCGACAAGACAGCCGACATGCAACAATATGCTCGACGCATGTGGAAAAAGCGAGCGCAGGCAATGGGGGTTACTCTGTCCAAAGATGAGGAGTCAACCTGATTATATGCCTAAAGGCAACAGGGGTCAGATACTATATATATGACCCTATATATATAGCGCAACATCAAGACTGTTCAGCACTTTAAATAGCGTATAAGCACCAACATTCTTTAGTCCATTTTCTATGTCACTGATATGACGACTGGTAACACCAGACTTCTCCGTCAAATCTTGAGCCTTCCGTTTAGCCCGCACATGCTGCCCTAGAACAAATGGATTATTGATCCAGTTCTCATCATTCATTTCTAATGTTCTTGTCATATCCATCCACCTAATATGAACGATTGTCCATATTTTTTATGCAATACGACTCATTGTTAATATACCAACACTCATTCATGAACGATCATTCAAGTCTCAGTTGAGAATAGAAAAGAGAGTTTGCCCATGACAAAAATAATCCCTCTTACAAGGCAAACAAAAACTACCCCTTTCGGGTCAGAGCAATTTAGTCTGGATTAGTCATTAATCTCAGATCAGAGTAACCATTCTTTGCCCCCTACTTTAGAGGTTTTTATATACCGACATGGAAAAATCAAATGTTCAATTTGCTAACCCATTGGCTGAGCTATTAAAATCACTTGAGCAATCACTAGAGCAACGAACCGTACAAAAAATAAAGCTAATCATCCATGCTGGCACACCAAAAACTGGCACAACAAGCTTACAAACCTACCTGCATAAAAAACAACGCAAGCTCAGAGGAAAAGGGATTCTTTACCCGCATAATCTTGAAAATATACAAAATCCTAACGCACCAAAACACCAATGGTTTGAGAAGAATTTAGTCACAACAAACGTGGAAAGTTTCCTGCAAAACTTTAAGAATATCATCGCGCAAGTTAAAGAAGATACCCACACCATTATCCTCTCATCTGAAGGTATTTATAATCATTGGTGGGATTTTCCTGACGAATCAAAAGGTATTTTATCTGAGTTGAGTAAACTCTTCGATATTGAAGTCTGGGTATGGTTTCGTGAACCACTCGGATTTATTGAAAGCTATTACAAACAATGTATTCGCAACCCACAAATTGAAAATAACCCCTGTTATGGTAAAGACCTCTCCTTTGCTGAAATGTTAAATATTGAGTGGTTTTCTCAACATTTAAACTATCAAGGGTTTGTCAGTGAATGCCAAACACTGTTTGGTAAAAACAGCATTTTTGTATTTAAGTACGAAGGTGATGTGGTTCAAGCAGTCATGAAGAGACTAGGGCTAGCAACGCCCCACGATAATCCGACCCCAAGAGAAAACAGTAGTTTAAACAGTGCTTCGATAGAATTACTAAGATCGATAAACCACTATAATATGAAAGCAAAAGAGAAAGATCTTTTAATACCTCATCTGAAAGAGATCAATAGGATTCTTGAGAATTACGTCAGTGATACATTGATTGATGAAGAGTCCAGAAAAATAGTCTTGAAATTATCTACTCCTGTAAAGTTCTCATATAAGCAAGGGGTAAGCTGAATTCACCAGCGCTATCTCAAAGAAAAATAAACATATCCAAAACAAATACGTTTTATCATCAATATTGATGATGACAGGCTATTTCGCAGTAGTAATCTCTCACGCTGTTGAGCTAGGTCTGGAGATAACATGCACGATTCAAAGCTTGAAATCTCAGACTTCGTTAAAAACTACAAGGTAAAGGTCTTCCACATAAGCAACACATTCAAGAGATATCGCTTCGCTTTGCCCCTGATGTTTGGCGTTATACACAATACGAGTTAAGGAAAACATATTGCTAAAAACAGTGACCCTTATTGCCATTATGTTCATTGCAGGCTGTGCATCGAGCAAAACGTATACTCCTCCTCAGACAGTTGAAGGATTACGCAGCTTATATACACAGCTCAACAGAGTTTCAGCAATCACACACAATATTCTTGTGGCAAACAGCCCAATTTGCTCAAAACTCAAAACATATTATGGCTTCATACCTATGTCTCTGAAAGAGCAAGGTAACGAAGAGCAAAAAAAACTTGTAATCAAGGCTTTTCATCTAAAAAAACAGCCTATAGTTACTTATGTAGATCCCAAGCGTGCTGCGGATAAAGCGGGCCTGCGTGTGGGCGATGTCATTATTTCTGCAAACGACAATCGCTGGTCTGATACTAAGTCACCAGATGAATTTACAAAGCTCTTAGGTGAGGCGCAGCAATCATCACATCTGCGACTTGGCATACTACGAGACCAAAAGAAACTAACATTGGACCTCACTGCAGATATGGCATGCGATTATAGTTTTATCTTGAGTGATACAAATGAACACAAGGCAATGGCCCGCAACAGCGAAATCATTGTGGATTTTGGAGCAGCAAAACTGCTTAAACGTGATGACGAACTCGCATTCTTTATTTCTCATGAATTGGCACATATCCTTTTGGGACATACCTTACCTGAAAGGGGCAAAGAACTGGCTAACTACAAAATGCGCAATATCATGGAAAAAGATGCGGATGCACTTGGAGTCCGCTTGATGGTTCGCGCTGGATATGATCCCGCAGGAGCTGAAACAGCACTCAAAAGTAGCGACCTAATAGACAGTGGGCCGGTTACAAAGTTTTTTAATTACCATGGGCCGTATATGCCTGTCGATAAGCGTATTCGCTATTTAAGAAAAGTTCTTAGTGAATAATGTATAATAAGGCAAATACACTCGGACGGAAAAAGAAAAATTCATTTGTCACTCTGCTTTTTTCCACCGATGATTTGCAACGTTATAACCTCAGGGAATATAAACAATGAATAGACAAATTCAGATTATTCTAACAAGTTTAATACTTTTAACAGGATGTGCAGGAACGATGCCTAAATTGGGAATTGAAAATGGTCAACTGATGGAGTGTCCAACAACACCAAATTGTGTTCACAGTCAGGCAATAGATAAAGAGCACTTTATCGAACCTATCCATATCACAGGCACGCCATTAGAGGCAAAAAAACATATTTTGAATATCCTCAAAGAGCTTAAGTCATCAAAGATCAAAATAGTTGAGGATAATTATTTAAGAGCTGAGTTTACTTCCAGCGTGTTCCGTTTTGTTGATGATGTAGAATTTTATTTTCCAGACACAGGATCAGAGCAAGGGATCATACATGTTCGATCAGCGTCCAGAATTGGCCATTCAGATCTTGGTGTAAACCGAAAACGAATTGAACAGATTCGAACTGAATTTAAAGCAATGGACAATGAATAAAGGAGATATCAGTGCCACATATTATTGTTGAATATCAGGAAAAAATGGCTGATGAAGCCGAAGTTGACCTTCTCTTGAGGACAATACATCAATCCATTTCAGATAGCGGTCTGTTTAAAGCTGATCAAATTAAAACGCGCGCCTATCCGTTCCGAGCTTTTACCAATGCAGGTGGAAGTAGTCCTTATATCCATATTCAGGCTCGGATTAAATCGGGGCGGGATGCTGATAACAAAAAGCGTCTTGGAAAAGTGATCTTATCAGGCTTACCTGCATTGCAGATTCCTGCTTCAGTCATCACTGTAGAAATAATAGATATGGATCGTGACTCTTATGGTAAGTGTGTACCGCAGTAAGGCTAACAAGGTAAATGTACTCAGACGATAATAAGCACTACTTCGCCGTCGTTCTGCTTTTTGCCTCCGGTGGTTTACCGCGTTAGCTATTCATGTTTAGGAACGGATTAAAGAACCAGTTTATTTCGTACCGAACAGCTCTTTAATGCCACCAATAGCACCTAGCGTAGCCGTCGCATCGACCGGCATAAATACGGTCTTATCCCCTTCTCCGGCTGCACCTATCATTTTCAACGTATCCAGATAACGAATAGCAATCAGGTACTGGCTGAAACCTTCATCACCCAAAGCCTCTTTGAGCTTTGCCAATGCAAGTCTTTCACCATCTGCCTCCAAGATACGCGCTTCCCGGTTACCTTCAGCAACCAAAATCGCCGCCTGCCTCTCGCCTTCAGCTTTTAAAATATCTGATTGCCTTGAACCTTCTGCTTCCAGAATCGAAGCACGTTTATCACGCTCTGCCCTCATCTGTTTTTCCATCGCAGCCTGTACTTCATCCGGTACATTCAAATCCTGCACTTCCACACGTTTCACCTTAGCCCCCCAATCATCAGCAGCCTGATCGAGAGTAATCTGCAAACGCGCATTGATATCTTCACGTGAAGACAAAGTTTTATCCAATTCCATTTCACCCACCAGACTACGCAATGTGGTTTGCCCAAGCTTCTCAATTGAGTTGGGTAGATTAGCAATACGATAGACTGCATCATGCGGATTGGTAATCTCGATATAGAGCAGTGCATTGATCTGAATACTGACATTATCACGTGTGATCACTGTCTGCGATGGAAAGTCCAATACCGTTTCACGGATATCGATGCGCTCCATACTCTGCAAGCTTGAATAAGCTGAACCACTGGTTTCTCCCAGCAAGCGCCCCAAGGCTCCACTGCTTGGTGCAGCTTTCCAGATAAATTCACGCGGTTGGTCCAGAAATGGTACGATAAAATTAATGCCCGGCATCAAGGTTCGGCTATAATTACCCAAGCGCTCAATCACCATGCGCTCAGAATTCCGAATGACCACAACCCCTTTATAAACAACTATCACGATCATCAATGCGACCGCCATCATCACCATATCCATTAGCTATTCTCCTCAAGTTTCGCTACAAACAGGGTGCTGCCATTTACTCCGATAATCACTACTGTCACACCTTCTTCAAGTCTGTCTTCGGATTCGGCTTCCCATGTCACGCTTTTATAAACCACGCGGCCACGCGGCGACACTTTTTCAACAACTTTCACCTGTTTGCCCACCATATATGAGATATCATCAACATCATGTTTGCCATCTTTTGGACGAACCAGGCCCATCAACAGTGCGGCCACTGCCGTCGCTAATGTAAACACAAACCACTGCGCAGCCACCGACAACGCCATCATTGAATGAATCGAACCGACAACCATAGCCCCGGCAGCCACAGCCAACAGATAATAGGAACCTACCAACAGCAGTTCGACAGCTGCAATTACGCAGGCAATCAATAACCACGCATGCCACACTTCCAGACCTAACGACTCTAACATGTATCCTCCTGATCGAATTTAAAGCATAACCACAATGCTCAGATGCGACAACTTCACCATCGTCTAAAGCTATAAGAGCATCAGCAAACTTGCGTAGTTCACATACGCATGGACAATGCCTTTATGATCCCTTTCAGACTACTCGACACAGCGACAGAACACGGCGCAACACTACGACTTTATCAACGTGGCATGGAGTTCTCTATCCGCGTAGATAAGGCCGGTGACCTGATGAACAGCCGCATGCACAACTCTGAAGATGTTCTGGCAGAACTGGCGTGTAAGCCCATCGCCAAACGTAAAAATGCGCATGTACTGGTCGGTGGTCTCGGCATGGGATTTACACTTGCCGAAGCCCTCTCACATACTGGCCGCTGTGCAAAAGTCACAGTCGCTGAATTGATGCCTGCTGTTGTGCGCTGGAATTACGAACATCTCGGTATTTTGGCTGGGTGCCCTATCGAAGATGAACGTGTCCATATTATAGAAGGCGATGTTGGCAAAGTGATGAAAAACAATAGAAACAGTTTCGATGCCATCATGCTGGATGTTGATAATGGACCGGATGCTTTCACCATTGAGGACAATGATTCCCTCTATAGTGTGCGCGGCCTTAACAGTGCCTTTGATGCACTCAAACCCGGTGGTGTGCTGACTGTCTGGTCTGGTTTTCCAGATTCAAGCTTTACGCAGCGCATGAGAAAAGTCGGTTTTGATGTGAAAGAGTACCTCGTACGCGCTCACAAAAGTCAGGTGGGAAGTAAACATACAATCTGGGTCGGCACTCGATAACCTTGCTCGCTGTAAAAGTACACGATCAACGTAAGTCGTTTACTTCATGCAATTGAGTCGGATGAAACATATCGCCTTCATATTGGCTATCGGTTGGGTGATGGGTTGGTATTCCCATGACCTCATGGCAACAAAGCCCCTCGAAGAGCAATATCCTAACCTTAAAGGAGAAACGCTGAACCCCTCGCCTCAACGCCCGCTGACTGAAACAGCTTCAGTCATTCCGACTATTATCAGCAAGGCAGGTGTAGTTCCAATGCCTGCCCCGCTTCCACAAACAGCCAGCATACCGCTCGACCCACTGCAAACATTCACCACACTATTGATGCAGGAGAGTTTTTCAGCCGCATTTTCCGCCTGGCCTCAACAGAGCTCTGAGCAGGCACGCAATCAGATTATTATGCTCAGCAACACCTATATCCAACAAGGCATGAGCGAAACCGCGTTATTACTGCTCAAGCAATATCGCAACCATTTTCCTGATGATGTTGCAGCAGGCCTACTGCAGGCAAAAACATTGCATGAGCAGGAACAGTTCGACCTGGAAGCTTTTCTGCTCATTGATCTGTTAAAGCAAACCGCCAACCCCGAGCTGATTTCGCGTATCAATCATCAACGATACAAAGCGGTTCAGGCTCAAAAAGAGCATCTCATCCAAGCCGAAGAATTTAATCATATTCTTACGTTTTATCGTCGACTCAGTAATATGGATGGAGCCAACACAGATTATCAATTGATGCAGGCCATCGCACTAATTGAGATGGGACACACAAAACAAGCGACAACGATTCTGCAACCTCTGGTTTACGACCCTGAAGTTGGCAACAGAGCAAGCGCGCTATTGCAAAAAATAGAGCAAATACATTCGATTGACTATCAGGTCACTATCCCACTGCAACGGGCTGGCGAACATTTTCTGGTGCCACTCTCCATCAATGGAAATCCCCCTGTTTTTTTATTGTTGGATACCGGCGCATCACTAACCCTCATGCAGGTTGATCAGACTGAAATTGATACCAGTCATGCATTGCCTCAAATCAGTTTACAAACAGTCAGTGGAAAAATTGATGCGCCACTAAAACTGGCTGATCATGTGAAACTAGGCTCTTTTCAGCTCAATAAAATCAAAATAGCCCTTATCACCCAATCCGTCGCGCCCCATGCACAAGGCCTGTTGGGCATGAATATTTTGAAACATTTCGATTTTTATATTGACCAGCAAACACCCTCCTTAAAGTTATCGCTTCGATCATCTCAAAGTGCCAATAAAAACTTATAACACCCATCAAAAAATTACATTTGCTGTGATTAATAATATATAGATAATGCTGGAAAACTTGGAGGCCTCCATGAAAAAACTGTTATTGATGACTGCTACTCTGCTTTTTTTACAAGCCAATGCTGCGCAAGCGGCAGACATCAAACCCTATGCCGGCATTGGACTTGGCGTTTTTGAACTTGATCCAGGTGCAAGTAAAAAAGCCAAATTCGGTGGTTTCGGTTTTGCAGGTCTCGATCTACATGAGTTGTTTGCCACAGAATTCCGTGTCGGTTTTGCCAGCCCACAAGAGCGCGAAGAATTGGGCCCTCTCGTCGAATCATTTAAAATGAACTGGTTTTTTTCTCTATTGGGAAAACCTAAAGTCGAAATTGCCGATGGTGTCGAACTCTATGGCCTGCTTGGTCTTACCACCATGAGTACAAGCATCACACCAGCTAACTCTTTTGCTCAACGTTCAGTAACCAAAACAGGGGTAAGCTTTGGTCTGGGGGGAATATACCACTATAACAGTAAATTAAGTGTTGGAATGGAGTGGATACGTTATGCTACCAATGCTGAAGCGGCGACTAAAAACACAACCATATTTAAAGGCCTGGATGTGAATGGCTTTACCACGACTATCGCATATCATTTTTAACAGTTCCGCAACTTCTTGCTGACAATCATCGGTCATCTGCTCATGCAGATGGCCATTTTTATTTTCAAGCTCTAGAACTCTAATCAACAGCCTTCTCTCCAAGTGACAGTTGTTCGCTGTTCATAGATACTCGCTTGATGGAACAGAGCATGAGTCAAGCCCGTCACATTCTAAAATCGACCTTTGGTTATGATAATTTCCGTCATCACCAGACCGATATTATTGAATCGATTATCCATGGTCAGGATGTTTTAACACTAATGCCGACCGGTGGCGGCAAATCAATCTGTTACCAACTGCCCGCTCTCATTCGCCCAGGCACAGCTATTGTTGTCTCTCCGCTTATTGCACTCATGCAGGATCAGGTCGATGCACTGCAACAGCTCGGCATCAAAGCCGCTTTTCTCAACTCCACTCTGAAAGCCGTCGAACAGCGTTTGATTGAAAAAGGTTTTTTAGCCGGTTCATATGACCTGCTCTATTTAGCGCCAGAGCGACTGCTGAATGAATATACCCTGAGTATTATTGACCGATGTGAAATATCTCTGTTTGCCATCGATGAAGCCCACTGTGTGGCGCAATGGGGTCATGATTTCCGCAAAGAGTACCAACAGCTATCCATGCTACATGAGTGTTATCCCAATGTGCCACGTATCGCACTCACAGCCACAGCCGATCAACGCACCCGCAATGAAATTATTGAGCAACTGGCTTTGCAACAGGCACATGTGTTCATCAACAGCTTTGACCGGCCTAATATCCATTACGCCATCAACGACCTTGGCAATGGTCGTGATGCCTTATGGCAGTTTATCGAACATAACCATCCAGAAGATGCCGGTATCGTTTACTGTTTGAGTCGTAAAAGTGTTGAAGCAACAGCCGAGTGGTTAAACAAAAAAGGGCGCACCGCCCTGCCCTATCATGCAGGGCTACCTCAGGATTTCCGCCAGAAGAATCAACAGAGATTCCTGCGTGATGATGGTCTGATTATTGTCGCCACCATCGCCTTTGGCATGGGCATCGACAAACCCGATGTGCGTTTTGTTGCCCACATGAATCTACCCAAAAACATCGAGTCCTATTATCAGGAGACCGGTCGCGCGGGTCGTGATGGTCTGCCGTCAAACGCATGGATGAACTATGGTCTGAAAGATGTGATCAATCTACGCTTGTTCACACAAAACAGTGATGCAGATGAACTGTTTAAACGCATGATGCTGCAAAAAACCGATGCAATGTTAGGCCTATGTGAGCTGACCAGTTGCAGGCGGCAGGCAGTGCTGAACTATTTTGGTGAAACGTTGGATGAGCCATGCGGCAACTGCGACAACTGCATCAATCCGCCCGAAACATGGGATGCAACCATTGCCACGCAGAAGATATTATCCTGTATCTACCGTACCGATGAGCGCTTCGGCACCCAATACATTATCGATATTCTGCTCGGTAAAGATGATGAGCGCATCAAAGCTAACTCACATGATCAACTGACTACATTTAACATCGGTCATGAACACAGCGGCCCGGAGTGGCGCGGCATTTTCCGCCAACTGGTCGCACACGGTTTTTTGGCTACCGACACAGAAGGTTATGGTGTTCTGAAACTAACACCAAAAGCATGGCCTCTACTCAAACGCAGTGAAACGCCACAAACAGTGATGCTAAGGAAACTCAAAAAAGCATCGAAAGAGAAGAAAAAGCGAGTCAGCACCGCGACGCGTAGAACAAACCAGCATCTTTCAACACATGACCAGGATCTGTTCGAACAACTGCGCCAACTGCGCAGTGAATTAGCCAAGGATCAGAATGTGCCACCTTATGTCATATTCCCGGATAAAACACTGGTGGAAATGGCTATGAACAAACCGAGTAATGAAGAACAAATGCTGGCAATCTCAGGCATTGGTGCCGTCAAATTCAAACGCTATGGCGAATCCTTCTTAACCGAACTCAAACAGCATCAATAGCTTACAGATCACCCATCTTTAGTGCCTCTTGATTGCAGCAAATGCTGAATCACATAACCTGCTAACATAAAGCCGAACAGGTTGGGCATATAGGAAATTGTGCCGTTTACCGCGCGCGGTAGAGCGGTCGGATTATTATCAAGCACCTCCTGAGGCAATGGTTTGATCGGGTACTCTCCGGAAAAGACCACTGGATAATCCAGTGATGCACCAGCACGCCTGAGCTTGCGACGAAGATTGGTAGCCAGGCCGCAATTGTAGGTTTTATCGAGCCTGGTGATCTCAGCCTTTGTTACATCCAACCTGCCGCCAGCACCGAGGCTTGAAGCAACTGGAATATCTAAATGCTGGCAGCTTGTTATCAATACAGCTTTGCAGGCCACCGAATCGATGCAGTCCAGCACATAGTCAAAACACCCCTCAACAAGAAATGAGTCCATATTTTCGTATGAAAGAAAACCAACATGAGCATTGAGCTGGAGCTCTGGATTGATATCCATCAAGCGCTCACCCATGGCAGTAGATTTATCTTTTCCAATATTCGAATGGGTACAGACCAGCTGACGATTCATATTGGAGAGACCTACCTTGTCATGATCTACAAGCGTAATACGACCGATACCAGCCCTGACCAAAGCCTCGCATACCGCACCACCGACTCCCCCAAGGCCTACAACCAAGAGATGAAGGTTGGTCAAATGCTCTAATCCATCCTCTCCAATTAGAATTTCTGTGCGTTCCTGTGCATGACTCATAAACTGAATAACTCCCGTGCATTCGCATTGCAGATGGCTGCTACCTCTTCTGCCTCTATAGCGTGAAGATTGGCAACTGAATGTAGAGTTTCAAGCAGAAAAGCAGGCTCGTTACGTTTCCCCCGATGCGATGCTCCTGGCTGATCGGGTGAATCCGTCTCAAGCATCAGCATCTCAAGCGGCAGTCTGGCTACCACCTCTTGAAAGCAACTATTCTTCGCATGCGTGACAGCAGAACCTATACCTAGATAAAACTCTTGTTTGATCACAGCTTCAGCTTGCTGCTGACTACCATAAAAACTATGCACTACTCCCTTTAATCCATCAAATGCCTTCAGTTCTTTTAGCACCAGATCTACCGACTTTACGGCATGCATAATCACAGGCAAATCAAAATCAGCAGCCAGTTTCAACTGAGCGCGGAACCAAAAGAGTTGTTCATCCAGACTCGTATTCTTATGCATGGCGTCCAGCCCGCACTCTCCTACTGCTACAGCGCTTTCCAGATATTGGGCCGACAAACTTAGATCTTCAGCCCTATGCAGTTTGCAAAACCAGGGATGCAGACCATAAGCAGAGTGAATGCTCGGATAACGTTCGACCAGCTCGCGCAAATGAGGCCAGCCAGAAGCAGTAACAGCTGGGACAACAAACTCATCAATACCAACCATCGCAGCACGTTCAATCACAGCGTCCCGATCTGCATCAAAGCGCTCATCATCAAGATGACAGTGGCTATCGATCAACTGCATATTGTTAAGCCCCCATTCCTCATAGGTCAAAACTGCATACATTCACCCAAAAAGTCTTTCTACAAAACAGCCATTCAAAAGCATTTACCGCAGAGTACGAAAGTTACGCTGAGGAAGGCATGGACAAGGAAAGAAGAAGCTATTCAACTCAATCTTGCTTCTCACAATCAATGGCTCAAAAGATCATATACAGATATAACATGACTGAGTTTCCGTTACAAACAATCATTAAACATATGACTTTACTTTGCGTAACTCTGCGGTGAAGTCCCTTATTTTTCTCATTGAGGTATCGTTATTTTTGTGCCAACTGGCATGATCTGCGTATAGTGCAGCACATCATGTCCAAAACCTCAGAGCACACCATCCTGCTGACCACACTCAATGCGCGTTATACGCATAGCGCGATTGGCCTGCGTTACCTCTTTGCCAATATGGGCGAGTTACAAAGTACAACAGCAATCCGAGAATTCACCATCAATGACAATATCCCGGATATCGCCGAGAAGCTACTCAGTGAAAAGCCGGCTATCATCGGTATCGGTGTCTATATCTGGAATGCAGAACAGTGCATGGAACTGGTTAGTCTGATCAAAAAGGTTGCAGCCGACACCATCATCGTTCTGGGTGGCCCTGAAGTTAGCCACAACCCGGTTCGGTTGAACTTTGATGCGGCTGATTACATCGTTCAGGGTGAAGGCGACACGGCCTTCTATAATCTGAGTAAAGCACTGCTCAATGCTCTTCCCCCAACACAACGCGTGATTCAGGCTCCTATGGCTGACCTTGATAGCATCAAACTGCCTTATGATCATTACAGCGATGAAGATGTGGCCAACCGCTATATCTATATCGAAGCGTCGCGCGGTTGCCCCTTTCTATGTGAATTCTGTCTATCATCCATTGATAAGAAGGTGCGTAATATCGATACAGCAGTGCTGCTGAGTGCCATGGAAAAACTGTGGGATCGCGGTGTACGCAGTTTTAAATTCATCGATCGCACCTTCAATCTCAATGTGAAGATTGCTTCCCTGCTGCTCGATTTCTTTCTGGCCAAAGAACCACCCTACTTTGTACATTTCGAGGTGATTCCGGATCATTTCCCCGATGCCCTGAAAGAGCGTATCAAGCAGTTCCCAGCTGCATCGCTGCAACTGGAGATCGGTATTCAGACCCTGAACATGGAGGTCGCAGACCGAATCCACCGCAATCTAAAAATGGAAAAGATTAAACAGAACATCCGTTTTCTGGAGGAAGAAACTTCAGCCCATATGCATCTGGATCTGATTGTCGGCCTGCCCGGCGAGTCACTGACAAGCTTCAGCGAAAACCTGAACAAGCTCTATGCCATGTCAGCATCGGAAATTCAGATCGGTATCCTGAAAAAGCTATCTGGCACCAGCCTACATCGACACGATACAGAATTCGGCATGGTCTATTCCGATAAACCGCCCTACGATATTCTCAAAAACAATCAACTCAGTTTTAACGATATTCAGCAGATGAAACGCTTTGCCCGTTTCTGGAACCTCTATTACAACAGTGGCAACTTCAAACAGGGTGTCACCCTACTCTGGCCGAATGGTGATATATTCGAACAGTTCCATGCCTTTTCGCTATGGGTATATGCTGAGACCCAAAGCACCTGGAAAATTTCTCTGGAGAGATTGGCACAGCTGCTATTTAACTATCTAACGACAAAGTTAAGCTACGATGAGCAAACCACGGCTGGGGTCTTGATCCACGACATAATGAAACTGGGTGGCCGTAAAATGCCGAACTTTCTCAAACCTTTCGCCCACGGCAATCCCGAACTCAAACAGATCGGAGCCACCGGCCACAACAAACGCCAGATGAGACACCTTTAAATCATCAATGAAAGTCGGAAGAGTTGGATTAGTAGACTGCCACCTTTCATTTCTTCATAAAAATGGTGAAATCATTATCGAGATAACCCTCGACCAGCTCACATTTCGTGGTAATTGTTCTACAAAAGGCCAGCATGGTTTGCACATCATATGCCACAAGACCATCAAGGTAGAGCGGGTTTATATAACGTTCATCGAGCAGATTAAAAGCGACTCCTTTGCGAGCCAGTTCAAACATGCGGGCAATGCTACGTCTAGCATAGTCACCTTTATCATAAAGGTTCCAGTTAAGCGTGCCTGAGAGAAGTACCCAATCAAAAGAGCTCTCCGGCCATTGAAAATCAAATAACTCACCACAATGCAGATTGCGAGCCGGCATCATCTCGCCAGCACGCATCAAAATATCGGGAGAAATATCAATGCCTGTATATTGAACAGTTTTTTTGCGACTGGATAACCAGCTATCCAGATCACCGAAACCACAACCCACATCCAACAGCGAATCGCCTCTGGCAACGCCGATCCCGGTAAGCGCTTTGAAACGCGCCTTCTGCACTCCACGCGTACTCCAGAAAAGTGCTTCCGGTGAATAACCAAAACGTGCAAGGCTTTCACGATGCCTCGCCTCTAACCCTTGCCGCTGCACAGACATCAGGCCTAAACCACTGGAGTCTACACCCAAACCCGGTAACTGCATTTTAACATTTATACTCATTCGTCATGCTATCATTATGTGGCATGCATATCCGAAAGCATATTATTAAAACAATAAAAAGGTTAATTAGAGGCTCTCTATCCACTCTCATCCCCCTGCCTCACTCAAGCTTGATAAGCTTGGGAAGGGATCATAAAAACGTACCTTTCCCCGCTAGCAGGATGCTAATCTTAGTTATTTCTAGACGAATAAGAGCGACGAAAACCGTGAGCGGAAAATAGTACTACCCCACCACCGTGCAATAGGCCTTATATAAATTGATTGGGGACGGCTTTGATCCGGGCCATCCCAGCCTTTAGGGATTCATCTCCCGCCTTTTTAGACGTTCAAACTAGCTATCCTACCGATTTATCTTTCGTAATTTTGCTGCGCACAAAAAGGCACGATGCTTCTGGTCAAATAAGGACGATTCAATCCTTACGTTTGTTGCTGCGTTCCAAAGCCTTTTCTTTACGCCAGACATCGATTTTTGCATGGTTACCAGAGAGCAAAACTTTGGGCACAGCCTTGCCTTCAAATTCTACAGGGCGGGTATAATGGGGCCAATCGAGAATGCCATCTTCGGTGAATGAATCGAGTACGGCAGATTCTGGACTGCCCAGCACGCCGGGCAATAGACGAATCACCGCATCAAGCACAGATAGGGCTGCGGGCTCACCACCTGAGAGTACATAATCGCCCAGCGAGATCTCTTCATCGACATAATCACAGATACGTTCATCAAAACCTTCGTAACGACCGCATAGCAGCGTGATGCCGGGTTTCTTGGTAAACTCTAATGCTTTGGCCTGAGTGAAAGGCATACCTGAAGGGGTAAGCATCACCACATGGGTATCGGGTTGTTTCTCGCGCGCGGCGCGAATCGAATCCACAACAGGGCCGGGTTTCATCAGCATGCCGGGACCACCGCCATAGGGTGAATCATCAACTGTACGATGTTTATCGGTAGCGAAGTCGCGAATTTGGATCATTTCGGCCGTGAGATGACCTGCTTCAATAGCGCGTTTTGGAATAGAACAGGAGAGGGGAGAATCAAAGAACTCCGGAAACAGAGTTAGAACTTGGGTGTGAAACATACTTCCATTCCTTCCGGCATATCGACGACGATGATGCCTTCATCCAGATCTACACCCACAACAATTTGCTCAGTAAACGGAATCAACCACTCTCCTTGTACGGCAGCATCTTCAGTAGTCTGCACAAGAAGATTGTCCTGCGCACCGTACTCTTCCAGTGCGGTTACCGTGCCAAGAAGCTGTTCATCTGCTTGCCGTATCACGGCACAGTCGATCAGATCTTCCCACAGATATTCATCGTCGTCGGTCTCGACTTCTGATTCAGGAATCCAAACCTTCAGACCTTTCAATGATTCAGCTCTGTTGCAATCCGTAACACCTTCAAGCTCTGCCAGCATACGTTTACCATGCTGCCAGCAACGTTTAACCGGATAAGCTGTCGCCGACTCACTACTCTTACCAATCCACCAACAAGAATACCCGGCGACCGCAGAGGCGGGCCGGGTATGTGAAAACAGTATCAGTGTACCTTTGAGGCCATGCGCCCCGACAAGATCACCAACATGAAGATATGAATTACGAGCCATCGAAGAGCCTCACAGCCTTGGATGAATCGACAGTCAATTAGGCTTCAGATGCCTTGCGAATGATGCTGGCAACACGGTCAGAGACTTGTGCGCCCTGATCAGTCCATGCTTTAACACGATCCAAATCCAATTTAATGATTTCTGGCTGTGTGCAAGGATCGAAGTAACCCAACTTCTCGATGAAAGCTCCATCACGACGCTTACGCTCGTCCATTACGACTACAGAATAAAAAGGGCGCTTCTTGCGTCCACCACGGCTCAAACGAATAATAGTTGCCATTTAAATAAAACCTCCGAAAAACAGGCGCGCACTATAGGCGGCGAAGATGTTAGGAGCAAGGGGCAAACCATAGTTTTTCAGTTGTTTAGCGAACTCGTAAAAAAGAGCTGCCGTTTATCCTGCTTCGGCCCAACAAAAGTAATACAATAGAGATATTGAAACTACCCCTACAGATGACTAAAAATAGCCACCATCGCTCCTACCAACGCCTTAGTGAAACCATCTACTAAATGAGACTGTTTCTTTCCTTCGACTTTAATCGTCGAAGATTACTGCACTGTCTTTACCTATCTCTTTAGCGCGACTCAGAGCAACATTAGCATCATGCATTGCGCTATCTGGCTCCATTTCACCATTAAACAGTTTAATGCCAATGGTGACGCTAACATTTATCTCCTTGTCCTCAAATTGAACAGGCTGAGAAACAGCCTTAATGAGCTTCTCTGCCAGTGCCATCACATAGTCCCGCGTTTTTTCCTGATCGGAGTTAACATGGTTAATGATAATAATAAACTCATCACCATCCAAACGGCCGGGGGTATCTTCAATTCTTAATCTGGAGCGCAAACGATTGGCTGTTTCTATCAGCACTTCGTCACCTGCTGCATGCCCAAACATATCATTTATATCTTTCAGTCCACCCAAGTCCAGCAATACAACAGCGCCATCAAAGTCATGTCGAACCGAAGCCGACAGGGCTTTTTCAAGGTGAGAATAGATGTCATAGCGATTTGATAACTCTGTTAACAGATCTTTATGTATCAGCTTCTCCATATCTGCAAATGCTTCATCGCGTGATTTTATATATGGAATAATGACCCAGGCATAAATAAGAGGCGTCGCAAATATGACCAGCAAAATGATATCAAGCAGCGCTTCGGCAAATGGACTTATATCGGCATTTATGAAGATAAACGCGTCCATAATCGTAAACTCCACCACCGAAATAATGGTAACGATTCGAAGCACAACTTGATTACTGGTTAAAAAATTATTCGTCATGTTTACACCTATATTATATAAATAACTGGATACATATTTTTTTCATTACACTCTGCCAACAGAGTAGATCAAGCCATAGAGCACAGTTTGATTACTCCAACACAGCATCATGAACTAAAATTGTCTGATTAAAACTTACTTCCTGCACCCGTTCATGCAAACGCGCATGCATGCTCGATGGTTTCTGATGCTGTCGCCATTCGTAAACCGTTACAAAAGCCATCACCTGCTTCACATAATTACGGGTTTCATTGAAAGGAATCGCTTCCACCCACGCTTCAGGTGAATCAAAGGGTACGCGTTCAAGCCATGTAGAAACACGATGAGGGCCTGCATTATAACCTGCTGCGGCCAGAGCCAAATTACCAAATCGTTCTTTTATACCGGCCAGATAAGTTGAACCCAAACGGATATTGGTAGCAGCTGAAAACAAACGTGGCGTGCCTTTCCCCATTTTAAGCTTTCGCGCAACCTGTCGAGCTGTCGCGGGCATCAATTGCATCAAACCTTTTGCACCAACATACGATACGGCATGCTGATTAAAGGCGGACTCCTGCCGGATAACACTCCAAATAGCTGCAGGTTTCAGCCCGGTTTTTTTAGCTTCCTTCATAACAATCTTTTCATAGCTCAAAGGGAACCGATCCAGCAAAGCGCCCATTTCATCCGCTTTGAAAGCAGCTCGGATGACTTGATCATGCCACCCCCACCTTGAAGCAAGCACTGTCGCCGCTTTCCAATGTAATTGATCGGTATCGGCCAATGCAAAATGCCACTCTCGAATAGCCTTACTACGCTTATTTAAAAACAGCCACTCTGACACCCTGCGTATGGCTAACATATTCTCAACTTTGGCTATTAACTCATCAGAAACAACAATATCGGATGACTCAATTTGAAAGGGTTTACCAATTCTCTCCGCACTTAAAAAATTATAATACCCCCTGCCTGCGGCAAGTTTAGCAAACTGGTAATTTGCCGACACATCGTGCCCACCAGCCTCCAGTGCTCGTGCCTGCCAATAGATCCAGCGATCCTGCCGCCTCTCTTCAGCAGGCATCGAACTGATCACAGACAACGTTTTAGACCAATCTTTATCTATAACGGCAAGCCTCACCTGCCAACCACGGGTATCCTCATTCTGAGATGATAATGGCAGTTGTGCTAACCACTCACTTGCCAGCTGTTTGTGTTGTCTGGCCGCTCTTAAAGCAACAGCACGTTCCAACTTCGCAAAAAATTCCGGTGCAATCTGTTGCTGACTGACTTTAAGTTGTTGTAGAGCAGCCCATGCTTTGACTTGATCAATTCGAGACAGACGCTTGATGCCATCATCCAGCATCAATGCAGCAGGTACAACCCCATCTAGTTCAGATAGCGATTCAGGCCATGCTTTCAAAGCTTTCTCAGGACTCTTTTGGATCGCTTTCCAATACTTCAACCACTCTTTCTGTTGTTTGGAAAGTGAACGCGCCAGCACACGCGTCTTCTTCCACTTGCCCTTTTCTGCAAACGTACCGATGCGATACCAACGTTCAATATCAGTAGGATGACCCTGTTTCACCCATGCCCGATGCAATGATTTTGAAAGAGATGTTGTTGCTTTCCCTTGTTTCCAACGCTCGGAAAATTGTCGTATGGCATTGTTTGCATAAGTCGCCTTCTTATCTGCAGCAGTGTCCACATCAATCGACATGTTCCAGCTGGTTACCATCGCAATTTCAGGAAACCTGGATGCAAGTTTTGGCGATTTTTCAATCAAAGCCTGAGCAGCTTCCCACCTTTTCTTTTTTGCCAAATATTTCAGCCAGGAACGGCGCAGATTGATTGTTTCCGGAACATCCGCATAAGCCATAAGAGTGGCTTCAACCAACCTGTCATCACCCTGTTTTAGCACTCTACTGGCACGCCATATATCAAGATAGGGCGTCAGAGGATAGTCCTCCAACTTATCTTTGAGTCTATTAAATTGTTTGAGATTATGGTTATCCAAAGCGCTACGGGCTTGTTGAAACCAGTCCCTCTGCTGCTCAATGGTTGCAGCCTGCAATGCAGGAGTAGCAAGCAATAAAACGGTAATCATGAACACTATAATTCGCATGAACGACCTCGATTGAGAACCCAACCCATATGCATCACAGTGTAGCTAATAATTTACCGTTTGCTAGCGCCTATTGTGAGCTGCATCACAAACCAACAGGATAATCGGTTTGAACACTGCGAACAGTGGCCCGAGGGGTAAAGGGCATGGATGCCCGGAATACAATCCAGCACGATAGCTGGATTGAACACTACAACCTGGCGGCCCCGAAGGGGTGGAGGACATGGATGCCCGGAATACAATTCATCGTACCATTACTTCAACGGGCCATGGAAACAGAATTCGTCAACGATATTACTAGCTTTGAAGTGCTCTTCGATAATACGATCAATCGCCGCTTCATTCAGATTGCAGTACCATACCCCCTCAGGATACACGACCATGATCGGGCCTTCGGCACAGACACCAAGACAACCCGCACGGTTTACACGCACAGCATTGGGATCACCTACAATCAGGCCTGCCTTGATGACTTGTTGTTTCATATAATTAAGCAAGGGTAGGTTTTCACCACAGCTCTTACCACAGCACATAATGGCGTGAGTTTTATAAGGCATCATTGTTGGTTTAGGCATCTTAATCTCTCCAGCTAATTCGTTTATTCACTACATCACCGATAATTAAAATGGATGGTGAGCGGGCAGTGATTTGACCATTGGCGGCTTCAACTAGCGTAGCCGTTGTCGTCTCTTCATCTACTGTTGTAGCAGCATGAATAATCGCTAATGGTGTTTGATCTGCAAGGCCTGTTTCAAGCAGGCACTGAGCGATCTTTGCCAGATTCCTAGCGCCCATATAAAACACCAGCACTGGAAATGCCTCAACCAGGGCCTGCCAATCCATTCGGCTCTTTTCACTTGCCTCGTGTCCGGTCAGAAAAGCCAGCGTGGCATTTACAGAACGATCAGTCACCGGAATGCCAGCCATAGCAGGAGCTGCCACACCGGATGTAATACCCGGAATGATTCTGAATCGGATACCTGCTGCAGCCAGTGCATGCATCTCCTCACCACCACGTCCGAAGACAAAAGGGTCACCACCCTTCAGGCGTACCACCCGCTTATTCTCAGATGCCAATTCAATCAATCGATCACAAATATCATCTTGGGAGGTTGAAGCTCTACCACCACGTTTACCTGCAAGAATAAGCTCAGCACCAACAGCAGCCATATTTAGCACGTCGTCAGATACCAAAGCATCATAAACAATTACATCACAATCGCCAATCAGCCTGGCAGCGGCCAGCGTCAACAACGATGCATCGCCGGGGCCAGCTCCAACGAGTGCAACTTCAGCGGCCAACAGAGGATCATCTAACTTCATCATTTCTCCCTGAAACAATCGGCGATCAACTGGGCAAATGATTCGTGTTCACTCAATACCGACCTCTGATTAATTTGCAGATTAGAATCTTTCATCATGCCCTCAAGTCTGACAAGGCTGGCGCCTTTAAACAGCAATAGGGGTTGTACGGATATCGCTTTAACATCCTCATCTTCCCAGTGCTGCAACAGAGCAGACACTGAGGGTTCAGAGTGCAATGAAGCAAGCGCATGTTTGGAGCAAATTTTTATTTTACCATATAGAGCCGTTGCCAGTTTCTCGAAACCACGAAACCGGTACAACACAAACAATGCATTGATGCGTCTTGTATCGCGGATAATCAGATCAAGCGCCATATCGGCAATCGCGTCACTTTTATCAACCAGTGATGGCAGCAGTTCACAGCTAGATGCTGCTACCAGCTGAGGGACATCTTCTCGAACATGTTTCCCCTCACCCATAAACAGCGGCAACACCCTTGCTCCTGACGGCAGGATCTGATCATTGAGGTATGCCACGCCCACCTCTTCACCCAGCAACTCAGATACCTTTGTCGCGAATACCTCTACCTGTTCAGTGTGACTCGCATTGGATGAGCCATGTGCCAGTAATATATTCGTCAAAATAGTGTCTCCTGCATTGCGGAAGTTGAACAGAAACAAGTGAGCTCTGTTGTATTCAAAGTCAATTGATTACCCCTGATTGTTGCGATTGATCAGGTTGATAATCACTTTAACGATAGTTTCTTTTTCTGACGGTTTGCTCTCGGCAATCAGCAACGTCAGAGCTACCAGTGCATTGTCAGGAATACGCTTGCCGCCATCGGGGCGATAAAGAATACCGTGACCAGCCATAAAGCAGAGAAAAATAGCGGCAGCGATACGTTTATTGCCGTCGCTGAAGGCGTGATTCTTAACAATAAAGTAGAGCAGGTGCGCGGCCTTTTCCTCTATACTTGGATAGACCTCTTTATTGTCGAATGTCTGATAGATTGATCCTAGCGCACTCTTGAACCCCTGATCCTTTTCCAGCCCGAACAGACCATTAAATTCGCCTTTCATGGATTGTACAATCTGAATGGCCTGATTATAGTCGAGCAGAAAGTCAGTGTTTGCTCCGGAAGTTCTTTCAATCTCCAGAGTTTCATGATCAAAGCGATCCAGTGTCGTCAGCGCATAGGCATAATCGGCAATAACCTTAAGCAGCCCCTTAGCTTCATCTTCCCCAACAGCCTGATGTGCCAGCGTCTTCTCTAATAGGTCAACCGTATTGCGCAGATCACCCAGCTTCTGATTCTGCTCCTGCAACTGCTTTTCGTTGAGTGCGTAGCCACGAGTAAGATACTCTTTCAGTATCCGGTTGGCCCAGATGCGAAATTGCGTACCACGAAGAGATTTAATGCGATAGCCAACTGAGATGATGACATCGAGATTGAAATGTTGGACAGAGTAGATTTTCCCGTCTTCTGCAGTATGTGCAAATTTTGCACATACTGTCTCCCTCTCAAGTTCACCCTCTTTAAAAACATTATTGATATGTTTGGTGATAACTGATCTTTCCCGTCCGAATAGTTCCGCTAACTTCGATTGAGAAAGCCACACTGTTTCCTGTTCAAGCCGAACTTCAGTGACTACTGATCCATCATCAGTCTGATAAATTAGAATTTCGCTATCATTTTTACTGCTCATAAAAATTCACTCTCCGCCACTGAAGCCAGCATATCAGCGCGTATGATTAATTCAAAACTCAATGCCCTGAGTAGCTTTAATATCATTTTGATAGGCGTGTTTGATCATTTTCATCTCGGTGACGGTATCTGCAACTTCAATCACTTCATCGGCAGCATTACGACCAGTGAGAATCAGATGCATCCACTTTGGTTTCTCTTCTCGGATAAACTGGGCAATCTCTTCGCCTGAAATCCAGCCGTAACCGGTGCAGTAATTGATCTCATCGAAGACCACCATATCGAATTCATGGGAGCGCACCTTCTCTTTGCAAAGGTCCCAGATTTCTCGGCTGGTTTTGATATCCTGTTCGGGGTTTTTAGTATCCCATGTAAAACCATCACCGAGCGCATGCCATTCGATATTATCAAACTTTCGGGCAGCCCGTTCTTCACCGGTTTTCCATTTACCTTTGATGAACTGGATCACACAGACTTTCATATCCCAACCGGCAGCACGAAAAGCCACACCAAAAGCCGATGATGACTTTCCTTTTCCCTCACCTGTATGCACAAGTACAATGCCCTGTCGTTTATCGCGTGATTTCATATTTGCTATCTCCATAGTTTGGTACAAGAACTGCACCCTGAGCTACAACTGGCGCATCATATAACCTGCTCAGTCGCTCACTTGTAAAAATCTGTTTAACTTCACCACTTTCAGTGCCGCCTTTGCCATCAATCAGAATCAGATGATCCGCAACTGCCATGGCCTGTTGAATATCGTGCAAAACCGTAATGATGGCCCGTCCATTCTCACACTGTTTTTTCATCATCTGAATGCATTGAATCTGATGTTTGAGATCCAGATGCGCAGTTGGCTCATCCAGCAACCAGATCGGAGCATCGCGCAGCATCAAGGCTGCAAGCTCAGTACGCTGACGCTCACCACTGGATAGTTCACCCAAGGGGCGCTGCAGCAGCGTTTGAATATCCATGCTCTTTGCCACATGTTCAATTGCCTCACTCTCATCTTCGATTGCAAGATTGAGACGCTGTTTCACCGTCAATCCAAATTCTGTCGGTGGCAATTCACCCTGCCAGGCAACCTCTCTTGATAACTCATGCCGACTATAACCATTCAAATCTCTACCACTGAGTATGACCTCACCACTGAATGGAATTAAACCGGCCAGTGCCAATAGCAGGCTCGATTTCCCCGCCCCATTTGGACCGAGTACGACAACCACCTCACCACTCTTAAAACTACAACTGAGATCTGATAACAGCTTACGATCAGCCCGTTCTACAGCAACATTCGAAAGTTTCAGCAGGTCCATCTAACGACGCCTCAACAGTAGAAACAGGAATACCGGCACACCAATGATGGCGGTTAAAATGCCCACAGGTAGTTCAGCCGGAGCAATCACAGTTCGAGCAGCCGAATCGGCCAGCACCAGCAGCAGACCACCGCCGATCGCTGAGGCGGGCAGTACAGCACGATGCAATGAACCGAACAACAGCCGCATCAGATGTGGAATCACCAGCCCTACAAAACCGATCGTACCAGCTGCAGTGACGGCCAATGCAGTCACGGCTGAAGCAAGCAACAACAATCGCTGACGCAGTTTTTTCACATCAATGCCCAGAGCTTCGGCATGGCGTTCACCAAGCAGCAACATATCAAGCGCTCGCGATAACATCACACCGCAAACCAGCGCAATCGCCCATGCAATCAACAGCACTGTGACCGGAATATCGGAATGAGACAGATCTCCCATCATCCATGAGAATGCACGAAACAGACCTTGCTCAGGCAGTAGGGCCAACAGCAGTGCCAATACAGCCGACCAAAATGCCGCCAACACTACACCGGCCAGCAACATACGGTTTGATCCCAAATGAGAGAAAAACATCACAAACATAATTCCAATCCAGGCGCCGATAAATGCACCCAGACTCATCACCCAGGCCGAGTCAGGCATCATCATCAGCCCCGTCACCGCCCCGGCCGATGCTGAGCCTGCCACGCCCAACACATACGGTTCAGCCAGCGGATTACCAAGTAGCACCTGAAACCAGGCTCCGGCCAGTGCCAGTAGCCCGCCTACCGCAAAAGCAGTGAGCAGACGCGGAAAACGTAAATCCCATAAAATAGTCGATTCCAGGCCATCACTGACGGTAAATGGATTAATCCATTCTTCACCAACGGCCAATCCAAAAAACAGGCAGATAACTACGACAAGGAAGAGAGCTGACCAGCGCAGCATCAGAGCAGGCCCAGCGCGAGCAGCATAAAGCACTCGCAATATTCAATACCGGCACCGAGACAATCGCCGCTCATGCCACCCAAACGCCATTTCAAATATGCTCGCCACAGCAGTAATGATGCAACAGCAGTCACAGCAAAGAGAAATGAGGTAGCTAAGAACGTGACAATAAAAAGTCCGATGCCCCATAACCAGATCGTCTGTTCAGGAATCTGCCATTTGAAACGCTCACCGCTGCCAGCAGCGATTGGTTCCAGACTATGTGACCAGAATATAGCACCCAGACGTGCCCAGGCAGGGATCAACAGCAGCACCCAAAGCGTCACTTCAGATGACTCAACTATCCACGCCACAGTAACCAGTTTACTCAACAGAATAGCTACAATGGCCACCACACCGAATGAACCGGTGTGCGGATCTTTCATTACAGCAAGTAAGCGTTCTGGATCACGATGAGCTGCCCCTAACGCATCAGCCATATCGGCAGCACCATCCAGATGCAGAGCACCTGTGACACCAAGCCAAACTAGCATAACTAGCAGTGCGGCGACCCAGTGATTGGCATTTAGGCCGAGTAAAACAGCCAGCAACAGCAGCAGACCAATCGACAAACCCACCAACGGGAACCATACCGCAGATGAACTGAGTTCCTGCTCTCTAAAATCGTCAAGCACAGGCATGGGTATACGAGTTAAAAAACCAAAAGCGAGGATTAGGCCACGTGGCATCAAAGGCTAAGCTCCCGATTCATAAACAGTAGCCTGGGCTGTTCACCTTTTAATAGAGTGACCCTACTCCACGAGCCATACGGCAAAACTAGACGCCAGACATGAGAGAGTGGCAAACCCGTGAGGTGCGCAAGCAGAATTCGAATGACCAGACCGTGAGCGATCAGCAATCGATGTTCACCTGAAGCATCTGCCAGCCATAACTCCCATGCATCAATAATGCGCTGAGCAAATTCATTGAACGATTCTCCACCGGGAATTCCAACACCGTCTGGATTCTCCATAAAACGGGATAACAGCTCTTTATCCCTTATCTCTTCTGCCGATTTACCTTCCCAATCACCAAAATCAATCTCGGCCATATTTTCCACTATCTGAAGTGATATTTCATTTTGTTCACTGAAATGCGCTGCAAAGTCGGCGCAACGTGGCACAGGCGAACTGGCAGCAGCCGTCAGCTTGCCTTCACGCACCAATACATCGGTCACCGCCTTCATTTGCCCCCAACCGTTTTCAGTCAGCGGCACATCCGTACCACGACCACGCGCAATGGAGACCTTTCCCTCCACCTCACCATGACGAAGCAAGTCGACAATGACCGGTTCAGCTCTAGCCAGGTCAGTCATCTTTGTCCGTCACACCCGCACTTTCAAGCGTTGCCATCTCATTGTGCAGCGCAATTGCAGACTGCAGTAGTGGTACGATCAATGCTGCGCCTGAACCTTCACCCAGACGCATCTCAAAGTTAATCAGCGCAGAGAGACCCAATGCTTCGAGTGCCAGGGCATGACCATTTTCATGCGACACATGGCTGGCCAGCATCCAGTCATTCACCGACGATTCAATTGTTTTTGCAGCCAATGCAGCAGCTGAAGCGATAAACCCATCGATCACAATCGGCACACCCAATTCAGCGGCCTGCAGACAGTAACCCGCCATGGCGGCAATCTCTAAACCACCCACCTGCTGCAGGACTTCCTCATTTGAATAATCTTTAATGCGAAGCAGCGCACGATTCACCACATCAATTTTGAGTTGGCGACCTGCTTCATCAACGCCGGTACCAAAACCGACCACCTGTTCAGCCGTAGCGCCGGTAAACCTGCAAATCAAACATGCCGATGCAGTGGTATTACCGATGCCCATATCACCGGCAATGAGCAGATTGGCTCCTGCACGAATAGCAGCTTTAGCCTCTTCTCGGCCAACATTGATGGCAGCTTCACATTCTGCCGCACTCATCGCCGCTTCATGTAGCAGATTCGCTGTTCCATGTTTTATATTTTGATGATGAATACCCTCAATCTCGGAGAGGTCACTCAGCACCCCCACATCAACCACAGATAGTGTTGCCTGACACTGCTTTGCTAACACATTAATCGCTGCACCACCCCGAGCAAAGTTCTTCACCATCTCACCAGTCACGACACTGGGGAATGCCGATATACCCTCTTCAGTCACGCCATGGTCACCAGCAAATACTGCGATGTGTGGAGTAAGTTGATCAGGCAATACTTTGCCCTGACGCGCAGCAAACCAGCAGGCCACACCTTCCAAACGGCCGAGTGCACCACGTGGTTTGGTCAGCATATCCTGATGCTTACGCGCCTCTTTTTCGATATTCATATCTACAGGTTTAACAGACAATTTTGTCTCCTTTCATACAGATCGGTAGACCTGCTGCAACGAACTCTACATGATCAGCCAGCGCTGCAAGCTTCTGATTCAATCGCCCCTGAGCATCCCTGAATGTACGGCCCTCTTCATTATCAGGTACCAGCCCCATGCCTACTTCATTGGCGACCATAATTACATCTCCTGCCAACTGAGGCAGTAGTTCAGAGAATTGCGCCACCTCATGATCAATATCCCGCTCTGTATAAAGCAGATTAGAGAGCCATAAGGTCATGCAATCCACCAATACGACCTGCCCGGCAATCGCATGCTTTTGCAATACAGAGCTCAGATCTAACTCCTCTTCCACCAGGTGCCAGAGATCATCGCGTTCGTGACGATGCCGTTCAATACGCGCCAGCCACTCATGGTCATGATCAATCAATGGCGCAGTTGCGACATAGACTGGTTTTTCATGCAACGATTTAGCAATAGCTTCAGCACGAGAACTTTTACCGCTTCGGGCACCACCTAAAACAAGGGTCACTGACATAAGGCCTCCTCTAACTGCTTCCATTCGCTCTCTTTCCCCGGCATACCGAAACGTATCCAGTTGGAAAGTTGTGGCCATTCAGGGAACTGACGCACCATGATACGAAACCGGTTAAAATCAGGTATCCCCTTTCCCGGACGAGCCAATACAAAACTGGCATGTGATGGCAGCACCGTCCAACCGTTGATTTTTAATAGTGTCGTTAAGCGTTCACGGGCCTCAATAATCTTTCCATCACGCTGATCGGCTTCTTTGATCAATTCAGGCAAGAGATGCAGGGCCAGTGTTGAACATGGCCAAGGGGGCAACCAGTGATTCAGTGCTTGAATAGTTTCCCTCTCAGCAATCACATAACCCAAACGCAGCCCCGGAATACAGAGGCTTTTGGTCAGCGAACCTATGCGTATTACGTTCTCATTTAAACCCAACTCACGACGTTGTGCAAAAGGCATATACGATTCATCCAATACAATGGAACCGTTTTCAGAAACCGTCATCGCATCATACACTTCATCACCAAATGGATTCGACGGGCTGGTTAACCATAACAGATCGGCCTCGGGTATAAGCTTATCCACCTCAAATGCACGAATCTCACAGCCTGCCCGTTCAGCACAACGAATCGGCTCATTATAACAGGGAATACGAATAGCCATCGAGCTCCAACTCATAGCCTGAAATACGACTTCGATCACCGCCTGAGCACCCGCACAGATCAATACATTATCTGGACTGACATTCAGTGCATTGGCCAATGCAGAACGAGCTGGCTCACCATGGCTGTCAGGATAATGAGCCACCAATGAAACATGATCCTTTAACCACTCACCCAACCAGAGAGGAGCACCATCAGGATGCAGGCCAGTAGAGAGATCGAGCACCTCATCAATGGCGCACCCCCACCTCTTCGCAGCTGCTTCTACCCCGCCACCATGTGGATAGACTTTGGGAAGCTCTGCATGAGCATCCACTTGATTGAGTTTTATCACATTAGTAGACAAGGCTAATCACCATTGTTGCAGCTGCTGCTGCCAATAAACTATTACGCACGATCAGCATCGCATCAAAAGCAGCCGCTGCATTCACATTTCTGGCACCGTCCTCACCATAGAATGGACGTTCATCAATCTCTCCACCCCGTTGCACCGGGCCACCTAGCTTCACATCAGCAGCATAAGCCAGTGCAACCTCAGGCCAGCCTGCATTCGGGGAGGCATGCGTTGAAGCCTGTTCCCGAACCGTTTCCCAATCGGTTGATCTACCGATCAACAACATCAATCGCGCTGTGATCCTTGCTGGCAGCCAGTTGGCCGCATCGTCCACTTTTGCCGTACAAAAACCGAACTCCAGATAACGCTCATTGCGATAGCCCCACATCGCATCGAGTGTATTTACCATGCGATAGGCGACTGCACCCATTGGCCCCAACAGAATAAACCAGAATAGCGGCGCGATCACTGCATCCGACGCATTTTCAGCCAATGATTCCAGAGCTGCACGCCTGGCATCTTCTTGACTCATTTCTGCGGTATCACGACTAACAATTTTTGAGATGGCATCACGCGCTTCTGAGACAGATTCGCTATCGAGCACTACCTGCACATGTTCAAACAACGACTTCCAACCAATAGAGGCCCACACCAGCAGCACATCAAATGGCCAAGCCAATAGATGATGCCCTAAATAAAGCAATGACAAAGGAACAATGATCACAAACAGCCATGTGATCACACCTCTGCTTCTTTCACTGGCATACAAAAAGGATTCACACCACGCCGCCCAACGCCCAAACAGTGCCACTGGATGGTAGTGCGATCTCGGATCGCCAATGCCCCACTCTAACAACAGTGCCAACAGTAATATCAGAGTCATTTCAACTTGTGCCGCAACAGCGGTGCCAGTAGCTCAGGGGTTATAGCTACTTCCAAGGCATCAGCTAGAAGATTCAGTGATGCCATGGTGCGTTGATGTTGATCTTTGCCATCGCTATTGCTGAAACCAATCTCTTTTAGCCAAGCTTGGCGAAACTCACCCTGCTCAAACAGGCCATGCAGATAAGTGCCCCAGACCTGTCGATCATCTGAGCAAGCAGCAAATGGAAATAGGTCTCTGTTTTCGCTATCAGATTGACCATGATGAATTTCATAGCCTGTTACGCGCTGGCCGCCGAACCTTGGGGCCGGCTGATCGACTTGTCTTAAGGTTTTCTCAGATAGCATCGTGGTGGAGAGCGATAACCAGCCCAGTCCCTTTGCACTGCCACCTTCAATACCATCATCTTCAATTGCAGCCCCTAGCATCTGCATACCGCCACAGATGCCGAGTAGCTTGCCGCCATAACGCAGATGTTTTTCTAAAACAGTGACGAAACCATTCTCTCGTAACCAATGCAGGTCTGAAGCCACATGCTTGGAGCCAGGTAGAATGATAAGGTCAGCTGGCTGCAACTGATCGGCTGCGCGAACAAAGCGCAGGTTGATCCCTGCTTCAGATGCTAGTGGGTCGATATCATCATGGTTGGAGAGACGCGGATAAGCGATGACTGCAATATTGAGTTGGGTCTTGTTATGCGTATTATCAGAGATATGGCGAAATGGACTATCCTCTTCAGGCAGTTCAAGAGCGAGATAAGGAATGACACCAGCAACGGTTTTATGCGTTGTCTCTTCTAACCAGGCCAGTGCATCATCAAGCAGGGTTAAATTACCGCGGAATCTATTGATTAACAGCGCTTCAACTCTGGCCTGCTCCGATAGAGAGAGAATATCGAGAGAGCCTTTGAGGGCTGCAAACACACCACCACAATCAATATCACCGACCAGCCAGACCGGCACATCGGCTGCTTCGGCAAAACCCATATTGGCGATATCACCCTCGCGCAGATTCGGTTCCGATGGGGAACCGGCCCCTTCGATGATGACCACATCATACTCTGACTGCAGCTGTGCAAAAGATTCCAGTACGGTATCCATCCAGCCAATTCGATCTTCACGAAAGCGTTTGGCATGCAATTGTCCAACCACCCTGCCCTGAACAACCAGCTGCGCCTTTTCATCTGCTTCAGGTTTAATTAGCACCGGATTCATATGGACAGTCGGCTCAATACCACAGGCCAGCGCCTGCAAAGCCTGTGCGCGGCCAATCTCACCGCCATCTATCGTAACCGCCGCATTATTGCTCATATTCTGTGGTTTAAATGGAGCTACGGAGACACCGTTTCTAGCCAACAGACGACACAGCCCCGCCACCAGCACTGACTTACCAACACCAGAGGCGGTTCCTTGAATCATTAATGCTTTCATGAATAGACAAACCTTTTATAGCCACAGATGGACACGGATAAACACAGATAAATCTGGAAGGGAAAAATCAACATAGTTACCTCATCCTCAAAGGATTCAAAATATCTGCATCGAAGTGAATTGTATTTACAAAAGTGAGGGTACCTTGGGGTATCATCTGTGCTAATTCCCAAAAGCCGTGCGTTTTATAGCCACTTTAGAGGTTTCAAAGTTTAGTAACAGGCCTGTTTGGACTCCCATAGCTTTCAAGTAATTCAATAACTGGGCCTGATGAGTATTGTCCAATGCTTGGACTGCTTTCAATTCGATAATAACACAATCCTCAACAAACAGATCTACAGCATGTTCTCCAACGATTTCGCCACTGTAAGTCACCAATACAGGCTTTTGTTGCTCAACGTGTAGCCCCTGCTTCATCAGCTCAATGACTAAAACATTCTCATGCACTTTTTCAAGGAACCCTGCTCCCAATTCATTACTTACCGTGCAAGTACACCCAATAGTTTTTTCAGTCATTTCATCAATATTCACAGGCGCAAGCTCTGTAACCAACAGGTAAGGACACAAGCAGCATTTTCACCATTAATCCGACATTTATAATAGATTTTGACTTCATCTGTGTTTATCCCCGTGTATCTGTGGCTAAAGGATATTGATCTTCTGCTAAAATCGAACCCATCGCTTCGCGCTCGCGCCAGCCTTCTGATTCGAGCATGGGTTTATCATAAAATACTTTTACTGGCCCGAGACAGAGCAGTGCAATCGGTTTACTGCCTTCGGGGCAGCTCAATAACGATGCCACATCAGCTGGCTCAAAAAATGAGACCCAACCCATGCCTAAGTTTTCAGAGCGTGCCGCCAACCACATATTTTGAATCGCACATGAAGTGGAGCAGAGCGCCATCTCTTCAGGCATGGTACGGCGACCAAACACTGTGCCATCATCAGGAGCCAATACAACAGCGATTAGTTCGGCACAATCACGCAGCCCTTCAACTTTGAGACGCATGAATTCGGCTTTGCGCTCATCCATCTGATCCGATGTGCGCTGTTTTTCTGCTTCAACCAGTGTGATGAGCTGCTCTCTGAGTTCGGTTTTAGTGATGCGGATAAAACGCCATGGCTGCATAAAACCGACCGATGGAGCGGCATGCCCTGCTGCCAAAATACGTGACAATACAACCTTATCCACACTGCCCTGAGTAAAGTGACGCATATCCCGACGCGCATACACGACCTTATAAAGGATATCACGCTCTTCTTCAGAGAAGCTCGGCTGCTCGATTTGATTATTCATTGCTGCTCCTGCAGCGCCTGCTGCAATAGCTCTAGGCCATCCAACAATCGCGGGCCGGGGCGATGCAATAGGTCTGGATTGATGGCGACGAAGCTTACTCGCCCTTTCCCTAACCACTTTTCCCAAAAGGCCCTACGTTCTTCGATATCTCTCTTTTCCAGTGGAATCACAATCAGGGATGGATTTGCCCTGACCACTGATTCAATATTCACATGTGGTGTCTCGATATTGATATCCGAAAATACATTTTTTCCACCTGCCTCATCAATGAGATCGTTGATAAAACTCGGACCACCGGCTGTGATGATAGGGTCATGCCAAACTTCATAAAACACAGTGCTCTCGGAGCGTTTCTTATCACGAATCCGTTGCAAACGATCATTCAACTGCTGCGTTAAAACTTCAGCTTCTGCTTTATGGCCAGAGATTTCTCCCAACAGATTAATATCATCAAAGATAGTTTCAAAACTAACGGGATTAGATACGATGATTTTGACACCCATCTTTTTCAAAACTTCGATGCCAACCACATTATGCTCTCGAACAATCGCTACATCAGGTTTCAGGCGAAGTGCTGACTCAGCATTGATGCGCACATAACTGCCGACCCGAGGAACCTTATTGGCTTCGGCTGGATAATCACAATAGGAGACCGCACCAACGATCTGGGGGCCTGCCCCAATGGCATAGAGCATTTCACATGCATGCGGTGTCAAAGCCAGAATACGCAATGGTGCGGTCATGGCTGCTGTGGAAAACAGCATTGTACCAGACATGATCAGCAGTAAAAGAAGTAATCGTTTCATTGCAGGCGAAAAGAGACAGGCATCTGATAGAGGCCATTTGAGAGTGGAATATTGCCAACGCTGGATAGTCCACGTTGAGCAGCACGGTCTAGAATCGGATAACCGGTTGATGCCAACATCGTAACGGTCTGTACCGCTTGTTCGTTGATATTGAGTAAAAACTGAGCTTCACCCTGCCAGCCACGCCGTCTGGCCTGACGCGGGTAATGAACCCTGGTGGCAATCTCAGCTTGGATATGTTGTGGCATCACATTCATTTTCGCGGCTGTTTTTTCTACATCTTTATCTATTGATGCGTTTTCAATCAAAGGCTCATAGGCTGGTTCGAACCGTGCTACTTCAACGGCTTCAACAGACTCGATTGCTTCAGCAACCTTCTCTTTCAGCGGCTCTTTTTCAACCGCTACAGATGTAATAGCCTTGTTATCCACAACTGCGATTGGAGCTGGCTGATCTATAGCTTTTTGAGGTGATACATATTGCTTCGTCTGTTTTTTCAAAACGGTTTGATCCAGAACTGGCTTGAACGATGGCGTTGCTGTTTTTGCGATGATCTTTTCCGATTTACTCTGCAGCTCTTGAACCACTGCTTGCTGAGCCAAAAGCTCTACCTGCAAAGAGCCAAAGGGATTGGGTTGTACTGGCTCCTGCTGGCCGGGTAACAAGGTGAATATCAAGGCATGCAGACTGGTAGCCGCAATCAATGCAGCTACCAGTCGTACAAACCTCGGTTTAATCATTAGAAGGTGGCGCTCACGCCCGTGTACCAGGCGCGGCCTAACACGCTGTAACCGGATATCTCTTCATATACTTTGTCCCCTGCATTATCCACGCGCGCCGTCAGTTTCCACTGCTTATTGATCGCATAGCTTGCCCGAACATCGGTCTTTTGATAACCCTGCATCGGTTTCACATTGCCTGCCGATGAAAAACGTGGCCCAACGACATGCCAGACGACTTCCACATTCAGTCCGGCAACTGTTGCACCGACTGTCACATGACCTGAATCCTTGGCTCTGCGCGCCAATAGATCACCTGTCACTGAATCTTTAGCATTCAAATAAGTCCAGTTGGCATTCAAGTATGCAGGCCCATAAGCCAGATTAGCAGAAATCTCCAAACCTTTGGTGCGTGCTTTACCGATATTGGCAGGCGAGAAAAAGAATGTCGGTGGTGGCCCCTGCCAGACAATCAGATCTTTATAGGACTGATCAAACCAGACCAGACCAAGACCCGCCTTAAGCGCATCGTTATCACATTCATAAGAGATGCCGGCATCCCAACCACGACTGGTTTCCGGTTTTAAGTTAGGGTTACCAGATGAAAACAGTGACGCGGGGAAATAGAGATCATTAAGTGATGGCGCTTTAAAGCCCGTGCCATAATTGGTGCTCAGTTTCAGCCCTGCTAATGGATGCAAGGCAAGACCCGCTTTATATGTGGCTTTATTTGATGTGGCTGAATTTTTATCAAAACGAACCGAGCCGTTCAGATCAATCCAGTCGCCTTGCCATGCCAGCACAGCAAAACCGGCACTTTGGCGAATCGAGCGATCCAGTCCCGCACTGCCGCTGTATCCCTTGCTACGATAGATGTCGACACCGGCCAGCATTGAAACGGAATCCAGATCAACACTGTTTAACCAGCTCAATTGATCCATGCGGGTGCGGAAGTCCGAATTATTAAAACCTCCGGCCGGATCCGTACCCACCACTTCATCGGTGGATCGTGATAGCTGGAGAGTGGTCTCAATCATGTCGGTGACTGGATAGGTCAGTTTGGCACTGCCCACACTCTGGCGGGTATTGCTGTTATAGTTCAATACATCAGCCGGGCCAAAGCCATCCAGCCCCGTTTTCCCATCTACATTTCTGCCAATCAGCTCCAGTTCACCAGCCCCCACATCGAAACCGACAGAACCTGCAACGGTTAATTTTCTGTATGGATCCAGCTCCGTACCAATAGCAGCCGCAGAAACACCACTGGTTCGAAACGCATCCACCGACAATGCATAGGCCGTGCCTGTCTCGGTCTGCCCGGACAGACTCATTTGCCCTGAGTTAGTGCCATAGGAGCCAGCCTCACTATGGATATGAAGCTTGCTGCCCTTCTCACCTTTGCGGGTAAAAATCTGAATCACACCACCCATTGCATCGGCACCATAGAGGGAGGATTGCGGCCCGCGTACAATCTCTATACGCTCAACATCCGCTGTAGAGAGGCCACTCCAGTCAAAGCTGCCGACTGTAGCTGAGCCCACCCGCACACCATCAATCAGCACCAGCGTATGTCCACTGTTGCCACCGCGTAGAAAAACCGAGGTTGTTTTTCCCGGCCCGCCGGTTGAAGCAACATTGATACCGGCCTGTGATCGAAGCAGCTCTGCCACCGAAGTGGCCTGTGATTGTGTGATCTCTGTTTGAGTAATAGTGGTGACATCGGCACTGATCGTTGCCTGATCTAGCGCAATACGTTCGGCTGTAATCACCAGCTCAGGCAGTTGTTCCGCAGCCTGTGGTGATGGGATCCATAACATCGTTGCCATGGCCATCATGATATGTTTTTTCTTGATATTGTGTTGCATCGTTCTCCAGTTGCACCCGCCGTGCATATATATAATCAGGGCAGATCAAAGAGAATAGACGTGTTGTTTGCCGATATCAGAGGTTCCGGATTGCGGCGAAGCCATACACGACTTGCCTCCCTCCGAGACTATCCTGTCAGGAACCCGCAGGTTCCATGTTTAGGCCGGTCTCCTGGCTTGCCTTCATCCTCAACTGTTCTCCTTCCCGGATCAATAAAACTCCAGTGGTTTTGAACACTCTTGTCAGGCCTACAGTAGCGGGGGCTGCGCCGGAATTCGTGATCTTCACGTCACCGGACTTCCCGTTTCACCCTTGGTTGAAAAACCTTCAGGCACCTAAAACGTTGCGAACGTTATCAATCACACCAAATGAAGTCCATCAACGGGCAAGCTGACATTATAAATGTGACGCAATAAAAGCATATAGACTCAACGGTGGCTTATGTTTTTTTGAATCACCCGGATGTCCTAGTCATCAATAGGGAAGCCTAATCCACCCTTTCTGTCCCTCAAAAAACATACTTTAGCAAGGGTTACATCCAAATCTAATTAAAAGCATACTATCGAAAGATGTCACTCCTCAGGCATGGAATTTGCTTACAAGGAAAGGATTAGCTGCCCCACATCATCAATTTCAAGTGGGGAGAGTGCTTTGTCAGGAGAAACAGATGCTGGTTTTTGAAGGCCATTCTAGCCATCACGACACTGAAAAAGCCGTTGATGAAGCCACGCAAGAGTGGAGTAATCAGGGCCCATGCAAACCTGATATCATTTTTGCATTCCACTCCACCCATCAAAATCCCAGTGAAGTCGCATCCAATCTTGCCAAACGTTATCCCGACTCGTTGATTGCAGGTTGCACAACAGCTGGTGAATGGCGAACCGGCCATCATCAAAGTCACTCGCTGGTGCTAAGCGGAATATCTTCTTCAAAAATGCGCTGGGCAGTCGAAATAGTTGATTCACTGGCTGAATTTAATGAGCGAACAGCGGAAACGGTCTATAAATCACTACTTAATAAACTGAATATTGACCGCAGTGACCTGACCCCTAAGCGTCATTTTTGTATCGGTCTACTTGATGGTATGACCGGTCTTGATGGTTCGGCGGTAGCAGCCATGGCCAACGAATTGGGTAATGTGCCATTTCTGGGAGGCGTTGCTGGCGATGATCTAAAGTTTGAACAGACTCATATCATTGCCAATGGTGCCGCGATTTCAGGGGGCGCTATCTTTGTAATGGCAGAGAGTGATGAACCCTTCACATGTATAAAACATCAGCATTATGTGCCGGGAGATAGAAACGTAGTAATCACCAAAGCCGATGAATCGGAACTCAAGGTGGTTCATCTCGATGGCAAACCTGCTGCTGAACGCTATGCCGCACTGCTGGGAATTAAAGTTGAAGACCTGAACTTTCAGGTATTCTCGGATCATCCGGTGATCTATCGCTATGGTGGCGAATCTTTTGTGCGTTCAATTCATAGTGTAGGTGAAGATGGATCGCTGATTTTTTACTGCGCTATTGAAGAAGGCATGGTGCTTAATCTCTGTGAACACAGGGATATGATTGATGAACTGCAACACTCCATTTCAGCACTGCTAGAGGAATCAGGAAAAGCCAAGCTACTATTTATGTGTAACTGTGTGTTCAGAAGGCTTGAAGCGGAAGGCAAACAACAGAGCCAGGAGTTGGCCAAACATGCTACTGATGCCGCAATCCATGTAGTTGGTTTTGATACCTATGGCGAGCTCTGGAACGGTCTTCAAATCAATCAAACACTGGTGGCTCTGGCACTGGGGAGCGAATGAGTGACAAAGAGATAAAAGCAGAGCTTGCAGCAGCCCAAGAGACCATTGAAGCACTTAGTCGCCGTATCCAACGTATTGAAGGTGGTAGCGGTAAATCCCCATTTCAACAACAACTTAAAGCCTATCAAAAACGAATCGAGGTAGAGGCGCTCAAGCTTAAGCAGAGTCAGGACTGGGCCAGACTGCTTGTTGAGAAAGCCATGGATGCGATTATCGGCATGGATAGCCATGGAAACATTACACATTGGAATCCAAAAGCGGAGCTCATGTTTGGCTGGAAAGAGGTAGAGGTTCTCGGCAAACCTCTGTCGAATGTCTCTATTACCGGCAGCCTGGGGGCCACCGAATATTCCCAGTCTATAGATCACTATCTCAGCAGTGCAGAAGGCACACTGATGAAGAGCCCTGTGGAAGCTCGAGCTTTTGACAGAGAAGGCTCTGAGCTACCTGTGGAATTGACAATCTCAACGCTTAAACGCGGATCAGATGATCTTTTTGTTGTCACTCTGCGTGACATTACCGATCGAAAACAGGCCGAAAAAGCCCTGAAAGACGCCAATGAGAATTTGGAAAGTCTGGTTGAGAAACGCACCAGAGAGGTAAAACAGAGCGAAGAGCGCTTTGCCCTGGCAATGCGTGGTGCAAACGATGGTTTGTGGGACTGGGATCTGGAAACCGGGCACATCTATTACTCCCCCCGTTGGAAAAGCATGCTGGGATATGAAGAGCATGAGCTTGATGCTAATCTGGATAGCTGGGCAGCGCTGGTTCACCCTGATGACAAAGGCTGGGTGATTGAAAAGGTTCAGGATTACCTGCAAGGCAGGGCTGATTCCTTTGAAGTGGAAATGCGCATGAAACATAGAGATGGCTACGAAGTTATTGTTCTCTCCCGTGCTTACCTGGTACATAGCGATTCCGATGACAAAGCAGTTCGACTGGTTGGAACCCATGTGGATATCACTGCATACAAAAGACTGGAAAATCAGCTTTTGCAATCACAAAAGATGGAAGCCATCGGCACACTAGTCGGCGGTATTGCACACGACTTCAATAACATGCTGGGTGCTATTCAAGGCAATGTATATCTGACCAAACTGCTACTGAACAATAACCCTGAAGCCATCGAGAAACTGGCCTCTATAGAGCGCCTTGGCCTGCGTGCGGCAGATATGGTTCAGCAGCTACTCACCTTTGCACGTAAAGATACCGTGGAAACAGAGCGCCTTTACCTGAATGAGTTTATGCAGGAAGCTTTCAAACTATCCAGAAACGCCATTCCAGAGAACATCGAAAGTAGCTGCAAGCTATGCGATGAACTGCTCATCATTGATGGTAGCGCCACCCAGCTTCAACAGGTGCTAATGAACTTGTTGAACAATGCCAGTCATGCTGTCGCCGATCGTGCCCAACCCTGCATTGATTGCAGCCTAACGGCTTTTATCTCCGATGCTGCATTCCTGAAGCGACATCCTTCTCTGAAAGAAGGGCGTTTTGCCTCTATAACCGTTCAGGATAATGGGCATGGCATTGCTGAGGATCACCTGAACAATATATTCGAGCCGTTTTTTACCACCAAAGAGGTTGGTGAAGGCACCGGACTAGGCTTGGCTATGGTGTATGGCGCGATACAGAGCCATGGCGGAGCGATTGAAGTGGAAAGCAGACTTGAAGAAGGCACTGCCTTTCATATTTATCTACCCCTGGAAGTTGAAAAAGCAAAGAAATTGAAAGATGGAGAAGCTCAAACGCTCGAAGGCCAGGGTGAAACCATACTGCTGGTGGATGATGAGATAGAGATGCGTGAAGTAACCAAAGAGGTGCTGATCCATCTGGGCTACAATATTTTAACTGCGGCTGACGGTGAAGAGGCGCTGCAGCTGTTCAAGGCACACAAAGATGAGATCAAACTGGCTATTTTGGATGTAGTCATGCCCAGGATGGGCGGCGTTGATGCAGCAAGGCATATACGGAAAATCAATACCACTATCCCTATTATCTTTGCAACAGGCTATGACAGGAAAAAGACACTAAAAACCGGTGATGAACTGGATCGAAGTATTGTCCTGAATAAACCTTTTTCCGTTGCAGATATTAGTCAGTCATTACGTAGAATGATCGAAACTTAAAACAGTTATTCCCCATTCAGAAGTAACCTCACGAGTGCGCTATAAGCTTTTAGTGCGGTTTCGCCAGTAGATAGCCAGCATAGATCCGGAAAGGTTATGCCATAGGCTGAACATCGCACCGGCAAGGGCTGCTTCAGGCGAAAAATGGACAATAGCCAGCGCTACTGCCAAGCCGGAATTCTGCATACCAACTTCAATGGCAACCGTTCGACTCTGTACTGGTGAATTACCCAGCCGACGCATCAAACCACTACCGAGCAACAGGCCGATGAGATTGAGTAGGATCACCGCTGCAACCATGCTCAGCGCTACCGTCTGCAGGTTCACGACATTAAGGCCTACAACAACACCAACAATCCAGGCGATGGTGAGCATCGCAATAAGCGGAAAGAGCCCTTCCAACAATAAAGACGGAGGCTGCCAATAGCGGCGAATGAGAATACCTACAATCACCGGCAGCAACACAATCTGAATCACACTGAGAAACATAGCGACCGGGTCAATCGCCAGCCATGTGGAGGCAAGCAACCAGATCCATAAAGGCATCACCAGCGGCGCAAGCAGTGTTGAAGCACTGGTCATCGCCACTGACAGGGCAACATCACCACGCGCCAGCCAGGTCACAACGTTAGAGGCAGTGCCTCCAGGTGCACAACCGACCAGAATCAATCCCAATGCCAGCATGGGAGGAAGTGACAAAATATAAGCAATGCTCCAGGCCGCCAGTGGCATCACAAGAAATTGCAAAAACAGACCAAGCAGCAACGGACGTCCAGCATGGCGCAGTTTGCGAATATCGTCCAAACGCAATGTCAGTCCCATCAACAACATAATCAACATCAGCGCCGGGCCAATCATCCCCTTACCCGCAGCAGCGCTGTCGGCAAAGAACCACCCCCACAAACTGCCAAAAACCACCCAAAGAATGAAACCGCCCTGCAGCACACTAAACAGCTTATCGCGATTCATATCGAGTTATCTTGCCAAAGCAGCAAGAGAGGATTGGAGAACACTTTGTAGATCACAGTTCACTTCATCAATACCTGCCACTGGATTTTTGCTCACTATGCTTCACCACGATCCGTTTTTAAATAGCTACGGTATTTTCAAACTTAAATTTCACGTCCCTGAATTATCATAAGCACACACATATCAAGATATAAAAGCCTTACACCGCTATAAAGCATTTCCACCACATGCTTCTCCTTTGAACCTGATTAAGGGATTGTATCCCACGGCTGTCACTTTAATCACTGTAAACAGTATGGACAGCGCTATACTTACAGCAAAGATCTTTCGGAAAAGGTAGGTCATTGAGCATGCAAGCTTCGCCTCCACTTAAACGGGTTATCTCCCTACCCATGGTTACCCTCTACGGACTGGGTACCATCATTGGCGCGGGTATCTTTGTATTGGTCGGCGAGGTTGCAGGCATCACCGGCATGTATGCCCCCGTCACCTTCCTACTCGCTTCGATCATCGCAGGATTTACAGCCTTCTCATATGCCGAGCTCTCCTCACGTTTCCCGAAATGTGCAGGCGAAGCGGTCTATCTGCAGGAGGTATTTCACCTTAAAACGCTCTCCACTGCTGTCGGCTTTGCCATTGTCACTACAGGCATTGTCTCTGCAGCAACCATCGTGAACGGATCAGTCGGTTATTTGCAAATTTTCATCGACCTGCCTGCATGGCTGATCATGACACTGCTGATCGCAGTGCTTGCCACATTGGCGGCCTGGGGTATATCCGAGTCGGTGGGCGTAGCCGTGTTCACCACCAGCATTACCATTGCAGGCTTGATTGTCGTGATACTGTTCAACACCGAGCAGCTGGCGACACTGCCAGAGCGTCTACCCGAGTTAATTCCGCCTGCTGAAACAGCCATCTGGGGTGCTATTGTCTTCGGCGCTTTTATCGCCTTTTATGCATTCATCGGATTTGAAGATATGATCAATATTGCCGAAGAGGTGAAAGACCCGACACGCACCATGCCGCTAGCCATTATTCTGGCGCTGATCATCACTACCCTACTCTATGTAATGGTTTCCCTGACTGCCGTTCTGGTGCTTCCGACTGATGAACTGGCCGGCAACTCTGCCCCACTGGCGGCACTGATCGGAGAAGAACAGCAGACGCTCCGGCTGATTATTGCGGCTGTCAGCGTCACCGCAGTAGCTGACGGCGCGCTAGTCCAGATCATCAAGTCGGCGCGTATCCTTTATGGCATGAGCAGGCAACAGATGTTACCAGAGCTGTTTGCACGCATTCATCCTGGCAGGCAGACACCCGTAATCGCCACAGCTTTCGTGGCCATCATCATATTGTTGATCGCACTGGCTTTCCCGCTGCTCACGCTGGCCAAGGTAACCAGTTTCATCACCCTCGTTGTGTTCGGAGCCATCAACCTTGCCCTCTGGCGGCTGAAAACCCGCCCAGAAACCAAGCCTGCCGATGGCATCAATGTACCAACCTGGGTTCCCGCTATCGGTTTTCTGATCTGCCTGTTATTTGTCCTCGCCCAACTGCTACATTTATTATAACCGCGAACCGAGCAATCACATCAAGATGGAATCCCCTATTCAGATGTTTTGGCCACAATAAACACACGCCTTTACCCGGCAGTTCGAGGGCACACCGAAGCCAACCACCTTTATTTACATTCTGGCTTATATTGAACACTCACTTTCAGATTAACTCGATCATGGCATTAAGCTTCAAGCAGACCTCTGATTGACTGAGATAATATATCAAAGGAGAAGGGTTTGCTGATGGTTTCACTACCCTCAAGGTGATAATTATGATCTAAGGCATTGTTGTCATATCCCGTACAGAAGATGACTGGAACAGTATCATTTATCTGCCTGATAGATTGAGCCAATTCAAAATCTCCCATGTTTGGCATCACAACGTCAGTCACAATGAGGTCAGGGTTATTGGTCATAAAACACTCCATGGCCTGCTCTCCGTCCGCAGCCTCCAGCACCTGATAGCCCATATTTCTCAGCACCTCTCCGATAGTCCTGCGCATCTCCACTTCATCATCAACCAGAAGGATTGTTTCACCTTGCCCTTGAACAATCGCATTCTTTTCTATTTCTTTGACTCCCCTTCTTTCTGCACATAACGGCAGATAGATTGAAAAGGTCGTACCTTCACCCTCAGCACTTTCTACTTCGATCAAACCACCGTGATTTATAATCGAGCCATAAACCATGGCCAGGCCCAAACCGGTACCATCTCCAACTCCCTTGGTCGTAAAAAACGGTTCAAAAACCTTATCCATATGTGATTCAGGAATGCCTGTTCCGTTATCACTAATCACCAACCTGGCAAACTTGTCACCTTGCAAATCAGAGTGTTTCGCGGATTCAATTCCCAAGTGCAACTCCAGTGAGTTGAGTTTTGGTATTGAAGAACACTTCGTGGGGTGTTCTGTAGCCCAGCGTCTTTCTTGGTCGATGATTTAGCCTGTGCATGATGAAGTCAACCTCCTCATCAG